>CAZMPN010000004.1:0-136836 GCA_964568395.1 uncultured Helicobacter sp. | reverse complement strand
AACCCCAAGCGGTGTACAAGGGACAAAAGTATCAAGCCCTGCAACCAAACGACCGAGATTAAAAGGGTGGAAACCATCAACGTCTTTTGAAGGGGCTATTGCCTCTAGTATTTTTGTAGAGTCTACATGACTAGGAAGCGGCAGCTGAACTAGAAGACCGTGGATTTTTGGATTGTCGTTTATCATCTGAATTGTAGAGAGGATATCGGCTTCCGTCACGGTATCCGGCATCTCGTGTGTGACGCTATATATGCCCACCTCTTTGCAAGCTTTTGCCTTCATAGACACATAAGCGTGGCTTGCCGGGTCATTGCCGACTAGTATCACGGCAAGACCGGGGGTAACACCTTTTTCTTCTATAAATTTTGCAGTCTCTTTTTTTAGATTTTCTTTTATTTTTGATGAGAGTTTTTTACCGTCCAAAAGCTCCACGAAATTCCTTTAAATCAAGCGAAATTGGGGTATTATAGGATAATTTTGCTTTGAAGGTTTTGGTTGAAAAAAACGCTTTTTGCGCTGCTTTTTGCGTCCAGTTTCGCGGCAGCGGAATCTTTTATTAACAGCTTCGAATACGGGGAGATGCTATATAAAAATCCCAGGGGCGTCGGCTGTGACAAATGCCACGGCAAATACGGCGAAGGAATGAGTATAGGTAGCTACCAAAAAAATAACAAAACAATAAAAATAGCGGCTCCGAAGATATCAAAAAGCTCTTTTAACGACATAAAAAACAGTCTTAAGTTCAGTAAAAAAAGAAGCGTAATGCCGGAGTATTTTTTGACGGATAGCGAAATAGAGGCTTTGATATATTATTTGAAAAAAATAAATGAAGGAAGTGGGGTTTAGGCGACAAAAGCCGCCTAAATTTGGATTACTTTTTTTTACCTTTAGCTGCAGGAGCTTTTTTACCAGCAACAGCTTCTTTTAGTTTAGCGCCAACTTTGAAAGTAACCGCACTTGTAGCAGGTATTTTAATAGCTTGACCAGTTCCTGGGTTTCTTCCCATTCTCTCAGGTCTTTTTACTACTTTAAAAGTACCAAAACCTATAAACGGAACATCTTGACCTTTTGCAAGAGTCTCAGAGATTACCGCTAGTATTGCGTTAAGATTCGCTTCTGAATCTTTTTTTGAAGTACCGGCCTTAGCGGCAACCATAGAGATGAATTCAGCCTTATTCATAGGACTTCTCCTCTGTAAATTAATGTAATGCGGTTATATTCTAGCATAAAAACCAATGAAATCAAGGGGTATTGGAAAAAAAATATTAAAAATTTATAATAATTGTAGGTTTTTAAAGCTAATTTTAAGCAAAAGATTAACAAATGCTATTTGCTTTTGCCGCTACCTTTGTTTTTTTTGTTCAAAAAGGCTTTTATCGCATTGGAGCCTTTATACATCGGTTCTAACTTTTTTAGACTATCCAGATCGTCTATAGTCTCTTCCCTCTCGACCTTTTTTACCTTATCGGGCTTTACCACTTCGCCCTTTGCATACTCTTCGTCGTTATCGATCATAGCTCAAACCCCTCCGCTGGTTTAATTGATGCGTTTAGTAGGTATTATTCAATTTCCAAACTTAAAAGTAACAACTCATCCCCGCTTACGAGCTTTGTATTCGGCGAAGAGCAGTTCGGACACAGAAAATTGGACATAGTAGGGACAAAATCGGCGCCACAATCAAAACATTCAGCCTTTAAAGGCAATCTTTGAATATCCATTACCGCATTGTCCGCTATCGTATCTTGTTTAAACGTATCAAAAGCGGTCTTAAGCAAGCTTGGTTCCACAGAACTCATCTCGCCTATTCCGACTATGACTTTGTGTATTTTTGAGGCGCCGTTCGCAGCGGCGTTTTGCTCGCACAGATCAAGCAGGTTTTGGACTATGGAATACTCGTGCATCAGCAGATTCTCGGCAGCAGTTCGCCTGTCGGATACTCAAGTATTCTTCTAGTACCGTAACCGTTTTTCAAGATTACTCTTTTTTTGCCGTCATCTACCGCTTCGCCTACGATAGCCGCATTTTTTGTAAATTCGTCTGATTTCAGGATATTCAAAATCTCATCCTCGCCGCCTCTGACGGCCATCACAAATGTGCCTTCATTCGCCAGACTAAAAGGCTCGAATCCGAGCAGTTCGCACACTCCGGCAACCTCCGGCAAAACAGTGAACGAATCCTCATCTATATCCATGGAAACGCTAGACGATGCGCACCATTCGTTCAAAACCGCGGCAACACCGCCCCTCGTAGCGTCCCGCATAGCTATAATCTCGGCTTTCGCCTCTATGAATTTAGAGACCGTAGGCCACATCGAAGCGCAGTCGCTTTTGAGGGAACTCACCAGCTCGATACCTTCCCTGGCCGAAAATATAGCAGCGCCGTGTTCGCCTATGCTTCTGGAGACGATTATCTTATCCCCGGCTTTTATATTTTTGCAGCTAATGCCGTCAATCAACACCTCGCCTACAGCGGAGGTGTTGATGAATATTTTGTCCACGCTGCCCCTAGGAGCGATCTTTGTGTCTCCGGTTACGACCAAAGCCCCGTTTTTTTCAAGCTCGACAGCTATCGAATCGGCTATCTTCTCCAAATCGGAGATGGCAAACCCCTCCTCTATAATAAGCGATAAAGAGAGATATTTCGGCCTAGCCCCCATCATGGCAAGGTCGTTGCAGCTGCCGCAAACCGCTATCTTGCCTATATCCCCTCCGGCAAAAAATATGGGGCTCACTATAAAGCTGTCGGTCGTAAATGCGCTTTTACCCTCAATCTTAAATACGGCGGCATCCTCAGCCGAAAGCAAAATGTCGTTTTTGAGCCTCGAAAAGAAAACATCGTTTATAAGTTTATTGGACTCTACTCCGCCCGAACCTTGCGCCAACGTTACGCTTTTCATATCGCCTTCCCGTATTTGAAATATGCAGCGCAAGCGCCCTCCGAACTTACCATGCAGGAACCAAGAGGAGTCGACGGGGTGCACGCCTTCCCAAAAACCTTGCAATCGTAAGGCTTGGCTTTGCCTTTTAAGACTTCGCCGCAGATGCAGAGCTTGTGGTCTTCGGCAGACTCTTTCGGAAGCGTCGACGCAAACACCTTGTAAGCGTCCAGACGGGAATATTCCTCTTTTAGCCTAAGCGAACTTTTAGGTATAGGTCCGATGCCTCTCCAGACAAAAAAGTCGTCCACTTCCATATATTTGTTTATCATCTCCACGGCTTTTGAGTTTGGCTCCTCTTTTACGCTTCTTAGATACTCTATCTCGGTCTCGCTTCTGCCTTCAAGCTTCTGGGCAAGCAGCATCGATATCGCCTGCATAATATCGACCGGCTCGAACCCTGCGGCGACTATCGGGACTTTGTATTTTTCGCTTATCGGCTTATAGATTTTAGAGCCCGTAATGACGCTGACGTGCGCCGGAGCCAAAAAGGCGTTTACCTTGGTTTCGCTATCATCCATGATGGCGCACATCGGCTGGGGCACCGTTACGTGGTTTATGGCGTAATATATGTTTTTTAGCCCCAGCATTAATCCTCTCTCGATTAGTGCAGCGGTCATCGGCGTAGTCGTCTCAAAACCTATGGCGAAATATATTACGTTTTTAGCCGGATTGTCGGCGGCGATTTTTAGTATTTCGGTCGGCGAATAGACGAAACGCACGTCCGCCCCCTCTCCCCTCATCTGCGACAAAGAGATTTTGGAGCCTGGCACCCTTATCATATCGCCCAGGGCAACCAAGATGGTATCTTTCATCCCCGCAAGCGCGATAGCGGCGTCTATCCTGTTTTTTGGCATGATGCATACGGGGCATCCTGGACCGTGCACGAACTCTATACTATCCGGCATCATCTGATTTATGCCGTATTTCATAATCGTGTGCGTATGTCCTCCGCAAACTTCCATAATATAGAGCTTTTCTTTTAGCCCTTTGGCGTCTTCCGTGATTTTTTTCTTTAGAGCGAAAATAGTATCCTTGTCCCTAAAGCCGTCAAATAGGATATTAAAATCCGCCCGGCTACTCACCTATGGCCTCTCTTCGCTCCTCCTCGTCCATTTGGGCGATTATCTCCTTGAACGTCTCTATGCTAAGAAGCGCGCTCTCTTCGTCTATTTTGTTTATGGCGTATCCGATATGTATAAGCACGTAGTCGCCGATGCCGACGGCTTCGGGCATCAAATCGAGGCTGACGACCCTTTTGACTCCAAGCGTATCCACCGTTGCCATATTGTCTTCGTCCAGAGAGACGACTTTGGAAGGTATAGAGAGGCACATATTATCCCCTTAGCTCTTTTTTGAATTTTAGATAGTTTATCCACTTTTGAATACTGGCTTCGTCTTTTGTGGACAGCTCCAAGATATCGGCTTTCGGATTTAGGCGTCTGGCGTCCTCTTTTGCCTCGGCCATATCAAAGTCAAAATACGGCAGCAAATCGCACTTCGTAAACACTATCAGATCGGCGGCCCTGAACATAACCGGATATTTTTGTATCTTATCCGCACCCTCCGGGATAGACAAAAGCACGACGTTTAGATGCGCGCCCAAATCGTAGCTCGCCGGACACACCAGGTTTCCGACGTTTTCTATAAAGACGACGTCCATATCGTTTATAGGCAACTCGTGCAGAGCATGGTGCACCATATGGGCGTCGAGGTGGCAAGCCGTTCCGGTCGTTATTTGATATGCGGCCGCGCCTTTTGCCTTTATCCTGTCGGCGTCTTTATTCGTCTCAAGGTCGCCCTCTATGACGGCTATTTTGAGGCTCCCAGCCTCTATAGTTTTCTCCAGGAGGCTCGTCTTGCCGCTGCCCGGAGAGCTCATCAGGTTTACCGCAAGCACTCCGGCTTCGTCGAAGTGCTCCCTGTTGCCTGCCGCTTCACGGTCGTTCTCGTCAAGTATTTTTGTGATGACCGCTATCGTTTTTTTGTCGTTTAGCTGCGGATTTTGATGCAGATGCTCGTGGTGGTGGTGATGCTCATTCTCGCCGTGATGATGATGGTGATGCCCGCTATTTGCTCCGGCTATAGTGCAGCCGCAATCTTTACACATTCTATATCCTTTTAAAATTATCTAATACAAATCATGGACGTGCATATGCTCGTGTGTTTCACTGTTATGACGATGCTTGTGGGAGTGCATAAAACCGGCGGCGCCCATAAGCTCCTTGTCGGCCAAGAATTCGTCCGTAGCCCCGTCAAACAAAATCTCTCCATCGCTCATAACTATAGCCCTTCGTCCAAACTCGGCGGCCAAAGAGAGATTGTGGGTAGCCGTTATGACGGAGGCTCCGCACCCTTCCAGAAGCTCAACGAGTCTGGCGCTCCAAAAAGGGTCCAGCGCGCTTGTCGGCTCATCGAGCAAAATCAAATCCGGAGAGAGCGCAAATATACAAGCGAGAGCCGCCCTTTGCTTCTCCCCGCCGCTCATATTGAAAGCGAACTCGTCAAGCTTCTCCCCGAGTCCAAACATATTTGCCGCCATGCAAACCCTCTGCTCTATATCGGAGAGCCCGAATCTGGCGGGCGAAAAAGATATATCTTCGTAGATATTTTTGCAAAAAAACATCGCTTCGTAGTTTTGAAACAGGAGCGAACATTTTTGCCTAAAACTTTTTTCAAACCGCTTAGTAAAACTTTTTTTTTCTACTTTTTCGCCCTCAAAAACAAAACTGCCGTCATTGGCGAAACATAGCGCGTTCAAAAGCTTCAAAAGCGTAGTCTTGCCGCTGCCGTTTAGCCCCAAAAGTACGATTTTTTCGCCTTTTTCGAGCTCAAAAGAGATATTTTTTAGTATCTGTTTGCCGTTTTTTGAATATGAGAGGTTTTCTATCTTAAGCACTATAGCCTCTTGACCTCATGCTTTCCGCACTTGTTTTAAAACCGTCCAGGCTCCTAATCAAAAGAGCCGTAACTATAACGGACAGCAAGGATAAAGAGTCTTTGAGGCCGTAATTAATAGCGCCCCTGCTTCTCGCGGCCTCCAAGAAATCCTGCATCTCCTTTTTTAGGCTCTCTATCTTTGAAAAAAGCAAAACGACAAATACCGCAAAAGAGCCGCCTTTGCTAAATATATTGAATATGCCTACTCTATCGACGACGGACAACGTCAAAAACGTCATCGAAAAACTCCTGCAAAAAAGTAGCGCGAAGTGTCCGTAATCAACGCCTGAGCCAAACGACATCGAGGCGACAAGGTTTCCCGCAAAAGTAAGCCCGGCGAAAAATACAACCGCAAAAAAAGCCCTTTTAAAAATCTCCGTTTTTCTCCTTTGCTTTAGCAGCACAAAAGAGATCAAAACGGCGGCGGCGAAGACGGCGTATGAGGCGGAAACGCTAAGAATAACGATAAAAATGGCGTAACCCGCCAACAAAAGATTATTTTTTTGCATTGGATACTTTTTTTAGGGCATAAAAAATAAAAATCACGAGAATGGAACCTAAAGCCGCGCTAAATATATAACCGCCGGCCTCTCCAAACGGAGCGAATGCATAATCGGCAAACGGAGCATTTAAAAGCGACCCTTCCCTGATGCCTTTTGGAACAAATCCTATCATAGCGGACAGCTCTTCTTCGCTCCACTCGCCCCATGCGGGGTTTTGGGTGAGTAGTCCAAGCGGAGTCAACAAGATAAGTACCGCAAGCCAGACTATTAGTTTTTTGTACCCGTTCATCGCTGCGCCCCCAAAGGCATCGTATGAACCCTCCTAATAAGCGATAGCGCTCCGACCGTAACGGCTCCTTCAAGCGCTCCGAAAAATAGCGCGTGCGAACCGACAAGGGCCGGCACGGTAATCTCTATTCCAAGCGGGAAAAATGCCGCCTTGCCGGTCTCGTCCGTAAAAAACAGCGGCTGAATACCCAACAATAGGGCGACTGCGACGGAAGAGAGAACCGCCCCCGCATATCCGGCCAAAAACCATGATATTTTCTCATTAAAAAATCTACTTGAAATCTTACCGGCAAAATGCGCCGCAAAAGCGCCTACCGCACCGATACACAGGGCGTTTGCGCCAAACGCAAGCACTCCGCCGTCCCCAAACAATAGCGCCTGAAGCAAAAGCACTACGCTAATCGAAAAAATAGCAACCCACGGCCCAAACAAGAGAGCAAGCACTGCGACACCGGTCGCGTGTCCGCTCGTACCGCCTGGAATAGGAATATTAAACATCATGATTACGAAGCTAAACGCGGATATTGACGCCAAAAACGGCAAGATGCTATCGTCGCTTATAGAGGCGGCTGTTTTTTTGAAAGCGTAGTAAAGCACGCCGATCTCGATAGCCAAAAGCGGGAGATACGTAGCCGGAGCCAAAAAACCGTCCGGAATATGCATAATACAAATCCTTACTTTAGTATTATTTGGTCAAGATTTTATTTACTTATTTCTAAAAATCTTCTTTCAAAATCTTCCCTTGAAGAAAAAGCCCTGCGTAAGCCGCTTGTCCTACGCATATAGACGAATCGTTTGGGCTCAAAACCGTATGGAAATTGGCTCTTTTGGGACCAAGTTCTTTTTTGACGGCGGCCGCCAAGGCTGAGTTTTGAAACACCCCGCCGCTAAAATAAAACGGTAACCCATATTCGCAAGAGACGTTCTTTATCCATTTAGCGAGCGTATTTATAAACATAGTAGATATTTTTTGCGCTTCATTTTCGGCAATAACGGCCCTTAAAAGAGATCTCATATCTATGGACACGCCGTCCAAGACATCGAAGTATTCGGGGTTATTGTAATTGTACCGGGCCTCCAGCATCAGGCCGCTCTCTCCTTCGTATATATCGCCGCGAACAACTCCGGCCAAAGCCGCGATCCCGTCAAACAGCCTTCCCATGGACGAAGTTCGGTAGCAATTTATCTTTTTGTCGAATGCGTCAAAAAGCATCCTTTGCTCAAAGCTCGAATATCCAAGCTTGCAAGCCGCCGCCTCGGCCTCCTCCCCGGACAAAAACGAAAGAATTAGCGAAAGCGCCGATTTTTTGGCGTCTTTTGCCGCCTTTTCGCCGCCAAGCAGCCAAAACGACGGCAGCGAACAGATCCTCTCTATCTCGTAACCTTTTTTCAGAAAAAACTCGCCGCCCCACACCGACCCGTCGTCGCCAAGCCCGGTTCCATCCCACACTACGCCTATCGCATCGTCCTCTACGGCGTTATTTTCGTATAGCGAAGCAAGAAAATGGGCTTTGTGATGCTGCAATCTCAAAAGCTTGACGCCAAGCCCGGCCGCATACTCGCTTGACGCATATCGATCGTTTTTGTCGCATACCGCAAGCCCAAAATCGATATTCCAAAGAGATTTCATATGCAAAACGCTTTTTTCGTAGTATTCGGAAGCTTCGATAGAGCCCAGGTCTCCTATATGGGACGATATCGCTATCTGCTCTCCAAAAGCGAACGCGAAGCAGTTTTTCTGGTGTGCACCCGCGCAAAATACGGGAGCTTCAAACCCATGCGACGACTTTAGGAATAGCGGGGCATACCCTCTTGAATTTCTAAGTTTTACGATATTTTCACCGCAGCTTCTTACAACGGAATCGTCGCACCCCTGAACTATCTTTCTGTCATAGTAGAGCGCAAAATCAAACGCCCCGAAAAGCCTCTCGAACAGCTCGCCTTCATCGGTAATAATAGGCTCATCCGATATATTTGCGCTAGTCGCGACTATAGGAAAGCCTACCATCTCGGTTAAAATGCTATATGTGCCGCTATAGGGCAGAAATATGCCCAGATAAGGACTATCAAACGATATATGGCGGCTAAGGGAAAAGGAGTCCGATTTTTTGACTATCGTTATAGGCCGCTCTTTTGACGAAACCAGAGACTCCTCAAAAGGCTCCAGCACACACTCCTTTTTGGCGTTTTCGATGTTTTTAAACATAACCGCCAGCGGTTTCTTTGCTCTTCTTTTTTTCTCCCTAAGCCGCAGCACAGCTTCGTCGCTATCTGCCCGGCAAAGCAGATGAAAACCGCCTACGCCTTTAAGCGCCGCTATTTTCCCCTCTTCTAGAGCTGCCGCTACCTTTTTGAGTATATCGCCCTCTTTTGAAGCTTCAAGCAGCGCGCCTTCGCCGTTTTTTAGGTAGAACGACGGGCCGCAAGAAGGACAAGAGATCGGTTCAGCGTGAAATCTTCTATCTAAAACATCTAAATACTCTTTTTTGCACTCTTCGCACATCTCAAAAAAACGCATGGACGTACGCTCCCTATCGTAGGGCAACGACTCTATTACGGTAAATCTGGGGCCGCAGTTTTGGCAGTTTATAAGCGGATATAAAAATCTTCTGTCGCTCTTGTCGAAAAGCTCTTTTTGGCACTCTTCGCATATGGTGAGATCCGGGGGGAAAAGGGAGTTTTGCGCGAGCGCCGTCTCGCTCTCCTCGACTATGAAGCCGTCAAAAAAGCGCGGCTCGCACTCTTTTGCCTCTATGCTCTCTATTTTTGCGAGCGTCGGAGGATTGTTTCGTAGTTCATGCAAAAAAAGCCCTATATCCGTCGCATCGCCGCTAATAGTTATAGATACGCCGTCAACTGAGTTTTGAACGGTTCCGCTAAGCTTTAGCTTGGCGGCCAGTTTCGCCACAAAAGGGCGGAAACCGACCCCTTGTACGATACCGCGGACTAAAATCGAGGCGGTTTTAGACGGCAAGTTCGTATAGGCCTTTTAAGTTGTGCGGCAAAGAGTTTAGAGCCATGTCTATATCCACGTTTTTTATCTTCGATTTTAGTTTTGACACAAACGCCTTTGACAGCAAAAACTCGCCGCCGATGTTTATTTTCGAGACGGCGAAACTTTTTTTTGCCTCGTCAAGCGAGAGTATAAGAAAGTCCACGGCCGACTCGAATATGGAATAGGCGAGTATCTCGTCCTCTACGCCCGCGAGCTTGTAGCTCAAAATAGAAGCGAAACATTTTTTCAAATTCAGGTAAGCCGCGCCGTTCTCGCTTTGCAGCACGAAATCAAGTTTAACGCCTCCGGCTATATCCGCGGTGTTTGCGGCCTTAACTATGGCGGCGAACCCGCCATCCATCCCGAGAACGGCAGAAGCCGCATCAAAGAAGTTTTCTATATCAAGGCCTGGTTTTAGGGCTGCTTTTTCTAGTTTGGCGTATCTATCGGCAAAAGACGCCTCAAAATTTGACAGCAGCTTCCCTCCAAACTCAAAACCGTCTTTTAGTTCGTCTGCTATGTTTGACGCAAAAAACGAAGCCGACGCTATTTTTTTTGCGCCTACCCCGCTTTTTACCGCATAGACGCCAAAAGTATCCGATACGTTCATATCGAAAAATAGCGCATCGCCATCTTTTGCAACCGACTCTGGAGTAAATTCTTCATTTAGAAAGAATCTATCGCTTTGGCTAAAAAACAGCGCCTTCCTTCTTGGCGCGTCGCCTCTTACGCCCGTATAAAACAGCTCTACGTCGGCATCGGCGTCTTTTGAGATATATAAAACATCTATTTCTTGATCCGTCGCGGCTTTTGACAAGAGAAGAAGCAGGGCGTCATTGGCAAAAGAGTAGAGACAAAACCGAGCCGTGTTTTCGTTTACCTTTAGTATGTACGGCCTCTCCATCGTCGATAGCGAAAGCGCTTCGTCTACCGTTATGTTATGCCCCACAAGAGTAGGCTCTTTTAGGTTGCAAAGCAGCACGGAGTCGCTTTGTTTGGAGGAGAGCACAAAGGAGTTCGCTTCGTTTTTTATTCTTACGCTTTTACCGCTTTTAATGGCTGAGGCTACGTCAAAGAGGGATTTTATCAAGGCGTCCTTGCCCAATACTTCTACTCCGTCCACCATGACTTTTCCATTTATGCAAAAATAGTTTTCGCTCCGCTCGTCTATAAGCTCTCTAGCCAAATGCGGATACATGGCTAGATAGGAAACCTCTTTTAACTCCTGACGGTTTGGGGGCATCATAGCCGCCTCTTCTACGTTTTGGCCGGATAGATAAAGAGAGAGCGGGAGTTTTTCGCCAAGTTCGGTAAACGCGGCTTTGATTTCGTCTTCGCTCCCGTCCATGTAGATGATTATTTCATTGTCTGTTTTTATTACGTTTGAATTCGTATCTTTGAGGATTTGGCTTGCGAGGTACGCATAGTCGTCGCTGTTATCGTCAAAACCGAGTCTATATTTGATTACCAATCGAATTTTCCTTGAAAAAATTTTCTATGACCGATTCTATCGTGATATTGTTTTTTTTCTCATACTTTACGCCTAGAGAGTCCAGCTCGTCCAAAACAGTTCTAAGATATTGCGGCATAGCGGATATAACCTCGTCCGTCATACTGTTTTCTACGCTCTCTATATCAAGCGGCACGATCCCTATAATTACTACGTTCGCCATCTTTTCGAGCATAGAGCAGATTTCTAGCATCTCTATGATTTCCACTTCGTGCGCCGTTTTGCGGTAACTGCCTAGCCCCATTAGCACATCCGAGGGAAGCCTATATACGGAGCCTGGATTGTCTTCTATCGATACCGTATCCAGGATTATTACGTTGTCATACTCTTGAAATAGCGCCATCAGCTTAAAGCCAAGCACGCCGCCGTCTATTATTTCGAGGGAGTCGTCGAAAGAGTAGTTGTTCTCAAGGTATTTTGCGGCGTAGACGCCTACGCCCTCGTCTTTAAAGAGGACGTTGCCTACGCCGATTAGAAGGTTTTTTTTATTCAAGCCTTATCGGCTTTTACGAATTTCTCACCGCCGAAAACGATGGCAATATCTCCCTCTTTCCAGAAAATGGTTCTCCAGATTTGATAGTATATATGGAAAATCGCCCAAGCAATAACCCACCACATCATCGTATGGTGCGCTATTCTGACGCCCATATTGCCGCCGAACACCCAAAGCGTCCAATCGGTAGAGATATGGAGCACCCAAGGCCACCATTTGCCAACAGAGCTATACCCGGACTCAAGACCGTGAACATAGAGCTGAAGACCGGTCAGAAGCATCATAATCAAAACGATATGGAAAATCGTGAAATAGACGGTATTAAAACTATCCGCATGGGCAGAATCGAAATTTTTGCGTCTATTGAAGCTCATCAGATTGACGAATACCTCCCAAAACTCGCTCAGGTTTTGCTTGTTTGGAATAAGTTTTTTGTACGGCTTTTCAAACCTGCTAAAGAAATACAGATAGGCGATTATAATAGAGGTAACGTCCAAAATGATCGCGCCTACAAAGTGTATCAGCCTATTGTATGCCATCACATACTTGTCGACGGCCGGATCCGATATAAAAGACTGATAATACGGATGTCCTATATAAAGACCTGTAATCACGGCTGCCAAAATAGAGATAGCGTTGACCCAGTGCATTATACGGCCGGCAACGGTCATTCTTTTGACCGGCACGGCGCTTTTAGACATTGCACACCCCCGCGCTCGGAGATATCTTGTAAACGCCGAGCTCTTTTCCTTTCGTATCCACTATATGAACCGCACAAGCGATACAAGGGTCGAAACTATGGATAGTTCTAAGAATTTCTAGCGGCTGATCCGGATTTGCCACCTTAGTGCCGACCAAAGACGCCTCGTAAGCGCCCATTCTGCCTTTGGCGTCCCTAGGGCCCGCATTCCACGTCGAAGGAACGATACATTGGTAGTTTTCGATTTTGCCGTCTTTGATTTTTACCCAGTGGCCAAGAGCGCCCCTAGGAGCCTCTGCCATACCGTAGCCTTCGGCATCTTTTGCGACTTTGTCGAAATCAAACTGCGTCCAAGTATCAAGCTGACCGGAAGCCGTATTTTTTGCGAGCTCGTCTACCCACTCCATCATAGCGTCAGCCATAAGCTCTGTCTCGACAGCTCTCGCAGCCGTCCTGCCGACCGTAGAGAATAGCGCCGTAATCGGCACTTTTGCGCCGACGTGTTTGTCGAGTCTTGCAAAGAAACCGTCCACGTACGATTTTATTCTCTTATCGCCTTTCGCATATCCGATAACCATTCTGGCCAGCGGCCCGACTTCTACCCTGTTGTCGCCGTATATAGGCGCTTTAATCCAGCTGTATTTGTTTTTTGTATCTAGGTACGCAATACCGTTCTCTTTTTTGCCGAAGCCGGTATACTCAGGTATGGTCTCGCCTTTGAACGGATGCAGCGGAGCGCCGCCTTTATACCATGCGTGCGTAACGTCCTCGGTAATTTTCGCCTGGTCTACTTCGAGAACTTTACTTATGTCTTTATTCAAGACTACGCCGCTAGGGAATAGAAGAGAAGCTTTGTAAAAGTCGTTATCGTCAAGCCTGAAGTCGCCGTAGCTCATGAAGTTTCCAAGTCCGCCGCCTACTCCCGCAAGCGCCTCGTCGGCATAAGCTTTCCCGGCAAGGACTACGTCAGGTATGTATGCGTGTTTCGCGAAATCTTGCCCTTTTTTGAGCCATTGTTTGAACTGCGCTATACGAGCCGGATTTTGGATATCTTGAACGCATGTTACGCCGCCGACGACGAAGCTTTGCGGATGCGGCATTTTGCCGCCGAATATCGCCATCATCTTCGCAAGTTCTTTTTGCAGATCAAGAGCGTCGAGATAGTGGGATAGGATTATCAGGTTCTCTTCGGGGCTTAGCTTGTAGGCTTTGCTTCCCCAGTATCCGTTACCGAAAATCCCGAGTCTGCCTTGTTTTACAAATTTAGTTACCCTCTCTTGAACCGCTTTATAAGTAGCTTCGCTTACGTTCCAAGGTTTTTCGGATACCTTATTCGCTATCTCTACGGCTTTTTTCGGGTCCGCTTTTAGCGCAGATACTACATCCACCCAGTCAAGGCCGTGCAGATGATAGAAGTGGACTATATGGTCGTGCACGTATAGCGCGCCTTGGACTAGATTTCTAACAAGTCTTGCGTTTTTAGGGATTTTCACCTTGAAGGCGTGCTCTACGCCCTCTATGCTTCTTTGGTAGTGGGTACCCGTACAAACGCCGCAGATTCTCATCGCAAGCAGGCCGGCATCCCTAGGATCCCTGCCTTTTAGTATCGTCTCGATACCTCTAAACATAGTCGAAGAGCTGTAGGCATCCACAATCGTATTTTTATCGTCGATTACGACCTCGACTCTTAGGTGTCCTTCAATCCTGGTTATAGGATCAATTACTATGTGTTTGCTCATTATCTATTCCCCTCTTCTCCACTTTTTTTACCGGCAAATGCGCTTATAGCGGCATGCACGCCTATTCCGACCACCGTTGCCGTCACAAGACCCATACCGAATTCGTCTATAGATTTTTCTACGCCGCCGCCAGGCGCTTTAATATTTGCGTTCGCCATCGGCCTTTCGTGCGCGTACTTATCCCAGAAATCAGGCTCGGAACATCCGATACAGCCGCGTCCAACGCCTATCGGCCAGTTTGTGCCGTCGTTGTATCTTATGATGGAGCAGTTATTGAAGGTCATAGGACCTTTGCATCCCATTTTATATAGACAGAAGTTGTTTTTAGCCCCGTGGTCGCCCCATTTTTCTACGAATTCGCCGGCATCAAAGTGCGCTCTTCTTTCGCAGTTGTCGTGAATTCTGTAACCAAATGCAAATTTAGGTCTAAGCAGATGGTCTAGCTCCGGAATTGTTCCGGTTAGCAGATAGTGAAGCACTACGCCTACCATATTCGCAGGGTTCGCAGGGCATGCAGGTATATTAATGACAGGCTTGCCTTTTACTATGTCCATGACGCCCACCGCGCCTGTCGGATTTGGAGCCGCGGCGGGCACGCCGCCGAAAGTAGCGCATGCGCCAACGGCCACAACGGCGGCCGCATCGGCGGAAAGTCTTTTGAGATGCTCTTCAAAAGTCTCGCCCGAAGCGCCTATGGTTCCGTAGATACCTTTGTCTTTAAGCGGAATGGAACCTTCCACGAAGAGGATATATTTGCCTTTAAACGTATGTATACCGTCTTCTAGCTGCTTGTCCGCCTGATGTCCGGCGGCGGCCATGAGCGTCTCGTGATACTCCAGGCTTATAATGTCAAACAGCAGATCGTCTACCGTCGGAGCAGAACTTCTAAGGAGCGCCTCGGAATTTCCTGCGCAATCTTGCAGCTCTATCCAAATGACAGGAGCCCTGTTCATAAGCTCCGCAGCTTCGGCGACCAGCGGCTCGAAGAACGAAGGAAGCATCAGCGTAGCGGTAGTAGCCGATACCCATTTTAGAAAGTCCCTTCTACTTATGTCGTTGGCTTCTAGGATTTCATATATACTGGACTCAGAATTGGAAGTCTCCTCTTTTTTTAGAGCTTCCAGTCTTGTTTTGCATTTTTCGAACAGAGCCTTATAGTAGCTCTCGCCTTTATTTGTATCCACATACGTCGGCGTAGCCGTAAACGCCGTTATTACCGGCTCTTGGCAACCATTTAGCATTATCTCTCCTCGCTAATATCTATGTTTGCGTGACCTCAAATTCTAGTTAAACAAAACTTAACCAATAATTAAATTTTAACAATTTGTTAAGTATTACTAATTGCCACTTTAGTAATACCGGAAAGCCGTCGCACATATTTTTGATATAACTTTATTTTATAGCATAAAAAAAATTTCTTTGAATAGGAACATATTTTGCTTTTAGGGCCTAAACATCCAGAAAACAAAGGCGGCAAAGATGAATGTCGATTTTCTAATGAAAACAAACCCTTTCAATATTCCAGGGGTGCAGATACCAAAAGCGCAGGATAACGGAGAAAAACCAGCCGCTGCGGCTCAAGTAGGCGCAACGACGCAAAGCAAACCTGCCAGCGGAGCCAATTTCGTACAAAAAATCAAAGACACTAACGACGCCGTAGGCTTCATACAAACGTCCGAAATCTTCATATCGAAACTCGACAAAGAAGGCATAACGGACTTCGATGCGGCCTCGGCGCTAGGGGCGACTATCGCCTACTCGCAAAAAAACGTCCTCTCAAAACAGAGCTTCGATACGACGGCCGGAGTCATACAGATAGATTTGAGCTCCAGCGAAATAGGCTTCGGCGGCGATTTTGAAGAGTGGAAAAAAAATGCAAAAGAGATGCTGAAAGCCAAAAAAGAGCAGATCTCAAATCCGCTAGCCGCATTCGGCGCACAGAAAAAAGAGCAGATGGACAACGCGGCTCAAAAAATTTCAGCGGTAACCGAAACCAACACGAAACTAGGCTCGCTTCTTGACGACATAAACGAGAGCCTCAACAAATTCGAACAAAAAGCCAACGACCTAGGCAATACGCTCTTTTAATGATAAAAGATATTCCGTGCGTTATCCTCTCCGGCGGCAAAAGCTCCCGAATGAAAGAGGACGCCGGAATAGACAAGGCGTTTCTCGATTTTTGGGGCGAGCCTCTATACTATAGGCAGTTCCAAAAGCTCTCAAAGATATTCGAAAACGTCTACCTGAACGCAAAATCATCAAAAAACTACGACAAAATAGAGCCTAAACGGATTATCGAAGATCTAACGTCCGTCGACGGATTCGATACCGGCGAACTATTTGCCCCGACGCTCGGTATGCTGAGCGCATTCGAAGCGCTGCAAGCCGACAGGATATTTTTTATCGGCGTAGACACACCTTTTATCAGCGAAGAGTCGATACAAAACCTCATCTTTGAAAACGGTCTATTTATAGCCGCGCAAAGCGGTTCGAAAATACACCCTACCGTAGCCGTGTACGACAAAAGCATATCTTCCGAGCTAACCCAGATGATAAAGCAAAACAAACACAAATTAACCCTTCTTTTAGAGAAAATCGGTACAATTTTCGTCCAAACGGGTGACGAAAAAGAGTTTTCAAACCTCAATAGATACGAAGATTATAAAAAAGCGATAGAAGATGGAGTTAACCCATTTAGATGAAAACAATCTACCGAAAATGGTGGATGTCTCTGAAAAAAACGAAACAGTCAGAATAGCCGTAGCAAGCGGTCTGATAAAGATGAGCGAAGAGGCGTACAAAGCCGTAAAAGAGGGTACGGCCAAAAAAGGGCCAGTGCTTCAAACGGCCGTGATAGCGGCGGTTATGGGCGCCAAAAAAACAAGCGATCTTATACCGATGTGCCATCCGCTCGCGCTCTCGTCTGTCAAATGCGACATAGAGGAAAAAGACGAGCTGCCCGGGTTTAAAATGTTCGTTACGGTAAAGATGGAAGGCAAGACGGGCGTGGAGATGGAGGCGCTTACGGCGGTATCCGTCGGACTTTTGACTATTTACGATATGGTTAAGGCGATAGACAAAGGAATGGAAATTACCGACATTAGGCTAGAGAGCAAAATCGGAGGTAAAAGTGGCGAATATACTAGAAGGTAAAAAACTAGAGCTAGAGTATCCGGTCTCGTGGCAGTATAAAATCATAGGCATGGACGAAGAGGGCATGCACGCAAGCGCCGTACACATACTAAAAGAAAAACCTTTTACGCTCACGCCGTCCAATAAATCAACGACTGGAAAGTTCGTAAGCCTCACGCTGGAAGTTTTGGTTTACAGCGAAGATGAGCGGCTTTACATATATGAAGAGCTCAGAAAAGTCGAGTGCATAAAATATATTTTGTAATCCTCCCCTTGCTATAATGGGGTAATTTTGAAAAAGGCAGAAGTATGAAAAAACTGATTTTGGCTATTTTGATGCTGGCATCGCTAGTATACGCCAAAGAAAAAGTAGAGATGACGGTCGTGAGTATCGATAGCGACGGAATGGGCGCGACGCTAAAAGGCGACGGCAGCGTCCAAAAAGGCGTGACCGGCATAGTGGTGACAAAACTTGACGGACAAAGAGACACCATTGTTGCCGCCGCAAGAGCTATAAATAGCGGCAACGAGATAAAGGTAAGGTTCGAGATGTTTAGCGACCTTGCCCAAGAGGCCCTGCCTAGAGCCATGGTGCTTCCAAAGGTCGGGGATAAAGCGCTGTTTTATATGTTTGACAACAGAGCTACGATAATCGCCAAAAACCAAGCCGACTATCAAAAGGTGGCCGCATCGGACAATAAGACATGGGTGCATCCGGACCTATTCGCCGCGCTTCTGACGAAAGAGAGGGTCGGCGAGCCGAAAGCGAAACATATATCCTCCTTTTGCAGGCTGTACTCCGTCGGCACCATATATTTTGCTATAAGAGACAAAATTTATATCACGGATTGCCAAAGCATGGAGATACTGGAAGAGAGAGCTTTCGCAAGCGACAACCAAAAAGAGTTCGACTCCCCTTTTTATAGAAGAACCGGAGAGATAGACACAGGTTATCTCGGCATGCTAAAAGAGAGCGTAAAGGATTACGACTCATACTATCTAAGACTTCTCGGCTTATAAAATGCTAGACAAAAAACATATATCCGCTCTCAAGTCCATAGTAGGCGACGATAACTGCTTCGACGACAAGGCCCATCTGATAGCCTACTGTTATGACGCCACCAAAAACAGATACGAACCGTCCGCCGTCGTATTCCCAAGAAACGAAGAAGATGTCAGCCGTGTGCTTAAATACTGCAACGAGCATCGTATAGCGATAGTCCCTAGGGGCGCCGGAAGCGGTTTTACGGGCGGAGCGCTGCCTGTAACGGGCGGCATCGTACTTGCCTTTGAAAAACACATGAATAAAATCCTAGAGATAGACACCAAAAACCTAGTAGCCGTAGTCCAACCGGGTGTCGTAAACAAGGAGCTGCAAGAGGCCGTAGAGAGGGTCGGGCTATTCTATCCGCCGGATCCGGCAAGCCAAGAGTATAGCACGATAGGCGGTAACGTTGCCGAAAATGCGGGCGGTATGAGAGCCGCGAAATACGGCATCACGAAAGATTACGTAATGGCGATGAGGGCGGTCATACCAAACGGCGACGTCATCAAGGCAGGCAAACGGACGATAAAGGATGTGGCCGGCTACAACCTATGCGGAATACTAGTAGGAAGCGAGGGTACGCTGGCGGTAACTACCGAGATTACGCTGCGCCTTATCGCAAAGCCGAAAATGACCAAGACGGCGATGGGCGTATTCCCTACCGTCGAATCGGCCATGGAAGCAGTATACAAGACGTTTGCGGAAGGTATCACGCCCGTAGCGATGGAGTTTCTCGACAACCTCACCATAAGAGCAGTCGAAGAGGTACACAAAAAAGGGCTTCCAATAGATGCGGGGGCCATACTCATCACCGACGTAGACGGAAATCTTGAAGCCGATCTAGACCTCCAGATGGCGGCGCTGGAAAACGTATTTAAGGCTAACGGATGCATAGACTTCGTACGCGCAAAAGACGCCGCGGAAGCTTCAAATCTATGGTTCGCAAGACGTAACGCCTCTCAAAGCCTAAAGGTGTACGGCAACAAAAAACTAAACGAAGATATAACGGTGCCAAGAGCCGTACTTCCCGAGCTTCTAAGCGAATACAAAAAAGTAAGCGAAAAATACGGCTTCAATATCCCTTGCTTCGGACACACCGGAGACGGCAACGTACACACGAACGTCATGACCGACAAAAACGACCCGCACAAACTGGAACTAGCCGAAAAAGCTATCGAGGAGATATTTCAGATAGCTATAGACCTTGGTGGCACACTAAGCGGCGAGCACGGTATCGGGGTATCTAAGGCGCCGTTTATGAAAATGGCGTTTACCGATGCCGAACTTGAACTCTTCCGCTCCATCAAAAGAGCGTTCGACCCGAACAATATCCTAAATCCGGGGAAGATGGGGCTATAAAAAAGGAGTATCTATTTGGAGAAATTCAAACTAATCAAGCTGCTTGAAGAAAATAGAAAATGTGATCTTGTTGCGCCAGCATTAAAGCGTCTAGCCAGCGAATTAGAAATGACAGAAAATATTGTAAGAAATATCATTGATAAGATTAATGATGATGGTATATATAGAATTTACACAATTCGAGGCGGAGGATATGTTATCGAAGGCAGTTTTGATGATGAAAATTCGACATACAAACATATTGAAGAAAATATAGAAAAATGGATAGAAAAAGACATTTACGGCAAACATGGCACATACTCAAAATATTTGAAAAAAACTCATGCAAAAAAATTGTCAGGCAAGTGGAGTACGCCTGATTTTGTTTTGGCGTGTGTTCATAAGTTTGCCAATGTGCCACAAAAACTACTAGAATTAGTCAGCGTAGAAGTTAAACATGCAAATAAACAATTTGATGCTACTTGTGTTTACGAAGCACTAGCCCATACTAGAGCTGCCCATTATGGGGTTTTATTTTTTTATGAAGATCCATCGGAGCCAGTTATTGAAAAAAATATAGATACATTTGAGGAAATTAAAGTCGAATGCGCCAGAAATGGAATTGGCTTAGTTGTTTCTCAATATCCGTGCGATTTGAATAATTGGCAATATATTATCCCCGTCAAAGAGCATAAGCCAGATCTAAGACGCATAGAAGCTTTTATAGAAGAGGCATTCGAGGATAAAGAAAAAACGACTCTGAAAAAAGAATTTTAAATGACCAAAACACAAATTCTATCAATCCTTGAAAGTCACAAAAGCGATTTTGCCGCACGCTACGGCGTAAAACGAATAGGGATATTCGGCTCGGTAGCAAGAGACGAGGCAAGCGAAAATAGCGATGTGGACGTGATAGCCGAGATGTATCCCAGCTTCCAATCACTCATAGAACTTCAAAGCGAACTTGAAAAAGAGTTTGGCGCAAAAGTCGACCTGGTGACGCTTCACAACAATATGCGTCCGAGGTTTAAAGAGCGTGTTTTGCGGGAGGCTATATTTGTCTAATTCCGTGATTTGCGACAAGCTTTTAGATGTTTTGGAGACGATAGAGATTGTCCAAAAACGCACCGAAACCGTATTGACTTCCGATGATTTCACAAAAGACGACGATGCGTCCATATTATTTGACTCCGTACTTATGAGACTCCAAACAATAGGCGAAACACTAAAAAGTATCGAAAAATCCGACGCAAAATTTTTTGCAAAATTTGTTGATTTTGATATAGAGAGCGCAATAAAATTCAGAGATATAATATCACATCACTATGCAGATATAAATCCTGTCATAGTATTCGATATATGCAAAAATCATCTTGAAAAGTTAAAACAAAAAATAAAACTAATGCAGCAAGTTGCTTGCAACTAAACCCCAATAAGCCTATAAAACTCCAAGGCCTCTTTGTTTGCCCTGATATCCCTCTCGTTTAGACTGCGTGCGAGCCTCATATTCTTAACGCTTCTGCATCTCGACAATGCGACGTATGTTTGCCCGTCCGAAAAAGCTCCGCTTCCAAGATCAACGACCGCCGATTCCAGCGTCATTCCTTGCGACTTATGGATAGTCACCGCCCAGCCGAGCCCAAGCGGAAACTGCGAAAAAGTGCCGATTACCTCTTTGTCTATCGTCTGCTTTTTTTCGTCATACGTATACGCATAGCGCTCCCAGCTCATACGAGGCACCTCCAGGGCTTCTCCGCTTATATCGCTTTTTACGATGACCGCTTCTCCGCCCATCGATACGACCACGCCGGTATCGCCGTTTATCCACCCTTTTTGCTTGTTGTTCCTAAGAAATACAACCTTTGCGCCTACTTTTAGCTCCAGCATTTGCGGCACCGTAAGCTTCCATTTTGCGGCAGGGGAATCCCCGGTTACTTTCGCCTCAAACTCTTTGGTTTCTCCCGGCAAAAGAGCTAGCCTTCTGGAGTTTATAGAGTGTGCCGCGGCGTTGGTGGCAACCAGCCATATCGGGCTATTTAGGTCGGTATGCGACTTGAGGCAGCTTGCGTTGAAATACCTAAGCGCGTCGGCAGTATTTACGCCCTCCCTTACCCATCCTAGCGCCTCTATGAAATCGGACTCCTCTTGGCGTCTTACTTTCGTCAGGTATATAGGCGTGATTGACAACTCATCGAATACGTCTGCGGAGTAAAAAAACTGCGTAGGATAGCGCTCACTGAAATAAACCCTCTCCTCATGCGTAGATATAACCGGCGGAAGCTGCAAAAGATCACCGACAAATACGACCGAGACGCCCCCGAAAGGCTCGTCGCTTTTTCTGGAGCGCCTAAGCATGATATCCATAGCGTCCACGATATTGGGCGTCACCATTGAAGCCTCATCTATGATTAGCGTATGCATCCTCTCCGCAACGGCTTTCGATTTCGGGTTTAGACGCAGTTTTTCACTGGGGTCTATGTGGCGTGCGGGCAGAGAGAAAAACGAATGTATCGTATCCCCTCCGGCATTTATCGCGGCGGCGGCGGTCGGGGCAAGTATGATGGAATCGGGCAAAGAGGAGGAGAGATAGCGTATCATGGTGGATTTTCCTGTACCTGCCTTGCCGGTCACAAACACACTCGTATGCCCGCCGATAGCAAGCTCTAAAGCCTTTTTGTATTCCGGAATTATCTCTATCTCTTCCACTTTCATCGCCCAACGTTTTACGAGCATTATATTAAAATCAACGAAAAACAAAAGAAGAGAAAATGAAAATCGGCTTTCTATCACATCTGGATCTTAATCTATACGCTTTTAGGCTACCGGTAATGCTGGAATTAAAAAGGCTCGGGCATACTCCGGTAGCGATAGCCCCAGAGGGACGGTATCTCGACAAAATCAGGGAAGCCGGAATAGAGGTGGCCCCTTATGCGATAGAGCGCAAAAGCCTCAATCCACTAAAAGAGATAAAGGCGATACAAAATATTTACGAGACGATAAAACCGCTAAAACTTGACATTCTCCACACCTTTACCGCAAAGCCCAACATTTACGGAACAATAGCGGGCCGTCTTGCTGGGGTGCCTAAAATAATAAACCTGGTGGAGGGGCTGGGTAGCTTCTACCTTGAAGAGGACATCAAAAGCAAGCTTGTCAGAAGCGTTATAGAGGCTCTATATAAAAGGGTCTTTAAGCTCTCAAACGCAGTTATGTTCGTAAACTCCGACGACCCCGACTACCTCGCCGGCAAAGGCGTCGTAGATCCAAAAAAAATAGTCAGGATAAACGGCGTCGGGATAGACACGAAGGAGTGGAAGCGAACAGAGGCGGCAAGGGAGCCGCTGACCGTCATAATGATAGCGAGGCTTATCAGACACAAAGGGGTGCTTGAGTATCTTAAAGCCTGTCAAAGCCTGAAAACAAAATATCCCGCCGTACGCTTTGTCTATGTCGGCGGAGAGGATATGGGCAACCCGAGCGGGCTCAAAAAAGAGATTTTCGAAAAATTTGATGGCGTGGAATATCTTGGCGAGCGCAGCGATATAAAAGAGCTTCTGGAGAGCTCTCATATATTCGTCCTTCCTAGCTACAGAGAGGGGCTGCCTCGCACCGTACTGGAAGCCATGAGCATGGAAGTGGCGGTAGTAGGGGCGGACGCCTGCGGCACCAGAGACGTCGTAAGAGACGGTGAAACGGGACTTTTGGCGCCGACAAAAGACGCAAGATCGCTGGAGGGTGCGGTAGAAAAACTATTAACCGATGACGGCTTGCGCAAGAAGCTGGCAAAAGCAGCACGGGAAGTTTGTGAGAGAGAGTACGACGTAAAACCTATAGTAAAAGCGCACCTTAAGGTCTACGGTCTTTTATAACCCCCAAAAGGCTATAATTACGCAAAAAATCCGGAAAAATCATGACAAAAAACATCGTTAGCGCAAAAAAACTGACCGTCTTAATGCTTATAGCCTTTGCCATAAGCCTTGCGGCAAGGCTTTATTGGGTATTCTGGGCGTCGGGCGTGGACGGTTTTTCCTTCAATAATCAGGTCATGATAAATACCAACGACGGCTACTTCTACGCAGAAGGCGCCAGGGATCTCATCAAGGGCTCGCACGAGCCGGGGGACAGAAGCGCGGTCGATGAGCCGGTAGCCGTAGCCACGATGGTTTTGTACAAAATCCTACCTTTTTCTATCGAAACCTTGATGCTTTATATGCCGGCGGTTCTCGGCTCCCTTATAGTAGTTCCGATAATTCTCCTTGGACGCTCGTTGAATCAGACGATGATGAGCTTTTTTGCGGCCATCTTCGCCGCAACCACTTACAGCTACTACAACCGTACGATGGCCGGATATTACGACAGCGACATGTTTGCTCTTATCATGCCGCCTTTCGTGGCCGCGTTCTTGATTAGCTACTTCAAAGAGAAGAGAGTCTTATGGCAAGCTCTTCTTGTCGCCTCTTTCGCCGCCTCAAAAATACTATATCCGCAATCTTTTTCATGGATGGCCGCAACTATCGCGTTTGCGTTTATATACGCGGTCGTTTTTGAGAGGAAAAACGGCGCCGTCTACTTTACCGTCGCTATGGCGCTAGTAGCGATAAGCGATTTATATCTGCCGGCCAAGATACTGTTTTTGGCCGCAAGCGTCTATTTTGGCCCAAAAATAACTGAAAATATAAAATCCCTGCTTTTATTCGGAGTGGTTTCGATAGCCCTCTTTGCGTATTTTGGCGGACTCCTTCCGGTTATTTCTGCGCTCAAGGCTTACGTATTCAAAGACAGCGTCACGGTGCAAACAACTCTTAAATACTACGACGTTGTCCAGACGGTCAGGGAAGCCGGAAAGATGGACCCGGTGCTGTTCGCATCCAGAATTTCCGGCTCCATGCCGGTATTCATTTTGGCGATGATAGGTTATGCCCTCTTTATCAAAAAGGAGAAGCTTTTTGCGCTCACGCTGCCGATTTTGGGGCTTGGGCTATTCGCGTATGTGGGAGGTCTCAGATTTACGGTCTATGCGGTTCCTTTTGCGGCCTTGGGGCTCTTTTATCTAATTTTTCTTGGCGCTGGAAAGCTTAACGAACAGGCCAAGAACGCAGTCGCCGCAATCGCTTTTTTAATAGTCTCCCTGCCAAACGCATACCACATATACGACTATAGGGTGCCAACGGTATTTACGGCGCCTGTCGCCAAACAGCTAACAGAGCTCGGCAAAACGGCAAAAAGAGAGGACTACGTATTTGCATGGTGGGATTACGGCTATCCTGTCAGATACTACGCAGACGTCAAAAACCACTCCGACGGCGGCAAACACGACGGCTCCACAAACTTTATAGAATCCTTCATACTGGGAAGTGCAAGCCAAACGGCTGCAGCGAATATGATGAGGGAATCCGTCGAAGCATACGAAGAGATGATAAAAAAAGGCGAAGAGCAGAAAAGAAGCACCCTTGAATACCTGCTCGCAAAAAAAGGGATTGAGACGAAAAATTACGAGAGCTATCTGGCGCAGCTGGCTTCTAGCGATTTTAAAGCCACTCCGAAAACAAGGGACGTGTATCTCCTGCTGCCGTTCGAAATGTTCGAGATATTCCCTACCGTAAAGCTCTTCTCAGACATAAACCTGCTTGACGGAAAACAAATATCAGAGCCTTATTTCGCAATATTCACAGAGTTTGTCGACAACGGCGATACGATAGATTTCGGCGGAGCCGTGTTTGACAAGAAAAACAAAACCGTAAAGATAGGCCAAAACTCGCTAAATCTAAAAAGCTTTAGCCTTTCATACTATGACAAAAACGGCTCCTTCGTGGCAAAAACGGAAAAACTCTCAACGACGGCAGAGTTCAACTTGATATATATGCCAAACCATCATGCGTATATCCTGGCGGACGATGCGATGTTCAATTCGCTTTTCGTACAGCTTTTTGTTTTTGAAAATTACGACAAAAACCTATTCGAAAAAGTATCGTCTACGAGTGAAGCAAAAATATTTAGACTAAAAATATAACGATGTATAAAAACTTTTTAAAAAGAATTTTCGATTTTTTGTTGGCGCTAATAGTTTGCGTGCTATTCTCGCCTATATTTATCGTCACGTATCTGCTGGTGCGCGCAAAGTTAGGCTCTCCGGTTTTTTTTACCCAAGAGAGGCCTGGAATCGGCGGCAAGATATTCAAAATCTATAAATTCCGCACCATGACGAACGAAAGAGATAGCAACGGGGAGCTTCTGCCGGACGAGGAAAGGCTAAAAGGTGTCGGAAAGACTATCAGGAAGCTAAGCCTTGACGAACTGCCGCAGCTTCTCAACGTACTAAAGGGGGAGATGAGCTTCGTAGGCCCTCGACCTCTTTTGCCGGAATACCTCCCGCTATACAATGCAAGGCAAGCCACAAGACACGATGTACTTCCGGGTATTACCGGGCTGGCGCAGGTGATGGGCAGAAACGCTATAAGCTGGGACGAGAAGCTGGAGTGGGACGCCAAATATGCCGAAAATATCTCGTTTTGGCTGGATATGAAAATCCTGATGCTTACCGCTATGAAGGTGCTAAAAAGCGAAGGCGTAAGCAAAGAGGGAATGGCTACGACGGATAAATTCAGGGGGAGCGCGTCTTGAAGATAGCGGTAATCGGCGCCGGAGGGCACGCAAAAGTAGTAGCCGACGTCGCACGTTCGGCCGGGTACGAAATCGAGTGTTTTGTGGCGGACGACAAGAAAGAGCACTGCGGGCTTCCAGTGGTTACGTTTGACGAATTTGTCGCCGGACCGCTCAGGTACGCCGTTATAGCCATAGGAAGCAACGAAAACAGAGAAAAAGTGTACGCAAGGCTAAAAGAGCATGGTATCGAATGCCCGTCCGCCATACACAAAAGCGCGATCATTTCGGAGTCCGCAACGATCGGCGAAGCAACCGTCATAATGCCGGGAGCGATAGTAAACGCTTACGCCGCAATAGGAGTCGGATGTATCATAAACTCCGGCGCCGTAATAGAGCACGATTGCAAACTGGGCAACTTCATACACATATCGCCTAATGGTGCGCTTGCGGGCGGCGTAGACGTCGGCGATATGACGCATATAGGCATCGGAGCCGGCGTAATCCAGCAGGTCAAGATAGGCAAAAACTCAGTCATAGGCGCCGGAGCGGCCGTCATATCGGACATACCAGATAACGTAACGGCGGTAGGCGTACCCGCAAAAGTAAAAAAGGATAACTTAAAGTGAATAATAGAATATTCCTCTCGGCTCCCCACATGGGCGGCAACGAGATCAAATACATACAAGAAGCTTTTGACGCAAACTATATAGCACCAATCGGAGAACAAATAACAAAATTCGAAGAGGCTATCAAATCTTTTACAGGCGCAAAACACGCCGTAGCGCTATCGAGCGGCACGGCGGCTTTGCATCTAGCCCTTAGGACGCTCGGGGTAAAGGACGGCGACGAGGTGTTCGCCTCTTCTTTCACGTTTATCGGCGGGATAGCTCCGATAATGTACGAAAGATGCGTGCCTTTTTTCATAGACTCCGACGAAGACAGCTGGAATCTTGACCCGCTGCTGCTTCTAGAAGAGCTCGAAAAAAGAAAAAAATCGGGCGCAAAAATGCCAAAGGCATTGATAGTGGCGCATCTATACGGCCAAGCCGCAAAGATGGACGAAATAACGGCTATATGCGACAAGTACGGCGTAGCGATAATAGAAGACGCCGCCGAATCTCTGGGCGCCACAATAGGCGGCAAACACACCGGCACGATTGGAAAAGCCGGAATTTACTCGTTTAACGGCAACAAGATCATAACATCCAGCGGCGGAGGAATGCTTGTAACGGACGACGAGCGCGTAGCCAAGGAGGCGAGATTTCTCTCCACGCAGGCAAAAGAGCCGTACCTGCACTACGAACACGAAACATACGGTTACAACTACCGCATGAGCAACATCGTAGCGGCGATAGGCAGAGGCCAGATGGAGGTGCTGCAAAAAAGGGTAGAGAGACGCAGGGAGATATTCGCGATATACAAAGAGCTCCTAAAAGAGATTGTGGAGATCAAATTTATGCCTGAAATCGCAGGCAGCTACGGCAACAGATGGCTAACTACGTTCTATATGGACAAAAAGCTAAAAACAACGCCGGACGAGCTAATCAAAGCGTTAGAGGAGCAAAACATAGAGTCTAGGCCGCTATGGAAACCGATGCACACGCAGCCTGTGTTCAAAGACGCGCCACACCTGACAAACGGCTTCTCGGAGATGCTATTTGAGAGGGGGCTATGTCTGCCTTCAGGCTCGTCCATGGAAGACGAAGACGTAATGCTGGTCGCAAAAATAGTCAAGGACGTAATCAAAAAATGAATCTATTAGCGCCGACGCAAGCAAAGAGGGCCGCTTTTTTTATTACGGCCGATTTTTTTCTCTCTTGGCTCAGTTTCTACGCCTCGTATCTGCTCAGGTTCAACTTCGAGATACCGCAAATCTTCATGGCCAACTTCGGCCTTCTTTTTGCCGTCCTCGTATCGCTGAAGATAGCGGCGTTCTTGCTTTTCCACGGATACAGGACGCCTTGGAGATTTTTCTCGGTCCAAAACCTATTGAACCTAGTACGCGCGCATCTCTTGGCATATGCGGCATTCGGCGCCATTTTTATCTTGTTCGCAGATTTTCTAAACCCGTTTCCTCGCTCCGTTATCTTTATAGATTTCGTATTTTCCGTATTTTTACTAGGGGCGCTTCGAATCTCCAAAAGAGTCTACATCGAAGCGAAGGCGGAGCGTAAAAACCTCTGCGTAATCATAGGGGCAACCAATGAGGGCACACTCGTCGCGTCGCATCTAAAAAGCGGGGGCGGCGAATATTATCCGATAGCGTTCCTAGAAGACGATAGGCAAAAGATAGGCGGTATGATACACGGCTTTCCGGTGCTAGGGCTAAAAGAGCTTCAAAATTACGCCGACAAAAAAGAGATAACTTCCGCCCTTATAGCAAAGCATTTTCATCCAAAAGAGCTGGGCCGCCTGATGGACGAACTCAAAGCCGCGGGAATAGAGGACGTTAAGAAGATATCGCTTTTTGAAGACCACACCGACATCAAGGATATTTCGATAGAAGAGCTCTTGGCGCGCGAACCAAAAGACCTTGACACGGAAGCCGTAGCCAGATTCATATCCGGCAAAAGAGTGTTGATTACTGGAGCCGGCGGCAGCATAGGCAGCGAGATAACGAGACAGTGCGCGAAGTTTGGCGCAAGGAAACTGATACTCGTCGAAAACTCGGAATACAACCTATACCGCATCAGCGAAGAGCTTGGCGGACACAATATCAAGAGCAAACTCGTTAGCGTATCGGAAAAAGAGGCTTTCAGGCGCGTATTCGAGGAGTATAAGCCGCAAATCGTCATACATGCGGCAGCCTATAAACACGTGCCTCTAGCAGAGGAAAACATCGACGAGACGATACAGAACAATATTTTCGGAACAAAAAACGCGCTAGAGCTCTCCATCGAATTCGACGTGGAGAAATTCGTGCTTATCTCGACCGACAAAGCGGTACGCCCTACTAACGTAATGGGTACAACAAAAAGGGTGTGCGAGCTGATAGCGCAAAATATCAAACAGAAATATCCAAACGCAAAGACGGAGATAGCCGCCGTAAGATTCGGAAACGTCATAGGAAGCTCCGGCTCCGTGATACCGAAATTCAAAGAACAAATCGCGAAAGGCGGTCCGATAACGGTTACGCATCCGGATATAGAACGCTACTTTATGCTTATAGACGAGGCGTGCGCCCTGGTGCTTCAAGCGGCGGCGATAGCCAAAGGTAGCGAGATATTTATCCTCGATATGGGGGAGAGGGTTAAGATACTGGACGTCGCCAAAAAAATGCTAGAGCTGGTTCATAAGCAAAATGAGATAAAGATAGTATTTACCGGACTCAGACCAGGGGAGAAGCTGATAGAGGAGCTGCTAACGGACGAGAGCGCCGCCAGCACGGAGTATCCGTCCATCACGGTGGCAAAAGAGAGCAGATGCGACTATGCGCAACTGGAAAACATGCTTGAGAATCTCAAAACAAGCGGCGACAAGCTATCTGTCCTAAAGGAGCTCGTGCCTGAATTTGACCATAAGCTAAACGGAAATTGATGAAGAAAATAGAAGAACTTTTAAAAGAACGCGTCGTAGTCATCGACGGCGCAATGGGCACAGAGCTTCAAAAGCTCAAAATCTCCGCCCAGGCGTGGGGCAACTACGAAGGATGCAACGAATACCTGAATATATCGGCAAAAGACGAGATAAAAGGCGTTCACAGGGCATACTATAGAGCCGGGGCTGACATCTCAAAATCCAATACGTTCGGATGCCTTCCGTGGGTGCTTGACGAATACGGTCTCTCTGATATGTGCTACGAACTAACCGTCGAAGGTATCAAAAGGGTCAAGGAAGCAGCCGCGGAACTAGGGCTGGAAGATAGCGTATATGTCGCCTGCTCTCTTGGCCCGGGAACCAAGCTGCCTAGTCTTGGGCACATAGAGTTCGACGAGATGAAAGAGGGGTATGAGCTATCGGTAGGCGCGGCTTGCGACGCCGGAGCGGATATTATACTTTTCGAGACTTGCCAAGACCCGCTCCAGATAAAAGCCGCCCTTGTCGGCGCAGAAGACGCTTTTGCCGCCAAAGGCATGAGGCTTCCGATCATGGTATCGGCGACGATAGAGATGAACGGCACCATGCTTATAGGCACCGACGCAAAGACGCTGGCGACCATTCTATCTCCTTTCGACATTCTGTCTCTAGGCTTCAACTGCGGAACTGGACCGGAAGAGGTAGCCAAGCACGTAAAAGCGCTAAGCGAGGTATGGGACGGATATATAAGCGTACACGCTAACGCCGGCTTGCCGCAAAACAGGGGTGGGCACACATTTTATCCGATGGGGCCAAACGAATTCGCCGCTCTCCAAAAAGCGTTTTGCGACGTCGACGGCATAGCGATTCTGGGCGGCTGCTGCGGAACCACGCCGCAACACATACTGGAGCTGGCAAAGGAGGTAAAAGGATTTAGGCCAAAGAGTGCGACCGGAAGCCATCCAAACTCCCTCGCCTCACTGTTTGAAAGCGTAGCTCTGGTCCAGGAGCCGGCTCCTTTGTATATCGGCGAACGAAGCAATGCGACAGGCTCCAAGGCCTTTAGGGAGCTGCTGCTGGCCGAAGATTTTGACGGAGCTATGAGCGTAGCGTACGAACAGGTTAGAAGCGGAGCGCATGTGCTCGATGTTAGCGTAGCTTTCGCAGGGCGCGACGAGAGAAAAGACATGAAAGAGGTGGTATCCAGATACGCCTCCAAGCTCACGCTACCGCTAATGCCGGACTCCACGCAGATAGGCGCGCTAGAAGTAGCGCTCAAGCTGATAGGCGGACGCCCGATAGTCAACTCCGTGAACCTGGAAGACGGTATAGAGAAATTCGACGCGGTATGCGCCCTTGCCAAGAGATTTGGCGCAGCCCTGGTATGTCTGACGATAGACGAGCAAGGGATGGCGAAAACGAAAGAGCGGAAGCTGGAAATCGCGGATAGGATTTTTGAGCGGGCCACGCAAAATTTCGGCTTCAAGCCATCCGACCTCGTATTCGATATGCTCACATTTACCGTCGGCAGCGGCGACTCGGAGTACTTTACCGCGGCGATAGAGACGATAGACGCAATCAAAGAGTTTCATGTGGCGCATCCGGAGGCCGGGTTTACGCTAGGGGTATCAAATATATCGTTTGGCCTATCCAAGCACTCTAGGGAGGTGCTAAACTCCGTATTTTTGCACCACGCCGTCAAAGCAGGGCTATCCACGGCGATCGTAAACGTCAAAAACACCCTCGCCTACCACTCCATCCCGGACGAAGAGATAAAACTGTGCGAAGATCTGCTATTCAACAAAAGAGGGGGCGGACATGACCCGCTTGGGGCTTTCATCAACCATTTTGCCGCACAGAGCGGAGAGAGCGCCAAAGCCAAAGACGACCTGGAAGGGTTGGATGCACCTACAAAAATCAAAAAGCTGCTAATCGCGGGGGATAAAGAGCGTCTGTTGGCGCTATTGCCTAGCGCCAAGGATACGATAGCGCCTGAAGATATAGTCAACGAACTGCTAATCGGCGCAATGAAAGAGGTCGGAGAGCTGTTCGGGGACGGCAGAATGCAACTGCCTTTCGTGCTTCAGGCGGCGGAGACGATGAAGGCCGCCGTGGACTTTCTGGCCCCCTACCTGCCAAAAACTGAAAAGTCGAGCCAGACTACGCTGATTCTAGGCACGGTGAAGGGCGACGTGCACGACGTCGGCAAAAACCTAGTTGATATCATACTTACAAACAACGGCTTCAAGGTCGTAAACATAGGAATAAAAGCCGATATCGAGCTATTCATCGAAAAACTAAAAGAACATAATGCCGACGCGATAGGCATGAGCGGCCTGCTGGTCAAATCCACGCAAGTCATGAAAGAAAACCTCGAAGAGCTGAAAAGAAGAGGTATCACCGTGCCCGTGATTCTCGGCGGCGCCGCGCTAAACCTAGAGTTTGTAAGCGAATATTGCCGCCCGGTATACGACGGCCCGGTCATATACTCTCGTGACGCATTCGATGCGATAACTACGCTGACGCAGATAGAAAGAGGCGAAGAGATCACGGTGGCTATGCCATCGCAAGAGAGGGCGGAGGCCAGAGCCGCAGCGAAAGCCGATACGGCGCCAGGAGAGCTTATAAAACCGCAAACCGAGGAGCCGCCTACGCCTCCGTTTTGGGGAAGGCGCGTATGGGAGTTTTCGCAGAGCGACAAACTAATGGCGTTCGAGTGGATAAACCACCGCATGCTTTTCAAAGAGAGATGGGGCTACAAATCCAAAGGTATCGAAAAAGACGAGTATGAAAAACAGCTGGAAGAGGTAGTCAAACCCTCATACGAGAGACTAAAAAAACAGTTCTTGGAAGATGGGCTATATCAGCCGGTAGCCATATACGGGTATTATCCGGTAAGGTCGGAGAACGACGAGCTGCTCATTTTCGGCGAAAACGAGGGATGGGTAAACGGCGCCGACGCAAACCGGGAGGATATACACGCCGTCAGATGCAGGGCCTCCAAGGTGCTCGGCTTTCCTAGGGCGCTAAAGACACCTCGCCGCTCCATACCGGACTATTTCAGAAGCGACAGACACGACGTGCTAGCCATGAGCGTGGTATCTGTCGGGGATAAGCTTGCGGCATACGAAAAAGAGCTATTTGACGCGGGCAAATACCATGAATACTATCTGGTGCACGGTCTAGCCGTAGAGCTTGCCGAAGCGATGGCGGAGATGGTGCACAAAAGAGTGCGCATCGAGCTTGGCATACTAAGAAACGAAAAAGTGGATCTCGGCGAAGTGAAAATGACCGGATACCACGGATGCAGATATTCGTTCGGCTATCCGTCGTGCCCGGACCTTGAGATGAATAGGACTCTTTTTGAGCTTCTTCGCCCGGAAGAGTACGGCGTCACGCTGTCGGAGACATGCCAGATAGTCCCTGAGGCTTCCACCAGCGCAATCATCGTACACCACCCGGACGCGCAATACTTCAATATCTAAGAAAGAGAGCTAATCTCTTTCTTTATCGTGTCCGCGCCCGTGCCCTCTTTCGTCTTTATCTTTTTTTCCGTTATCTTTATGTTTATTTTTAATCTTCGACGCCCTGAAATCGTCGTCTATATCGGAATAGCTTCTGCCGCCTTTTCTGCGGTCTATGATCTCGTCTGCGCTTACACGGTGGTATGAAGCCAAAAACCTAGTATTCACAAGCTCCACTATCTCGCCGTCGCTAAGCCTGTAATCGCCATGCTTTTTGTGGTGCCCATACGCTTTTCCGTAAGGAGGCCCTGAATGCCTTGATGTTTCTACGACATATATATCCCGCGGCTCAAGACCAAGCGAGATGGTTATCTGCCACCAAGATCTGCCGTCAATCCTCATTCTGGTGATATATTCGGGGCTTCTATTCGCCTTTCTAGCCAAAAAATATACCACGGATAGCTCGTCAGGGGATAGCGAACGCCTAATGACCCTTATCTCTTCGATAGGAGCCCTATAATATTCGCCAACAGAAAGCGTAAAGCCGGTTATTCCCTTGTCGGAGCCGGATACGCCTATATCAAAATTTGCGGAGTAAACCAACGATGCCGCAACCATCAAGGAGAGTGTAATCTTTCTCATAGCCCGCTACCTCCAAGCAATAGAATATTTTAATTATATGATTTATTTTTTAAGCACGTTCTATTCCTCATATTTAAATACAATTTCCAAAAAATCACAGAGGAAATAGATGGAACAAAAAGAGGTAGTCGACAGATACGTGAGTTTTATGAATATAGACTGCTACAAACACGCCTCTGAAGTGATAGACTGCATAATAGAGGTCACGAAAGACGAAAGATACAACAATCCGTTTTGGGATGCCTTCAAATCCAAAATACCGCAGGCGTACTACGACAAGGCGCCCGATGAAAAAGTGCTATACCTGGTCTGCGCATCCGTGTTTTATATAGAGGAGCTGTTCGAGGATAGCGGATACGAGCCTGGGCTCGAGATAATGAGAAAATGCGAGTACGACTGCTGCTAACTCTCCCGCCATTGGCGGGTAGCTTCAGGGGGCTACAAGGGACACTCGTGTCCATTGCCGCAAAGATGAGCTTTGCACTCTTATTGTAAAAACTCGCCGCTATGGTATAGCCATCTGCCGTTCTCTTTTACAAAACGGCTTTTTTCATGCAAGATTCCATCCGATAGCTTCGCCTTGAACTCCACGAATGATTCGTTTTCGCCTTCGATGTAGTCGAGCACTTCCAGACCCAAAAACTCCGTAGACTCGCAGAAACGGTCTATCTCCTCCGCCCAAGCCTTTCTGTCATCCCTGTAATCATGATTTTGCGGATGCGTAGTTCTGATGATATAGCTAGCGTCTGCGGCGGCGTACGCCGAGTACCTCGTCACCATCAGCTTCAAGGCATCGGCCGCATTTGCCCCGTCGTGATAGACGAAGCAACACTTCTTGTATTTTAGCCTGCTTCCGCACGGGCATTTTGAGTTTGGGGTTATTTTCATTTTATATCCTTCGCCCAGTTTTCCAATTTCAAATCATTCACCCTCTCAAACTCTTTTGTATTGTTTGTCACAAGCGTAACACCCATAGAGACGGCGTGAGCGGCGATGAGAAGGTCGTTTGCGCCGATTACGCTGCCTGATTTTTCTAGCGTCGCCCTTAGGCTTCCGTACTCTATAGCGGCTTTGTCGTCAAAATACACCACTTCAAGAGGCGAGAGGAATTTTATTAGAGCAAGTTTGTTTTGCTCTTTTTTTGGCGACGAGCTTTTTGCCAGCCCATAAAACAGCTCCGCCACACTGATAGTCGATATATAGACCCTATCGCTCTCGCCGAGAGCCAAAAACCTATCTAACACCGCTTTTGGTTTATTGTTGATGATGTAGATGCAGATATTGGTGTCCAGCATATAGCTCACGAAAACAGCTCCGCTCTATTTTGCGGCGGCAAATCATCTCTTGAGAGCGCAAAATCATCGCTAAACTCACTCACCGCCTCAACTAGCGCCTGCCACTTATTGCTTTTGTGCGGGCTAAGGATAACAAAATCACCTAGTCTACTTATATCCACCTCGCTCTCACCGTTAAACCGAAACTCTTTAGGGAGCCTTACGGCTTGACTTTGACCGTTTTGAAAGAGCTTTGCCGTTGCAGTCATAATAAACTCCTTGTTTTTTGATATATATTTTAGAGTATATACTTATTAAGGCTAAATGTCAATGTGAGGAATTTTGGCAGGGCTAAGCCCTGCGGAGTATGAAAAAATAAATTATATATTGGTTTCTAGTTTTGGTTTTCCTTTTTGCATTCCAGCCACATATAGAGCAATCCACAAAAAACTTAAAATAACAGTTAAGCCAAGCAGTATATACTCAAGCTTCTCAATTTTAAACCCTATGTACTCATATCTTATTTTCAAAAGAACATAAATTGCGATAGACAAAATTGCACCAGCAATCAATCTAACCAACAGCTCGCTTATTCCAGTTTTTACTAATGCAAGACCTAGTGTATTATTCAGCAAAAAAACAAATAATACAATGGTTCCAAAATACAATGTAAATTTAATTCTATTCACTTGGTTTCCTTTTTATAGTTCGGTTTTTAACACCGCTCCGCTACTAGCATTCGTCACAAGCAGTCCATATCTTTTTAGCCATTTTGAGTTGATATGTTTTTTGTGCTCTTTAAACTTCTCTCGTCTTGCCTCTATGACCTCTTCGGATAGATTGGCGTGGAGCATATGGCTATCGACATCTAGACTGATTTCATCGCCGTCTTCGAGTAGCCCGATGAGTCCGCCCTCTGCCGCTTCCGGGCTGATGTGACCGATACAAGCTCCACGAGTCGCACCCGAGAACCTGCCGTCCGTGATAAGTGCAACAGACTCGCCTAGCCCCATACCTGCGATGAGGCTCGTAGGTGTGAGCATCTCTTGCATGCCTGGGCCGCCTCTTGGACCTTCGTATCTGATGACCACCACATGACCTGGTTTTACTTTGCCACCCATGATACCCGCTATCGCTTCGTCTTGGGAGTTGAAGCATATTGCTTTGCCCGTGAATTTTCTCATTGACGGCTGTATGCCTGCAGTCTTGACGACACACCCTTGCTCTGCCAGATTGCCAAACAGTATCGCTAGACCCCCTACCGGAGAGTATGCGTTTTCATTGGTGTGGATGACGCTCGTATCTTTGATTTCTGCGCCTGCTATTCTCTCGCCTATCGTCTCACCTGTCACCGTCAGAGCGTCAGTTTTGAGTATATCGCCTCGCCTGCTTACCTCTTTCATGACCGCGTTTACGCCGCCTGCCTTGCCGATGTCTTCCATATGTACGGTGCTAAGAGACGGGCTTATCTTGGCTATATGGGCTACCTTGGTCGCTATATCGTTGATGTGCGCTATAGGAAAATCGACTCCAGACTCTCTGGCGATTGCCAGCATGTGAAGCACCGTATTTGAGCTACCGCCCATCGCCATATCCACGACGAAGGCATTGTGTACCGCTTTTTCGTTCAGGATATTTCGGATTTTGTATCTCTCGTCAAGTGCAATTTCCACGACTCTTTTTGCCGCTTTTTTTACCATCTCTATTCTCTCAGGCGTAAGTGCAGGCACCGTACCGTTGCCGGGCAGTGCGATACCCATCGCTTCGCATAGCGTATTCATAGAGTTTGCCGTAAACATCCCGCTACAGCTTCCAGCCCCCGGGCAAGCGTTGCACTCTATTTCGTGCAGCTCTTCATCGCTCATCATACCTCTAGCTTTTTTGCCCACAGCCTCAAATGCAGTCGCAAGGTCGATAGGCGTACCGTCTTTGAGATGTCCCGCTTTCATAGGACCACCCGATACGAACACCGTCGGTACATTGACCCTCAGAGCGCCCATTATCATCCCAGGGACTATCTTGTCGCAGTTTGGGATACAGATGAGAGCGTCTAACTTGTGCGCATTCATCATCGTCTCGATGCTATCGGCTATCAGCTCACGGCTAGGAAGCGAATATAGCATCCCGTCATGACCCATAGCGATACCGTCGTCCACGCCGATAGTGTTAAACTCAAAAGGCACGCCGCCCGCTTCCCTTATCGCCTCTTTGACTATCCTGCCATACTCTTGAAGGAAGAAATGCCCCGGAATGATGTCTATATGGCTATTCGCTATACCGATGAACGGCTTGTCGAAATCTTCATCTTTTAGCCCTGTGGCTCTAAGTAAACTTCTATGAGGAGTCCTCCCCCACCCTTTTTTGATTGTATCGCTTCTCATTTACCCATCCTTTGCATACCAAAAAATCTTTCCCGCATTCTACAAAAACGGCGGTTAAAAGCGGCCTCTTTTGTCTTTATACTTTCTTTATATATTTGAGGGCTTTCTTTATATCCGCGCTACGCCAAAAGAGTTAAGATAGCCAAAATCCAAAAAGGAGCAGCTTTTGAGCATAGACTCTATAAAAGAGCGCATCAAGACCGAATTCATGGTCATCAAATCGCTCGGCGTCGTATACGGAGACATCGGCACAAGCCCGATATATACATTTACCATTATTTTTCTGCTTATCAAGCCTACGACGGAAAATATATTCGGCATCCTCTCTCTCGTCGTCTGGACAATGACGATACTGGTCACCGTGCAGTACGCATGGCTAGCCACCAGTCTCTCGAAGCGCGGCGAGGGCGGCACGATAGTGCTGACGCAAATCCTCACGCCGTATATCAAAGGCGCCAAGCAGGCGGCGTTCATGTCGGCTTTAGGTTTTGTAGGAATATCGCTTATGATAGGCGACGGCGTCATCACTCCCGCCATCAGTATACTGTCGGCGGTCGAGGGTATCGCCCTTATCCCGGGATATGAGCACACCGGCAAGCTAACGCTTTTACTAATAGCCTCGGCTATCGCGATAGCTCTTTTTGCGGTGCAAAAAAAAGGCGTAGAGCGCGTAGCCGCCGCATTTGGCCCTATTATGGTCATCTGGTTTTTTACGCTCTCATTCATAGGGCTTTGCTCTATCGGCACAAACGTCCATCTTCTTAGCGCGCTCAGCCCACATTACGCCATAGGCTTTATACTGGAAAATCCACTCTCCGCTTTTATCATCCTGGCGGATGTGCTTCTATGCGCCACGGGCGGCGAAGCCCTCTATGCGGATATGGGCCATCTCGGCAGGCTCCCTATTCTCAAAGGGTGGCTGTTCGTATCGATTGCATTATGGCTTAGCTACTTTGGACAAGGAGCGTTTTTGATGGCGCATCCTGATTCAAAAAGCGTGCTATTCGAGTCGGCGCAGAGCATCATGCCGGCTCTTTACGTGCCGTTTTTGCTACTCTCCATAATGGCCACGGTCATAGCCTCCCAAGCGATGATAAGCGGCATATTCTCCGTTCTATACCAAGCGATGACAACCCGTATATTCCCGCACTTCAAAGTCGAATACACATCCGATGAACTGCGCTCGCAGATATATGTCGGCGCGGTAAACTGGTTTTTACTGGTTTGCGTAGTGGCAATGCTGTTTATCTTCCAAGAGTCCGCTAAGCTAGCTTCGGCGTACGGTCTTGCGGTATCTGGAGCCATGACGATAACAGCGCTCCTAATGGGCGCTATATTTTGGAATAAAAAAGAGTTTGTAAAATTAACGTTTAGCGTGATTTCCGGTATATCAAGCGCTGTGTTTTTCACATCCTGCCTTCTAAAAATCCCGCACGGCGGCTACTGGTCTCTTATTATAGCCTCGGTGCCGCTACTTATCGTCATCATCTACACGCAAGGGCAAAAAAAGCTATACGCCTCGTTTATTCCTGTTGCGAAAGGCGATTTTCTAAATGAGTACACGCGCAACTATACAGACTGCACAAAACTAACCGGAACCGCGCTATTTTTCGCCAGACACAGCGACGCTATCCCGGCCTATATTCCAAAGACAATGTTTCAAAACGGAATTATCTATGAGCGAAATATCATCGTCACGGTCAAACCATCAAGCGAACCGCACGGGGTATACTCCGAGCTGACTCCGATGACGGAAGGGCTTGATTTGCTTATCATAAGGCCGGGCTATATGGAAATGCTGGATGTCGAAGGCGTGCTAAAAAGCAAAAATATAGACGAAAAAACAATCTTCTACGGGCAAGAGGAGATAGTCACAAAAAATCCGGTTTGGATGGTTTTTGCCGCCATCAAAGATTTGTCGCCATCTTTTGTCCATTTTTACAAATTTCCGCACCAAAAGCTTCTAGGCGTCGTAAGACGGGCGGAGCTATAATCAAAACATGAAAACACTAAGGTCAACGCCTTTCAGTATTGCGATATTGGCGGCCGTCACTCTTGTCTCCTATCTAAACAAGACGGAACTTGAGCTAATCAATATCGCCATGCTGTATATGCTGCCGATACTTTTTGCGGCGCTTTTCCTGGGTACTCTAAAAACAGCGGTTATTTCCATTTTGTCCGTAACGACGTTCAATATCCTCTTCATACCTCCAGCCTTTAGTCTTACGGTGTATGACGGCAGATACGTTTTTAGCTTCGCGATAATGTTTTTCATAGGTATCATAATGTCCGTATTGGCGCAAAAAGCGGCCAAAATAAAAGAGCTGGAACTCTCGGAGAAACTTCTCAAAAGCAATAATAGGCTCCCTCTCCCATGAACTTAGGACTCCGCTGGCAGCCATTATCGGCGCCTCCAGCACGCTTCTTAGCAAAGAGCTAAACTTGTCAAACGAACAGAAAAAATCACTACATGAAAATATTTTTGAAAGCTCGGGACGGATGCAAAAACTGGTAGAGACCTTGCTGGCGGAAGCCAGATTTGCGGGCGGCGTAAAGCCTATTTTAAAAGAGTGCGACATCATCGAAATGACGGAGGCCGTACTGTCCAGATATGAGCGTGAATACAAAAAAATAGCCGACTTTAACGCCGAGGCGAATCTGCCGATAGTCTCAATAGACGCCGAGCTGCTAGAGCAAGCTCTTTGCATCGTCATGGATAACGCATTCAAATACGGAGAGCATATCAAAATAGACGCCAAAAGAGACGCCTCGTATGTCGTAATAGAAATTTGTAATGACGGAAATATGCCTACAAAAAACGAAATAGGCGACATAGGCAAAAAGTCGTCAAGGCTGTCTAACTCGAAAGAGAAAGAAGGAAGCGGGCTTGGATTGTATTTATGCTTGAAAATAGCGGAGATACTAAACATACGAATCGGCATAAGCGTAAAAGACGGCCTGTTTTGCGTAAATATCAAAATTCCGGCAATAACATGAGACAAAAAGTATTAATAGTAGACGACGACAAAGCCATTAGAAAAATGCTTGCGGTTACGTTGGAGGCAAGCGGCTTCGATCCCATAGAATCGAGCGGCGTCACGGAGGCGATCGGCAAATCGGCAGTCCAGAATCCGGCATTGGTGCTTTTGGATATAGGTTTGCCGGACGGCAGCGGGATGGAATTTCTATCGCGGTTTAGGGAGTGGAGTGCGGCTCCGATTATAATACTATCGGCGATAGGAATGGAAGAGCAAAAAATTTATGCGCTCGAAGCCGGAGCGGACGATTATCTTGTCAAGCCGTTCGGCACCGGGGAACTAATAGCCAGAATAAAAGCGGCGCTTAGAAGAAGCGAACATACTCAAAACAGCAATGTGATTGCGAGCCAAAACCTGGAGTTAGACATCAGCGCGCACACCGCAAAGCTTGACGGCAAAGAACTAAAACTTACGCCAAAGGAGTATGAACTGCTAAAGACGCTAGTCAAAAATCAAGGCAAAATACTCACGCACTCGTGGTTATTGAAGGAGATCTGGGGGGTCGGCTATCAAAACGAAACCCAATATCTAAGGGTATTTATAAACCAGCTAAGGCAAAAGATAGAACTATACCCTTCCCGCCCCCAAAGGATAGCGACGGAGACGGGTATAGGGTATAGGTTTTTGGGCTGATTGACATTTGAAATCAAAAATCGTAGAATTTCGCCACTAAAAACTTTTAAAGGAGCAGAAAATGCGAAACACACCTAATACGCAACACACATACATAAAAGCCGTTTCTTCACTGCTCCTGCTTCAACTCTCAACACTACTGTAAAACACAGCACAATTTTTTAAACCCGTTGTCAAAATAAGCGCCGCATAGAGCGGTCAAACATACATTTTTATTGTCAAAAATTTGGAGAAAAACAATGAATCATACAAAATACAGACCATATCCTATTGTCAAAAACTTAGTTAGAGAGTGGCCAAGCCGCCAAATCACAAAAGCGCCGATGTATTGTTCGGTAGATTTGCGAGACGGCAATCAGGCGCTTATAAATCCGCTTAACGCATCGCAAAAAATCGAGTATTTCAAAGTATTGGTCGGCATGGGGTTTAAGCATATCGAAATCAGCTACCCGAGTGCATCCGATACCGATTTTGAGTTTACGAGACGCGTTATCGAGGAGGAGATAGCGCCGGACGACGTCTGGTTGCAGGTGCTTATTCCTGCACGCCGCGAGTTAATAGAGCGAAGCGTAGAGGCGATGAAGGGAGCCAAAAAAGCCATATTTCACCTATACAACCCGACAAGCGAATTCCAAAGAAAGGCGGTATTCGGCAAGTCCGATGAAGAGATAATAGCTATGGCCGTCGACGGGATAAGAACGTTAAAGGAGCTTACGGCCGATTTTGAGGGCGAAGTGATGTTCGAATATACGCCGGAGAGTTTCTCGCAGACGTCGTTGGAATTTGCCGCCGCCATCTGCAACGCAGTGATAGAAGAAGCGAAGCCGACGCAAGAGCGCAAAATGATAATCAACTTGGCAAACACATTGGAAGCGTGCACGCCAAACATCTATGCGGACAGAGTTGAGTGGATGTGCAAAAACTTGAAAAACAGGGAGGTCGTCATAGTAAGCGTCCATCCGCACAACGACAGAGGGACTGCGGTGGCCTCCGCGGAGATGGCATTGCTTGCCGGAGCGGACAGGGTCGAGGGGACATTGTTTGGCAACGGAGAGAGGGCTGGAAACTTGGATTTGGTAACCTTGGCTTTCAATATATACTCGCAAGGTATCGCCCCGCGGCTATGCTTATCGCATATAGACGACGTCAGGGAGTTTGCGGAGGGCATCACCGGCATAGCTACACATATCCGTCATCCGTATGCGGGAGAGATGATATTTACGGCGTTTAGCGGCGGGCATCAAGACGCAATCAAAAAAGGGCTCGAAGCGCATGAAAACACGGACGGCAAACATTGGGAAGTGCCATATCTACCGATAGACCCAAGAGATATCAAAAGAGGGTTTGAAAAAGTAGTGAGGATAAATTCGCAATCGGGCAAAGGCGGCGCCGCTTTTATCATCAAAGAGATTTTGGGTGTTGAATTATCAAAAGAAGAGAGTATCGGTTTTGGGAAAATAGTAAAGAAGGTATCGGATAAAGAAGGCAGGGAGCTTAAAAGCTGGGAAATAGCCGAAATATACAGGCGGGAATTTAGTTTTCGCTAATTTTTTCGGCCTTATATACATATACCTCAAGCTTTCCACTTCTCCAAAAGTCGGCGTCAAGTCCGGCTTTTTGGCATAGCCTTGAGATAAACTCCTCTTTTGAAGTTATCTCCTCCCATACGGATGGCAAGAATGTGGCTTGGTACTCTTCAAATTTTATGATAAGGCCGTCTTCCATAGGCGTAATTTTTGATAGCAACTCTTCAGCGGAGCCGTAAGTAAGCTCGGCCGGAGTCTTCAAAAGCGATAGTTCTATTTTTATGTTTGGCAGTTCGGACACAGACAGGGGCATAAATCTAGGATCTTTAAATGCGCTGGATATGGAGTTTTCTACTATATCTTCGTATAGACTTCTGTGCGCCAATAGCGACCCTATACATCCGCGCAAAGAGCCGTCTCTGTTTTTTAGCGTAACGAATACGGCGCCTTCCTCGGCAAATAGTGGCGGTAGTTGCTCCAATCTCGCTTGCGGTGTTCTTAAAAGTTCGCTCTCTATTGCATTTCTGGCAAGCCTCAAAGCCGTCAGCTTTTCGCTCTCTGTCATTGCCCTTCCTTATAAAACATAAAACTTCCGTAGCCTACCACGCTATCTTTGTCGCCCGTAGTATCGCCGCTTGTTTTGTAGTCTAGCGTTTTTGATTTTAAGTTATGTTTAAGTGCATATCTAACCGCCGCCGAAATACCAGGTCTTCCGCAAGCCTCACATGCTTCAAGCGCCGACAAATCAAGGGTTTCAACGCCTTTTATGCAGTAAGAGTCTATCGCTACGGCCTCTTTGTGCGGATAGTAATGGCTTAAATCACTACTAATTATACATATTCTATTATCGTCAAGCAAAAACTCTTCCAAAATTGAAAAAAGCTCTTTATCCGAAATATTTCCGTATACGAGTGGCACAATCGTGAACTTTTTTAGAGAGAGCTGCAAAAACGGCAGCTGAACTTCAAGAGAGTGCTCAAGCCTATGCGCCACTTCGCTGCTAATAAGAGTCGGGAATTTCTGCATCAGTCTAGCCGACTCTTCTTTATCTACCTTTATATTCCCTAGCGGTGTTTCAAAATATTCGTCCGGACTAAGAGAGGCTCCATCCAGATACACCCTGTGCGAAGGTCCGAGCAGAAGCACTTTATACTCTACGCCCTCATCCAAATTAAGAAGCTGCCTGAAAGCATGCCCAGCCGTATACCCGCTATACACATATCCCGCATGAGGCGAGACGATAATCTTTGGCCGCTTGGAAGCATCCGACGACTCGCTTATCGCATATCCGACAAACTCTTTTAGCCTATCTTTCTCTTTTGGATAAAACATACCCGCAACCGCCGGATGTCTGACGCCCATATCAACCCTCCGTAGATGTTCTCGGTGCGCTTTTTTATATATGTTACTTTTATATCAGAAATTAAATAAAAAATTATATAAGCGAAATAGAACACTAACATTTTATTAACAAATTTCCGTTAGAATGCCTCAAACTCTGATGTCCAGAGCTTGAATTTTAAAAAACGGGAGAGTTCTTGAATGGGACTTTACGACAGGGATTACGCTAGAAATCCAGGGCAATCCGACAACGGACTGGAGAGAATAAATTACGGGGCGCAGGAAGAAGAGACGCAGCACGTAATAACGGACATCAACGCGTTCGTCAAAACTACATATATGTATTTTGCGGCGAGCCTTATGGCCGGAACTGCCGGAGCGTACGCCGGCATGCAGGCTGCGGCTACCATAAAAAGCTTCTACTGGCCTCTGGTAATACTGGAAATTGCTCTTATATTCGGGCTTCACTTCGTCAGAAACAAACCGGGCATTAATTCCATAGTGCTTTTTGCCTTTACTTTTATCAGCGGTCTAACGTTGACTCCGCTTCTAAGCGCGATACTGCATATGCCTGGCGGCGCCGGCATCGTTACAAACGCGTTTTTGATGACGTCGGTGGCGTTCGGCGGCCTTACTATGTTTGCCATGAACACCAAAAAAGACTTTACGATGATGGGCAAAATGCTTTTCATAGCGTTAATCATCATGATAGTGGGCGGAATCGTCAATATATTCCTAGGCAGTCCGATACTTCAGCTTATCCTGGCCGGTGCGGGCGCCCTGCTCTTTAGCTTTTTCATTCTTTACGATACGCAAAACATTATCCAAGGCGCATACGACTCACCTGTAAGCGCGGCCGCAAGCCTATATCTCGATTTTCTAAATCTTTTCGTTTCACTTCTACAAATACTCGGCATTTTTGGAAGCAGCGAAGAGTAAGTCTGACGCGGCAAGCCTCTTTCGGCTTGTCGACGCCAATCTAAACCGCCTCAAAGAGGGGATAAGGGTCATTGAAGACATATGCAGGTTCGTATATGAATTTAAAGACGAAGCCTCGAAACTAAAAAACCTCCGTCATAAAGCCAGAACGTCTTGTCTTCTAGAAGCCTTGGCAAACAGGGACATCATAGGCGATATCCTAAAAGATACGACATCCGAAGAAAAAAAGAGGATCGACATACATTCGCTTCTGGTCGCAAACTTCAAAAGAGCCGAGGAGTCGGCGAGGGTATTGGAGGAGAGCCTGAAGCTGATAAACACGGAAGAAGCGGAAGAGTTTAAAAAAATCAGATACGCTCTCTACGATATAGAAAAATCTCTTTTCTCAAAACTTCCCACCACATAGACTACTTCGAATTCAAGCACCGTAGGACCGTCCGTATATAGCTTTTTGGCCTGCTTATAGCTGATGCTATTCGCTCCTCCGGATACCCCTGTAGTTTTTATAAACCTAAGCGCGTCGCGCGGCGTATCGAACTCTTTTTTGTAGCTCTCGACGAATAGTTCTTTTACGCAAAAAGAGGCAAAAGAGTTTTTGACGTCGTCTACGGTCGGCAAAAAACTTTCAACGCCGACGCACTCGCGCACCGAAACAAAAGTGCCTCTCGTAAAAACAGAGACGGCAAAATCTCTCGCCAGGCCAGATAGACCCGAAACCGTATCAGGTAGTTTTTTGGACCATTGAAGTGCGGACGAGGATACAAGAAGGTCGAACTTACCGAACCTCTCTTTTATTTCCAATATTAGCCGCAAATCGTCAAAATCGCCGCACAAAACGGCGCAACCGTCATGCCTTCGGTGCAGGTCGCACATTTTCGGACTAGAGTCGACGCCCAAAAACAGCTCCTTTGAACCGCCGCACTCCTCATAAACCGCGCCGTCTCCGCATCCTATGTCCACTATTCTCTTATACTCTTTTGCCGAGGCCGTGCGCAGGAGTTTTTGGGCTATTTTTTTTTGTATATCTCTATTTTGTGAATAACTTATTGCGTATCTATCGAATTGGTTTGTGGGCATTACTATTTTTTCAAACTTTTTTAGCTAATATTTCGGGCTTCATTATAACCTTTTAGAGCATCAAGGAAATTTAAAAATGATAAGTTTTTCAATAGTTATTCAATTTATTTTAACGGCCATTCTGACCCTTGCCGTACTTTTGCAAAAAAGCTCGTCCATAGGGCTTGGCGCATACAGCGGAAGCAACGAATCGGTATTCGGCGCAAAAGGACCCGCCGGATTTTTGACTAAAGCGACGTTTGCGGTCGGCGTTTTGTTCATCATAAACACCGTATTTTTGACATACTCTTTCAACAAAGAGAAAAACAAATCGGTAATCGATAGCGTAAAGGTGCTCACGCCTACTCAAAATATTCCCGCAAAATGAAACCTTTTTTATTTCTCATCACTTTTTGCGCATCGCTTTTTGCCGATGCGCATATCCTTTGCTACCATAGATTTGACGACAACAAACCAAAACTAAGACATACGAATATCTCGTCAAAAAAATTTGCCGAGCAGCTAGCGATGTTAAAAGCGGACGGCAATAAATTCGCGACGCTCTCGTCCATAGTAACGGCGGTAAAAACAAACAAGCCTGTAAGCGACAAAATAGCCGTCATTACGGTGGACGACGCATATAAAAGCTTTTATGAAAAGGCTCTGCCGGTACTAAAAGAACAAAAGATACCTTTTACTCTTTTCGTATACGTAGAAGCCGTAAACAACAGATACAAAGACTATATGAGCTGGGATCAGGTAAAAGAGGCTAGCAAATACGGCGAAATACATTTACACTCCTATGCGCATAAAGACCTGACAAAACTAACTCCGGCAGAGCTCGAAAAAGATACGGCTGAAGCTACCGCGCTTTTTGAAAAACATATGGGATATAAGCCAAAATACTACGCCTATCCGTTTGGCCTATATAACTATGAAGTCAAACAAAAGCTGAAAAGCATGGGGTTTGAGGCCATATTTACCGTAGATAACGGTGCGGTTGACGTAAAAAGCGATGTTTTCTCGATGGAGAGGATAGCGGTAAACGAGGATACTGACCTAGGGCTAAACATAAAAGTCAAACCGCTAGATATAACTCTTGAAAAAGCGACCGGCGATAAAATCAAAACCGTCAAAGGCAGCGTAAGCAATTTCGGCGGCAAGACGATCAAAATGTATGTCGCAAAAGGCGATACGAGAGTTTTGGAGCTTAAAAACGGAAGCTTTGAAACTACGGTAGATATGGATAAAATAAACAGTAAGAAAAAACTGATTTTCTTTACCGAAGACCATAGATATAGAGCAAAACTTATTGAAAAGGATTAGACGATGTTAGAAGAAATTTACTCATTTACAAACGACGGCATGAACAAGGCGCTAGACTCCCTAAAAAGAGACTTTGGAACAATTAGAAGCGGAAAAGTAAGCCTCTCTATTCTGGACAATATCAAAGTAGACTACTACGGCTCCCCTACCCCGCTAAACGGCGTAGCAAATCTCGGTACTCCGGACGCGACTACCATCACGGTAACTCCGTGGGAAAAATCCATGCTAAAAGAGATAGAAAAAGCGATACAAATAGCGAATATAGGCGTAAATCCGGGCAATAACGGCGAATCTGTGCTCCTATCTTTCCCTCCTATGACGATGGATCAAAGAAAAGAGAACGCAAAAAAAGCAAAAGCTTTCGGCGAAAACGCAAAAGTAGCGATCAGGAATATCAGAAGAGACGCCAACGACAAAGTGAAAAAACTTGAAAAAGAGAAGGCGATAAGCGAAGACGACTCAAAAAGAGGACAAGACAAGATCCAAAAGATCACCGATGATTTTGTCGCAAAAGTAGACTCTATGTGCGAGCAAAAAGAAGCGGAACTTCTAAAGGTATAATGATGGACGTAGCTCAAATCTATAAAGACGCAAACGCCCTGCTTGAGGGGCACTTCCTGCTCTCAAGCGGCAACCATTCACAGTTCTACCTTCAATCCGCCAAAGTCTTGGAAGACCCGAAAGTCGCCGGAATACTGGCCGATGAACTTGCAAAACAGATAAAGGCGAGCGGCATCGAGATAGATACCGTATGCTCGCCCGCGCTAGGCGGAATACTTGCCGGATATGAACTGGCAAGGGCGCTCGGCGTCAGATTTATATTTACCGAGAGGGTAAACGGCGAGATGACTCTTAGACGCGGGTTTGAGGTAAAAAAAGGCGAAAAACTCCTCATCTGCGAAGACATCATCACAACCGGCGGGAGCGCGGTCGAAGCGATGAAGGCGGTAGAAGCCCTGGGCGGCGAAGTAGTCGCTTTCGGCGCGCTCGCCAACAGAGGCTTTTGTGAAAGAGTTGGCGGAGCGACAAAGAGAAAACCCGAAGCAAAACTGCCGTCAAACAAGCCTTTCTTTGCGCTAACCGACTTTGATTTTGAAATGTACTCTCCGGACGCCTGCCCCCTTTGTAAAAACGGCAGTGCTGCCATAAAACCGGGGAGCAGAGGAAACTAAATGTTTCTTGACGAAAACAGGAGGTTTATATATCCAAACCCCCTGCTGCGCCTTAGCGCATTCCTTCTAGACTCGTTTTTGATAGTAACCCCGATAGCGATGCTTTGGGGGGTGCTGTTTGGCTACCACGAGATGAAAACCGACAACCCAAAGCCTTTTCTGCTTGCTATAGAGATAGCCGCCGTCTGGCTGGTTACCTCGTATCTCATATCAAAAAGCGCGCAGACCCCTGGCAAAAAAGCTTTCGGAATGTATGTGGTATCGGTCGGAACCTTTGAAAAAGTAAGCTTTTCGAGGGCTTCGTTTAGATTTGCGCTATGGCTTCTTTGCTGGCTATCTCTTGGCATCGGGTTTTTTATAGCGTTTTTCAACTCGAACAGACAGACGCTGGCCGACAAATTTTCAGCCACCGTGGTCGTAAGGGATATAGGCCCGAAAAAAGCGGATGCCTAACCGTTTCGGCTCTTTTACCGCCCTATTTTACTTTTTTTACTTCTGGGCGACCGGCGTATTTATCATATTCGTTCCAAAGACGCTCGTAGAGATAGGCTACTCCGCCGCGCAGATAGGCATACTCCTATCCATTATGCCACTCATTCGTTTTGCCACTCCATTTTTATTCTCCTCGAAAATAAAATTCACAAAAGAGACCTTCCTATGGTCGTTGGCCCTTAGTACGCTGTTTTTTGCGCTTTTTATTTTTACGTACCACAATTTCTGGCTACTCTTCCTAAACACCCTTCTTTACGGAATATTCGTCTCCATTACGCTTCCGTATGTAGATACCGCAGCGCTCAGGGCTATACCGAAGGAGAAGTACGGACTTGTGAGGCTATTCGGCTCCATAGGCTTTATGGGTGCGGGGCTGGCGCTTGGCAAGATGGCGCTTGATAAAGAGGCGGTATTTTTGCACTATTTTGTATCAGTAGCTCTTATGTCGGTATTTGGGGCTATGCTGGCCGCCAGGGACGAAGCGAAGGAGACGGAGGAGGAGAGCGGCGAAAAAGAGCCGGAAATACGCAAGTATATAGCCGATACGCCTTTTTGGATTTCTATGATATTGGCGCAACTCAGCTTCGGCGCCTTCTACGGATTTTTTACCGTATTCGAATCGGAGCACGGCATCAGTATAGAAAACATAACGTATCTCTGGAGCATAGGCGTTTTGGCTGAGATTTTCATGTTCGCGTTTCAGGGCAGGCTTCTTAAGAATATAAAACCGCTTTTTATTATCAAACTCTCCATAGCCACGCTGATAGCGAGATGGCTGGCGCTACATTTTTTCAAAGGCAACTTCTTTGTGGCGGCGCTCGCCCAGATTACGCATGCGCTTAATTTTGCGCTGTTTACGACAGCCGCGTTTTTGTATATTTTCAATAGGTATGAAGACAAAAAAAGGGCGCAGATGCACTTTTACGGCTTTTCGTACGGGCTCGGCGGCTTCTTTGGCGGGATAATATCCGGCGCGCTTTACGGCCCCGATATATTTCTCTACTCCGCCGTTTTTGCCGCCTTCTCTTTGGCGGCAATCACGGTTTACAAACCTACTCGCTAAATCCTATCTCAACCCTGGAGTTTGCGATCTTCTCTTTTTGCTCCGGAGCGGAAAGCGGTTTTGTGGAGAGGAGTATCCTGCCTTCATCGATACCGTTTTTCACAAGCTCCGCCTTGACAGCGTTCATTCTCTCTTTCGCCAGAGACTCCATCTGTTTCTCGGAAGCCTCTATGTGTGTAACGATCAAGGTTTTCATATCGGCAGCGCTTAACCCCTTCTCGAAGCCCAGCATATTTTTCGGCTTAGGGAAGGTCTCCGCCTTATAGGCCGCTTTTAGATATTTCTCATACTCTGACGGCTCTATTTTGACGCCGGCGGCGCTTTTTAGCTTCATATCTTTTACTTTTGCGGCGATAAGCTTGTTGTTGAACTCTCTCTCCTTGTATCCCCCGATGTCGTTTTCGGCGTCTATATATCCCGTAAGAGTAGGCTTTAATGCCGGTTTTTTGTTGATTATCTCCGCGCTTTTTTTGATCTTTGCCGCCTGAGCGTCCGACAAAACAGCGCTTCCCGCGTCAAAAGTAATATATCCGAGATCATCCCCGCCGCCAAAAAGCGAAGCGAGCGCGCTAAACGGCGATTTTATTATTTTAATGATGAGCTGTTTTATGAGCTTCCATACGACTTGTCCGCTTTTTATCTCTGGATCGTCGAGACTCCCTTGGACAGGTATTTCTACATCTATATTGCCTTTATCGTCTTTTAGTATCGCGATAGCCAGCTTGTACGGAAGCTTGATCGCCCCCTCGCTCTCGACCTCTTCTCCAAGATTGAAGCCCAAGAGCGAGATCTTATTGCTGGATTCCAGTTTTCTGCCGTACACTTGATAGTCAAGATCAAGCCCCAGATTTCCGCTCGCTATCTTGTAGCCTATAAATTTCTCCGTATAAGGCGTAAACTGCCCCATAGGCACGTCGATCGTCTGCGCCTTTAGCTTTAGCGCAAAGTTTTGCTTGTCGGGCGTCACGTCGCCCTTGATGGCTATGCGCCCGTATCCGCCGCTATTGGCGCGAAGATCTATGGCCGCGCTTTTGTTTTTATCCATGGATAGCTGCCCTACGCTTCCCGCTATATCGGTAAGCGTAGTTTTAAAACGCTGCTTTAAAGAGTTGTCTTCAAAATCCACCTTGCCGCCTTGAAGCGTAAACTTGCGGATAGTGAAGTCCGGACTCTTTTTGGAGGCTGCGGGCGTCTTAGCCTCTACGCTCTTATTCTCTTCCGCGCCCTTAAAATGTCTCGCAAGATTGAGCGTCTTGTTTTCGTCTATCCTGAGATTTGCGTAGAAGCCGCTTAGCGCCACGCCGCCGATGTCGGTCTTTAGGCTAGGATACGAGCTTCTGATGTTGGAGAGCGCCAAAGTCTCGAACGACAGCAATCTAAAATTCTTCTTTTCGGTATAGAGGGCAAATTTTCTTATATCAGCCGAGCCGCTTTTCACGTCTACGCCTATTTTTTTAGGGTCAAACGAAGCCGAGAATTTCGAAGAGGCGCTAAGCTCCCCGCTTTGTAGCCTAAGCGTAGGAGGCAAAAACCCCAGCCTGTCTATTATGTAGAGCGCCGCTTTTTTTACCGTCAGCTCCCCTTCCGCCCTTTTCGATACCATATTTACGCTGGAATCCAGAGAAATGAATCCCTCTTTTGCGTTCACCTCCGCTTTTATCTTAAACGGCTTATCCTCTCTGTTTTGCAAATCGGCTATATCAACAAGAAACGACTCGACGTCCACGCTATAAGGCTTCTTGCCCAGAAGGGCGCTGTCTTTATAACCTCCTTTGCCGTCTATATGTATGTTTTTGGCCGATATTTTCCAAGGCTTCTCCTCGCCGCCCTTTTCGTCTTTTTTTGCGTCCTCTTTTTGCGGCGCCAGTTTCGTTAGATTGACTCCGCTATTGTCTTTTATAATGTCAAAGTCTACGCCGCCTATAGATACGCTATCTATCCCAAGCTCTTTTGAGGAGATGTCCGCCTTTAGGTTTTTTACGTCCAGGTAGGAGAGAGATAGGGGTCTTGCGCCGTCTTTCGCGAACACTCCAAGCTCTTTTAGGCCAAAAGAGCCAAGCGACGCCTTTTGCTCATCCAGACTATACAAGAAAGATGAGAGGGCAAGCTCCTTCGTCTTTAAAGCCGCATTTTTCGTCTCTATGTCTGCGTCTTTTAGTTTTGCGTCCATGCCTAGATGCACTCTAGTGGTTTTCGCCTTCTCGAAAACCACTTTCGCGTCAAGGCTCAAACTACCCTTTATATTCGAAAGTTCGCCGTTTTTCGGCAAAAAAGCGTTTAGCTGGGATATATCGAACTCTTTTAGGCTAAAAGATAAGTCGCTTTTCATATCCTTTGCAAACGGCCTGATCTTGCCGGCAAAAGAGAAGCTGGAGCCGTTAAATACGCCTTTGGCGCTAGGCTCCGTAAAGATCTCCGTATCGTGCGGCACGGTCGATACAAACGGCAAAGAGATATAGGCCTTGGCCACGGCGTAACGCTGCTTTGTGACTTCATCAAAAAAATCTATGTTCGCGTTTTTTATATTTATATTGTTTATGGAGAAGTAGTAAGGTTCGCCATCTTTTTTGGCCTCTTTTTTGGACGGGAAAATCTTCTGGATATTAAGCGTCTTGTTCTCATCCCTCGAAAGCTTAAGCTTAAGGCCGTCAAGCGTTATGGAGTCTACGATAAAAGCCCTATCCGTAAAGCTATAGTAGCTAAAGTCGAAATCCAGCATATCAAACGACAAGAGCGGCTCGTTTTTATGCGTCAGGGCAAATCCCTCTACCGTAACTCTGGCCGTAAGAGGTTCGAACCTGAATTTTTGTAGCGCCAAGGTCACGTTGTATTCGTCTTTTAATTTATTTTGCAAAACATATTTTACGCCAAAAGGAACCGCGAAAAAGAGCGCCGAATAAAACAGCGCCAAGACAAAGACTATTTTTGCGAACAACTCCGATTTGACGGGCCTCAATAATCTATCCATCTGAAATTCCTTTTTTTGGCTTTTTATAAAGATTAACCCTTTTTGCCTAAAAAATAGACTATATTTAAGCTTAAATCGTTATATTTTTTTATATACTACGAAATATAGCATGCTAGGCAAAAGGAGAAAAGAGGTGGAGATAGAAGGAAGGGTTTGGCTAAAGACGAGCGGCAAGAGCTTTTTGGGGTCCGGCAGGGTGCACCTACTAGAACTAATAGCAAAAAGCGGCTCGATATCCAAAGCCGCCAAAGAGATGGGAATGAGCTATAAGGCTGCATGGGACGCCGTGGATGCGATGAACAACCTCTCGGATGAGCCGCTTGTGGCCAGAAATACAGGCGGGAAAGGCGGCGGCGGAACAACCCTGACTCCCAAAGGCGAAGAGACTGTAAGGGTTTTTAAGGCGCTGGAAGCGAAATACGAACAGTTTTTGGCTTCCGTAGTGGACAACGCAGCCGACTTCGATACGTTATACAGGAACCTAAGAAGGATAAACATGAAGACATCTGCCAGAAACCAGCTATTTGGCGTCATAGATAAGATAACAAAAGGCGCGGTAAACAGCGAGGTCGAGCTGGACATAGGCGAAGGCGTCAAAATAACCGCCGTCATCACCAACGATTCGGTAGAGTCGCTAGGTTTTGAAGCGGGAGAAGAGGCGTACGCCATCATCAAGGCCAGTTGGATCATCCTCTCAAAAGAGGAGCCAAAAAAAATAAGCGCCAGAAACGTACTAAAAACCAAGGTAACGGCAATCATACCGGGGGCCGTTAATACAGAGGTAAAGATGGAGATTTCTGGCAAAACATTGGCGGCGGTAGTCACGGCGGAAGCCATAGACGAGCTTAAGCTCAAAGAGGGCGATACGGCGTACGCCATCTTTAAAGCGTCAAACGTAATATTAGGAGCATAAAATGGTAAAAAAAATAGTACTAGGCGTAGTCGCGGCGGCGGCACTCTCGTTTGCCGGCGAGGCGAAAATCACGGCGGCGGCGGATTTGGTTTATTGTTTTAAAGAGATGGAGGCGGCTTTCGAGAAGAAAAATCCTGGAGAGAAACTAACAATCGCTTACGGCTCCAGTGGCAAAGCGTACACCCAAATCTCAAACGGCGCACCGTACGATATGTACTTCAGCGCGAATATGGAGTATGTCCAAAAGCTAAAAGACGCAGGGCTTGCGGTAACAAATCCAAAACCGTACGCATACGGTCGTATCGGTATCTGGACGAAAAAAACAAGCGGCATAGACGTCTCAAAAGGTCTGCCGATACTACTCGACCCTAAAGTCAAAAAAATCTCCCTCCCAGACCCGGCTCACGCGCCGTACGGCGTAGCGGCGGTCAACGCCCTTAAAAGCCAAAACTATCTTGAAAAAGTAAAAAGCAAATTCGCCCTAGGCGAAAACGCCACCCAATCGGCTCAATTTGCCCAAAGCGGCGCGGCGGAAGTCGCGCTTCTTCCTATCTCTCTAGGATACTCCGATGTGCTCAAAAAAGAGGGTAACTACTATCTGCTGCCTGGCTCATGGCACAACGACATAGTGCAAGGATATGCGATACTAAAAGGCGGCAAAGACAATCCGACCGCCAAAAAGTTCGAGGAGTTCGTGAGCTCCAAAGAGGCTAGAGAGATATTCAAAAAATACGGATTTGTTCTGCCGAATGAATAAGATACGCACTAGGGTAGAAAAAATAGCCGAAAATGGCGGCATATCGAAAATAGAGGGGCGGTTCGGCGCACAAAAGCTGGTCGCCGTTGCACTCGAGCTTCCCTCCCATATCGCGGAGGGTAAGGAGGCCTTTTTTGTCTTCAAGGAGACGGAGGTGGGACTAGCAAAAAACCTAAGCGGCGAAATCAGCTTTTCAAACCGTTTTGAGGGGCGTATCGCAAGAGTGGAGACGGGGAGCATGCTAGCCAAAATCTCTATCGATATAAAGGGCGCCAACATATCCTCCATCATCACGTCCGATGCGGCAAAAAGGCTAAATTTGGCCAGCGGCGATGTCGTCACGGCGTTTGTCAAAGCCACCGAAGTATCCATAGAGGAGGCAAAATGAACGATTTATTAAACCCGGCCTTTTGGGAGCCGTTTAGCCTAACCCTCGAGCTCGCCGTCATTACGACGCTTTTTTTATTTTTAGTCGGCATTCCGCTGGCATACTACATCGCCTACTCGAAATTCCGCTTCAAATCCGTTTTGGAGGCGGTCATAGCGATGCCGCTCGTCCTACCGCCGTCAGTCCTTGGCTTTTACTTTCTGCTAGCTTTTAGCGGCGAGGGGTTTTTGGGGGCGTTTTGGAAGGAGATGTTCGGGCATCAGCTGGCGTTTCACTTTGACGGGCTTGTTATCGGCTCCATCATCTTTTCATTGCCGTTTATGGTGCACCCGCTCCTTAGTGGCTTCAAGGCGGTTGAGCGCAGCCAAATAGAGGCGGCGTACACGATGGGCAAAAATAGATTCATTACCCTGCTTAGAGTCATTTTGCCATCTATGAAACCATCCATCATCACGGGCGGTGTCATCTCTTTTGCCCATACCGTCGGGGAGTTTGGCGTGGTGCTCATGATAGGCGGCAATATAGACGGGCAGACCAAAGTCGCCTCAATCGCCATCTACAACGAAGTGGAAGCGCTCAACTACACCACGGCGCACGCCTACTCGCTAATCCTCTTCGCCTTTTCGTTTGCGGTGCTCTGGTTTGTCTATATGCGCCTAGGCGGGGAGATGAGGAGCGCATAGATGATAAGAGTAGATATTGCAAAAAAACTGCGAGGCGCGAAGGGAGAGATAGATTTTAGGGTCTCTCACACATTTGGTGACGGGGAGTTTTGGTGTATCTTTGGCGAATCAGGCATCGGCAAGACGACTTTGATGCGAATGATTGCAGGTCTAGAGACCCCGGATAGCGGGGTTATCGAGGCGGATGGCGAAATATGGTTTGATAGCGCTAGAGGCGTCAACCTGCCGCCTCAAAAAAGGAAAGTCGGTTTCGTATTCCAAAGCTACGCATTGTTTGAACATATGAGCGTGCTTGACAATCTGCTTTTTGCCCAAAGCGAAAAAAACGAGACAAAAGCTCTTGAGATTCTTGCCAAAATGGAGCTGACGGAGCTTAAAGACACAAAGCCCTCAAGACTCTCAGGAGGTCAAAGGCAGAGGGTTGCCCTGGCCCGTGCTATCGCGCAAGAGCCGAAGGTCCTGCTCCTTGACGAGCCGCTCAGCGCGCTTGATGCCATCATCCGCTCGAAGCTACAAGACGAACTCAAAAAGACGCATGAGGATTTTGGGCTGACGTCGCTAATGGTCTCGCACGATAGAAGCGAGGTGTTCAAGCTGAGCGACTATGCCCTTTGGCTAAAAGACGGCAAAGTCTACAAAGAGGGAACGCCAAAAGAGCTATTCTTGCCCTCTTCGGCTTCAAGCAAATTCACGTTTAGCGGCGAACTGCTAGCCATCGAGAAGAGGGACATTATCTACGTCGCCACGGTCGGCATCGGTCAAAACGTCGTAGAGGTCGTAGTGGACGAGTCTGACGCCGCCCAGCTAGCCGTCGGTTGCGAAGTCGAGGTCGGCGCAAAAGCGTTCAATCCGATAATAAGAAAGATTTAAAGAGACGTAGATGGATATATTATTCGAAGACGGCGGGTATTTTGACATAACTACCTTTGGGCTTGGTATCGGGGATAGAAACGGGGCGATGAGCTTTGCCCCAAAAGAGGGTATTGTACTTAGCGCATGCGACGAGGCGGAGAAAATCCTCAAAAAATGCGGCCTAAATTGCCAGTTTTTCAAAAAAAACGGCGAAAACGTAGCGGCCGGGGAGCAAATCGCGCGGTGCGCTGGAAGCGCAAAAGCAATTCACCATGCCTGGAAAGTAGTCCAAAATATCTTTGAGTATACAAGCGGCATTGCCACATATACGGCCAAGATGACCGCAATCGCAAGAGAGGAAAACCGGGATATCATCATCGCCGCCACCCGCAAAAACTTCCCAGGCGCGAAAGAGCTGACGCTAAAGGCGGTAATGGACGGCGGCGGCGTAGCGCATAGGGTTGGGCTGTTTGATTCCGTGCTAGTTTTTAAAGAGCATCTGGCGTTTTTTGGCTCAAAAGAGGAGCTTGAGGCGGGATTTAAACAGCTAACGCGAAAATTTATCGAGAAGAAAATAGCCGTCGAGGTGGAGGATATAGGGGAAGCCTCATATTTCGCCGCTCTTGGGGCGGATATTCTCCAGTGTGAAAAGATGGATTTTGAGACTCTCAAACAGTGCGTAACTCTTAAAAAAAGCTATCCGCGCCTACTTGTCTCGGCAACGGGGGGCGTAACCATCGAAAATGTGAGAGAGTACGCCAAAACCGGCGTCGATTTTATCGTCACCTCTTCGCCATATCACGCAAAGCCGATCGACATCAAGGTCTCGATATCGCCGCTATGATAAAATACGCAAAAAATTAAGACCGGACAAATGACTACAAACTTTATACTTTTTAGCTTGGCGGCTTTTTTCGAGATACTCGGCTGTTTCGCTTTCTGGCTCTACTTTCGGCTAGACAAAGCTCCGCTGTGGCTTGGGGCGGGACTGGCGTCCCTTATCGTTTTCGCCTACATTCTCACCAAAATCGACGTCGAAAACGCAGGCAGAATATACGCCATTTACGGTGGTATCTATATCGTAGCCTCGCTTGTGTGGATGGTGACGGTCGAGAAAGAGATGGTAACCAGATGGGATATTATCGGCTCCGCGCTCGCCATTATGGGGGCCGCCATCGTGTACGCCGGAAACAAAAACATATAGATGAAAAACAAAAACCTCTTCTCGTTTCTTAGCGGAGCGGTTGTTGGAAGTCTAGGCGGCTTAGTTGGACTGGGTGGGGCGGAGTTTAGGCTGCCTATCCTTGTCGGATTCTTCTCTTTTGCTACGCTCACCGCCGTCATCATCAACAAGCTGGTCTCCCTGGCCGTCGTAGCCTCCTCTATCCTCTTTAGAAGCTCTGTCATAGGGTTTGACGAGATTTTGCCGCATGCCATGACTATCGTCAATATCCTCATCGGCTCTCTGGTTGGCGCATATTACGCCGCCGACTACGCCTGCAAAATCAGCCAAAACTCACTAAACAAAATTATTTTTCTCCTTCTTCTTGTCCTAGCCATCTCGATGCTTTTTGGGCACGGGTATATGAGGGCGGCAAAACCGCTCCTTGAAAACGCCTTTTTGCTTTTTGTATCCGGCATAGTCGCCGGAATACTCATAGGCGTCATAGCCGCCACCCTGGGAGTCGCCGGAGGGGAGTTTATCATCCCGACACTCATACTGCTATATGGAGTAGAGCCGAAACTAGCCGGCAGCCTCTCACTTTGCGTCAGCCTTCCGACGATGCTCGCCAGTTTTTTCAGATATTCTAGAAGCGAACAGTTTAAAGAGGCTACGCGACACAGAAGCTTCATTTTGTTTATGATCTTCGGCTCTCTTGTGGGTAGCGGGGTCGGAGCGATGTCGCTTGGCTTTGTGGATTCGGAAACGATAACGATGATTTTAGGCGCGATACTGCTGCTCTCCGCCGTTAAAATATTCAGAAAATAACGTTACGCCGACCCGAATTTTAGCTTAACGCAAACACCCTCTTTGGTGTTTGCAAGCGAGATATCGGCACCCATGTTCGCCAAAACGGTTTTTGACATAAAAAGGCCGAGCCCGACTCCCTTGCCCTGCTCTTTTGTCGTATAGTAAGGTTCGAACGCCCTTAGCAGCACCTCTTCCGGCATACCGCCGCCGTTATCGCAGCACTCCAGCTCTCTTTTTTGCGCATCGAGCCTTATCGTTATATCGCCCCTGATTTTGCCCCCGTGACGCTCCAAAATCGCATCTTTCGAGTTTGAAACAAGGGTGGCCAACACCTCCTTCAAAAGCGCTCTCTGCCCTGACACGAAAAACCCGCTTCCCTCTATGCGTATGCCTATATCCGACGACGATAGCTGCTCCTCGAAAGCGTTCATGACCTCCATGGCAAGGACAAACAGGTCTATCTCCTCTTTTTCGTCGCTGGACATAAAAAATAGCCTGAAGTCGTCTATCGTTTTAGACATCTTCTGCAAAATAGCCATGCTTGTGGCCACGTTCGTCTTGATATAGTTTTCGTCGAGTTCGCCGTACTTATAGGCAAACTCCATATCTTGCAGTATTATCCCTATGGCGTTTAGAGGCTGTCGCCAGTGGTGTGCGACGGCGTTTATCATGTCCGCTAGGGCCTTGAGCTTCGATTGGCGCATAAGTTCGCTATCTTTTCGCCTAATCTCATCCAGAAAACTGTCTATATTTACCTGCATCGTCTTGAACGAAGCGATAATGGAGCCTATTTCGTCGTTTTGGTGGTTATTTTCGAACGATATACGCTTTCCTGGAATATACTCTCTCATTTTCTCGGCTATTACGCCAAGCGGCGCCAGCATATGCCTGACAAACAAAAGCGCCAATGCGAAGATAAGCGCCGCCACGGCAAAAAACTTAAAGAGCATCTGCTCGAAATTATTGATTAGCCTCAGATAGTTTCTATTCGAGTAATAAAGCTCCAGGCTGCCGATCTCTTTGCCGCTGACGCGCTCTTTTAGCGTTTTTTTGACTATTATCGCGTCTTTTAGCGCCTCGGAGCCCATATTAAGAGCCCCAAAACGCCCTATGCTCTGTCCGGATATATTATGTATCTCTATCGTAAGCACGTCCGGATAGGAGAGCAGCTCCTTGGTCTTTTGCACGGCTTGATCCTCAAAGCCGAGATAGAGGCTCATCCCTATCTCCGAGGCTACAGAGTCCAGCAGAATAGAGGCCTTCTCCCTCTCCGATATATACGTATTCTCCTTGACGCTAACGACGACGGAGTACGCTATATACAAAAACACCGCCAGCGATGCGGCTATGAAGGTGGCAAGTATCTTTGCGGAGAGAGCAAAACCTCTTTGTCTATTCACCATTATTTCCCGCGCCAAAATCCATTTTATCGATAATAAATACAAATATGTTCTTTGTAGAATACTACAGAAATAAGCTTTAGTAAAGTATTTTCTATTTTAAATTAGCACTCTTGACATATGAGTGCTAATTTTGTATTATTCCAATAGCATTTTGTTACACAAAGTGCGAACCAATCTAAACCATAAGGAGTTCAAGATGCTTCTAACCAGATTTGACCCGTTTAGAGAGTTCGAAAGAAGATTTGCCAACTACGTGCCTGCGGAATCAAAAGAGGCGGCCAACGTATCAAGCTTTAGTCCGGCTGTAAATACCAGAGAAGACGACAAGGCGTATTATATACATGCCGATCTTCCGGGAGTAGCGAAAGAAGATATACATATAGACCTAAAAGACAACGTGCTGACGATATCGGGCGAAAGAAAACACAAAGAGGAAGTCAAAGAGAAGGATTACTATAAACTAGAGAGTTTTTACGGTAAATTCCAAAGGAGTTTTACGCTTCCGGAGGACGCGAATAGCGACTCTATAGACGCCTCGACGGAAAACGGGGTGCTAAACATCACGATTCCAAAAGCGGCTCCAAAAGAGTCTAAAAAAATAGAAATCAAATAATATCCAAAAGCTGTCGCGGATAGTCGACGACAACGTCGGCTCCGCTTTGCAAAAGCTCCTCCCTGCTTCTAAATCCCCAAGAGACTCCGATAGAGCCGAAAGAGCCGTTTTTTGCCGCCAGAATATCGTTTTTCGTATCGCCTATTATCACTATCTCTTGCGGCGCAAGTCCGAATATGTCGGCTATCTCCAACGCACCCTGTGGATCCGGCTTTATGCTCCTTCCATCTTTTTGACCAAAAACCGCCCCGAACATAGACAGATCGAAGTTTTTACCAACGCAAAGCCTGGTCAGGTATTCCGGCTTATTTGACAAGACGGCCATCTTGACACCTCTAGAATACACTTCGTCCAGCATTTCGACTATGCCGTCATACGCTCTCGAAATATTCCGGCTACCGGCGTATATCCTCTCAAACTCCCCTACCATCTCCCCTATCAGTACGTCATCTTTCGAACCGCTGGAAGAGGCCATCAGCGAATATGCGCCCTGCCCTGCGAAATAGCGATACTCCTCTTTTGCCCTTTCTTCAAACCCGAAAGCAGACAATACCGCATTCGCGAAATTCGCGACGTCGCCGAGCGAATCTATCAGCGTGCCGTCAAGATCGAATATAGCGCCCCGAAAACCCATACCTATTTCGTTTCCGCCTTCGGCACGGTTTCAACCAGGTCTTTTTTCGGCGAATCCATCTCAAAGAGCGCAAACACGGCGCCGACCGCTAAAGCCAGCAAAACGACAAGCCAAATCGTCCTTCTTTTTTCTTTGGACTCGTTCCCGCGATAATCATCCAGTTTCTCTAGGCTAGGCTCATTATCTTCTCTCACGATACACCTCCTATTTTTTATTTATTTTGGCAATACCTACCTTGTATATCCCTTTTTAAACTGAACTTTTTTTGTCTTTTTTTATGCGACGGATGTATAATTGTCGCCAAATACTTTAAGGCATTTTTTTATGAATATCCTAGACATCGACTTTAACGAACTATACAAAGAGCAGAAAAAAATAACCACCTTCAAGCCCAAGACCAAAGAGGATTGGAACGCCAAAGCCAAAGACATGGACTCGCGCATCCACCAAAGCATCTACAACGAGGAGTTTTTGTCCCGCGTGGACACAAAGGAGTGCTCCACTCTTCTCGACGTAGGCTGCGGCCCTGGAAACTTGGCGCTCAGATTTGCCAGAAAACTAGAGAAGGTATACGCCATGGACTACTCCGAGGAGATGCTCCGCCTTCTGAACGAAAACGCGCAAAACAAAAAGATAGAGAACATAGAGACGATACAGGCTTCGTGGGACGAAGGGTGGGATAGCCTGCCAAACGCCGATATAGTCGTGGCGTCACGCTCCATGGAGGTGTCCGATATGGCCCAGGCCCTAGAAAAGCTGGACGCAAAGGCGAATAAGCGCGTATATCTGACGTATAAAGTCGGCGGTAGCTTCGTGGATACGGAGGTGCTGGAAGCGATGGGCAGGCGTATACATCCGAAACCGGACTATATCTATATCGTTAATATCCTCTATAAAATGGGGATAAACCCTCGTATAGACTATATCGAGAGCGAAAACAAAAAAATCAATTTCAGCGATTTCGAGGCGTTTAGGGAGAGTACCTTTTGGAGCATCGGGGAGATGAGCGAAGCCGAAGTGGCTGGACTAAAAAGGCTGTTTGAAGACGAGGCTTTCCGCAAAAAACCGCAAAAGCCGACATACTGGGCGATGATAAGCTGGGAAAAATAGAAGTTGAAAATCCTGCTCTTGGAAGATGACGAAACGCTTGGCATACTTTTAAAAGAGCATTTGTCAAAAGACGCGCTCGTCGTCTGGGCCAAAAGCATCATAGAGGCCGCAAATCTTAGCGGTTCGCAAAAATTCGATCTGATGCTGCTGGACGTCAACCTCCCAGACGGAAACGGCTTCGAGTTTTTAAAAGAACTTAGAGGCTTTCAAGACAAAACCCCCGCCATATTCGTCACCTCGTCCGCCGGCGCGCCGGACGTCAAAAAAGGATTTGAGATAGGATGTGACGACTACATCAAAAAACCGTTTGATTTCGAAGAACTGGACGCCAGGATAGAACACGTAAAGAAGATATACCGCATCGGCCAAAACGAGATAGTAGGCATAGACGGCGAGACGTTTTTCGACCCGTCATCCATGCAGATAACGATATCCGGCAAAAGCGAGAGGCTGCGCCCCATGGAGGCGAAATTGCTATCGTACTTTCTGGCAAACCAGGAACGCTTCATCTCATACGAGGAGCTGTTTCGCGCGCTATGGAGCTTTGACGACACGCCCGACGAGTCTACGGTGCGCTCATACGTAAAAAATCTGCGCAAGGCCCTCAAAAAAGATTTTATAAAAAGCCAAAGAGGCGTAGGGTATAGATTTGAGCGAGTATGAAAAAAGGTCGCTTCTAAAGTTTTTGTCGCTTTATTTCGGCTCCGCGCTCGTTTTTATTACCGTGATAGCGGCGGTCGTATACTACGCCAAGGTTGACAACCTCTTGGAGCTACAAAAGCAAAAGCTAAAGAATTTCTGCTCCTTCTTATCCACCGAGATCATAGATTCGCACATGAGAGGCGACGACTTCAGGCTCCCAGGGAATAGCGGTTTTAGCATGGCCCTCATAGACAAGGACGGCAAAATCGTATACGGAGATATAGAGAGATTGCCGAAACTGGAACAAGGTTTCTACGAAACAGAAGGCAGGCTTGGAATCGTGGACGGCGGCCCGAGACTCCATCACGGCATAAAATACGTGATAGCCGAAGAGCACGAACTGGAAAAGCAAAAGCGTGAAGCGCTCATAGCCTCTTTTCTCATCTGGGCGGTTTCGACCGTTCTGGTGGGCATACTCGGTTTTAGCCTCTCAAGGCAGTTTTTGGCGCCCATAAGACAAGAGATACAAAAGCTGGACGACTTCGTAAAGGCGAGCACCCACGAGCTAAACACCCCGATAACATCGCTGATATTAAGCCTGGACTCCATAAAGGCCGAAGTCGGCGACACATCCAAGATAGAACACCTCAAAGCGTCCGCCAAAGCGATTAGCAAGATATACGACGACCTGACCTACTACGTCCAAAAAGAGACGATAAAAAAAGAGGACAGCTGGATAGATATGGGCGAACTGGCCAATGAAAGAGCCCGGTTTTACTCTAAGATAGCAAAAGCGAAAAACGTCGCACTCGATATAAAAACTGAGTCCTTCATCTTCAACATCGACAAAACGGCGGCGACGAGACTAATAGACAATCTGCTCTCAAACGCCGTCAAATACTCAAAGCCCGGCAAAACGGTAGTCATATCCGTATCCGAAAAACTGATAGAGGTCTCGGATGAAGGCATAGGCATAGAGGAGCCGCTGCAAAAGACGATATTCGACAAGTTCGAGAGAGCTACGAAGAGCGGCGGCGGATTCGGTCTTGGACTCTACATCGTCAAGACCATATGCGATGAATACGGCATAAAAATAGAGCTTGAGAGCGAAAAAGAAAAAGGCAGCAAATTTAAGTTGATTTTTTCCTAAATCCCACGATCTTTACACGATAATTTTATACCCTTTCTCAAACATAAAAGGAGTATCGAAAATGAAAAAGATCGTCATAGCAACCCTTCTAACGGCGGCGGCTCTATTTGCGGCGCCAGTCAGCCAAAGCGGAAAAGCCGGGGATATAGACGTAAAAGTCAAAACGGAAAAAGAGCTGTTCGTAGGCCAAAACAACTTCAAGGTAGAACTCTCAAAAGGCGGCAAGCCGTTTGAGGCCAAGTCTGTCAAGCTAAAAGCGTTTATGCCGGAGATGCCGGGTATGCCTGCGATGGGCGAAGAGGTAAACGCCAAAGGCGCGAAGGGGGCTTACGACGCGGTTGCCACGCTATCGATGAGAGGCACTTGGCAGATGACGGTAACCGTAGCCGACAATGACGGCAAAACCAAAAAATACAGATTTTCGGTTAATTTCTAAAGATGAGAAAGCTTGTTTTGGCGTTAGCGGCATCCATATCGCTAAACGCCGAGACGCTTGAATCGTTCATAGAGCGGGTATTGTCCAAAAATCCGGAAGTGGCAAGCCTGGAATCGCAGTATAAGGCCGTACAGGAAGAAGCGAAGATAGCGTCAAGCTGGGACAACCCGCAGCTAAGCGTGCAAGCCGCGAACATAGACTTCAAATCCCCAGGCAGGCGTGACATAGAGCCTATGCAACAGATAACGTACGCCCTTACCCAAAATATCCCGCTGACAAGCAAGTTTTCCGTAAGAGAGAGCGCTAAGCTGATGGCGGCCGAGTCTATAAAAAATAGGGTTATGCAAAAAAAGCTAGACATAGAGTTCGCTATCAAGAAAAACGCCTATGAACTCGCGAAAGCGAAAGAGACCAAAAAAATATACGAAAAATACCTCCAGACGCTCAAATACGCCCTCGAAATCTCAAGAGCCTCCAATATAGGCGGAGAGATGCCGCACAACGAGCTGATCAGGGGAGAGATGGAGATAGCCTCTTTCATGAGGAAGATAACCGACCTGGAAGCCGAAGCGAAGATACTGCAAAAATCGCTCTCCAGCTTCGGCGTAAAACCGGACGACGAAGTATCGATAGTGTTTGATATGCCAAAAAAAGAGCCGAAAAATATATCTTTTGACACCTCCAAAGAGTATGCCGCGCTGAATTCAGAGCTAGGCTCCATCCAAAAAGAGCTGCAAAACGAAAAACTATCCATTATCCCGGACATAGGCGTAAACGTCGGATACGCAAGCGCGGATACGCAGTTTAGGGATTATTGGTTTTTGGGTATTACGATACCTCTGCCTATATACGGCAAGGAAAACGCATCCGTCAGGAAAAAGACCTTCGAGCTCTCGGCAAAAAAAGAGGAGAGGGAAGATATGAAAAACAAGCTTGAACTAGAACTGGAGAGCTCAAAAATCAAACTAGGAAGCGCGCAAAAAAACTACAAGCTGACCGACAAGATACTAAAAACGCAGCTCTCCCATTTATTGGAGTCCGCCCTCTCCTCTTCGAAGGCGTCGGCGCAGTCGAAAGCATACGCCATTAGCGCGATAAAAGACGCGCTTAGCCTGGAGCTTGACCTCATAGGGTACAAATACGACGCCAACGTGGCGTCGGCGCAGATAAAAAAACTTACCGGACAAGAGATATGAAAAAACTACTGCTAGCCCTATCAATAGCGGCCGCGACGTATGGGGCAAACTACAAAATATCGACGGTAAAAGCCAAGGAGACGACGCTCTCGCCTCAAAAAGAGTTTTTTGCGAAGACCTCGTACAAAGACTCCTCCATCAAAGACATAACGCTTAAATTCTCCGGCTATGTCGAAAAAGTATACGTCGGCGAGAAGTACCAAAACCTCAAAAAAGGCTCTTTGGTGCTGGAGATATACAGTCCGGAGATACTCGCGCTAAAAGAGGAGCTGATAAAAACGGCGGAATACGCAGAAAAATCAAAGACGTTCGACGACGATACATTCTCAAAAACGGCGGCCGCACTACTGGAATCCGCAAAACAGAGGTTGCTGCTGCTTGGCGTACAAAAATCGGAAATCGATAGGACGATAGCCTCAAAAACAGCGTCCAGAACCGTACAGGTACATTCCGCATACTACGGGACGGTTGTCGAAAAGAGCGTATTCGCTGGCTCGTTCGTAGAGGCCGGAAAACCTATACTAAAACTAGCCGACACATCCTCCTTGTGGGCCGAGGTCAAGATATACGAGAGCGATATACCTCTGGCAAAAAGAGGCGCCACGGTAGTTCTAAATTTTGTAGGGGCCCCTAAGACGTATAGAGCGAAGATAGAGCAGATACTCCCGGAGGTAAACGACAAAGACAGGAGCCTGACGGCTAGGGCCACCCTCTCAAACGACGGCTCGCTGGCGGCGAATATGTTCGCGAAAGCGAGAATAGAAGAGAAAGGCCAAAAGGCGCTGATACTGCCTAAGACCGCGATTTTGGACAAGGGCAAGAAGCAGTTCGTATTCGTAAAGGTGGACAAAAGATTCGAGCCGCAAGAGGTCGTAGCCAAAAAGATAGACGCCAATAACTACAGGATATTGGATGGACTATCCGATGGCGACGAGGTGGCGAACGACGCGCTATTCCTGCTTGATTCGGATGCTAAGATAAACGGGCTTTACTAGATGGTAGAGAAAATAATCGAGTTTTCGCTCAAAAACCGCGTATTTATATTTTTGGTTTTTTCCCTTCTGGCACTAGGCTCGTTCTGGGGCGTCAAGCACGCCTCGTTCGACGCCCTGCCCGACCTCACTCCGCCCCAGGTAATAGTCGAGATAAAGTGGGAGGGGCAAAGCCCGCAGGTCATAGAAAAACAGGTGGCCTATCCGCTCACCACCTCTTTTTTGTCGCTTGCGAACATAGAGACTGTAAGGGGTTTTAGCGGTTTTTCCACCTCGCTTATCTATATCGTATTCAAAGACAAGACGGATCTTTATTTCGCCAGAACGAGAGTGCTCGAAAAGCTGAGCCAAAACATAAAATCCCTGCCAAAAGAGGCTACCGTATCACTAGGGCCTGACGCCACCGGAGTAGGCTGGGTATACCAATACGCACTCAAATCGGACAAACTAAACCTAGCCGAACTTAGAAGCTACCAGGACTACTTCCTGCGCTTCGCCCTACTATCCGTACCGGGAGTCAGCGAAGTGGCCGGCATAGGCGGTTTTGTCAAAAACTACGAAATCACCGTAGACGAAGGAGCGCTGGCGAACTACGGCATATCGATCCTAGACGTAGCCTCTTCAATCGAGAAGACGAACCTATCAGACGGCGCAAGGGTAGTGCTAAAAAACGGCTATGAAAATATGGTGCAAACAAGCGGCTACTACCAAAACGAGGAAGACATCCTGAATACGCCGATATCCGCAAAAGACGGACTATCCATAAAGATAAGGGATATAGCAAACGTCAATCTAGTACCGTCGGAGAGGCGCGGCATAACCGACCTAAACGGCGAAGGCGAGAGCGTCGGCGGGATAGTCATAGCCAGAATAGGCGAAAACGCCTACAAGGTCATCAACGACGCAAAAGAGAAGCTAAAATCCATAGCCTCCCCGGACGTACAGATAGTCACGGCGTACGATAGGAGCGAGCTGATAGAAAAAGCCGTCGGAACGCTCAAAAGAGCGCTCATCGAGGAGGCGATAGCCGTAGCTGTGATAGTGGCGATATTTCTGGGGCACGCCGGAAGCATAGCCGTCATAGTCCTGACCCTGCCTCTCACCATAGGGCTTACCTTCCTGGCCATGACGCTTCTAGGCATGAGCTCCAATATCATGAGTCTAGGCGGGATAGCGATAGCAATAGGCGCGATGATAGACGCCTCGATAGTACTCGTCGAAAATGCCCACAAACACATCGTGGAAAAGAAAAAAGAGGGATTGGAGATAACATACGCCGTCAAACTGGAGGCGATACTGGAGAGCTCCAGACAAGTCGGAAGGCCGATATTCTTTGCGCTGATGCTAGTCATAGTCAGCTTCCTTCCGATATTCGCGCTAACCGGCCAAGAGGGGGCGCTGTTTTCGCCCCTCGCCTTCACCAAGAGTTTCGCCATGCTCTTTGGCTCCATCATAGCCATCACGCTGACTCCCGCGCTGATGACGATATTTCTAAACTCCAAGATAAAATCGGAGGAGGAGTCGGCGATAAACCGCTTCTTTATGCATGGATACGAAAAAATACTCCGCAAAATCATAGATTTCAGAAAGAGCGCCTTGATACTTTTCGTAGCCGCCGCAATAGCCTCGGTGCCGCTATACAAAAGCCTAAAATGGGAGTTTATGCCTTCCTTGTCCGAAGAGGCCTTTATGTATATGCCGGTTACGCCGATGGGGATTAGCGTAGATCTGGCCTCCAAGATCACCCAGGAGACCGACGGGATACTAAAGAGCTTTCCCGAGGTGGAGACGGTATTTGGCAAAGCGGGACGGGCTGATACGGCAACGGATCCAGCGCCGCTATCCATGATAGAGACGATAATCACGCTCAAACCAAAAGAGCAGTGGCGTACGGGCATGACGGAAGAGAAGCTGATGGCCGAGATGGACAAAGCGCTCCAGATAGAAGGGCTTACAAACTCCTGGACATACCCTATCAGGGGGCGTATCGACATGCTAATCACCGGGATACGTACGCCTCTTGGCATCAAGGTATACGGACAGGGCTTCGAAGATATAGAAAAATACGCGAATCAAGTAAGCGCGAAGCTAAAGACGCTGGAGGGCAGCGCAGCGGTGTTCGCCGAAAAAGCGGCAACCGGATACTATCTCGACATCAGGCCAAAAGACGAGATGATAGCCAGATACGGTCTAAAAAGGGAGGATATATTCAAAACCGTTTCGCTCGCCGTAGGGGGCTCCAGCGTATCCACGATGATACAGGGGACGCATAGGTATCCGATATCCGTCAGACTGGGGGCATCGTCGAGAGACGACATAGAGTCCATCAAGCGCATACCAATAACGACGCAGATGGGCACGCTAACCCTTGGGGACTTCGCCGAGGCCGAGTATGTAGAAGCTCCGGGCGAGATAAAGACCGAAAAGGCGATGCCCGTCGGCTACATATACATAATGCCGAAAGACAACATTACGCCTTATGAGTACAAGATAGCGGCGCAAAAAACGATAGATAGCGTAAAGGCTCCGCACGGCATACGGTACGAGTGGGCCGGACAGAGCGAATACCTGGAAAGCGCCAAAAAAACGCTTGCATACGTAGCCCCGGTCAGCCTTCTTTTGACGTTTATGCTCATATTCGCTTCGCTCAAAGATTTGAGGCTGACGATGCTGATATTCTTCACGCTGCCGTTTAGCTTGCTTGGCGGACTCTTGGCCGTCAAACTGCTCGGCTTTTCTCTTAGCATAGCGGTGATAGTGGGCTTCTTGGCGCTGCTTGGGGTGGCCGCCGAGACGGCGATAGTGATGCTGATATACCTAAAGCACGCTACGGACGAAGCAAAAAAGGACGGAAATATAGATATGCTGGAGGCCTGCATAGACGGCGCCGCCAAAAGGATAAGGCCGAAGCTCATGACGGTATTCAGCCTCATAGCCGGTCTTGCTCCGCTGCTCTATATCAAAGGGGTGGGAAGCGAGATAATGGGAAGGATAGCCGCTCCGATGCTAGGCGGACTGGTTACCTCTACGATATTGACGCTTGTATTGATACCGATTTTTTATTATTGGATGGTTAAAAGGGAGTTTGCTAGGTAGTAAATTGACGCCTTGTGCGGCTAGCTTTAGTGGCACAGCGCCTAGCGTAGCCAAACGGGCTTTGCTCGTTTGAGCGTGTAAATCAAAGTGTCTAGAGGGCTCCTCCCGGATGGCTGCGGCGCCCGCACCTAAAAGGTGGGCTGCTGTATTCCTACCCTGACCCGCTGCCTCGTAAACACGTCGCACAGGTCCGAAAAGAGCTTGGCGCAATTTTATACGAATAGCGCTTTAAAAGCCTTTAAACAAACAACTTGTATAATTTCATTCCTCTTTTGTGGGCAGGTGTCCGAGTGGTTGAAGGAGCACGCCTGGAACGCGTGTAAAGTCGCAAGGCTTTCGAGGGTTCGAATCCCTCTCTGTCCGCCAGCAAGCTTATGACATAAGCGAAGTAGCCTTACTTTTAAGCAATAGTTCTCTATCGCTCAGGAACTCTTCAAATTTTTTAGTATGAAAATTATCAGGGATAAGTGCACTTTTTATATATTCGTCATATTTTGTTTTATCTATTTTTTTAACATATTCCTCTGGTACACTATTGCTAATTTCATTATTATCCCCTCTTGTTAAAAAGCAAAAATTAGCAAGTGAGTTTATTTTTTGTCTCTCAATACCTTGTTTCTCAAGATATGCTTTTGGAAATATATGATGAAATTCATTTTTATTAATTTTTTTCAAAACCTTATCTAAATCTATATTTGCCCCGCTTAAAAAAGACTTTGGATTCATTGAGCTTAACATTAAAATAAATGCCTTGGAGTTTGCTGTACCTGTTGAAAAAACATTTTGAATAAAATCAATTTTTATTTCTGAACTTGGAAATTTAAAATCATAATCCGAATTTTCCTTCAACAATAGCATCTCTTTTATGTCAAACTCTTGTTTGTCATTAACGCCAGCCGAATATCTTCTGCTAAAAACTGAACGCCAAAACCACTTAATCAGCTTTTCTCTTTGTGTACTTGTGTATTTAAATCCTTCAGATTTATTGGTTGCAAAAAATGCACTTAATGGGACAATAAGTCCAGGAAATGGCAAAAGCCCATAGTTTACAACATTTAGCTCTCTCTTAAGAAAGTCTATTGCTCCTATTATCCCATTTTTTATTTCATTAAAACGAAATCTTATATCATCACCTTTCATGTCCATTATTATAGATGGCATAGTTTTACCAGTAATAATTCCAGCACAAATTCTCAATTGCAAATCTCTATCGCTACACAGCTCATCATAACCATGTTCCATAATATCATCTTGCAATTCCTGAAAACTTTCAGTTAAATCAAATGAATCTGACCAACTCCATGCAGACAGTAGCTCAAAATTATTAAGTTCAACACCTGCCCTATTAATACGCTCAAAAACAATAGCAACATTATTTTTATCATCGGACTCAAAAATTTCACACGACAACATATATTCTTGGAAACAACGCTGCAAATTATCGAGCATCCGTATTCTATCTGAATGAAGGCCATCGGTAGCCATTCTATATCCCACGGGATCAAATAATACCTTCATTGGAAAATATCTATTTTTATCTGCATCGATTTCACTCAAAGGAATAAACATTGATTCCTGGACATCCTCTTTAGCATCCATATCAAAATATATATCAACCCATTCATCGCTAGTTGGCTGAAGCTCCAACTGAAAAACACTAAATAAAGAAGTTATTCTCTGCTGCCCGTCTAAAACATAATTTACAGGATAGTCTTTTTTAGGATTTGGCAACACAAAACGACCTAATTTCTTTTCCGTCTTAAGTCTTTCTTCTGTTTTCCACAATATAACAGTACCAATCGGAAATTTTTTATATATGCTATCAAGCAAATATGCCACCTTATCCGCATCCCAAACAAAATCTCTTTGAAAGGCTGGTATCCTTATGTCTCCCGAACAAACTCTATCTATCAGTTTTCTAATCGTTATCGGTTCAATCATATTTAACTCCGATTTAATTTTTTGAGCATAGTTATGCAGTATACAAAAATATTTTTTATTTAGTGGCTTTTAAATGGCAATTAGTAATTTTAAACCTAAACCCATACATTATATAATCCCAAACTCAAAAAATCTAAGGACAAGATATGAACTTTGAAAACGTAACGGCAGTCAAAAAAGCAAATGTATACTTCGACGGTAAAGTAACGAGCAGAACGATAATATTTCCCGACGGAAGCAAAAAAACCCTAGGCGTGATGCTGCCGGGCGAATACGAATTCGGCACGGGTGCGGCTGAAATCATGGAAGTGCTAGGCGGTTCGATGACGGTACAGCTACCGGGAAGCGACGAGTGGCAGACGTTCACGGAAGGCCAGGCGTACAATGTACCTGCAAACTCGAAATTCAAGCTAAAAATCAGCGAAGTAGCCGACTACTGCTGCAGCTTCGTCGAGTAATCCTCAACAATCTTTAACGAACAAAACTCCAAAACTTAACACTTTAGGCCTATAATCCCCGAAAACATCGGGGGGCCAAGGCTATGACGGATATAAAATTCCCATTTTTTGAACACGTAGGCGCAAAACTGCAACATATCAGCGGCGGATATGCGGTAACCGAGCTTGAAATAAAAGAGTATCACCTACAGCACCTAGGTTTCGTGCACGGCGGCGTCATATCCACGATGCTGGACAATACCGGATGGTATGCGGCGATGAGCCAGCTCGAAGAGGGCGATACGAGCGTCACCATGCAGATAAATATCGACTATCTCAAGCCGTCAAAATGCGACAAGCTGATTTGCAAGGCTACAGTAGTGCAAAAAGGAAAAAGAAGAAGTTTTGTGGAGATAAAGCTTTATGACGACTGCGACTCCATGGTCGCAACCGCCACCGGCAACTACGCCGTACTAAAAAAGCAGTAAATCAGCCTAGCAGTCTAGACACCTGCGAAGCCAAATAGTCCGTAGAGTGAGCCGCCGCAAAAAGCGATGCTTTGCTTCTTAGGTATGAGGCGCTATATTCGGACGACGCCTGAGCCATATCGGTATCCACTAGCTGTGACGCGGCCGCGCTTTGGGATACTACGGCGGTCATATTGGAATTTATGGAGCTATACGCCTGATTTATCGTAGAGCCTATATTCGCCCTCGTCCTATCGGTCTCTTCCAGAAGCTTCATCACCGTATCTTGATTCGTTATATCCGCGCTATCTACGTTTGGTCTTTGGATGGAAGCGTTGATGCTGCCGCCGCCCACATAAAAAGAGGCGTCGCCAAATACGCTTTTACCATTAAAGCTGGCTTGGTTTAGCATATTGCCCATACCCTCTTTTAGCCTAGACGCTTCGGCAAGAAGCGCATTTTTGCTATCTGTACCGAGCGCCGCGTTGTTGTACGCTACTGATAGTTCGTTCAGCTTGATGGCGCCTTCCGAGACTCCTCTTAAGGCTCCGTCCGCCACTTGAAGATACGCCACGGCATCATTGGCATTCCTGACGCCTTGGCTTAGCGTATTGGCTTCCATCGTCAGCATATCCGCTATCATCATACCCGCCGGATTGTCGGCGGCTGCCATCTGCCTTGCGGCGGCTATTTTCTCAAGCTCTTTTTTTGCCTTGCTTTCCGCGCTCTCCGCGGACATATTGGCTTTCATCGCCGTCGTATTGGTATTTACTTGCATCTCCCACTCCTTTTGGTGGTTTTGTAATGATATCGTCTATTGTAGTTTAATTTTTATTATAAAAGAAAGTTTTTACAGCAATCCGAAAGCAAACAAGCAAACAGCGCCGCAACCCGCAAACCAGAGAAGCGCGATGACTTTTTGTCGCATACTCAAGGCCGAAATCTGCTCGTGCGGATACGCCGGACGTTTGCCGTCTATCATACCCTGCACTATGCCGTCTTTGTGCAGCAAGATGTGCAAAAATACCCCTTGCACGTGAATGAAGGCGATAGCTAGCAGCATATTTGCGAATATCTCGTGCACCGACAGCATCGTCTCTTTCGTTTCGCCTCCATCGCTGACAAATATCCACCAGCCGCTAATCCCGACTATAAAAGCGCAAAACATCAAAAAGAGCATCACCCATCCTGCTACAGCGGGATGGCCTACCGTATGATGGTGTTTCTCCTCGTCTTTTATGAGCGCAAACTCCTTTTTTATCTCATCCGCGCCTTTTACGAAAGCGCCGAATTTGACGTATCTCGTCCCGACAAAACCCCATATCAGACGGCCTACTATAAGCGAAAAGGCGACGCTCCCGGCTATTATATGGAGAGCCAAATATTTTTTGCCGTAAACGATAAACATGGAAAGGAATACGCTAAGAGCGAGCCCCCAGTGGAAAATACGGGTAGGCAAATCCCAAACGGGTCTTTTTTGAATGCCGCCCATTACCTGAGACCGTCTTTTTGATTTTCTGCAAACTCTTTCGCCTCGTCGCCGCGAAGATATGCAGCAAGCCCGAGCAGCCCGTCTGTCAGATAGCGACTCTTATATCCCTTTGTCACCAGATATAGCCTTGCCATCTCGGCCCTATCGTAGTGGGGGCACACCGTAACGATAAGCTTATTCTTGTCTATCTCGCCGAGTCTTTTAGGAAGCTCGTTTAGCGGTATGTTTTTCATAAAAGGAAAGTTCCATACGGCATACTCCTCTTTGAAACGTATATCGATAAACTGGGCCTTGCCGCTCCTATAAAGCTCCAAAGCCTCGTAGCTTTTTATCTTCATACCGTTTCGTTCGGCGTAATCAAACTTTCTTAGATACTCGCCGAATGGGTCGGAGGCAAAAAGAGAGCCTAGAAGCGCAAATATTAACGCTAACTTTTTCATCTTACACGGATACCTTTTTTATTGCCGCTAAATATTTTTATACCCATAAAATCTTCGCAAAAATCTTAGAGGTATAAAAAGGGCCGTTAAAGCCCTTCTGATTAGGTTTTATTTCAAGAAGCCCCTAGCTTTCATGTTGTCGCAGCCGAATTTGCCTTTTTGCATCGCCGGGAGGGTAATGTTTTTCTCTTTCGCCCTCTCCTCCATCAACTTGTGATGCTCGGCGGTATACGCTACGCACTCGTCGTATGTCTTGAAGCTTCTCATCTTCGCCTGATGTTCCGCCCTCTCCGCAGGAGTCATTAGGGAGTACCCCATCGTATTATATTTTGTAGCTCTCCAGCCGCCGCCCTGACCTTGCGCAAAAACAGGAGCGCTCAGCACCAACACCAGCGCCGACGCGCAGACAGATCTGACAAACATGTTCATCGCAAATCCTTTGAGGTTGTTATTTGGTTGCTATTTGATACTACAGCTAACTATTTTAATTGTCAAGAATTTTTATTTCAAAATCTCCACTATCTCATCGCTGCTCGGCAATCTGCCGCTCATTTTTACCTCGCCGTCGACGACGAGAGCCGGCGTGCTCATCACGCCGTAATTCATAATAGCCGCAATATCTTCCACTTTTACTATCTCGGCCTCCACGCCCGCTTTTTCCACGGCGTTTTGCGTAATTTCATATAGCATCTTGCACTTTGCGCACCCCGTGCCCAGTATCTCTATCTTCACGACTGCTCTCCCATAAGGCAGCTTTGCATCATCGGCGCTATCGTAGCGGCGTCGACCGAACCGGTCACATCTATCTGGATTTTGCCATCTATTTGGGTTATGTTTATATCCTCTATCCTCTCCATTACGCCCGTGTCGCAATCGCATGCGCAAGAACCGGCTTTGCACGCCTCCACTTTACCGCTGACGTCGGCTATATCAAAACCGCTCAAAACCGCCGTGATACCGTTTTGTTTTTGCTTTACGTTTATGTTCATCCGTTTTCCCTTATAAAATGATATTAAATAGATAGCCTACCACCATTATATTTGCGGCGACTATGCCGAAAAATAACAAAATAAGCTTCGTGTGCAGTATTCGCTTCAGTATTATCGCCTCCGGCAGACTGAGCGCGGTAACGCTCATCATAAAGCTAAGAGCCGTTCCCATAGCCATCCCCTTCTCGACCATCGGAATAACGAGCGGCATAGCTCCGGCGCAGTTGGCATACACCGGCACGCCCATCATAACCGCCAAAGGTACGGCGAACAGGTTGTCAGGACCAGCGATTTTTACAACCATGTCGGTCGGCACGAAGCCGTGTACAAATGCGCCAACGCCGACCCCGGCAAGCACCCATAGCCAAACTTTTTTTATTATATCAAGAGAGTAGTCGTACGCATGGGCGACCCTTTGCTTAAATCCTCCGACATTTCCTGCGCTTGAAGCGCATGCGGGCTTTGAGAGCGGCTCTACTTTTAGAAGTATCCATCTCTCCGCCTTTAACCGTCCCAGCAATACGCCGCCGAGTATCGCCACGATAAGACCGAAACCAACATATAAAGCGGCTATCTTCCATCCAAACAGCACCAGCAGCATACCTATTGCGATTTCATTGTTCATTGGGGCGGAGATAAGAAAACTGAACGCAACGCCGACCGGAATACGAGCCTGCATAAATCCTAGAAACAGCGGCACGGCCGAGCATGAGCAAAACGGCGTCACGATTCCAAACATGGCTGCCGCCACATGTCCGACAAGAGGATGTTTTCCGGCCAGATAATCCCTTACCTTTTCGGTATTAAACCAACTTCTAAGAAGTGTCACGAAGAATATAATAACGCCCAGCATAGCCATAATCTTTATGCCGTCGTAAATAAAAAAATTGACGGCCTTGGCGTATGCATCGTCTTTTGGCATCCCAAACCAGCCATATACAAGCAAATCTACAAACCCCTGCCACATATCAAACTCCCAATGCCGCTTTTATCTGCGGAAGCAGCGTATCTCTTATCTCGTATAGCGTCTTTGTGTACCCCTCTTCAGGACCGCCGCTAGGATCTCCAAATCCAACGTGAAGCACCGGAACACGCCCCGGAAACATCGGGCACGTCTCTTTTGCGTGGTCGCATACGGTAACTACGAGGTCGAAGTTTATATGCTCGAGAGCCGCCAGATTTTTCGAGCGAAGCCCGCTAGTGCTTATCCCCTCTTTTTCAAGGGCTTTTAGCGCATTTAAATTTACCTGTCCGCTAGGCGCTACCCCGCTGGAATAAGCTTTTATTCCAAGTCCGCCCAGATAGTGGTTTACGAGAGCCTCGCCCATGATGGAGCGGCATGAGTTTCCGGTGCAAAGGATCAGTACGTTTTTCATCTTATCTTCCTAATATTTGACATCTAGTCGTATTTTCCGCGCATATCTTGATCGGTATTTTAAGGCCTAGCGCTTCTACCTCTTTTAGCAGATTGGCGTGCATCTGGGTGCCCGCCTTTACTTCATAGTAGCTTCTGGCCCTTTTTCTGGAAGCGGCCAAAAAACCGGCCTCCTTTAGGATCTTCAGGTGTCTTGAGAGGGTGGACTGCGCCATATTCAAAGAGGCCTCTATCTCGCATACGCAACAGCACCCATGTTCGAGCAGAAAAGCCAAAACCACCACCCTGCTCTCGTCGTTCAGAGCCGATACCGCTTTTAAAAAATTTTCCATAGAGCAACCTAACTATATATCTAAATATATAGATATATATTACAACCTATTTTCTTAAACTAAAAAATAAAATAAGATAAGTCATTTAGTTATATGATATTAGCAAATTGTAAACTAGGCAAAGGCTACGAATATGCAAAGCTACGATGAGATATACGGGCACACCAAAGAGACAATCGGCGCCTGTAAGAAGCAGCTGGACGCTTACCACGTCGCGCTTCAGGGTCTCGCAAAAAGCGGTATGAAAATAGGGGCGGTAGCCCTTGCCGACGAAGCGCTAGACGACAAGCTGGTAGTCAGGCTCTCTTTTGGCATGGAGGAGGCCAGCAATAAAATCATGATGCCGTCCGCTCCCGGCAAAATGGCCTCGTATGAAACACTAGAAAGCTCCAAAATAACGATAGCCGACTACTCCAAAAACGAATACGTCAAAAGCGACCTGGAACTCAGGCACGGCATACAAAAAGCGATATTTGCACCTATACTGGATATCAAGAGCAACAAAACGATAGGCGTATTGATGGGGGTATGCGACGGGCTGGAAGAAGACGGCCTAAGGGCGGCTCTCGTGGAAAAGATAGCCGCGCTGCTTGGGGAGAACATATCAAAGCTCCAGTCCATAAGAAGCGTGGAGTATGAAGAGAGCCAAAAAACAATGAGGCTTGAAGCGTCAAGCGAACTGCCGATCGCCTTTCAGGCGTGCATAGACGCCGAAGATATAGAGGCCCTCTCTGAAAAGGTCTTGGAGTACTGTCTCAAATTCACGGCCAGCCAATTCGGATTTGTCGGATATATAGACCAAAACACAGGTTTTTTGGTTTGCCCGACAATGACGAAGGATATATTTCCGTCATGCGGAGTAGAGGGAAAAACCGTAATATTCGAAAAAGCCGGGGGACTAGGCGGTCATGTGCTGGATAGGCAGAAGGCCATGATAGCCAACGATCCAGTAAGCCATCCCGCCAGCGTCGGCACCCCGCCCGGACATATACCGATAAGAAAATTTATGGGCGTGCCGTGCGTATACCAAGGAAAAACGGTCGGCATGGTCGCCCTCGCAAACAAAGATATAGACTACAACGAATCGGATCTGGGTCTAGCGACTACTTTTGCCGTGATATATGCGTCATGCGTAGCGGGGTTTTTCGCCAAGGAGAGCCTTGCGAAGTCTGAGCACTCCCTAAAAGAGCTATACGACAACGCTCCGTGCGGATATTTTACGATGAGCGCGGACGGCGCCATAGAAAGATGCAACGATACCATGCGTTCGCTAATAGGCTATGATCCAAAAAATATAAACGACGCACTGACTAGCGAATCAAAAGAGCTGCTTAGCCTACAGATAGTTCTATTTCAAGAGGCGGGCTCGGCACAACCCGTAGAGCTCGATTTCATAACGAGCCACGGCGAAATCATAAATACCGTCCACTCGATAAGCGGCGCGAAAGACGAGAGAGGCTATGCGTCGTCTCTTTTTTGCACGATTATAGACATAAGCGAACTCAAAGCTACACAAAAAAAGCTGAACGAGGTGCTAGTGGAGGCAAACAAAAATTTGGCCCACAAAGTAGATGAGGCCGTCGCAGAGATAAGACAAAAAGACGAAGCGCTAATCAAGCAGTCGAGGCTTGCGGCGATGGGCGAGACGATAGCGACCATAGCGCACGAGTGGAGACAACCTCTAAACGCCCTAGGCATCCAAATCCAGGACCTAAGAATAGCCTACGACTATGGAGAGGTGAACAAAGGGTATATAGAGGAGGCGACCGAGAAATCTATGCGCCTGATACGTTCCATGTCAGATATGATAGACAACTTCAGAAAGCTGTTTATATCCGATGAAATCCAGTCCGAAGAATTTAGGATTATCGACGCCGTTGACAACGCCATCACGCAGCTGCGTCTTAAAAATTCTATCGACGGCATAAAGATAGAGATAAATTGCGATAAAGAAATCATCGTCAAAGGCCATCTCTCCGAGCTCTCCCAAGCCATATTCAATATATTGGAAAACGCAAAAGAGGCTATTGCCTCAAGCAAGCCGCCAAAACCGCTCATAACCATTAACGCGAAAGAAGGAAGCGGCGGTAGCGTTATAGAGATAGAGAACTTCGGAGACCCTATACCGAATGAGAATATGGAGAAGATATTCGAGCCTTACTACTCCACAAAAAAGCAAGTTAGCGGCGTGGGGCTCGGTCTTTTTATTACGAAAATAATCATAGAAAAGAGCCTAAACGGAAAAATATCAGTATCCAATACCGATAACGGCGTTAGGTTCGTTATAAATATACCAAGCTAAAAAATTGAAAGGTCAGTTGAAGTGTTGTAAGAATTAGTGGCGGGCAGGGGGAGATTCGAACTCCCGAATGGCTCATCACCATCGCCGGTTTTCAAGACCGGTGCATTCAACCACTCTGCCACCTACCCAAAAATAGTGGAGGCGACACCCGGATTCGAACCGGGGATGGGAGCTTTGCAGGCTCCTGCCTTACCACTTGGCTATATCGCCGACATAAATAAAAATTATAAAGAAGCTTATTTTTCAATCGCGTGGTGCGAATGGCCGGAATCGAACCGGCACGGACAAAAAGTCCGAGAGATTTTAAGTCTCTTGTGTCTACCTATTCCACCACACTCGCATACTACATCTGAAAACGAGTGGAGCGGGAGACGGGGATCGAACCCGCGGCCCCAACCTTGGCAAGGTTGTGCTCTACCACTGAGCTACTCCCGCATATTGCTCCGTACGATGGCTCCGGATGTAGGATTCGAACCTACGACCAATCGGTTAACAGCCGACTACTCTACCGCTGAGCTAATCCGGAATATCGACTTTGGCTCACAGCCAAAATGGAAGCGTGATTATATACAACTTTTCTTAATTTGTCAAGACTTTTATTTGAAAATATCCGCCTTTTACCAGACGGATATTGCCCCTCTTAACTCGCCCACGCCGTATCCTACGGCCTTATCGTCAGGATATAGCTGTTTTATTTTTTGGGCCGTCTCGCTTGCTACGTTAGCATCTTTTCCGTGGCACACCACGCACATTTCATTGGTCACCATAGGCTCATAATATTTTCCGTTTACGACGACATATTCGCCAGGCTTCCCGCTCTGCTTCATATTTTCCGCAAACTGCGCAAGCGCCTTTTTGTCGTTTTCGTCGGCGGCGTTTACCGGGTTTCTATTTTTTTCGGAAACCCTTTTTATGTTCAGGTTATGTTTTTTTGCGATAGCGCTCGTGATATTCATGGCGTTTTTAGAACAAAACTCGACGGCGGCGGCCGGACCTTCGCTTAACTTCGCCTTCAGTTCGCCCATCATCGTCTTTTTAAGCTCGGCGGCCGCCGCTTTTTGTTTTTGCACATCCATATCGGTAGCCATTAGCGATACGGCACATATAGCAGCCGCCAAAAACAAGCCTCTTTTCATACCGTCCTCCTATTATCAATAATTCTAATTGTAAGTTAAGCTGTGATTATAATAATCTTGACTTGAATCATCGTTTAAAATTTTTTAAAAATATATAATCACCCAAAAAAGGTTAAGAATATGGACATAAAAACACTTAACGCCAAACTGCCGAAAATCGTCTGCTATGACCCGCTGGCCGATTTTTTGGGGAGTTTCGAACTGGGAGCCGTCGAATATGATTTCGAATACATAGCCAAGCTGACCGGGCACGCTTGCCCTACGGTACTAACGGCGTATTTGTCCGCGGCGGCCGTAAAAGAGAGGCTATACGGCAAAGATAGGCCAATCAGGGGCGGGGTCAAAATTTTCATGAGAGACGCCAAAGATAGCGGGACAACGGGAGTCGTAGCATCCGTATACACCGCCATATTCGGCGCATCGGACGAAGGAGGCTTCAAGGGGATAGGCGGTATGTTCAAAAGAACCGGCAACATAACCTTTGATTCCGAAATAGACGGATTCGCCTCTTTTTGTAGGCTAGATACGAACGAGAGCGTGATTATAGATTTTGATTTTGCTCCGATACAAAAGATAGCGACGCCCGATATACTAAGCGCATTGGAAGAGTTTAAAAAAGGCGGCGATATAGCGTATTTTCAGAGCGCGTGGGGCGAAAAGCTGCATAAAATAGCGGACATATTTGAAACAAAGAACGTAGTAAAAATCAGGAGCACCAATAAAACTTAGTTCCGGCGACCTCTCGTTCTTTGATCAGCCCTTGTTCTTTTATCTCTTCAAACGCCATCTTTGAGGGCTCATCAAAAAGAGTCTCTATATCGAAAACGCTAAACGGACGGTTTTTCAGGGAGTAGATTATCTCTTCCTTGCTAAAAGACCTTGCCTTTACGCCGTCGCTCTTTCTCGCCGCTATGCTGACCATAAGGCTTGCGTCAAGCGTCATGGCGATCTCCCTTAGCCTCTCCGAAGAGACGGCCTCCACCCTGTACGCCGGCGGACGATCTATCGTGCTCAAATCTATCCTGTCCGGGGATATTTTTTTATACGCCTCGTTTAGGGCTTTTATATCCTCATCGGAATCGTTTACGTTTTTGACAAACAGCGTTTCAAGAACCAATATGCCGCCAAACTCTTTTTTGAAACCGGCCATCGCCTCTATGAGCGCTTTTGGACTCGTCTTTATCGGCCTATCTATTTTTTTGAAACTAGCTTCAAGGGCGCTGTCGAGAGAGAGCTTCACGACGTCAAAAAGCTTTAGGGCGTTTCTGACCTCGGCATCGCATATAGTCGAACCGTTCGATAGAATGAGGAGTTTCTTTGCGCCTTTGATTTCGTTTAGCTTGCCGGCGAGCTCGTAAAGCCTAGGATACAACGTCGGCTCACCGTTTGCCGTCAGCGTAATAAAATCTATATCCTGATTTTTCGCTAGCGCATCCCTGACCTCGGCGACTATGAGCTCCGGGGCTTTTGGATTATCTATAGAGGATACCTTCTCGCCTTTTGGGAGTTCGCAGTAAAGGCAGTCATAGTTGCACTTTTTGACCCCCTCCCCCACGAGGTCTACGCCGAGCGAGAGCCCAAACCTGCGTGACAGCACGGGGCCAAAAATAGACGTAGGCATATCAGTATCCAAGTATTATAAATAGGGAGGCCAGGAAGTAGTCCGCAACCAAAATAGTTACGGAGGCTATGACTACGGCAACAGTGGTGGCCTGGCCTACGCCTCTAGCCCCGCCTGACGCGTGATAGCCGCAGTAGGTCCCTATCGAGCTAATGAGAAATCCGAATACTCCGGCTTTTACAAGACCGGTCATATAGTCGCTAAACTCTGCATACTGCTTGATAGTGTTCATATAGGACGTAGGGTTTATATCTAACGCTACGACGGAGATGGCGAAGGAGGAGACGTTCGCCACGATATTGAAAACAGCCGTCAAAACAGGCAGCGCCACCGTGGCTGCGATAATCTTCGGTATTACCAGATATTTTCTGGAGTCGACGGCCAACGTATCTATGGCGTCTATCTGCTCAGTTACGCGCATTGTTCCAAGTTCGGCGGCCATCGAACTGACGGCGCGGCTAGTCACCATAAGGGCGGCGATAACCGGGGCAAGCTCTTTTCCTAGGGCGTAGAAGATGGTATAGCCCATCATGCTTTCCATCCCGAACTTATGGAAACCCTGATATATCTGGATAGCCTGGACTAGACCTATGAATATAGCCGTAAGTATTATTATCGCGCTAGAGTTTATGCCTATCCTCTCTATCTCATAAAAAATCTCTTTTATGCGGATCGGCTTTTTGAGAAGCATGGGAAGAAGCGCCGCGTTAAAAAGACAAAACCTCCCCAGAGCGTTTATGGCATAGTATGCCGATATAAAAGGCCTACCAACTAACGCAAGCGTATTTTCGACATGCTCAAATAGCCGCAAACTTAACCTCGCCGTCTTTTATCGTGTGCGTTACGCAGCCTTCCAGTTTCATATTGGCGTAAGGAGACGGCAGATTTGAAACCGTAGTTCTTGCCGACGGGTCGAATATGAACATGTCGGCGTCATACCCTTCCTTGATGAGCCCCTTGTTTGGTATGCCAAGAATTACGGCCGGGTTGTAGCTCACAAGCTCGCTGATCTTTTTTAGTTCGACGGCCGATTGTTTCACCAGACTCGTATAAAGAGCCGCGAAGAAGAAATCGAGCGACTCTATTCCGAAAGAGGCCTCTTCAAACGACAGATCTTTCGTAAGGGCGCTGACCGGAATATGTCCGGAACTTATCGTATCTATAGTAGAGTCTTTTACGGCCGAAACAAGAGAGTTTCTATCCCTCTCTTCTCTTAGCGGAGGATAGTTTTTGGCGTAGCTGTTGTAGCCCTCGCAATTTTTGTCGGTAAGGAGCAGATGGTGGAGCGATACGTCAAAATATATATCCGAATAGTTCCTTTTCGCCTCTTTGGCTATCGCGGCCGATTTTTCGCTGGAAATAGCCCTGACGACCAGTTTTGAGCCGACATATGAAGCTATATCGACGACTTTCGCCATCTCGCTACTCTCCGAGACTACGCTAAATCCGCCAAGACCCATCGCAAAAGCCGCCGAGCCCTCATGCATGACCGCGCCTTTGTCCAGATGTGGGTTTGCGCATCTGACGAAAAGCGGCTTTGCGTACATCTTGCAGTACTCCATGGAGCGTTTGAGCGTATTTGAGTTCGCATAGGACGGGATAAACGCCCCCATCGCTCCGTTTTTGAAGATTATCGCCAGGTTGTTTAGCTTCTCGCACGCATTGTTCTCCGTAGCCGACGCAACCGCGCTAAGAGAGCACAATGAGAGCTCCTTTGATTTTGAAAAGAAGTAGTCCAGGCCTATCTCCGTATTTATAGCCGTATCCGGCTGCACCACTATAGTCGTAACCCCGCTTTTGATAGCGGAGGATGAGAGCTTGCGAAGCTCTTTGTAGATATCTTGTACGCCTTCGCCTATGCTGGCGCCGGTGTCTATAATCCCCGGCATCAAAAAGCAGCCTGCGGCGTCGATTACCTGCTCGTTTTTTTTAGGCGAAAGCTCCGAGGATATTTTCTTTATTTTGCCGTCCTCCACTCTTACGTCGGCTCTTTTTTCGCCTCTTTTATCGCAAATGACGGCATTTTTTATAAGCATCTACAATCTACCTCTGTTTTTCAATCTCTTTTAATATCTTTAAAAAGTCGGCACCCTCTGCCCCGCCGACAAATTGCCTGCCTATTTTGTTTTCGTTTTTGTCTATAAAATAGAAGGTCGGGGTAGCAAAAGCCCTGAATTTCTTGTTCCACTCATCTTTTAGTATGTTGACGTCGACGGGAATGAAGTTGCTATTTATTTCGTTCGCAAGTATCTCGTCGTTTTTGAATACGACCTCTTTCATCTGTATGCAGGCCGGACACGCCGGCTGGGAGAGCATCAGCATAATAGGCTTGTTCTCTTTTTTTGCCCTCTCTACCGCAGCCTTGTAGTTTGGCGCCCAATTTATCGAAGCGGCAAAAGAGGCGGTCGCACAAAACAAAACGGCCAAAATAATTTTCTTTAGCATTATGCGGCTCCCGTCAAAAATGCGGCAATCTTACCTACCCCTCCGGTGGCTATAGCGATGCCGAGCGCCACCAGTAAAAGACCGGCTACTATCTCTATGGCCCTAAAATATCTTTTTACCTTGGCCAGAAAACCGAGCATAAAACCTGTCAGCACGGCGGTCAGCAAGAAAGGTACCGCAAGACCGGCGGCATACACGATCAAAAGCCATATAGAAGTTGCCGGGTCTTGCGCCGCCTTGAATACTATCGCCGCAAATATAGGGCCTACGCAAGGGGTCCATCCTAGCGCGAAAGAGAGGCCGAGCACAAACGGAGCAAAAAACGATTTGCTTTTCACGTTGCCGAAATTAGCCCTTTGTTCAAAGTTTAGGAACCTTATGCTGATAAGGCCGGCCATATGCAAACCGAAAAGCACGATAATACCGCCAGCTATCCAGCCAATCCATTTGTAGTTGAATATATCGCCGATCAGTTCCGCCATAGCCGCGCCAAGAAGAACGAATACTATACTAAATCCTAGGACGAACATCAAAGCGGAGTTGAAAATTCTAAGCCTGTCGTGTCTGCTGACATCGTTCCCGCTCGAAAGCTGTTTGACGGACATGCCGGATATATACGATATATAAGCCGGTATAAGAGGCAACACGCAAGGGCTGATAAATGTCAGCACGCCCGCTACGAAACTAACTAGAAAAGGAGCGGACGTAAAAAATCCGCTTAATGCTTCTTCCATATTTAGAGCCTTTAAAATTTTTTAGTAAAGATAACCCAAAAGCGCTTTATTTGGCTTTAGATTCGGATATAAAAACGATAAAAACGGCAAAAATTACAAGGATGGAACCGGCTATTTGCAAAACGCTAAGCTCCTCTCCCAATATAAGCGCAGACAATATAAGGGCCGACGGCAATTCGGCGGAGCCTATTAGGGATGTGGCGCCCGCGCCTATCTTTGGAGAGTAGACCGCGTATATATAAAACGGCAGCAAAACGCCCAGGACCCCGCAAAGAGCTCCCCACTTTACGGCAATCTCTATGTTCTCGATTTTCAGATCGCCGATTGTGAGCGCCGATATGGATGCGAAAGCCGAAAAAATTATCCAAAACGCCCTGGTATCGGACTTCTCCTCAAGACAGACGGTGGAGCTTAAGAATATATAGGCGGCGAACGTGGCGCCGGAGATAAAACCTAGCAGCAGCCCCGTAATATCGTATCTAATACCCGCTATATCACCGCCGACACTCATATATGTGCCCGCATAGCACAGCAGGATGGATGCGATTTCAGCTTTTGTCGGCCTACGTTTTTTGTGCAGAAGCTCGAAGACGAGCCCTATCCATACAAACTGAAAAAGCATGATAATGGCCACGGATGCCGGCAAAAGCCTAATGGAGTCGTAGTAAAAATATGCGGTAAGCGCCGACATAAGGCCGCCGATAGACAAAAGAAGCATACTCCTAAAAGGCAACCTAAAAAAACCGGATATCCTCATAGGCTTTAGCAGCGCGAAAAATAGTAGCCCCGCCAGCATCTGGAAAAGAGTCAGCATCGTAGGAGCAACGCCCTCGCCGTAAGCAAACTTCGCAACGATACCAAGCGAGCCGTAGCTAATTGACGCCACAAGGATAAAAAACGACGCGGCCAGTTTTTGCACTACTGCTCTTTTTTATAATAGACTATGCCGCCGACGACCGTTTTTTTGAGATTAAAGCTATTTTGCACGATATCAGCATGCCCCAAAAATAGTATACCGCCCGGCTTCAAGAGGCTTACTAGCGCTTTTTCGGCTTCAAGCCTGCTCTCCTTGTCGAAATATATAATCATATTCCTCGAAAACACGAAGTCAAACTGCCCAAGCCTCTTTATGTCGTGGTCAAAAATATTCATAACCCTGAAGTCGGCTATTCTTTTTAGGTCGTTTACTATCGCGTACCTATTTTCCTCGTCTTCCCTGAAATACCTCGACGCAACTTCCGGCGGCGTCCTATGCAGGCTTCTTTTGGAGTATATTCCCTCTTTGGCTCTTTCTATAACGTCGCTATTTATATCTATTCCGACCAGCCTACCTACCCTGCCCAAAAGCCCGGCTTCGGCGAGTATCATAAGGATAGTGTACGGCTCCTCTCCGCTGGAACTCGGGGCGCACAAAATATCGAAACTGCGCATATCCTTCGCCATCGAGGCTAAAAGCTCAACCTGTTTTGTTTCGCGGTAGAAGTATGTCTCGTTAACTGTCAATAGGTTTACGAACTCCTGCCAAAGAGCGCCATCCCTCTTTAGTCCTTCCAAAAACGAATTTTCGTCGTGATAGCTTTTTGATTTATAAAAACTGTTTATCTTGTGGGCTACGACATCCTTTTTCTCATCGAAATGGATACCGGTTTTATCGTAGAAGTACTCCAAGATGGGCTCGTGATGCGGACTATACATTTTCTACCTGCCAAATTCTAAAATTTTTTCGACTATCTTCTCCAGATCCAAAACCTCTCTCGCCGCCCCCATTTCATAAGCGGCCCTAGGCATCCCGTACACGACGGAGGTCTGTTCGCTCTCCGCGATAGTATACGCTCCGGCTTTTTTGAGCTCCAAAAGCCCCCTGGCGCCGTCGTCGCCTATTCCGGTCAAAACGGCGGCCATGATATTGGATACATCCGGGAGCATGGCCATCGAAAAAAATAGCCTGTTTATCGACGGCGAATAGTCGTCGCTTACAGTATCCAATATCTTAAGACGGTATACGCCGCCCTCGTACCGCACCTCGTTTATTCCGGCGCCTTTCGCGAATACGACGGATGGCGACTCTATAACCAGATTGTCCTTGCCGACATAAACCGGAATCCTGCAAAACGAATTCAGACTCTCTACGATGCTGTCGAGAAAAATGGAGTTTATATGCTGCCCTATGATGATCGAGGCCTTGAAATCGCTAGGAATCGCCGACAATATTTTTTGTATATGCCCTGGCCCTCCGGTCGAAGAGCCTATGGCTATGAGCCTGCTATGCCTCAAAACCGAGCGCTCTTAATCTATCTTGCAAGCTTGGATGAGTAGAAAACAACGATGCGAACGATTTTGGTTCGTAAATATATGCCGCCCTTCTAAACTCTGCGCCTTCATCCTCGCGAGGTTCGTCGGCATAGTTGTTGTGTATCTTAATAAGAGCGTTGGCCATCGCCTTCTTGTCCCCCGTAATTTCGACGGAGCCGGCATCGGCCATATACTCTCTCGTACGGCTAAGAAACATCGACAAAACCCCGGTAATAAGCGGCAGCACAAATTGGAGCACGAAGAGTATCATCTTTGCCGCCCTGGCTCCGGCCGAATCCCTGGAGCCGCCAAAAAACATTACGCCGATATTCACTACGAACAGCATGACGTTCGCAAGCACCGAAATCAGCAGCGTCAGCTTAATGTCGCCGTGCCTTATATGGCTTATCTCGTGCGCCATTACCGCCTCTATCTCGTCTTCGTTTAGTCTGTTTATGAGCGCCGTAGTGATCGCGACCATCGCCGATTTTTGGCTAAACCCGCTCGCAAAGGCGTTCATATAGTCGGCCTCTATGATATATACTCTCGGCATATACGAAAGACCGCCTTTGTGCGCTAGAGCGCCTATCATATCGTAGAACTTTCGCTCAAATCCCACTGCGCTCTTTGGCGTTATCTCTTTATATTCATGTCCGTAAAGCATTATCTTGTCGTACATCGAATACGTAACGAAAACAGATACGACCCCGAATGCCGCCATCCCGATAGTGGCTATCGGAAATACTTGAAACGTCAGCAGCATATAAAATCCGTACGACAGAGACGGCATATTGTAAATTATGTTATCGACCAGCAGGCCTATAATGCAGTAAAGCGCAAAGAAGGCTACAAGCACAAGCTTGCTCTTGACTTCATTGAGCGCCAAAACAGCCCTAGAATCTCCCATACAAAGAACTCCTATCCATTTTTTCGCTAAAATTCTTGATATATTATACCAATCGCCCGTTATACAAGGAATAAATTTGCAAGACGATATTTTTAAAAAACCTATCGAGAGACAGTTCGAGTTTAACGAAGAGGTAGCCGGGGTCTTCGACGACATGATTTCGCGCTCCATTCCGGGATATGAAAACATACTCGACCTGACCCAAAAGGCGCTTTTGGAGTACGTCAAAGAAGGGGCCATAACAGATATCGGCTGCTCGACGGCAAATCTGCTAATCTCCTTGTATCCGAAGGTAAAAGAGAGCAACATAAGCCTAATAGGCATAGACGACTCCGAGCATATGCTGCGCCAAGCCGCAAAAAAAGCGGCCGCTTTTGAGGCGGACATAAAATTTTTGAATATCGATGCCGTAAGCTCTGAGTTGCCGAAATCAAAAGCATTCGTGGCCAACTTCACGCTACAGTTTATAAGACCGATTATTCGGGAGGAGCTGGTGCAAAAGATATACGACTCGCTTGAAAACGGCGGGGTGTTCTTGTTCGCGGAGAAGCTCATCAGCGAAGACAAGGGGCTTAACAAGTTTTTGATAGACGCCTACCATGGGTACAAAAAAGAGAGGGGCTACTCGGAACTGGAGATAATGAGAAAAAGAGAGGCGCTCGAAAACGTTTTGGTGCCTTACAGCGAAGAGGAGAATAAAACTCTTTGCAAAAAGGCCGGCTTCGAGCATGTGGAACTTTTGTTCAGATGGTGCAATTTTGCGCTCTTTATCGCCTTAAAGAGATAACCATCTCATAAATCTTGCAGCCTACGCAATAACTAACCGCGGCCTCCAAAACGGCGCATAAGATTATCATACAAAGTAGCGCCGCGCTCGCTTTGTAAAACCCGAAATACCACAATACAAACGAGCACCCAAACAGAAAAGCCCCCATGAATGCGGCAAATCTCTTCGGCGCATAATCGATCTCTTTTTTGGAGACTCCAAGTAGGCGCAACAAAAAAGAGGAGCCTTTTGAAAGCGGACTATACGCCGGGTCTAAACTTTTGATGCCGAAGTCGACAAACAAAAATAGAGAAAGCACGTAAAACTCAAAAAATAGAGCCGAGGAGCATATCGCAGCGACCAAAACGGAGTTCAACCTGGCGCTATTTTCGTCTATTTTTCTGTTTGATATAGGGCAGCTTGACGACATAACGTACTCCTTTTATTCGCAACTATCGCCGCAACCGGCTACGTTGCCGCTATCGGATGCATACTCTTTTAGGAAATCGAGCATATTTTTTGAATTTTTCTTAAATTCGCCAGACTCAAAAAAATTTCTAGAGGGGTCTTTTGCATGCTTCTCCTTCAACAAGGCGGCGTCATTTGCAAAAAGCCCTATCCATCCTTCCTGGGTCGACATAAACGCCCCTTTTTTACCGTCTCCGTGGCAGCCCATGCAATCTTTTCTGTATGACAACCTGCCCTCTTCAAACATCGCAAACAAATTTGTAGACATTATAGACATAAATATCAAAATAATAAAAGTTTTCATACAGATATCCTTATTTAATTTTTCAGAATTCTATACGAATAAAATTTATTTGTCAAGTATCTTTATCTTTTTTGTCAACTTTAAAGGAAAAATTTTTATTTACTTTTTTTATCGCAAATTTTGCCCTCTTGCTCCTGCGTCATCCTCTTGTGCTCCTTCATCCCGAGCCTGTTTATAATGTAAGGCTGGACGCTTAGCGGCACCTCGAACATGAGATGGTGCATTTCGTTGTTTACGTCGCCGTCCTCTTTCAGCTTTTTTTTCATCTCTAGCACCTTTTGAGTACTGTAGCGCGCAAGCTCTGCGGCGATTTGAGCGTATTTCTCAAAAAACTCTATGCTCCAGCCGGCATTGATTAGCCTGTCATAAAGGAGTATCATCTCCGCATCCTTATCGTCGAAGACCCCCTCCATAATAGGAATGACGATTTTCTTATCGACTAGCTGCGATATTAGAGCCTCATCTACCCCTATTTTTTTGGACAGCTCTTTTATCCCCATCTTCGACGAATCGGCGGAGGCGCCGGAGAGCTTCTCCAAAAACTCTATAAGAATATCCGAACCCTGTGAGAAGTCGTACCCGTGAGAGCAGACGGCGGCTTTTAGCTCGGAAATACTTTTTCCATAGCTGTTTTGCAAAAACTTTATGAATTTTATTCTCTCTACGTATTCGACGTCATAAAGGCAGACGTTTTGCTTGATTTTTTGGGGTTGCGGCAGCAAACCCTCTTTGATGTAGTATAAAATCGTAGATTTTGGAACCCCTGTTCTCTCTACGAGTTCAGCCATTTTTATCTTCAAACAAACACCTTATGGGAAGTTAACGGCTACGCTGCCGAGCACTTCGAATTTCGCCGTAGGCTCTATCTCGGCGTGACTGAGAACCACTATATCGAGACCAAACCTCTCGAATATCTCGGAAAGCGATTTTCGTATCATCGGTTCGACGACTATTATGACAGGGGCCACGCCTCTTTCAAGCACGGATTTTGCGGCGTCACTGACGTCGTTTACGAGCGCGTTTATCTCGCCAACGTTCAAAAGGAAGCTTCTGGCTCCGTTTTGGTCTCTCGTCTTATCCAAAAGCCTCTGCTCCGTTTCATTGTTAAAAGTCAGCAGCTTCAACGTGCCGTCATCGGACTTGTATAGTCCGGTAATGACCCTGGAAAGCCTAGCGCGGACTTGCTCTACCAACACCTCCACGCTTTTCGTATACTCCGCGGTATCCGATACCGATTCCATGATGGTCAGCATATCTTTAATAGGAATCTTCTCATGCAGAAGCTGCTTAAGCACTCTTTGCATCGTTCCGATGGATGCGACTTTGAGGCAGTCGTCCACGACGGCCGGATAATCTTTTTTGAGCTTTTCTATCAAATTTAGAACATCCTGACGCGTCAAAAGCTCTTCCGCATGCTTTTTAACGAGCTCAGACATATGCGTAGCCACCACCGTAGAAGGATCAACTACCGTATACCCTTTCATGAGAGCGTCCTCTTTCTCTTCCGGCTCAACCCATATGGCGTCCAGTCCGAATGCTGGCTCCTTGGTGGCGATACCCGCTATCTCTTCCGTTACCAGACCGCTGTTCATGGCAAGGAACTTCTCCGGATATATCTCCCCGGAACCTATAGGAACGCCTTTTAGCATTACCTCATAACTATTGGACGGCAGCTGTAGGTTATCCCTTATCCTTACCTGAGGCATAACAAAACCGTAATCAAGAGCAATTTTTCGCCTCATACCCCTGATGCGCTCCAAAAGGTCCCCGCCCTGGTTCGCGTCCGCAAGCCTGATGAGTCCGTATCCTACGTTTAGCTCCAAGAGCTCTACTTTTAATATATCCTCGAGAGCCTCTTCTTCCTCTTTTCTTATCTCTTCGGCGCTTTTTTGCGGCTTCATGGCGGCGGTAGCCTTATGCGCCTCGGCAGCTGCGGCCATATCCAGCTCTTCCTCGGCTTTTGCCTGAGGTTTTTTTGAGCTTTTTTTGATTTTATCGATAACCTCCGGATGCTTCTCTTTGAGCATCATATATCCAAGCCCCAAAAAGCAAAGCCCCACAAACCCCAAAGAAAAAGTAGGCAATCCCGGTATCATGGCGAACATCATCAATATTGAGCCGACTATAAGAAGGACTTTGTAATCTTGCATCAGCTGGTCTACGATATTTTCCGTAAACACGGCGCTCTCGGAGTCTGCTTTTGTAGCCCTGGTTATGATGATACCGACCGACGTAGATATGATAAGGGCCGGCAGCTGCGCCACCAGACCGTCCCCTATAGTCAGGATCGTATACGTGGAAGCGCTGGCCTTTACCGTCAAATCATGCTGGAAAACACCGATCAGAAATCCGCCGATAATGTTTACGACGGTAATAATAATACCGGCCACGGCGTCGCCGCTTATAAACTTGCTGGCACCGTCCATGGCTCCATAGAAGTTTGCCTCGCCGACAATCTCTTGACGCCTTTTTCTGGCTTCCGGCTCGTCTATCATCCCGGCATTGAGGTCGGCGTCTATCGCCATCTGCTTACCCGGCATCGCATCGAGCGTGAACCTCGCCGCAACTTCGGCAACCCTGCCGGAACCCTTCGTGATAACCATGAAGTTTATAAGCACCAAGATAGTAAATACTATGGTGCCTATGACGAAGTTACCGCCGACGACGAAATTCCCGAACGCCGCGACTATATGGCTGACAGCCTCCGGGCCATTATGCCCCTCCGATAAGATCATCCTCGTCGTAGCGACGTTTAGCGCGAGTCTATATAGGGTAACTATCAAAAGCAGGGTAGGAAAAGTCGTAAGATCCGTAGGACGCGGCGTATAAAACGCTATTAGTATCATAAGTACCGCCATAGCGATCGAGACGGTCAAGAAAAAATCAAGTACGACGGTCGGGAGCGGGACGATAATAATCGCCATAATGGCGACGACAAGCAGAACAATCGTTAGCTGCTTCGCTTTTGCGATAAGCTTTAGCGCCGGAATAGCTCTTTGAAGAAGGTTTTTAGGCGTAGCTTCAGCCAATTTGGAACCTTATATTCATTTTACAAGGATATCTTGCAGCGTTATATGCGATAAAAAGTCGTCTATTCTTACTTGCAGCTTATTGAGCGTAGGCCAAATACTGCATGCGCTTACTCTATTGCTTGGGCATATACCGTTGTCGCTTGTGCATTCGAATACGGTAGCCGGGTTATCTTCGACGGCCCTTATAATATCGAGTATCGTAATATCCGAAATCTCTTTTGCGAGTATAAAGCCGCCCTTGACCCCTTTGAACGATTTAAGGATTCCGGCTTTTGTGAGTTTTTGTAGTATTTTCGCCAAAAAACTTCTAGATATCATAAGGCCCGCGGATAAGTTCTCTACATCTATCGGTTCTTTTTTGTCACTTATGCAAAGTATTGACAAAAGTGCGTATTCGCTGGCTTTCGTGAGCAACATATTTAGTTTTCCAAATGCTTATTTTTATGTTTAACTTTCTATTATAATTCTACTCTGTTTAAACAAAACTATTTTTGTGTGATTTAAGTAGGAAAAGAAAATATTTTGTATAATTTCGCTTTCCCAAAATTTAAACCAATCAGGAGGTCAGTCATGGCTTTGGATTCGGCAAAAAAAAGCGAAGTAATCGCTAAATTCCAGAATTCAGATAAAGACACCGGTTCACCGGCAGTTCAAATCGCTCTTCTAACAGAGAGAATCGCATATCTTACGGAACATCTTAAGACAAACACGAAAGACCACTCTTCAAGACTTGGGCTTCTAAAGCTAGTCGGTCAAAGAAGAAGACTTATGAGATACCTAAAAAGAAAAGATTCTAAAAAATACGCGGAAGTTATCGCTTCTCTAAACATCAGAGATAGAGCTTAATTTCCAAAGGCCGCCAAAGCGGCGGCCGCTTCTACTCAATCAAAAATTCAACCTTCTAAATTTAAGACAAAAATAATCCTAGTTAAAGTTTCGAGCTGTATAATCCATCAAAAATTAAATTGAAAGGATTTTTTATGGCAGGCATCGAAGAGATACGATCGGCCTTGGCGCAAGTAGCCTATCCTGGCTTTACGAAAGATATAGTCAGTTTCGGTTTCGTTAAAAATATAGAAGCGGGCGAAAAGCCGCGCATAGAGATAGAGATAACGGCAAGCTCGGACGAGATAGCGTCAATACTAAGAGACGACGTCAAAAGCAAACTCGCCCTTATAGGCATAAACGATTTTGAACTGAAAATCAATCAGCCGCAGGCTCCAAAAGAGACCTCCTCGAAGGGCAAAAACATGGCCCCTTACATCAAAAATTTCATCATGGTAAGTTCCGGCAAAGGCGGAGTAGGAAAATCCACTACGACTACGAACCTAGCCATCGCTCTTGCAATGCAAGGCAAGAAAATAGGGGTGCTGGACGCCGATATATACGGCCCAAATATCCCTAGGATGTTCGGCGTAGTAGGCGCGCAACCGGAAGTCGTGGCAAACAGGGTAAAGCCGGTGCACGCCCTGGGCTGCGAAGTCATGAGTATGGGTATGCTGATGGAAGAGGGGCAGTCTCTTATCTGGAGAGGGGCTATGATTATGAAGGTAATCCAGCAGCTTCTAACCGACATAGAGTGGGGCGAGCTTGACGCGCTGATTATAGATATGCCTCCTGGCACGGGCGATGCGCAGCTGACTCTAGCTCAAAGCGTGCCGGTAACTTGCGGCGTAGTCGTAACGACGCCGCAGACGGTAGCCTTGGACGACGCCAAAAGAAGCCTCGATATGTTCGAGAAGCTAAACATTCCTCTTGGCGGCGTAGTAGAAAACATGAGCGGGTTTATCTGCCCTGAGAGCGGCAAAGAGTATGATATATTCGGCAAGGGAACTGCGGAAGAGCTTGCAAAAGAGTATAAAACCAGCGTACTGGCGCAAATTCCTATAGAAGTCGACACGAGAAAAGGCGGAGACGAGGGCAAGCCTATAACATACTACGCACCGACAAGCGAAAGCGCAAAAAGATTCCTAAAGGCGGCTGCGACGCTTTGGGAGAAAATAGAAGAGATTAACAAGGAGGGCGGCGTATCTAACGACTCTATACAGCCGACCATAGGCCTTGACGGCAAGACGAGCGCTTGCAGTTCAGGCGGCGGACATTCGGGCGGAGGCTGCGGCTGCCACTAATAGGCGCTTGCCTCAATCTATAGGGAGCCTCTTTTCGGGGCTCCCTTTTTTATTATCCTAATATCCGGTCCCGTCATCCATCCACATATCTTCGGCAAATCTGACGACTCTGTTCCTGCCGTTTTCTTTTGCCCTGTAAAGAGCGATATCCGCAAACTTAATACACTTCCATACGCTATCGGTATCGTCGGGGAATAGGGCGACGCCTATGCTGACCGTCTTTTGGAGCATCTCGTTGCCGGCCTTGACCTTCATCTCCATGACTTTGCTTCTGAGTTTTTCGGCTACCGTCAATATGTCGCTTTCGCCGTCCACGTCGTGTATCAGCACAAGAAACTCCTCGCCGCCGTACCTGACGGCTAGGTCGGCCTCCCTAATATTGTCGGTAATGGTTCTCGATAGTTTTTTGAGTATGTTGTCGCCGACATCGTGCCCATAGGTATCGTTTACCATCTTGAAATGGTCCATATCTATCATAAGTATTCCGACTTTTTTGTTTGCCCTAAGGGCTTGCGGCATAGCCTTCGTTAGATACTCTTCCAAAAATCTTCTGTTATAAAGTCCGGTCATCGCATCCCTCAGCGACGACTCTCTTAGCATCTCCATCAGCTTTTTAGACTCTATGACGGACGTCGCTTCGCCTAGGAAATTATGGAGCATAGGGATAATCGTTTTTATCCTGTTTTTTTCCTCTTCGGATTCGGCGACTATATTGATAACTAGCGTTACCCTGCCCCCGACAGCTATAGGCAGACAGATATAAGGCTTTTCGCCGCACATAGTGGCCTGAGGACATACGCCGTCAAAATCGTCGGAGAGCACATCTTTGCCTATCCTATTCGAGCGGCAAAGCGTGGAGTTGTCAAGCGTCGCAAGCGAACAACAGCTTCCCTCTCCATGCTGCACCAAGGCTCTTCGCATATTTTTCTCAGAATCTACTTCGTATATAGTGAAATTCTGTATCCCGAACTTCTTGCTAAATAGCGTCGTAATGCGATCATACACATCCATTTTATGCGCGTCGTTTTCAATCGTTCTTTTGAACTTGTATATCTCGGATAGCTCTTCTACGACGTTTTTCGTCTCTTCGAGCGGGTCAAGCTTTCTAAAATTCCTGTCGCGGCTAACGAACATACCTATGCTCTGCTCTATACGCTTAAACGTATCTTCCAGTTTCTGCATAAATTCGTTAAACCATTTCGCCGCGTCTCCGGCTTCGTCTTTCAGGGAGGTCTCTATCCTTTGGCTAAAGTCGCCCTCGTCCGCCGCCTTTATCTTATCGTTTAGCTGGGCAAAAAGGTCAAGATAAGGATTTAGAAACCTATTCAGCATTATTATCACTACGCCGAGCGATACAAGCGAGACGATTATGATCTTAATCATAGTCTCTACGCCGGTAGTCTTAATATCGCCAAGGTCGAATTCCATCGTAATGGCGCCAAGCACTTCGCCCTCTTTTGCGTTATGGCACTGTACGCAGTTTGGCGAACCTATGTTTGCGTTTGCGATATAAGGAATAGTGGTTCTAAGTCTTGCTTCAAAGAAATTTTCGCTAACGACCTCAATAGGCTTACCTTTTTTTAAGACGTCCACGTCTATCTGGTCTAGCGGCCCCTCGTTCTCTCTCGTTTTGCCAAACTGCTTGATAACAGTCTCCCCTCTTACGATACGGAGCTTTTGAACACCTTTTAGATGGGCTATGTTTGATAAGAACAGGTCTCTTTTGTCCATTATGCCATTGACCATATGCGCGGTCAAGGCATCTCTCGTTATCTCAGAGACAAGCGTGGCTTTTTGCTTTGCAGACTCTATCGTGCCAGATCTAATATGAAAAGCTACTATGGCGATAATCAGCGCGGTCGTTATCGTAATAGCCATAGCTATACGCAGAAGTATCTTTTTCTTTATACTCACATCGGATCCTCAAAGGTTGTTCAAAAATTACTTATTATTATAATACTAAAAATTTATTCGACTGTCACACTTTTTGCCAAATTTCTAGGCATATCTACGTCGTTTCCAAGTCTAACTGCTACTTCTAGGGACAAAATCTGCACCACCACCATCATCTCGAAAAACTCAAGCATATAGTGGTCATACTCTTTTGTCTTGATAAAATCGTCCGCAATGTCAAACGGCGTCGGACTTATTGCAACTATAGTGGAGTCTCTGGCCGAGAGCTCTTCTATGTTGCTTTTTGTCTTGTCGTACAGAAGGGTTTTTGGTAGAAGCGCTATCGTAAACAGCTCGCTATCCGCAAGCGCTATGGGGCCGTGCTTCATCTCCCCGGCCGGATACCCCTCCGCATGCAGATACGTAATCTCTTTTAGTTTTAGAGCGCCCTCCAGGGCAAGCGGATAGAATATATCCCTGCCTATAAAGAAGAAGCCGTGGCCGTGCAGATATCTTTTTGAGAGTCTTTTTAGCTTTTCGTGCAGCGACGAATCCACCGATACCGCATCTTTCGCCCTTAAAATCGTTTCGATCTCTTTTTTTACGGCCTCTTTGGACATACTCCCTTTTTTCTCGCCGAACACTATAGAGAGCATCCAGAATACCAACATCTGCGTCGCAAAAGCCTTGGTGCTGGCGACACCTTTTTCTATTCCGGCTCTCGTAAGTATAGTGGCGTCCGACTCTCTTACTATGGTACTGTTGTCGACGTTGCAGACGGCAAGCGTTTTTAGGCCAGCGTTTTTGGCTATTTTGAGCGCCTCCAACGTATCGGCGGTCTCTCCGCTTTGGGATATGACGACAAAAAGCATATCTTTCGACAAAAACGGCTCTTTATACCTAAATTCACTCGCTATCTCGGCCGAAGCCCTAACTTTAGAGTTTCTCTCAAACATATACGTCGCGGCGATTGCGGCGTGGTAGCTCGTTCCGCAGGCGCATATCTTTATCTCCCTAAACTGCGACAAATCGCCTAGCGCTTCAAGCTCTTCAAGAACTATCTTGTCTTTCGAAACCCTGCCCATCATCGTGTCTACGAGTACAGCTGATTGTTCGTAGATTTCTTTTTCCATGAAGTATCTATAGCCCTCTTTTTGCGCTCCGGCCCTGGTCCCCTCTATCTTTTTGACCTGGAAAGCCACCTCGCCGCCGTGGTTAAAAATCTTTATCTCGTCTTTTTTGACAAAACCGTAGTCGCCTTCTTTTAGGAATATCGCGCCGTCGGCCTGGCCTATGAGAACCGATTCGCTGGAGGCGAAATAGACCTCGTCGTTATTTTTCGACGTACCTATCAGAAGCGGAGGGGAGCCTTTTTTCATAAAAAATATTTTTTCGTTCTCGAACTTCGTAATTATAAGTACGGCGTAAGCGCCTTCAAGCTGCTCTTGGGTTATCTTTAGCGCCTCCAAAGAGTCGCTTGTCTTTTTCAGATTTTTTTCAAAAAGGTGCCCGATGACTTCCGTATCGGTTTGGCTTAGGAAATTTATTCCGTCTTTTATGAGCTCCTCTTTGATTGCGGCATAATTCTCGATAATGCCGTTGTGCACAACGAAGCTGTTTTCGCCTATGTGCGGGTGCGCATTCGCTTCGGTCGGCTTGCCGTGCGTCGCCCATCTGGTGTGGCCTATGCCTAGCGCAAACCCTTTTGACTCGAAGCCCTCCGAGGCAGAGGCCAGATTGGCCAGTTTGCCCACGGCCTTAAAAAGCGATACGTCGCCTTGCTGCATGATGGCGATACCGGCCGAATCGTACCCTCTGTATTCAAGCTCGCACAACCCGTCAAGCAGTATTTTTTTAGCTTCTTTGTTTCCTATATATCCGACTATTCCGCACAAAATAAATCCTTTATAAAATAAGCGGTATGTTCAACGCCGCTTCGTTTTCGTCAAAACTTGTAAATATATTAATATTCGAGCCCATCTCTTCGATAAGAGCGTCTTTTGAGCTAGCCCTCACGTCTCCGGTTATTTTCAGCTTTAAAATCTGAAATCTTTTGCCGGATACCTGCAAGAACTCGCCGGTTTTTAGTTTTAGCTCGGTCATAATCTCTTTTGAACCCTCAAAACTCTCATAGCTTCTCGTCAAAATCTTTACGAACTCGTTTTGGGACAGCTTGAAGTCAGGCAAAGCCGGGTCGATATCTTTTTTGAAATCCGCCTTCAGTCTCGGTGCGACAGTCGCCATGCAAAGATCAAGGAGGTGGTATATATTCGTATATTCGCACTCTTTTATGGATATGACTTTTTTGGGACCGAGATAAGGCGTCTGGTATAGCTTGATGCCTATCTCCTCTTCCGACTCGTACCCCACGGTAAGCGCGAAAAAACTAAAAACGTCAAACTTCAAATCTATGATTGTTGTTTTGTAGCCAAAATCCCTGCTCGCATAAAGCGTGGCAAGCTCATATAGGGCTTTCGGATCGACTTTGCTTATTAGAAATTGGGCCGGCTGGTTCAGCGTCAAGAGCTCGCCCTTGCTCCCGAAGACAAAAAAAGGGTTATAGTCGTATTCAATCCAGTTTTGGTAGTTTATATTAATAGGCTGCTTATTCATCGGTTAGTTTCTTGCCCAATTGTAGTATCTTTTTTCTTAGCGTGTTTCTGTTTATTCCCATCTTATAAGACATCATCAACTGGCTTTTGAACTTTCTATGGTTGGCGTTTATTATCGCCGAATCGAACAAATCCAAAAATCTCTTATAGTTGTCGTCCGTTTCGTCTATATGCTTGTAAAAATACTCTTCCATGATGGCGCAAAGCTGCCCTTCGTCTACAGAGCCGCAGAGGGACGCACGGTAAACGGCTCGCTTTAGGCTATGGCAATTTTCAGACAGGTCCACCGGAATCGACGACAGGTCGACCTGCCCTTCCATGCCGAGTTCTTTTTGGATTTTGCCCAAAAAAGAGTCAATTAGTGCAGGCACATCTTCCGGCCTTGCAGACAGGGAAGGCATTTCTATTTTGATGCCGAATATTCTATCAAGCGTGCTGTCTTTGATTTTTTTTCTGGAGGTCGCGACGACTTTTTTTCCATCCAGCGAAAGAGAATCGGGGTTTGGAAGCTTTTCAAAATTTTCTATAATGATCTCGTCGAAATTTTTAAGCGCCTTTAACACATCTTCGGGCCTATCCCCATATACAACTATCGCGTTTGGCAGTATAAGCTTGGCGCACAGACTTTTACCTACGCCTATATCCCCGACTATTACGGTATTAACATTGATTCCGCGTACCAGCGATATGAGTTTTTTTACCTCTTGCATCTGCGGCGAAGAGGCTACAAATTCATTGTCCAATTTTATTTCCGACTCTAATATAGTAACTATCTAAAAAATCAGCAGGATTATATAGGATGACTACTAAAAAACAGATATATCGTAATTTTTTGCCTATTTTTTAGGCATACCCCATAAATGTAATACAGTCCTTACTTAGCTATAATACGGTGCATTTTCAAAAACAAGGAGAAATGATGAAAAAAATGCTAAGCATAGCTGCGGTAGCAGCATTGGCGACAACTTCATTTGCCGCTAGCGACCTTGCAGGCGCATTTAAAGAAGGCAAAACATCCGGTCAAATCAGAGCGATGTATATAAAAAATGACCTGTCAAGCACGGCTAACGATGCCGGTACGCCTGACAACTCGGCTTTTGGGCTTGGCGGCAAACTTGCATATGAAACCGCTCCGCTTTACGGCATATCTGTAGGCGCTGCGTTCTACACGGTTCAAGACCTTGGCACAAAAAGCCAAATAATGCTTAAAAACGATCCTTTCATGTTCAGCGAATCAAACACTGGCAACCCACAATCGTATAGCCTACTTGGACAAGCATACGTACAAGGCCAATTCGGAAAGACTACGGTAAAAGTAGGTAGACAGCAAATAGATACTCCTCTTGCGGGTTCTGACGATATCAGGGTAATCCCAAACCTATTTGAAGCGGCTCTTGTTATCAACACAGACCTTCCAAGCACTACGCTTATCGGTGGTTATGTAGCAAGAATGGCCGGACTTGATTCTGCGTCAGACAGGTCGCCTAGAATAGGTTTCCACTCTATGTCAAGAAGCGCACTCGGTTCAAATGTGGATAATACAACGCATACGGTAGGGGACAAAGGCGTATATGTTCTTGCGGCAATTAACAACTCTATAAAAGACCTTACGCTTCAAGCATGGGAATACAGAGCTGTTGACGTAGTAAATGCCCTGTATCTACAAGCGGATTACAAACTTGAAGTCGCCAAAGAAACAGCCCTTAGCCTTGCGGCCCAATACTACAATATTCAAAACATCGGCAAAACAAAAGATTTGCTGGCCATGACGGCTGCTACTGGCAACGGAAAAGCAAACTATGACGTATACGGCGCAAAAGCTTCACTTGAAACAAGCGTAGGCCTAACTCCATATGTAGCATTCAATAAAGTTAGCGAACAAAAAGATGGCGTAGATGGCGGCACATTTGTATTTGGCGCATGGGGCGGCTATCCTGAATTTGCTATGGCTGATGAGTTCTGGTACAACTCCGGCAACGGCGCAAACAGCTTCAACGGCGCGCAAGTATGGAAAGCGGGCGTAGACTATAGCCTAGAAAAACTAGGTCTTGGAGCTAGGACAATAGGCGCTGCTTACACAAAATTCGATTTGAAAAATCAGTATAATAGCAACAATGACGCCGATACTGCGGTTTGGGACGTTGTTTACACATGCAACAGCGCGCTTGTAAAAAACCTTGACGCAAAACTTGTTTTCGAATCGGTTGATAGTAAAACTAATTCCCTCGATAGAAAAACATTCAAGGCGACGCTAAACTACAACTTCTAATTTTTTAGAAGGTTACACGCACTTCATAACACTCCTGTAAGGCGGGGCTTAGGCTCCGCCTTTTTTATTTTTTAAAAAACCTACAAGCCGAAAATAAAAACAAACAAAAATGTAGTATATGATTAAAATTTAATCAATTAATGCTGGCCAAAAGCTGACATATTGTATATAATTTTGGTGCATTTTAAAACACAAGGAGCAAGAGATGAAAAAGCTAAGTTCTTTAGCGCCATTCCTTCTTGCACCGGCTATGCTTTTGGCAGACGAAAACGCAACGGCTCCGGTAGCCGCAGCGGCAGCAGCTGCTCCAAAGCTTGACGGCGCAAATACGGCATGGGTACTTACGGCTACCGCGCTTGTTATGCTTATGACACCTGCGGGATTAGCGCTATTTTACGGCGGTATGACGAGGGCAAAAAACCTTCTGAATACAATAGCCATGAGTTTTACCGGCTATGCGATAGCTAGTATAGTTTGGGTGCTTTGGGCATACAGCCTTGCATTTGGCGCAGACGTAAGCGGCGTTATCGGTTCACTTACGCTATTTTTGAGCGACGTAAAAGTAACCGATATTTGGGCGACTGGAAATATCCCTACGCTTCTTTTCGTAGCGTTCCAGATGACGTTCGCGGGCATCACCGTGGCTCTAGCCAGCGGCTCCGCAATCGAGAGACTAAAACTATCGACATGGATGATATTCGTAGTTCTTTGGATCACTGTTGTTTATGCGCCTATCGCGCACTGGGTATGGGGCGGCGGCTTCCTGGCCAAAGACGGGGCTCTTGACTTCGCCGGCGGCACAGTTGTTCATATCAATGCCGGTGTCGCGGGTCTTGTGCTTGCTTTGATGCTTGGCAAAAGAAAGGATTACGGAAAGGCCATATTCCCTTCTTCCGTTACGCTAACCGTTCTAGGCGCTATCCTTCTATGGTTCGGATGGTTCGGATTTAACGCCGGAAGCGAACTTGCGGCGGACGGTATCGCTGCCAGCGCATTCCTTGTAACAAATACGGCTGCGGCGGTTGCTGCGCTTTCTTGGATGGTAGTGGAATACGTGGTATACAAAAAATTCACGCTTCTCGGACTTGCATCAGGTCTTGTTGCCGGTCTTGTCGCAATCACTCCTGCGGCAGGTTTTGTCGACAATAGCGCGGCGATTGTAATAGGCGTAGTAGCCGGCGTTCTAGGATTTGTAGGCGTAAACGTAATCAAAAAAGCGTTCAAATACGACGACTCTCTTGACGCATTCGGCATCCACGCTCTATGCGGTATCTGGGGCGCAATCGCTACTGGTATATTCGCAAACCCTGCGATCAACTCCGCAGGAAAAGGCCTTCTATACGGAAATCCTGGCCAAGTAATGATACAGGTGAAGGCGGTGCTTGTAACTATAGTATTTACGGCTATCGCTACGGCTATCGTATACGGAATATCCTCGCTTCTAACAGGCGGCGGCAGAGTATCGGCCGAAGATGAAAGCGTAGGACTTGACGAAGCTACACACGGCGAGAAAGCGTTTCATATATAATTTAGTAAAATGCCTATAATCAACCTTTATAGGCATAAAACAAGGAGAAAGCGATGAAAAAAGTTGAGGCTATAATCAAGCCGTTCAAACTAGACGATGTCAAGGAAGCACTCTCTGCGCTAGGCATAAGCGGTATGACAGTATCCGAAGTAAAAGGTTACGGTAGACAACAAGGCCATACCGAACTATACAGAGGCGCCGAGTATGTAGTGGATTTCCTACCTAAAATCAAAATCGAAATGGTTATTGAAGACGGTATGGAGGACAAAGTAGTCGACGCTATCGTGAGCGCGGCCAGAACAGGCAAAATCGGGGACGGCAAAATATTCGTCTCGGACGTAAGCAAGGTTATCAGGGTAAGAACCGGGGAAACCGGCGCCGAAGCCATATAAATAATCTTAAGCGAGAGGGTTAAGCCCCTCCGCTTATAAGTCTTTTTACGACCTCTTTTTGCTTCTTCTCTATCCCGCTGGATTTTTCAATCAAAAACATATCTTTCGCTACATTTTTGATAGTTCCTACTTTCGCGGTAGCGATATCTATGCCAAGCTCGTCAAATACCTCTATCACGAACGCCAAAAGACCCTGCTGGTTTTTGGTCGTCAAAAGCATTTTCGCATAGGTCTCGGAGTGCCCAAAATCAAAGGATATGTCAGATCTTTTGATAACGGGCTTTTTGGTCGTGCTGGGGCTATCGTCGCTGATAGAAAAACTTCTTATGATCTCCTCGGCCGTAAAAAGCTCGTCCTCTTCGACCGCCGAGGAAAAAGAGACTTTGAAATATTTTGCGCCGTCAAAGAGCTTAAAAATATCCATCGACACGATATCCAAAAACGCGAAACGCGACAGCAGCCTTCCAAAGTTGATCCACTTTTTGGAGATTATCTCGAAGCTAAAATACGGACTATTGCTGAGCGCGAACGCAAACTCGTCCGTCTGCTTGGCTCTTTTGCATATATCTATTATCTGCGGCGAAGAGTATTTGATAAAAAATAGGCTAGAGGCGATGGATAGTATGTTCTTTTTGAGAACGGGCGGCAAAGCCTTAAACTCCTCGCTTTTTTGGAGCGCGGCCTCTTTGGCGAGCCTGCCGCTAGCCTCCGAGAGAAGATTCCTGTTTTCTATTTTTTGTATGGATTTTAGGTATAGCTCCTTTAGGAGGGTGGCGTTAAAAGAGCTGTATATATTTTGTCCGACCGAGCTCAGATCCGCATAGGTCAAAACATATAGAAAATCTATCGCTTTCTTGCTCTTCAGATTTCCGGCGAACGAGAGAATGGTTTTTTCATTATTCAAATCCTCCCTGAACGCCGTGTTTGACATAAGGGTATGATGGACGATAACTCTTCTCACAAGCTCCATCCTTCCATCGTCGACCCCTATCTTTTTCGCGAACGTAGTAAAGATCCTGGCCCCAAGCAGCGAATGGTTCTTGTTTCTGCCTTTGCCGATATCGTGAAACAAGAGCGCGAGCTTCAAATAGCCTTTATCCTCCGTAGCGAAAGAGTCGTAAACCGATTTGACGAACGGGTCGCCTATGTTTTCGATATGTTTGATGCTCTCCAAAGTGTGTATATCGACCGGATAGGTATGATATCCGTCAAACTGCGCCAGATGGGTTATGTGCAAAAAAGGCGGGAACAGCCTGCCTATAACTCCGGTCTCGTAAAGCATAAAAAGAAGCTGGTGCGATCTGCTTGACGATAGTATATTTAGTAGAAGCTCTTTTGCGATCTTCTTTTGTCTTTTCTGGGAGGCCGAGTTGATAAGATATTGGTGAACACTGTAGTCAAACAAGTTTATGCCGTCTTTTTGCAGCGCCAAAAGCAGCTTCAAAGCCTCTGATAAATTTTCGCTTTTTGCCGAAAATCTAGCGTACAAAACACCGTCTACTTCAAAAAAGCCCCCTATCCTTCTAAACTCTTTTAGCCTTGAGACGCACTCCTCGTCGAAGCTTATTTTTCTGGCGAGCTTCGCGCAATTAATAGAGGAGAAAAGATTTATGGATTGCATGGAGCGCAGCGTCTTTGCCATTAGTGCATTTTCGGCCTTTTGGCTCTTCATGTCACGAAATCCAAGCTTCAGCGCGACCTCTCTTTGGGTCTGCATCACAAGCTCGTCTTGTTTTTTCCCTGCTAGCAGATGGAGCGCGTTTCTGAGTTTGAACAAAAATTCCAACGCCTGCCTATACTCTTTATATTCCGCCTCACAAAAAAGCTTTCCGATAAGCTCTTTGTTTGCGGATACGCCGTATATGGAGGTGGCGAGCCAAAAAAGCGTATTGGAGTCCCGGAGCCCGCCTATGCCCTCTTTGATATTGGGCTCCATGGAGAGCTTATATTTTTTGTGTCTTTTTGACATCTCCTCTAGTTTCGCGAATACGAACTCCTTTTGCTCCGTCTTCCTGACTTGAAAGAGTTTGTTTTGGTATTCGACCCACAAGAACTTCGAACCCCAGATAAATCTTGATTCCAAAATCGCCGTTTTGATAGTAATATCCGCTTTTACGGCCTCTGGGATTTCCGAGACCTCATGCACCCTGTGCCCGATTTTTAGCCCGGCGTCCCACGCCATGTATAAAAATCTCTCCAAAAGAGGCTTTAGCTGATACCCTTTGATATCCTTATACAAAAGCATAATATCGATGTCGGAGTAGACCGCCAGCTGTTGTCTACCGTAGCTTCCCAGGGCCACCATGGTAACCGGGATGGAGTTGATAAGGGGTTGATAGTCGCCGAAGCTGTCCCTGAGTATATATCTAAACATCTCAACCAAAAAAGAGTCGAGCTCTTTTGTATGGCGATACAAAAACTCCCTGCCAAAATCGGCTTCGAAGATTTCGTTTAACGAGCCTAGATACTCTTTTATATGGTTTTTGAACTCTCTGGATATCTCGAAGTCGCTGGCTCCGGAGCCGACCAGCTGCTCTATTTTATAGCGTAGAGTCTGCTCGCTCACTTTTTATCAATCTGCGATAAATTTGGATATCTGCTCTGCCGGCAAGTAGTCAGTATATATGTTTTCGTCGAGAACTACTTGGGACATCGTCTTATTGTCTACGTTGAATACTATAGGAGCCAAGAAGTTCGCAAGCGACTCCTGAAACGGTTTTTTTACGATAAGGATTAGATACACCAGAAGGTTGCTGTCTTCTTTTAGTTCCATCAACGCCTTGACGGCAAGCGGAATATCGAAAGAGTACTCCCTCAAAACAAAAGGGTTTATTAGCGTAAATGCCGGCACGCTATCTTGTGTATTCTTTATCGTGGCGAAGTTATCGTCTACGGTCTCAAAATCATAACTCGTAACATTTTCAAAACCTAGGATTGGATACTTAACTTCAAAAACCAAGCGCTGTTCCTTTGTGTATTTGGTTAGCTTTTCGGTCATTTTAGCCCAAAAAGCTTTAAAGCCGAAAAACGTTTTATGTTATAATCGAACAATTAAGCCTACGGGGATGGAGAGTATATTTGAAAGTTTTAATCACGGGAACGGCCGGCTTTATAGGTTTTAACCTGGCGAGAAGACTACTGGAAAGAGGGGACGAGGTGGTCGGCATAGACTCCGTCAACGACTACTACGACGTAAACCTCAAATACGCAAGGCTATCCGAGCTCGGCATAGAAAAAGAGGCGATAGAAAACAATAAAAAAACCGTAAGCAAGAGCCGTGCTGGGCACTCTTTTTACAAGGCGAACCTAGAAGACAAAGAGGCTATTTTTAAGATATTCGAAGCAGAAAGACCGGACGCGGTCTGCAACCTGGCGGCGCAAGCGGGGGTGAGATATAGCCTTACGAATCCGTTCGCATACATAGATAGCAACATAACAGGCTTTATAAACATTCTGGAGGCGTGCAGACAGTTTGGCATCAAAAATCTCTCATACGCGTCAAGCTCCTCCGTATACGGTCTAAACGAAGAGATGCCGTTTTCCGTACACGACAACGTAGACCATCCTATAAGCCTGTACGCGGCAAGCAAAAAATCAAACGAGCTGATGGCGCACACATATAGCCATCTATTCGGTATCCGTACGACGGGACTTAGGTTTTTTACCGTTTACGGCCCTTGGGGACGTCCGGATATGGCTATTTTTCTGTTTACGAAAGCGATATTGGAAGGCAGACCGATAGACGTGTTTAACCACGGCGACATGAGACGCGATTTTACATATATAGACGACATAGTCGACGGCGTCATAAAAGTGATAGACAACCCGGCGACCCCAAATTCGTCATGGAGCGGTAAAAATCCGGATCCGTCAAGCTCGAAAGCTCCCTACAGGGTATATAATATAGGCAACAACTCTCCAGTAAGCCTAATGGAGTTTATCGAAGCGATAGAGGAAAACCTAGGCATGAAGGCCGAGAAAAACTTTTTGCCCCTACAGCCGGGTGACGTGCCGGCAACATACGCCAACATCTCCGATCTCTCAAGGGACACGGGATATATGCCGAAAACCGGCGTAAAAGAGGGGATCAAAAACTTTGTAGAGTGGTATAGAGGCTTTTATAAAGTATAAGGCGCGTATAAACTTCAAAAAAGGACGGACCGATGCAATCAATCTTCAGAGAGTACGACATCAGAGGCATTTTTGAAAAAGAGCTGAACGAAAAAACGGTCAAAGCGATAGGTTTTTATCTGGGAAGCGCCGTCAAAGCGAGATGCAACAAGCAAAACAATGAAGCGTTCGTATCTATAGGTTTTGACGCGAGGACACACTCTCCAACCCTGTTTGAATGGCTCTCTCTCGGATTTTTGGAAAGCGGCTGCAACGTCCTTAACATGGGAATGGTAACTACCGGCATCAACTACTTTACAAATTTCTTCGAATGGGAGGCGGGAGACAAAAAAATAACCCCATCCGCATCGGTTATGATAACCGGGTCCCATAACCCTCCGGAGTATAACGGCTTTAAAATCACGATAGACAAAGCTCCGTTTTTCGGAAAAGAGATAGAGGAGCTCGGCAAAAGCATAATGGCTGTAGACGCGACCTATACCGCACTCTCCAAAGAGACCAAGATATATACGATCTACGCCAAAAAAGCCTACATAGAATACCTGGTAAAAGAGTTTTCGCATCTAAGAGAAATGGACACGAGAGTCGCCATAGACTGCGGCAACGGCGTAGCGGGGCTATCCATTATAGACATACTCTCAAAACTAAACATAAATTTTAAGTCCATATACGAAAACCCGGACGGCACCTTCCCAAATCACCACCCGGATCCTAGCGAAGAGCACAATCTGGAAGATTTGAAAGAGCTAATGCACAAAGAGGGCTTCAAACTAGGATTCGCTTTTGACGGCGACGCCGATAGGATAGCCGTGCTAACCGACAGGTACAACATCAAGGGCGACCAGCTCGCACTCATATTTGCGCGCGATATGGCCAAAGAGGGCAAAAAACCGACGGTCATAGGCGAAGTCAAATGCTCCAAAGTCATGTATGACGAGATAGATAAAATCGGCGCGTCGATTATGTACAAAACGGGGCACAGCAACCTCAAAGTAAAACTAAGGGAGACAGGGGCGGACTTCGCCGCGGAAGTTAGCGGGCATATGTTTTTTAACGACAGATGGTTCGGCTTTGACGACGCCGTATATGTAGCCATGAGAGTACTTGAGCTCATAAAGCACGGCGTCGACCTAGACAAAGAGATGGACGGCATGCCAAAGCTCTTCTCTACCGACGAAATAAAGGTCAAAGTAACGGAGGAGACGAAGTTTAAGATCATAGACAAAATCAAAGCCGCTCTCAAAAATCCGCCTTCATATCTGCCGCAAATCATGGGCATAGTAGATATAGACGGCGTCAGGGTTAGTTTTGAAGAGGGGTGGGGGCTTATACGCGCGTCCAACACGACCCCGGTACTGGTAACCAGATTTGAAGCGACGAGCCCGGAAATGCTCGAGACGTATAAAAACAGCCTAAACCAGCTAATAGAGGAATCAAAACTTTGATGATGCAAACGATGACCATAAAATCGCCTCTCGATATGCACCTGCACCTCAGAGACGGCGACATGCTACGTCTAGTGGCTCCGTATTCCGCCGAAGAGTTTGCCGGAGGGGTCATAATGCCAAACATCACCCCTCCAATCACTACGATGGATGCCCTCCACTCTTATCGCAAAAGGATATTGGAAGCGTGCGGCGATAATCTGTTTTTGCCCTATATGACTATGTTCTTAAAAAACTACGACGACGCGTTTTTGGAAGAGGCGGCAGCCCACGTAATAGCCATGAAGCTTTATCCGGCCGGCGTTACCACCAATTCGGAAGAAGGCGCCAAAAACATAGACTCCCTGGAGCCGCAGCTAAAAGCGATGGAGGAGTTAAATATTCCGCTCTCCGTACACGCCGAAACCCATAGCCACAATCTGTTTTTAAGAGAGCAAAACTTCCTGCCCATCTTGGAGTATATAGCAAAGAGGTTCCCGAAGCTCAAAATAATGTTCGAACACATAAGCAGCAAAGAGGGGCTAAAACTAGTCGCCGACTATGAAAATATCTATGCGACCATTACGCTGCACCACATGACGCTAACGGTAGACGATCTGATGGGCGAAAAGATGAACCCGCACCTATTTTGCAAACCGGTCGTAAAAACCGAAGAGGACCGTGACGCCGTTTTGGAGGCGGCGCTTAGCGCAAATCCAAAGATAATGTTCGGCTCCGATAGCGCGCCTCATCCAAAAGAGGCAAAAGAGAGCGGCCTAGCCCCGGCCGGGATATTTAGCGCGCCGGCAATACTTCCGAAGCTGGTAGAGATATTCGAAAAACACGGCAAACTAGAAAACCTGCAAAAATTCGTCTCCGACAACGCTCAGGCCATATACGGCATCTGCCCGCCTGAAAAATTGGTGCTTCTGGATAAGTCCGAATACGTTGTGCCGACGACATGCAAAAACCAAAAAGCCGAAGTTGTTCCGCTGTTTGCGGGGGAGAGATGCAGCTGGAGGGTTTTGGGCGTTGAGTAAGATCCTGTTCGTCGAGGATGATTCGCTTTTTAGGGAGAGCACGGCCGAGCTACTCGAACTGGAAGGCTTCAAGGTACGAGAGGCGGCAAGCTACGAAGAGGCGATAGAGATAGGTTTTGGCGAACTGTTTGACCTCTATCTGCTAGATATAAATCTGGGCCAAAAAAGCGGTATAGAGCTTTTAAGGGAGCTGAGGGCGTTTGGAGATAATAGGCCCGTGATTATGCTCACAAGCCACAAATCCCCGCAAGTGGCGGTAGAGTGTTTCGAGGGCGGCTCCGACGATTTTATAAGAAAACCTTGCGCCCCGGAGGAGCTTATAGCCAGAATAAAATCCAAGCTAAGAGACTCCTTTGGACAAAAATCGAAAACGATTCCCCTAAGAAACAACCTCTCCTTTGATCTAGACAAAAAAAAGCTCCTCGGCGGAGATGGTGAAATAGACCTTAGCCAAAAAGAGCTGGAGCTGCTTGCCCTTTTCGTAAAATACAAAAACAGCACAGTTACGCTGGAGACGATAGAAAGGGAGTTGTGGCCGGCAAGCAAAGAACCTAGCTACGGCAGCATCAGGGTCTACGTCAACTCCCTAAAAAAGATTCTAGGCGCAGAGTCCATCGTAAATATCAAAGGTATCGGCTACCGTCTTGAGGATTAAAAAAGAGCTGCTGCTTTTCTCCGTCGGAATCATCGGCATCAACAGCTTCCTGTTCGGATTTGCCGTGTTTATCCTCTCAAGGACGTACGGCATGGGCGATTTCGAATACGCCATCATAGCTACGCTATTTTTGTTTACCACGATGGCCTCCATATATCTGGCGCATAGCCTTACCGAGCTCTTTTACGCGCCTATCAGAAACTTCAGGCTTCTGATAGAGGATACGATGCACGAGATAAATACGCCTGTAGCCACCATAAGGACGAACACTTCGATGCTCAAGAAAACGGCGGACGAAGCGGGGCTTAAAAAACTATCCCGAATAGAGCTCGCCTGCGCGAAACTTCTGGATCTGTATGAAAATCTTGAATATTTTGCAAAAAAAGAGGCCAAACTAAACCAAAAAACGGTTTTTGACGCCAAAGAAGCGATAGAGGCGGAAATAGCCTTGATAGAAGACGCTTTTTTAAAAAAAGGGATAGCTCTTACGGCGGAGCTAGAAAGCAAAAATATCTTTATAGACAAAAAAGGGTTTTCGCTGGCCCTTGCAAACCTTCTATCAAACGCCCTCAAATTTACCGGAGCCGGATTTGTGGAGGTAACCTTCAAAAACGGCGTCCTAACCGTAAAAGATAGCGGCTGCGGAATAGCGGAAGACGAACTGATAAAAATTTTTGACAGGTACTACCAGGAAAACGGCTCCGGTTCCGGACGCGGAATAGGGCTATTCCTCGTTAAAGAGTTTTGCGACGAAAACGGCGTAGAGCTGTTCATTCGCTCCGAAGTAAATAGCGGCAGCGAGTTTAGCCTAGATTTTGGTAAAATTCGCAAAAAATTTTAGGAAACGATAAAAATGGTAGTAACAAGATTCGCCCCATCTCCTACGGGCTTTTTGCATATCGGAGGCCTCAGAACGGCGCTGTTCAGTTGGCTTTGGGCAAGAAAAAACAACGGTAAGTTCCTCCTCAGAATAGAGGATACGGACCTCTCGAGAAACTCCGAAGAGGCGCTCAAAGCGATACTGGAGGCGTTTGATTGGGTAGGCCTGAACTACGACGGCGAAGTGACGTACCAATCAAAGAGATTCGATATCTACAAAGAGTATGTCAAAAAGCTGCTAGACGAAGGCAAGGCGTACTACTGTTATATGTCAAAAGAGGAGCTGGACGCATTAAGAGAGGAGCAGCAAGCTTCAGGACAGCAGCCGAGATATGACGGCAGATATAGGGACGGCAAACTGCCGCCAAGAGAAGGTGTGGAACCGGTGGTGCGGATAAAAGCTCCGCTCGAAGGCGTGATAGAGTTCGATGACGGCGTAAAAGGAAAGCTCTCTTTCGGGGCAAAAGAGCTTGACGACTTTATCATCGCAAGAAGCGACGGAACGCCTACATACAACTTCGTAGTCGTAATAGACGATGCGCTCATGGGCGTAACGGAAGTTATCAGAGGGGACGACCACACCAGCAACACCCCAAAACAGATAGTGCTGTACGAAGCGCTAGGCTTTAAAGTGCCGAAGTTCTACCACGTGCCTATGATACTAGGGGAAGGCGGCAAAAAACTCTCAAAAAGAGACGGGGCCGCCGACGTAATGGAGTATAAGACGCTAGGCTATCTGCCGCAGGCTCTTCTAAACTTTCTGGTGCGTCTAGGATGGTCTCACGGCGACCAGGAGCTCTTCTCGATGGATGAGATGCTAAGCCTCTTTGATCCAAGCAATATCAACAAATCGGCAAGCCAATACAACCTTGAAAAACTCAACTGGATAAACGGTGAATACCTAAAGAAGACGCCTATAGGCGAACTAAAAACATTGCTAAAAGATTTCGGGTGCGACAGCTTTGGCCAGAACGAGGAGCTGCTGTTCAAAAACGCTCTCGAGAGAGCAAAGACGCTCGTGGATTTGGCCGCCACGATAAACTCGATGACAAAAGCGCCGACAAGCTACGACGAAGCGGCGGTCGCTAAAAATATTAACGACGAGGCGAAAGAGATACTAAGCGGCTTCGCTGCGGCGCTGCAAACCTCAAACGCAAAAGACGAAAACGAGTTTAAGGCCGCAGTTGAAGAATTTCTGGCCGCAAGAGAGCTCAAAATGCCGCGTCTTGGAATGCCTCTAAGGATCGCGCTGACGGGCTCCACGCAAAGTCCTTCCGTTAACGAACTGCTGGCGATAGTCGGCAAAGAGGAGAGCGTAAAAAGAATCGAAAAGTTTTTGTCAAAATAGTAACTCCCACGTAAATTTTTTTGGATACAATCTAGAAAATCCAAAAGAATAGGCAAAAGATGCAAGAGTATATTTTGACTCTTTTTTTGCTTCCTTTTTTAGCGGGGGCGACGGCTTTTTTGCTGCCCCGTTTTGCGTCGGGGGCGGCGCTCGCAAGCTCCGTGCTGCTTATAGCCGCGTCCGTTCTTTCGTATATATACTATGACGCAAGGGTGCCGATACAGGCCTCATTCCTAAATACTCCGTTTTTAATCGTAGACTTCCTGCTTCTATCGTATTTTGTCTACATAGGCTTCAAAAGCCAAAACAAAAAGGTCATTTTTTTATCCGTCTTGCAGGCCGCCGTTTTGTTCGCAATGGAGGGTTTTGAGGCAAAAAGCGCGGACGATATAGTCGTAGACAGACTCTCGGTCTTCATGTTTTTGCTTATCAATATAGTCGGCTCCGTCATCGTCGTATACGCCGTCAGATATATCAAAGACGAGACGGCAGATATAGGGGCGAGAGCTAGATTTTTGGCGATTTTGATAGCGTTTCTGGGCGTTATGAACTTGCTTGTGTCCGCCGATAATATCAAATGGCTCTTTTTGTTCTTTGAGCTTACTACTCTCGCAAGCTTCTGGCTCATCGGCTTTAGGGACAACAAAGAGTCGAAAGAAAACGCGATAACCGCGCTCTGGATGAACCAAATCGGGGGAGCCGCGCTGCTTTTTGCGGCATTCATAGCAAAAGCCCAGCTCCATACGGTCTACATCTCCGAAATCTTGGTGCACGGCGGCGCATATTTGATGGCGATATGCGCCTTTATCTCTATCGCCGCGATGATAAAAGGCGCGCAGATGCCTTTTTCAAACTGGCTATTAGGGGCTATGGTGGCTCCTACCCCGGTCAGCGCGATACTACATTCGTCCACGATGGTAAAAATAGCCCCGTATCTAATACTCAAAATATCTCCGGCTATCGGCGGCACGCTGCTTGGAGGCCTGATCTCGATTGTCGGGGCGCTATCGTTTCTGGCATCCGCGGCCTTGGCGTTAAGGGAGGAGAATTTCAAAAAAATACTCGCCTACTCCACTATTTCCCTGCTCGGGCTCATGATACTAACCGCATCCCTAGGGACGCCGCTAACAGTGGTCGCGTGCCTCCTTCTTATCATATTCCACGGGGTATCCAAGGCTATGCTTTTCATGTGCGCCGGAATTCTTGAAAAGCGTCATCACGTAAAAAGCATCGAGGGCATAGAGGGATTAATCGGGCAAGCGCCGATTCTCACATCGCTCATCACTCTTGGATTTTTGTCTATCGCATTGCCTCCGTTTGGCGTATTTTTTGCCAAGTGGTTGGCGTACGAAGGCGCGACCTCCTTGGCCGGAGTGTTTACCGCGCTGCTAATACTGTTCATAGCCGTGGGCAGCGTAGCCTTGACTCTGCTCTACTTCAAGACCGTCGGCAGATTTGTGGCGAGCGGCAAGGAGGCTAAGTTCGGCGAGGATATTTCATACCTTGCCGCGCCTCTGTCGCTCGGTCTATTTTTGCTGCTATTCGCCGTCTTCGTCTCAAAAGCGCTCGGCACATTTTTTAAGGCTAATGCGGAGTTTATTACCGGCAAGATAGTTATGCTGGAGGGCGGTTTTTTCGGAATCGCGATGCCTTTTGGCGTGCTGGAGTTTTGGCATATTCTGGCGGCGCTCATTCTGCTGGGACTTATACCGATACTAGCGTCTCGCATCAAAATAAAAGGCGTAGATATAGCAAAACCTTACAGCTGCGGCGAGAGGCTAGAGACCAACGCCTACTCTTTTTACTTCGAGCCGGCAAAAAAAGTAGAAGGCGCGCTATCGGTAATTTCGCTACTGCTATTTGCCGCAATAATCACGGTAGGGATGCTAAACATATGAGCTTTTTACTTACTATTTTTGCGCCGTTATTTGGCGGATTGCTGTACGGGTTTGAGAGAAAACTAAAGGCAAGGATGCAGTCGCGCAAAGGACCGCCTATTTTGCAACCTTTTTATGACCTATTCAAGCTAACCGACAAGCGTCCGATGGTTATCCACTCGTACCATGCCATTATGGGGGTAGCCCATTTTTTTGCGGCGTGGGTGGCGCTATCCATTCTCTTCTATGGCGGCGATCTGCTTGTGGCTATATTTTTCCATCTTCTATCGACGTCGCTTCTCATCATAGGGGCATACTCGGCAAAATCGACATACAGCCGAATAGGCGCGACAAGGGAGCTTCTGGCTCTTAGCGCGCTCGAGCCGGTACTTATACTTATAGCCGTAGATTTTTATCTAAAAAGCGGCAGTTTCGAGGTATCGAGGATACTCTCTTCAGATATCCAGTTCGGTTCCATATTCCTGTCTTTTACCGCGCTGCTCATCGCCCTTCCGGGGCTTCTCAAAAAATCGCCGTTTGATGCGGCGGAGGCCCATCAGGAGATCGTAGGGGGCGCCGAAATAGAGTATTCGGGCATATTCTATGAAGCCGTCTATACCGCCAGATGGCTTGATATGCTCTTCGTGTTTACCCTTGTCTTCTTGTTCGGCGCAAACGATTTCATCTTCGGTATATCTCTGGCCGTCTTGGCGTTTTTAGCAGTCCTTGTCGCCGACAACTCTACGGCAAGGGTGCGCTATAAAGAGCTTATCAAAATCGTATACGCTTTTTCTTTCACCCTTGCGGCGGCAAACATCATAATCTGGGTAGCCGCATGATAAAAGAGTTTTTAAAAAAGTTCAGAAAAAAATCGCCGTGGCTGCTCCACTACAATGCTGGAAGCTGCAACGGATGCGATATAGAAATACTCGCCTGCCTCGCGCCAAAATATGACCTAGAGAGGCTCGGCGTAAAAAATACCGGCAATCCGAAACAGTCGGATATATTTTTGGTTACGGGTCCGGTGACGAAGAGGAGCAGAGAGAGGCTGGTGGAGCTCTATACCCAAATACCGGAACCAAAAGTCGTAGTCGCATGCGGCTCTTGTACTAGCACAGGAGGGGTGTTTCGCGGGATGTACAACGTCGAAGACGGTATAGACAGATATATCCCGGTAGACGTATATGTCGGCGGTTGCGCACCGCATCCGGAGCAGATCATAGACGCAGTCTTAAAAGCCCTTGAGATCCTAGAGCAAAAGAGCAAAACGATAGAGAAGCCTAAAAAACTGATGGGCGAAATATCGGAATTTGAAGGCCAAACAGACAAAACAAATATGGCGGGCAAAGTATGAAAGCTGTAAAAGAACTGGTAGTTTTAAACGAAATAAGGCAAAAAATCATCGAATTCTACGACTCAGCCGTCTGGCATTTCGTCTGCATTAACGGCCTATTCGAAAATGGGGAACTGGAGCTGCAATGGTGCTTTACGAAGATAGGAGCCAAAGACGAGTGGAAAGTTTTTTACGCCAAGGCTCCCGAGAACGCGCTCCTGCCGTCGCTGTCCGACATTTTGCCTACGGCCAAGATGTATGAGGGGGAGCTAAGAGACCTTCTGGACGCCAACTTCGAAGGAAGCGTAAAAGGAATGTTTATAGAGCTTGACGGCGAGAGTGCGCCGCTAAAGGGTATAAAATGAGCAAGACCATAAATATACCGCTCGGCAGCCAGCATATAGCGCTGCTGGAGCCCGTGCGCTTTAGCTTCGAGTGCGAAAACGAAAAGATTATCGGCGTCGAGGCGGATGTCGGATACGTACATAGAGGCGTTGAGCTGGCCTGTACGACGAAATTCAAATTCAAACAGGTGGGCTACGTAGTAGCCCGCGTATGCGGACTTTGCGCCATTATCCACTCCACATGCTACACTCTTGCCGTAGAGGAGCTGCTGGAGCTTGAAGCGCCTAGACGCGCCTCATATCTGCGCCTCATAGCAAACGAGCTAGATCGTATACACTCGCATCTACTCTGCCTCGCCCATACCGCCGAAAACGCAGGCTTTGAAGCGCTCTTCATGAGGACAATGAAAGACAGGGAGCTTGTCATGGAAGCACAGGAAGCGATGACCGGCAACCGCGTACAGTTCGATTATGTCTGCATAGGCGGAGTCAACAAGGATATGAGCGCAGACATAGAAGCCTCCATGAGACAAAAGCTGTCTATCCTGAAGGAGAAAATATTCGAAATAGAGGAGCTGTTTTTAAACAACTGGAGCCTCTCATTGAAATACAAAGGAGTCGGCGTCATAACAAAAGAGAGCGCCCTTAGAAACTCTGTTCTAGGACCGCTCGCAAGAGCTAGCGGAGTAGAGTTCGACGTAAGAGGCGAGTCGGGTTATTTGCCGTATTCTGAGCTCGGTTTCAAAAGCGTCGTTTTTGAAAGCGGCGATATACATGCAAGAAATATGGTCCGATTAAAGGAGATATTCGAGAGTATCGGCCTTATCGAGAGAGCGTTGGACGGGCTGCCGGAGGGCGATATAGCGTCAAAAGTACGCGGAACCCCGGAAGGCGAAAGCTATATGAGGATAGAGGCGCCAAGAGGTGAGTGCTTTTACTACGTCAAAGCGTCAAAAGGCCAATATCTAGACAGGGTTAGGATAAAAACGCCGACTTTCGGCTCGGTGCCCGCAATGATAGAGGCGTTAAAAGGTCAAAACTACGCCGACGCTCCGGCGATAATAGCCTCTTTTGACCCATGCTTGTCGTGCACGGCGAGGTGACAATATGATCAAATCTGCTCTTGACGCCCTAAAAAACATTTTCTCTAGGCCGGCGACGATAAATTATCCGTTCGAAAAGAGTCCAAAAAACGAAGAGGCCAGAGGACTCATACTCTTCGATGAGCCAAAATGCATCTGGTGCCTACGATGCGAAGAGGTGTGCCCTCCGGGAGCGATACTCTTTACACAGGATAGAACGACTTTCGACTACACTTACCACTACAATCCGTATCTTTGCATATACTGCAGCGAGTGCGTCAGGGTATGCCCAGACAAAGCCGAAGCCTTAAGCCAAAGCAGCGAGTTTGCGCCGCCTTGCCACGACCAAAGTATGAACGACGCATGGTTTGAGATTGAAAAAGAGGCGGCGGCGTCAAAAGAGGAGTGCAAAGAGCTAAAAAAGGCAAAAAAAGAGGAAATTTTAAACGCTTAACCTGTATATTCTTTTGCACGCCAAACGAGGAATATGACAAATGTATATACAAAAAGTTTTAGACGATTTAAACTCAAAATATTACCACCAACCGGAATTTATCCAAGCGGCCGCGGAAGTCTTCGGCTCCATCTCCCCCCTGCTAGAGAGAGACGGCAAATATGAAAAACATAGAGTATTGGAGCGCATAGCCGAGCCGGAAAAAATCATAAAATTTCGCGTAGTATGGGAAAAAGATGATGGAAACATCGAGATAAACCAAGGAATAAGGGTTCAGTTTAGCTCCGCCATAGGGCCGTACAAGGGCGGACTCAGGTTTGAAAGCGGCATCAGCCTGTCGGCTCTTAAATTTTTGGGATTTGAGCAGGCTTTCAAAAATGCGCTTACGGGACTTATGCTTGGCGGCGCCAAGGGCGGTTCCGATTTCAATCCAAAAGGCAGGTCTGAGCGCGAAGTGATGCGTTTTTGCCAGGCGTTCATAAAAGGGCTTGCGCCATACATAGGAGCCCACACGGACATTCCAGCCGGCGACATAGGAGTCGGCGAGAAAGAGATAGGCTATATGTTCGGCGAATACAAAAAAATAGCGAATAGATTCGACGGAGCGCTTACGGGCAAATCCCCTCTTTTTGGCGGAAGCTTCGCCAGACGCGAGGCGACCGGATACGGTGCGGTATATTTCGCAAAAGCCATGCTTGAAAGCTCCAATCTTGGATTCGAAGGCAAGAGATGCATAGTCAGCGGCAGCGGCAACGTCGCCATATATACGATGGAAAAACTGAACGCGCTTGGCGCGAAAGTAATAGCCTGCTCCGATAGAAGCGGCGTACTTACGGATATAAACGGGATAGACGTAGAGCTAATCAAACGGATAAAAGAGATAGACAGGGGCTCTCTTGCCGAGTATACCAAATCAAAAGACGCAGAGTTTGCGGCAAATAAAAAAATAACAGATACCGTTTGCGACTACGCTTTTTTCTGCGCCACGCAAAACGAAGTGGACTTGGACGGCGCCCAGACGATGGTAAAAAACGGAGTCAAAGCGGTGGTTGAAGGCGCGAACATGCCGTTAACCAACGAAGCGGCCGATTTGCTTATAGAGTCCGGCATACCGTATGCGCCGTCAAAAGCCGCCAATGCCGGAGGGGTAGCCGTCAGCGGTCTGGAGATGGGGCAAGACGCGATCTTTTTGCGCTCTTCGTTTGAGGAGGTGGATGCCAAACTCTACAAGATAATGCAAAATATTTTCGCCATCTGCCAAGAGACGGCTATGGAGTTCGGAAATAAAAAAAATCTCAAGATGGGCGCGAATATAGCCGGTTTCAGAAAGGTTGCCGACGCGATGATAAAACAAGGCTTATAAGGTTTTTACTCTAAATTTACTTTATAACTATAGAATAAATAAAAATTATAGTTTGAGGTATGCATGAGAAATTTGTTTCTATCTATGGTCGCGGCGGCATCGGTTTTCGGGTTTAGCTACGATTTGAAGCCGCAAAAAGTTACCGACGGCGTATACTGCATATTCGGCGAGCCGGGAGCGCCGTCAAATAAAAATAACGGCAACATGGTAAACAGCTGCTATATAGAGCTGGGCGGCGGGGTGCTAGCCGTCGATACCGGTCCTACTTACAAATATGCCAAAGAGGCCTCAGAGAAGATAGAAAAAATAATGGGCAAGAGAATAACGCTTGTCCTCAATACGCACTACCACAACGATCATCTCGGCGGAAATGCGTACTACAAAGAAAAAAATATTAAAATAATAGGCGATGCCGGTATCAAAGAGGCGTACGAAAAACTCCCGGAGCGGTTCGATAGCTATAAAAACGTAGTATCGAAAGAGGCGTGGGAGAAAAGCGCCGTCACCCTGCCTACCAAATATATAGACTCAAATATGACGATCAAAGCGAGAAGAGGCGACCTTCTCATATTCAAGCCGTCCAAAAAAGCGCACACTGCAGCCGACATAATAGTCTATTATCCGGCTGCAAAAACCGTCATAGCCGGGGATTTGGCATATAGCCAGATGATAGTGCCGCTAAGGGACGGCAGCCCAAAAGGTTCGCTTGAGGCGTTAAAAGAGATAGGAAAACTGGATTTTAGACATATAGTCGGCGGACACGGCAAGACTAGCAGCAGAGAGTCGTACGAGTTTGCGCTCTCTTATATCACCAAGCTAAGAGAAGGCGTCAAAACAGCTATTGAAAAAGGCGTTGAGCTCGATGGCATAACAAAAGCGGTGGATATGAGCGAGTTTAAAAATGCGGCATTGTGGGATGAAAATCCGAAAAATATAATATTGGCATTTCAGGAAGCGGAGATGGAGTAGGCGAAAGCCTGCTCCGTTTTTACTTATGCGCCTATTCTGACCGCCATATCTACTAGCCTGTTAGAATAACCCCATTCGTTGTCGTACCAAGCCATTACCTTGATATTATTGCCGATTACTTTTGTCGTATCGGTTATGAATATGCAGCTTGACGGGTCGGTTCTAAAATCCATAGACACTCTCTTCTCTTCATCCACGGTAATTATGTTTTTAAATGCGCCGTTTGACGCGGCTCTAAACAGCTCGTTTATCTCCTCAACGCTGGCCGCTTTTTTTAGCGTGGCGGATAGATCGGTCATAGAGACGTCCGGAGTCGGCACCCTGACAGACAGGCCGTCCAGCTTACCTTTTAGATGAGGTAGCACTTTGCCTATGGCTTTTGCCGCGCCGGTAGTCGTAGGGATGATGTTCGCAGCGCCGGCCCTACCCCTTCTTCTCTCTTTTTTATGGATAATGTCGAGTATCGCCTGATCGTTCGTATAAGAGTGTATCGTGGTTATAAGCCCATTTTCGATGCCGTATGCGTCATCCAATACTTTGACCATAGGGGCTAGGCAGTTTGTCGTACAAGAGGCGTTTGAGATAATAGTCTCGCCATTGTACTCATGGTCATTCACGCCAAGTACGAATGTAGGAGTATCGTCTTTTGCTGGAGCCGAGAATAGTACTTTTTTGATACCGTTGTCGATATGACACTGTACTTTTTCCCTTTCTAGAAAAAGCCCGGTACACTCGAGCATAACCTCTGCCCCGGCGTCCGCAAATCTAAGAGCGGCCGGGTCTTTCTCGCTGAATACCTTTACTTTTTTGCCGCCGATAACAAGGCTGCCGTTTTCCACGGAAACTTCTTTGTTAAATCTGCCGTGCACCGTATCGTATCTCATCAAATACGCGAGCTCTTCTATATCGGCAAGGTCGTTTATCGCTACAAGTTCTACGTCGTCTCTATTGGCTATCACTCTAGCCACACATCTTCCGATTCTTCCGAAGCCGTTAATAGCAACTTTTAAAGCCATTTTGTCCCCCTCGCATAAATTTATTTGATTTTAGCAAAACTTATTTTGCAGTAGTGTTACTTTAGTAGCGCTTTAGCCCTTTCCGCTACATTTTCGGCGGTGAAGCCGAAATGTTTGAATAGCGCGGAGTCTTTACCGCTAGCGCCGAAACTCTCCATGCATACTATGTCATCCGCAAATCTATACCACTCGGCTGCGCTTGCGGCCTCTACCGCAACGACTTTCGTGTCATTGAGAAGCGTTTTTTGGTATTCGCATCCAGCCTCCACAAACAGGTCAAAACAAGGCACGCTTACGACGTTTGCGGCTATTCCGCCGTCTTCAAGAAGTTTTGCGGCGGCAATAGCCGTATGCACCTCGCTGCCGCTTGCCATTAGCGTAACTTTGGCGCCGGCTTTGTCCACTACCTTGTAGGCGCCTTTTGATATGTCGGCATTTTTGCTGGCGCTCAGGACTTCAAGTCCTTGTCTTGAGCATACGAATGCGCTAGGGGCGTTAAGCTCCAAAGCCGTTTTCCATGATGCTATATTTTCGTTTGCGTCGCAAGGTCTAAATACGTAAAACCCAGGAAGCGCCCTTAGGGAACTTAGGTGTTCTATCGGCTGATGCGTAGGGCCGTCCTCACCGACGCCTATACTATCATGCGTAAATACGAAATACTCTTTTGCCCCCATAAGAGCGGCTACTCTGACAGCCGGCTTTAGGTAGTCGGAAAATACGAAGAACGTCGCGCAAAACGGCCTGAATAGTCCGTAAAGAGAAATGGCGTTCGTGATAGCGCCCATCGCATGCTCACGAATACCGAATCTGATATTCCTCCCCCTAGGGAAATCGCCCAGTCCATTCAGCTCCGTCTTATTGGAAGGCGAAAGATCCGCGCTGCCGCCGATAAAACCAGGGTATGCCTTCGCTATCGCGTTTAGAATTTTGCCGTTTGAATCCCTCGTCGCTACTTTTGAGCCTATTTCAAATTCAGGATATGCCACTTTCGTAAAATCCGGATTTAATAGCGCATTTAGGTAGTCGTTTTTTTCTCGCTCAGGAAGCTCCAGAAGCGTCTTATTCCAAAGCTTCTCTTCCAGCTCGCCCTTCTCTTTGGCGCATCTAAATCTTATCAGCACATCTTCCGGGATGTTAAATTTTGCGTCCGCGTCAAATCCGGCCGCCGTTTTTGAGGCTTTAATCTCATCGTCGCCAAGGGGCGCCCCGTGCGTATGGTGCGAACCTTCCATGGTAGCCGCGCCTTTTGCTATCTTGGTTTTTGCGATTATTAGAGTCGGTTTGCCTGTTTTGCCGCTGACCGCTTCGCTAAACGCGCCTTCTATTTGCCCAAAATCATGTCCGTCTATCTCTAGCACGGCCCAGCCTTGCGCCTCAAACCTGCCCCTGATATTTTCGGACAGGGCTATAGTAGCTTCGCCCTCTATCGTAATATTATTACTATCGTACACGACTACCAGATTTGAAAGCGCATGATGTCCCGCAAGAGAGGCCGCTTCATAGCTTATACCCTCTTCCAAATCGCCGTCGCCGCAAAAGCAGTAGACTTTGTGGTCTATCACTTTTGCCGTCGGCGTGTTTAGTAGATGCTGTGCATATTTTGAAGCAAACGCAAAACCTACCGCATTGGCAAACCCCTGCCCAAGCGGCCCGGTAGTCACCTCTACGCCGGGAGTGTGTCCGTATTCCGGATGTCCAGGCGTCTTGGAGTCTAGCTGCCTAAAGTTTTTCAGATCATCCAAAGAGACGTCGTAACCCCAAAGATGCAAAAGCGAATATATAAGCGAGCTGCCGTGTCCGCCGGAGAAAACAACCCTATCCCTGTTTAACCAGTTTGGATTTGCGGGATTATGTTTGTAAAAAGAGTTGAATACGCTCATAATATCCGACAACCCCATCGGCATCCCAGGGTGTCCGGAATTCGCGGCTTGCACCATATCGCAAGCCAGAAATTTAATCGTATCTGACATTTTTTTTAGCATATTAGTTCCAGGCATTGGTTTCTCCTCAAAAATCTTCTTTAAAATATCTTTCGCACACGGCATTTAGCGCAACAGACAGGTTGCCGCCAAAAGAGCCTATATCTGCTTGCAGTTCGTTTTTCAACGCCGAAAACTCGGCCTTTGCGCCATCGACGCCGAGCAGATTGACAAAGCTGTTTTTTGCGCCGTCGTTTTGCACCTTTTTCCCCTCTTTTTCCTCTGACGAGAGAGCGTCCAGCAAATCATCCCTGACTTGAAAGAAAAGCCCAAGCCTGATTCCAAAATCATACAGCCTCTCTTTCAAATCATCTTTTGCGCAAGCTATGACGGCTCCCATCACAAGCGAAGCGGCTATAAGTTTGGCGGTTTTATGTATATGCAGGAATTTTAGCTCTTCGATGGAAAGCTTTTTTTGCTCAAAATAGAGGTCTATGGCCTGCCCCAGCACCATGCCGTATGTTCCGCCGTCTCGGCCAAGGATTTGCACCAGCTCTATTTTTACGTCGCTGCTTAATCTAGAGTTTGCGATAAGATAAAAAGCGTGTGTATTTAGGGCGTCTCCGGCAAGGACCGCGGCAGCGTCCCCGTATATGGTGTGAAGCGTAGGATGGCCTCGCCTAAGCGGGGAGTCGTCCATGCAAGGCAGGTCGTCATGTATGAGCGAATAGGTATGCAGACACTCGAGTCCGAGAGCCACGTCAAAAGAGTTTTTTACCATCTGCGGACAAAGAGCGTTTACTACGGACAAAAGCAGCATAGGGCGAAATCTTTTGCCGCCGACTAAAAGCATATTATTCAGCGTCTCTTCAAAAGAGGGATGAAAAGAGTCTACTTTTATGGGATTGTTTTTTAGGTGGTCTTCGAAAAGCTCTAGCATAACGGCAGATTAACCGTTTTTTGCAAATGGATTGAAGCCGCCCAGCATAGACATGGCGTCATGCTTCTGGTTTTCTATGGCGGATTTTACGGCGTCGTTAAAAGCGCTCATAAGGAGTATCTGCATAGACTCTTTATCCTCGAGAAGAGAATCGTCTATAGTGATGTCCAGCACTTCAAATTTACCGTTTACGGTAACGCTTACAAGACCGCCTCCGCTTTTTGCGGTAAAGGATAGGTTGGAGCTTTTTTCTTCAAGCTCCTTTGCTTTTTTTTGCGCCTCTTCAAAAGCGGCTCCCAGTTTTGAAAAATCAAAACCTTCGAACATTACAGGCCGCTTCCGATTTCGGCTATATTATTTTTGTCGTCCACTATAACGATAGCGGGAGAGTAGTTCCTTAACTCGTCCTCGTCGAATGAAGCATAGGCTACGATAATAATCTTATCGCCGACGTGAACTTTTCTGGCGGCGGCGCCGTTGAGACAAATATCCCTTTTGCCTCTTTCGCCTTCGATGATATAAGTAGAAAAACGCTCACCGTTGTTGATGTTTAGTATCTCAACTTTTTGCCCCACTCTCATTTTTGCGGCATCCATAAGCTCTCTATCGATAGTAATGGAACCTACATAGTTCAGGTTCGCATCCGTTACTGTCGCCCTATGGATTTTTGAGTAAAGCATATCGATTCGCATAATTTTTAACTGACTCCGGCCATTTTTCTCATTTGTTCAGGGCTGATAGCGTCCGCCCACATCTCTTTCGGTACTACATACTCTTCTACAACGTTTCCGCCGATGATATGTTCTTTTATAATTTTATCAATTTTTTCTTTAGTGAGTCCGACATACATAGTGTGTCCCGGTTCTACCATCATCACAGGTCCAAGGTTGCATCTGTTTTGACAGCCGCTTTGAACAGGCACTACGGTTCCTATTACGCCGTTTCTCATTAGAGATTCGCTCAAATACTGAAAAATATCTCTGTTGTGCGGTTTTATACATGAACCCTTAGGAAAGCCCTCAGGTCTCTCAACTTGACACATAAACAGATAGAATGCTGGTTGTGGGATGCCCGCCATTTCTGACTCCTTTAATTTATTTTTTTGTTATTTTACAAAAGAAAGGTTTTAAATAGGATAAAATAAGTCTTAAATATTAAGCGGTAGCGGTTTTTTGTTTCAAAATCTCTCTTGCCGTCTCGCGGTCGTCAAAATGGATTGTACGGTCTTTGAAGATTTGGCTGCTCTCGTCGCCCTTGCCGAGAATGGCTACTATTTCATCCTCTTTTTGCTCAAGTATCGCTTTTTTGATAGCCTCATATCTGTCTTCCAAAACACATACCTTACTCTTATCCTCTATACCTTCCAATATGTCGGCTATAATCGCCGAAGGCTCTTCGCTTCTAGGATTGTCGCTCGTGACTATAAGTTTTGCGGCTCTAAGCGCGGCTTCCTTGCCCATGAGCGGCCTCTTGCCTCTATCCCTATCGCCGCCGGCGCCGAATACCACGGTAATTTTTGAACCGCCGAGCGCCTCTAGAACCTTGGCTATGCCGTCAGGCGTATGCGCAAAATCAACGACTATGAGCGGGGATGGACTTACGATTTCCATCCTGCCGCCGACTCCGCCGAACTTTTCTACGTTTTCGCAAATAGTTTCAAGCTTTTCGTTTGTTAGCATATGCACGGCCGCCACCGCCGCGGTAATGTTGTATATATTAAAGACTCCCGCCATGGAAGCATGGAATGAGCAGTTTTCCCCGCCGTGGTCTATTACGGCAAAAATTCCTTCATTAAGGGAGTACGCGCCCACTTTATAGTCCGCATGCTTCTCTAGTCCGTAGCTCTTTGCGTTCTTGGAATTAAAGGCTATATTATCATCGTCTATATTTACAAGTTTTACGCTCTCGTCAGACAAAAATTCGTTTTTTGTATCGCGATAGTTCTCGAATGTTTTGTGAAAATCGAGGTGGTCTTGCGTAATATTGGTAATAATTTTAAGAGCGAATAAGAGCCCCTCTATACGCTTTTGCGCTATTGCATGCGAGCTTACCTCCATCACGAAGTATTCGCATCCTTGCTCTATCGCAGCCAAGATATTTGCGAATATATTTAGCTGCATCGGCGTGGTAAGGGATTTTTCTTCGATTCTCTCGTCGTTTATAAAAAATCCGCGCGTTCCCTGCAGGGCTACTTTTTTGCCGAGGTCAAGAAGGAGCGAATATATCGCCGCAGCCGTAGTTGTCTTACCGTTGGTTCCGGTAATCCCTATAATTTTTATGGACGATAGGTCGAATATCTCTTTTAGCTCGTTTGCAGCCACAAAGACACTAACCCCTCTGGCTTTTGCATCATCCAGATATTTGGCCGATAGAGGAGTGATCAAGAAAGCCGTATCGGAGTCGCATTCGGACGAGTTGTCGCTAATAAACTCTACGGATAGGTTAGATTTTTTTGGGAGTCTTAGCTTCAACTGTTTCTTTCCGATTTAGTTTGTCGAATAAATCTCGTATTTTTTTATTCGACGGGAATATAGCGCTCGCGCTCTCCAGATAGTTCATAGCCATTTCATTGAAACCGTTTGTGACTAGGCTCTCTAGAAAGCTTATAAAATCTTTTTTTTCGGATATTACAACCCTAGTAGAGAACATAATGTCTTCAAAGGCGCGTTTGAAATCGCCCCTTTTCTCTACTATTTTCAAAAAATCATCATATGAAATCGCATTCTCATAATCAAGCCTATCTTTTAACGGCGGAGTCAAAAGTTCGGCCGTAGCGCTAAGCGCCCCATCTATCGAGAGTATAATCTTTTCAAGCAGCTCCGCGGCATTCTCGGCGCTCTCTTTTTTGGCGATCATATAGTAATCAAAAAGGGAGTGCGCCTCATTTTCCATCTCATAGGCCAAATCGCACAGCAAGATACCTATCTTGACGTCTTGGCTCTCCGGATCTTCATGCCTAGCGAGAGAATATTCAAAAAGCGCCTTCTCGTAATTTTTGGCTATAAAGTACTTCTCGGCGCTCTCTAGATGTTTTTTGAAAACTCTTTTTTTCATAATTATCTTTGCAGACCTCTAATAAATTCTTCCAAATTCTGTTCCGCACCCATGGGCACATTTACGACCGATAGCTCTTGGTGAATATCTTCTTTAATTTTTTTCTCTACGCCGTATTTTAACGTATTTCCGCTGCTAGGACATCCTATGCACGCACCCTGCAGCTGCACATATACGACATGGTTTTTGACCGTTATTAGCTTAATGCTTCCGCCGTCAAGCGCCAACATGGGCTCTATCTTGGCAATGCATCGCTCTACGGCCGGCAATAGCTCTTCGTCTGTGAACGGTATAGACATCAGGTAAACCTTGTAAGTTTTTGGTGTAATGTATTTGTTTAGCGCTTAAAAGTCGTTTAACGAAGGTAGAAAGGCCGCCACAAAGACGGCCGTAGGTATTTGATTAGCCCTTGATTATTTCAAGAGTAGCCATTTCAGCGGCATCGCCTCTTCTTTGGCCTGTTTTTACAATGCTTGTATAGCCGCTTGTTCTGCCGTTTAGAGCCGGAACAAGTTCGTTTATTAGTTTTTTTGTAGACTCTTTATCTTGCAATAGGGCAAAAACAGCTCTATGAGCGTTTAGATCGCCTTTTTTCGCTTTTGTTACAAGTTTGTCGAAATAAGGTTTCAACTCTTTTGCTTTTGGGAGAGTCGTCTCTATTTTTTCATATTGTATAAGTGATATTGCAAGGTTTTTTAGTAGAGCAAGTCTGTGAGACGTTGTTCTACCGAGTTTTCTATGTGCTACTCTATGTCTCATTATCTATCCTTTAGTTGTGCTAGCTTCGCTTTTAAAGCGCCGAGAAGCTCTTCAGGAAGTTCGGTTCCAACAGGATAACCCATCTCTTCCATTTTCTCTTTTATCTCGTCAAGAGATTTTTTACCTAGATTTCTAACTTCAGCAAGTTCTTTTTCGCTCATCAACACTAGGTCGCCGAAATACTTCACAAACGCCCTAGTTAGGCAATTGTGGCTTCTAGCGGACAAGTTTAGATCGTCAATGCTTGTTAGAAGTTTTTTTAGTTCACCGTCGTTTTCGCTTTTTGTCGAAGTGCCGGCTACGGCTACGCCGCCGGAAATAGAAAGCTCTTTATTGAATATGCTTAGTTGCTCATAAAGAGTTTTTACCGCTTCTCTAAATACGGCTTCCGCTTCAGTCTGACCGTCAGTCTCAACCGTAAATATTAGTTTTTCGTAGTTTGGATTGTCCTCTACAAGCATGTTTTCGATTTCGTAAACAGCTTTTTTTACAGGCATAAAATACGCATCGAGCGGAATAAAGTTAGGCTCGGTAAGGTCTCTAATCTCTTCGCTAGGCACATAACCCATGCCCTTTTCAACAACAATGCTGAAATTCAAAACGGCATCGTCATTGATAGTGGCAAGATGCAAATCTTTGCTAACTACTTCAACTTCATCGTTATCAAGATCCGCACCCTTAATCTCTCTATGTCCGGAGAAAGAGTAGTTCACGATAACTTTTTTGGCATCCGTTTTCATTTTGAATCTAATGTTTTTAAGATTCAAAATGAATTCGGTAACGTCTTCTAGCATACCTCTAACATAATCGAACTCGTGCGTTACGCCTTCGATTTTGACGGCGGTCGGCGCGCAGCCTACGCTTGAGCTAAGCAGAAGCCTTTTTAGAGGGTGTGCTATTGTTATAGCATAACCCGTCTCAAAAGGATATATATATATCTTGGCAGAGTTTTTATCTTTGCTCTCTACCTCGATACTACTAGGAACCAAAGGTGATACTTTTATTTTTTTCATGCTTTAAGCCACCCTATTATTTTGAATAGAATTCGATGATAAGTCTTTCATCAACCGGGATGGTTACTTCGCTTCTCTCCGGAACTCTTGTAAAGATACCGAAAAGTTTATCTTTATCAATATCAACCCATGGAGATATACCGGTTTGGTTTGTAAGCTCCATAGCTCTTAGTATTTGAGGATTGTTTCTAGATTTTTCGCAAACCTCGATTTTTTGGCCCGGTTTTACTCTATAAGAAGGGATTCCTACTTTTTTACCGTCAACAAGGATGTGTCCGTGGTTTACAAGTTGTCTTGCAAATCTTCTGGTTGTAGCCATACCCATTCTGTAAACTACGTTGTCAAGTCTTCTCTCAAGAAGTTTGATGAAGTTTTCACCGGCGTTACCGCTAGCTCTTGAAGCTTCGTCATATAGTCTTCTAGTTTGTTTTTCAGATAGCCCGTACATAAATTTTATTTTTTGTTTTTCTCTAAGCTGAGTACCGAACTCGCTTACTTTTGCTTTTCTCTGACCGTGTTGACCCGGAGCGTAAGGTCTTTTGTCTAGAGCTGATTTTCCGGCGAGTCTTCTTTCGCCTTTCATATCAAGGCTAACGCCTAGTCTTCTTTCTAATTTCTCAACTGGTCCAGTATATCTTGCCATAATCTATTCCTTACACTCTTCTTCTTTTTGGAGGGCGGCATCCGTTGTGCGGAAGCGGAGTAACATCTTTTAGGTACACTACTCTAATATCAGTTCTACCGCCTACAGCTTTAACAGCCATCTCTCTACCGTTACCCGGTCCTTGGATTTTGATGCCGAGCTCTTTAAGTCCGTGTTCTTTGGCTTTAGTTATAGCGTCTTCTACGGCTTGTTGAGCGGCGAAAGGGGTAGATTTTTTGCTACCTTTAAAGCCCAGGCTTCCCGCGCTTGACCAGCAAATGGCATTACCCATCTCGTCGCTGATAGTTACAAGCGTGTTGTTGAAAGAGGCAACTATATGGATGATGCCTCTAGCAATATTTTTTTTGACTATTTTTTTCTTTACTTTTCTTTTTGCTGCCATTTTTGCTTTCCTTTAATTACGCCTTACTTAGATTTTGAACCTACGGTTTTTCTCTTACCTTTTCTAGTTCTCGCATTAGTTTTCGTTCTTTGACCTCTTACCGGTAGACCTTTTCTGTGTCTAAGACCTCTAAAGCTTCCAAGGTCCATCAACGCTTTGATATCCATAGAAACTTTCTTTCTAAGGTCACCCTCTACTACGTAGTTTTCTTGGATCTCTTTTCTAAGAGCGGCGGCTTCATCTTCAGTAAGTTCGTGAACTCTCTTGTCGATAGAAATACCAGTGGCTTTTAGAATTTCTAGAGATTTAGCATGCCCTATACCATAGATATAAGTTAGAGCAAACTCAAGTCTTTTTTTCTTTGGAAGGTCAACACCTGCTATCCTTGCCATCTAATTATCCTTGTCTTTGTTTATGTTTTGGGTTTTCGCATATTACGCGAACGATGTTTTTTCTTTTAATGACTTTGCATTTGTCGCACATCTTCTTAACCGACGGTGCTACTTTCATAAAACGCTCCTTATTTTATTAAAACCTATTATGTTCTTACTTCCAAAAGCCTATAAACGGAAAAAAGAACCGAATTCTATCACTTTTAAAGTAAAAGCTTACTTATACCTAAAAGTAATTCTGCCTTTATCGAGACTGTAAGGAGTGAGTTCTACCTTAACCTTATCGCCCGGCAAAATTTTGATATAGTGCATTCTCATCTTGCCTGCTATATGGCCAAGTATCACATGGCCGTTTTCGAGTTCAACCCTAAATGTCGCATTAGGCAAAGCCTCAACGACTACTCCGTCAATTTCAATGACATCGTCTTTCGCCATTCTTCCTCCCTAAATTCTTGACAAAACTTCGGCTCTGCCGTTTACGATAGCAACCGTGTGCTCATAATGGCTGCCGCGAAGTCCGTCGTTCGATACAACGCTCCATTTATCTTTCAATATTTTGGAGCCTCCGTCTTTTTGGCAGATCATCGGTTCAATACAAAAAACCATTCCGTTTTTTATTTTCGGCCCTTGCGATGGATTTCCTTCTACGTAGTTTAGAATAGAAGGTTCCTCGTGCGGGCTTCTGCCGATACCGTGACCGCAAAAATTTCTAAGCGGCTTATAGCCTTTTGCCTCTATATAATCCTCTATGATTTTGCTGAGCTCTTTAAATCTCATACCCTCTTTGATTGACGATATGGCAAAATCAAGCGAGTCTTTGGCGCAGGCTATAAGCTCTTCGTCCTCTTTTGATACAGATCCGACCGGTACCGTAACGGCGGTATCTCCATACCATCCGTCAAGTTCCGTGCCTATATCAAGCCCGACTATATCGCCGTCTTTTAAAACGGCTTCATCGGGTATTCCGTGAATTATCACCTCGTTGACCGAGATGCATATAGCCTCAGGGAAGCCGTAAAGCCCTTTAAATGAAGCTCTTGCGCCTTTTGAGACTATAAACCTCTCGGTCTCTTCGGAAATAAACTTTGTGGATACTCCCGGCTTTATAAGACCGGTCGCGAAAGAGATGGCCTCGGCCGCAATTTTATTCGCACGCCTAAGCGCATCTATTTCGCTTTTATTTCTTATGTGGATGGCCATAGGTTAGATTAAAGCCCTACCGCACTAAGAGTTTGGTATTTTCCGGTATACACCTGCGCCTCTATTTTTCTCATCGTATCAAGAGCGACTTGAACAACGATCAAAACGGCGGTCCCGCCAAAATAAAACGGAACGCCCATAGCTTTTACAAGAAGCCAAGGAAGCGTGGTAATAAGACCGAGATATAGCGCACCGAACAGTGTAAGACGGCTTGCTATCTCATTCAAAAACTCGGCAGAGTGTTCGCCCGGTCTGACGCCAGGGATAAAACCGCCTTGTCTTTTTAGGTTTTCGGAAATATCTTTCGAGTTGAATGCGATTGACGCATAAAAATAAGCAAAAAATACTACGAACAGGAATGTCATAGCATTGAACGCATACCCTTGCGGATGGATAAAATCCCTGACCGCAATAACCCAAGGATTTGTGCTCGCCTGCATAACCGTAGACGGAAACATCAAAATCGCGGAAGCAAATATCGGAGGAATAACGCCGCTAAGATTTAGCTTTATAGGAATATAGTTCATTATCCTCTTATTATGGTTGGCCATAAGCGTTTTTCTCTGATAAGAGACGGGAATCCTTCTCTCCGCAAGCTCAACATAGATAACGGCTCCGACCGTTATAACCACCAAAGCAAGTATGGCTACAAGCGTCAGGAAGTGCATTTCTCCCGTATTTACTAGCGTCACCGTATGGCCGATAGCCTTAGGTATAGCGGATACGATACCGGCAAAAATGATAAGACTTATACCGTTGCCTATCCCTCTTTGCGTTATCTGCTCGCCAATCCACATAAGCATCATAGTTCCGGCGAGCATAGATATAGCGGATATACCAACGAACAGCGAATGGTCTATAGATATAGCGCTTTCTCCGGCTCTTCCGGTTAGGCTTTGAAGACCTACGGAAACGCCGATGGCCTGAACAAGCGTAATCGCGATAGTCGCATATCTTATAATCTGCATATACTTGACCATACCGTCGCGCTCTTTTTTCATTTTACCGAGCTCTGGGAATGTCGCAGCAAGAAGTTCCATGATAATTGATGCAGTAATGTATGGCATGATGCCTAGAGAGATAATACTTAGTCTTTCAAGCGCGTTGCCGCTGAACATGTTGAAAAGACCGAGGGCGTTTGCCGAGTTTGCGTCGAAGAACTCTTTGACGACTTCTATATTGACGCCTGGCACGGGCACATAGGCTAATATCCTATATGCCAGCAAGAAGCCGAGCGTAATAAAAATTTTATTGACTAAACTTCTATCCATTGACTTTGCCGCTGGTTAGTACTGCTTCGTCTTTTATTTTAGAGGCAAGTTCTTTGGCTTTTGAGCCTATCAGCTTAACTTTTTCTACATAGTTAGGTAGTTTCATCGCGCCTTTTATGCTCTCAAGAGTAATTTCGCTAAGAGCGGCTATAGCGTCGATTCTGTCTACGTTAATAACGTAAGGTTTCACAACTTTGCTGTTAAAACCGATTTTCGGAAGTCTTCTTTGAAGCGGTTGTTGACCACCCTCGAAACCTCTTTTTGCAGTGTAACCGCTTCTAGCAGTCTGGCCTTTACCGCCTCTAGTGGCAGTTTTACCCATACCGCTGCCTTGGCCACGACCAACTCTTTTTTTGCTGTGAGTGCTACCCACGGCAGGTGTTAGATTTTCTAGTGCCATTTTTTATTCCTTTACGGATGTAAGCGCTTTTATAGTTGCTCTAACCACGTTTGACGGGTTAGTAGAACCTAGCTGCTTAGATAGAATGTCTCTTATTCCCGCAAGCTCAAGAACCGGTCTAGCGGCTCCACCGGCTTTAACGCCGGTACCTTCTTTTGCAGGCTTCAATATAATTTTGCTCGCATTGTATTTAACTTCAATGTCGTGAGCTATAGTAGTACCTTTTAGATCTATCTGAACAAGGTTTTTGAACGCGTCTTCTACCGCTTTTTTAATAGCGTCCGGCACCTCTTTCGCTTTACCGAATCCGTATCCGACTTGTCCTTTTTTGTTTCCTACAACCATTAGGGCGTTAAATCTAAATCTTCTACCGCCCTTTACAACTTTTGTTACCCTGCCGATGTTAACAACGACTTCTTCAAATTCTTCTCTATTAATTTCCATCATAGGCCCTTACAAACTAATTCCGTTTTCTCTTAGCGCATCAGCAAAAGATGCTATAACGCCATGGTAAAGGTAGCCGTTTCTGTCAAATACTACTGTTTCTATTTTGGCGGCTTTAAGCGCATCGGCTACTGCTTTAGCAACAACTTTTACGCCTTCTCTGTTTGGCTTAACGCCAAGTTTTGAACCGTCCGCATAAGCTAGAGTAACGCCTTTAACGTCATCTATAGCTTGTGCGTAAAAATATTTGTTAGATTTGAAAACGGTAACTCTAGGTCTAAGCTCAGTTCCAGAAATTCTAGATCTAATTCTTAGTTTAGCTTTTTCTCTTCTTCTTGTTTTTAGTTTTAGTGCTTTGCTCATAGACTATTCCTATTTCTTGGATGTCTTGCCCGCTTTTCTGCGGATAGTTTCATCAACATATTTAACACCTTTACCTTTGTAAGGCTCCGGTGGTCTGAACTCTCTAATAACAGCGGCGACTTGGCCAACTTGTTGTTTATCAGCACCTTTAATGATAATCACGTTTTTATCAACCGCCATCTCAATTCCTTTTGGAATTTCGAATATTACAGGATGAGAATAGCCAAGCGCCATCTCAAGTTTATTGCCGTTTACGGCAGCTCTGTAACCAACGCCGTTAATCTCAAGTCTTTTCTCAAAACCTTGAGAAAGACCTATAACGATATTGTTTGCAAGCGCTCTATAAGTTCCCCAGAAAGCTCTATCTTGTTTTGTTTCGCCTTTTAGTCCGAAAACTATTTTGCCGTCACTGATCTCTATATTTACTCTATCTAGTGTGTCTAGGACTTTCGTTTCTTTGGCGCCTTTTATAGTTATAACGCCGTTAGCAACGCTAGCTTCAACACCCTTAGGAAGAGCGATTGGTTCTTTTCCAACTCTTGACATCTCTCACCTCACCAAATGCTGCAAAGAACTTCGCCGCCAACTCCAAGTTTATGGGCGTTATCGTTATCAAGAACGCCTTTTGAAGTTGAAACGACGATTGTTCCGTAGCCGTTTTTAAATTTTTTGATTTGCGCGCAAGGCTTATAGATTCTTCTACCCGGTTTAGAAATTCTTTTTACTTCGTTTATAACCGGTTGTCCGCTTTGCGTATATTTCAAAACTACGTTAATTTGTTTTTTAGTTCCCTCTTCCACTACTTTGTAGCTTTCGATGTAACCTTTTTCTTGAAAAATTTTCAATATCGACTCTACGATTTTAGAGTAAAGCACATGCGTTACTTCTATTCTTCTCATAGAGGCGTTTCTGATTCTAGTCAGCGTATCAGCTATAATATCATTCATACTTGCACCTTACCAGCTTGATTTCTTAAGGCCCGGGATTAGACCCTCGTTACCCATTTTTCTAAGGCAAACTCTGCAGATACCGAAGTCTCTGTAAACAGAGTGTGGTCTACCGCAAATAGAGCATCTTGTGTATGCTCTAACTTTGAATTTAGGCTCTCTTGCGCATTTTGCGATCATCGATTTTTTAGCCATTTGCTTTTCCTTTTGCGAATGGAATTCCCATAAGCTCTAGCAATCTGAAAGCCATCTTGTCGTTATCCGTAGATGTAGTGATGCTGATGTTCATTCCGTGAATTTTTACGATGTTGTCATATTTAACTTCAGGGAATATAAGCTGCTCGGAAAGACCGAAGCTATAGTTTCCTCTTCCGTCAAAACCTGTTCTTGAAAGACCTTTGAAGTCTTTAACTTTCGGTAGTGAAAGAGTTATAAGTTTCTCAAGGAAGTCATACATATTAGCTCCCCTAAGAGTTACTTTAACACCGACGTTCATGCCTTCTCTCAACTTAAAACCGGAAACCGATTTTTTAGCCACGGTAATAACCGCTTTTTGACCAGAAATCATAGAGATGGTATCTGCTATGTTTTGAAGAAGTTTCGCATCTTTAGAGCCTTCGCCGCAACCTACAGATATAGTTATCTTTTCAAGTTTCGGAGTAAGCATGGCGTTTTTAATATCAAACTCGCTAACAAGCTTGTCTTTTACATTTTGTAGATAGTATTGTTTTAGTGCCATCTATTACGCTCCCTCGGCTATTCGCACGTTAGATACGTGGATTGGCATCTCAACGTTTTGGAAACCGCCGTTTTGATTTTGTTCAGAAGGCTTAACAGCTTTCTTGGCCAATTTGCAACCCTCTACAACGACTTGCATCGTTTTAGGATATACGGCTAGAACTTTCGCTTTTTTACCTTTGTCGTCGCCGGCGATGATTTCTACCATGTCGCCTTTTTTGATTTTTAGCTTAGTCATTATAG
>CAZMPN010000003.1:99934-143574 GCA_964568395.1 uncultured Helicobacter sp. | reverse complement strand
CTCGTCCACGGGTCCATCTCGGTGTAGTACATCAGCGTCGAGTAGGTCGATGGGGTCGGGGTGAATATCTGCACCTGTTCGGGATTTAGCCGTAGCCTAGAGGATGCGAAGTTTTTCATCGCCGTCATATCAGCTTCGGAACACCCAGGGTGGGCGGCTATCATGTAGTAGGTGAGAAACTGCTGTTTGCCGCTAAGTTTGCTCATATTTTCAAACTTTTGTTTGAACCCCAGCAGCGTCTCTTTGTCGGGTTTGCCCATGAGACGCAGCACCTTTGGCTCCGTGTGTTCTGGGGCTATTTTCATCTGTCCGCTCACATGGTTTGCGGCTATCTCTTTTAGGTACATATCCCCAAACTCTTTATCCTCATTGATGAGGTCGTAGCGGATGCCGCTTTGGACGAAGACTTTTTTTACCTTTGGGATTTTGCGGATGTTACGCAGGAGATTTATGAGCCGTTTGTGATTTGGCTTTAGGCTTTTGCACACCTTATCGCCCGTACATCTTTGGTGGTGGCAGTCGCCCGATTTTAGCTTTTTGGTGCAGTCATACCCGTACATATTTGCCGTCGCCCCGCCCACATCGAAGATATTGCCCTTGAAATCCTTTGTCTCGGTGAAGCCCCGCACCTCTTTTATGATGGATTCTTCGCTACGGCTTCGTATAGTTCTGCCCTGATGCACCGTAATAGCGCAGAAGTTGCACTCGCCGTAACAGCCGTGATGGGTCGTGACCGAGAATTTGATAGTCTCCAGCGCTTTTACCTCGCCGTCCGCCTTGTAATACGGGTGGACATCTCTGGTGTAGGGCAGGTCGTAGACGGCGTCTATTTCGGATTCGCTCAGATAGTATTGCGGCGGGTTTTGGATGAGGTATCTAGCGTCTTGCTTTTGACAAAGCCCCCTACTGCTTAGCGGGTCGTTGTTGTGGTAAAAGAGATGAAACGAGTCTATAAATTTGTTTTTGTCGGCTTTTACCTCATCGAAGCTAGGCAGGTTGATATACTCCGCCTTTGGCTCTTTGGAGGCGTAGCAAAGTCCTCTTATATCTCGCCACTCTTTGCCGCTTTTTAGCGCAAGGGCTAGCTCCAATACCGTCTTTTCACCCATTCCGTAGATGAGGGCGTCCGCTTTTGCGTCAAAAAGCAGTGATTTTCGGATATTGTTGCCCCAAAAATCAAAATGTGCGATTCGTCGCAAGCTAGCCTCGATACCACCCAGCACGATAGGCGCCGTGTCTTTGAAATGGCGTCTGATAAGCCCCGTGTAGACTATGCTCGCACGATCCGGTCTTTTGGTGTTTTTGCCGCCAGGGGTGAAGTCGTCGCTTCGTCTTGGCTTTTTGAGCGCCGTGTAGTTGGCGACCATGCTGTCCACAAGCCCCGCACTCACACCCCAAAAGAGCTTCGGCTCCCCAAGCCTTGCGATATCGTCGCTCTCCATGTTAGGCTGAGCGATGATGCCGACGCTGTACCCCTTGCTCTCTAGTAGTCGCCCGATGATGGCTATGCCGCTGTAAGCCGAGTCGATATAGGTATCGCCGCTAACGAGAATGACGTCAAACTGCTTTATGCCCAGTTTCTCTTTTTCTGCTGTGGTGGTTGGTAAAAACATAATCTTTATTGCCCACCCGTCTGTTTGTCAGCTTGTGTGCAGCCTATATGTACTTTGTTATCCAAAGCGTATTCGTTGCCCCATTCCTTCATCAACGCTAGTATTTTGCGGAGTTTTTGGCCGTGAGAGGTTAGCGAGTATTCCACCTTTGGCGGGACTTGTTCGTATACTTTGCGCACTATAAGCTTGCTATCTTCCATTTCCCTTAGCTGCTGCGTCAACATCTTTTGCGTGATATATGGAATCAGCCTCATAAGTTCACAGTTTCTAAGTGTGCCGTGTTCGTGGAGATACCAGAGAATGAGCCCTTTCCATTTGCCGCCTATAAGCTCTATAGTAAGCTCGAAGGAGCAGTTGTAGATTTTGTTTTTTTCCATATTTTATATAGTTACCTTTTGGTATGTATAGTACTTTTTGGTATGTTCTTGACATTATAAACTGTAAGTTATAAAATCTCCGCAAAATTAAAAAAAAAGGAAAAACCGTATGAAAAAAGTTCTGCTGCTGACTTTGCACCAAAAATACGACGGTATAGCAAACGGCAATCTCACAAGAGCCCTAGTAGCGGAGGCCAAAGCGTTTTTTGAGACAATGGGATACGAGGTCAAAGAGACGGTGATAGAAGATGGCTACGACGTAGCCGAGGAGCTTGGGAAGTTCAAGTGGGCGGATCTATTTTTCGTCCAGTCGCCTGTCTATTGGATGGGTTTGCCTTGGCTTGGCAAAAAATATATAGACGAGATATTCTCCGGCGGCGTCGGGACGGTGACATACGCAAATGACGGACGAACAAGAGGAGACGCCTCCAAGCCATACGGAAGCGGCGGGCTTATGAACGGTAAAAAATACATGCTAAGCTTTACGTACAACTGCCCGGCGAGTGAATTCGACAACCCTAATGGCTTTTTTGACGGGCTTAGCCTTGACGAGGCGAACGTGGCGTTACATAAGACTTTCCAGTTTTGCGGAGCCGAGCCTCTACCTAGCTATGCGGTATATGACGTCTATAAATCTGAATTTAGCCTAGAGGCGGCAACGGGAAATCTTCGCAAAACGCTAGAGCGGAACATCAAATAGAGAATAAAAAGGAAATATATGAACTCGTTTAGCTACCACAATCCGACGAGAATAGAGTTTGGAAAATCGAAAGAAAACGAAATAGGAAGGCTAATGGCCGCAGATGGAGTAGATAAAGCGCTTTTGGTCTACGGAACAGGCTCCATCAAAAAAAGCGGACTATATGAGAGGGTGACAAAAAGTCTAAAAGAGGCCGGCGTCGCTTATGAGGAATTGGACGGTATCGTCAGCAACCCAAGACTATCGAGAGTCAAAGACGGCATACGGATAGCAAAATCAAAAGGCGTTCAAGCGATACTGGCTGTAGGCGGCGGCTCAGTCGCCGATTCGGCAAAGGCTATAGCGGCCGGAGCTTTATATGACGGCGATGTGTGGGATTTTTTTGTAGGCAAAGCTCCTATCAAAGCGGCGCTTCCGGTATACACGGTTATGACGCTAGCCGCAACTGCCAGCGAAATGAATGGAAACTCCGTCGTAACAAACGATGAAACAAAGCAAAAATACTCCATATCTTCCGTGCTCGTAAATCCCAGAATATCCATCATAAACCCTGAGCTTATGAGCTCGGTAGGAGCCGACTATCTGGCGTATTCTGCGGCCGATATAATCGCCCACGCCATAGAGATTTATTTTACGGCCACCGATCATCCACGTTTTCAATCCAGACTCGTAGAGGCGATCATAAAAACAGTCATAGAGACAACGGAGCTGCTTCTTGCAAATCCAAACGACTATGACGCTAGAGCCCAGTTCGCATGGGCGGCGACACAGGCGCTCAATGGACTTACCACTTCCGGAACCGGCGGCGGAAGCTTTCCAAACCATATGATAGAGCACTCGCTATCCGCTATTTACGACATACCGCACGGAGCCGGACTCTCTATAGTAATCCCGGCTTGGATGAAATGGTATCTAGATAAAAACAGGCCGCAGTTTGAGAGATTCGCAAGGGAGGTGTTTGGCGCCTCTAGCGCGGAGGAAGGGATAGCTGCGCTTGAGAGCTGGTTTAGATCGATCAAAACGCCTACCACGCTAGACGACGCCAATATTCCGATGTCGGATATAGACGAAATAGCCCAAAACGCGCACGGACTAGCAACGCTTTGGGGCATCGGCGGCGTGTATACAAAAGAGGTGATAGCGGAGATACTCCAAAAAGCGCAAAAGGATTTAAGATGAGAAACGATTTTGAAAAAGCGATGCACTTTCGTCATGCGTGCAAGCTGTTCGATGCAACAAAAAAGATAAAACAAGAAGACCTGGACTTCATATTGGAGGCAGGGCGGATGAGCCCCAGCTCTATAGGGCTTGAACATTGGAAATTTCTCGTCGTCAGAGACGAAAAGCTGAAGCGGGCTATACGGGAGGTATCGTGGGATCAGCCGCAGATGACGACATGTAGCGAACTGGTCGTCGTGCTGTACAAAAAACAGTTGCGCTCAAATACGCCGTACATAAAAGCGCAATACAAAAAAGTTTTCGGCGGCGACGAGGTAGGGGAGTGGTACAAAGGATTCATAGACCCACAAAGCGACGAGGCTTTGGAGTGTTGGTCGATGCAGCAGTGCCATATTGCGGCGGCAAATATGATGACGGCGGCGGCGTATATCGGCATTGATAGCTGTCCTATAGGCGGATACGACAAAGCCGCCTTGGAACAAGCGCTCGGTATCGACGGGTCGCTGTACGGCGTTGCGCTGATGCTGCCATTCGGATACCGCGCAAATCCGCAACAGCCAAGGGTCCGCTCCGATATTTCCGAGCTTGTGGAGTATATAGACTAAGAGTGGATGCGCTGACGATACGAACGCCCATCGGCGCTATGCTGGCAATGGCGAATGAGGCTGGGATATGCTCGCTTGACTTTGCCGATGAAGACAAGCAAGAGGTGTCGGGGAATAGGTTGCTTTTGCGGCTAAAGAGCGAGCTTGAGGAGTATTTTGCCGGGGAAAGGCGTGAGTTTAGCCTGCCGCTGGCTCCCGCTGGCACGCCGTTTCAGATGAGCGCCTGGGATACCCTGCGACGCATTCCATACGGCAAAGTGGTCTCATACGCCGAGGAAGCCAAAATGCTAGGCCGTCCATCTGCCGTAAGGGCTGTAGCAAACGCCAACGGCAAAAATCCCATAGCCATCATCATCCCCTGCCACCGAGTCATAGCGAGCGGAGGCGGAATCGGCGGATATAGCGGCGGTGTATGGCGAAAGGAGTTTTTGCTATCTTTGGAGGCAAAACACAGTCAAATCCCATAATTCACAAGCTCGCCGTCAAGGGTTTTTAGAAACTCCGCAAGGTCGGCGACCTGTTTTTTGTTAAACGACACCCCAAGCTGGTGCTCGCCCATGAGCATTATCGTATCCTCCAGTTTTTTGACTGCGCCGTTGTGGAAATATGGGGCGGTTTTGGATATGTTGCGAAGTATCGGCGTGCGAAAATACCTTCTATTTTTATCCCCTAAAAATCCGCCCTCGTTCACGAACGGAAATACGGAGGCCTCCAGATTTTTCTTGTCGTTGTGGCAGACGATACAGCTAAAACCTCTGGTTGCGTTGGTTTCAACCTTCGCATAGTGTTTGAAAAATCCCTCCGAGAGCAGCTTTGTCTTCTCTTCTCCGAGATTCATCAGCACAAAATCATACCTGCTGTCTTCGCTGCGAAATTTCATCTTTGCATATTTGTCGTACTCTTTTAATACGTTCCTGGCCAACCTAAGCCCCGCCATCGACCACGCCTTGTGGTACCTGATGGGAAACTTGCGCATCTCCTCTCCGCCTAGCGCCGTGCCTGTGTGACATAGTCCGCATCCACGGTCCAGAAACATCCTAAATCCTCTTTTTGCACTATCCGATATGGCGTGTGAGTCACCTTCCAAAAACCTATCGTACGCCCCGCTGGTGACAAGCGTACGCTCATACGAGGCTATCGCTCTTAGCATATTATCAAAGCTTGGATGCACTCCAAAAGCCGCCTTGAACATACGGATATATTCAGCATCGCTCGTTATGAGCATCTCGATACGCCTCTTGTCGCTAGCCATCTCAAAATGCGCAAACAGAGGTCCAGCCGCCTGTTTTTCAAGGGTGTCCGTCCTGCCGTCCCAAAATAGTCTTTTTGAAAAAGCGGTGTTAAACACCGTCGGAGTATTGAGGTGCGACGGATTTGCGGCGCCCTCGTGCCCTACCGCCGTAGGCAGTCCGTCGTCGCCGCCTTTTGATATATCGTGGCAGGACGCACAGCTGATGGCTCCGCTTTTTGAAAATCTGGCATCAAAAAACAGCTTTTTACCAAGCTTTATTGCTTCAATGTTTAGCGTAACATTCCGCTCTTTTAGGGTGCCGCACAAAGCCGCAAAATCCTTCGGAGCGCTCTTTAGCCCTATTTTTGCGGCGTCTTCTCGTAGCTTGTCATCAAAGCTTTTGGCGAATAGCCCGGAACTAAAAAGACCAAGACATAATGCCATATATGCAATTTTTTTCATCTCACACCTCCATTTTTTACGAATTAAATCAAAACGAAAAAATTTGTTATGTGACTTTGGTCACAGAAAAAGTGTACGCAAACACCTAAAATCCATTCAGCGTCAAAAGACGCAAAAACAAAACGGAGGTTTCCTATGAATTTAAAAATGTTTTTGGCTTCCATGCTTGGCGCTCTTTGCATCACTACGAGTGCGGTAGCGGCGGACGGTGCGGATGCTCCCAAAAAACTTGTCATCACGCTTCATAGCCACAATATCTCAAGCGCCGGATTTGGTCTAGCGGTAGCAAACGCCATGCAAGACGCTGGCGTGCAAAGTACGGTTTTTGTGGCCTCGGACGCCGTGGACTATGCGTTGGTCGGCACCAAACAGGGCAAATTCGGCGCTACGACGCCAAAAGAGATGATAAGTTCGCTCATCAAAAAAGGCGGCAAGGTGATGATATGTGAAGGCTTCGTCAAAATGAGAGGGATTAAACCGTCAGAGATGGTCAAAGGCGTAGAAGTAGCGACTCCAGGCGACCTTGCTGGCGCGCTGTTTGCCGCTGGCGCACAGTCTATGACTTTTTGATATACTTCAAAAATTCCTATACCTCGAAGAGGTTAGCTTTAGTGGCATAGCGCAGCATAGTCGTAAGGAGCTTTGCTTTTTACGGCGTTTCTTGCAAAACTAGTTTTGCAAGAGCTCTAAAATAAAAAAAGGAAACGGTATGAGGCTAGAAGAATATAGCTTTTTCTCTTCACTTGAGCCGGATAACCGTCAAAAAATAATGGGGGACGCAAAAGCGGTCTCCCTACCTGTCGGCACATTTCTCTACTACCAAGGCGATATGAACGAGGGGATACTCTTTTTGTCCAAGGGATGCGTGAAGGTATTTTTGCACTCCGACGAGGTTGGCAAAGGCGAAATCACGCTTTATTACATCACCCCGGGCGAGCAGTGCCTAGTCAATACGCTAAGCGCCGTCGCGCACACTCCCGCCCCCGCCACGGCGATAGTGGACGAAAGTATCGAGGGGTGGCTGTTGCCATCCTCTTCTATCAAATGGCTCATGGACAACTCGCTAGCATACAGAGAGTTCAAGGTTGATTTTTGCGCCAAGAGACTGACGCAGATAATGCGCCTAGTCGAAGAGCTTAGATTCAAGAGAATGGACGAGAGGCTCCTAAACTGGCTATTCGTACAAGGGCGAGAAACTATAAACACAACGCACGAGCAGATAGCGCAGATACTAGGCACATCCAGAGAGGTCATCAGCCGCATACTCAAAAACTTTGAGAAGGAAGGAGTCGTCTCTCTGGGAAGAGGCTCAATCAAGCTGATTTCGTAGTACAATATCCAAAATCATAAAAAGGATGGAAGATGCTGCAAACTTTTGAAGTTCTCAACGTAAAATGCGGCGGCTGTGCCAATACCCTCACAAAAAGCCTGTCAAAGGAGTTTGGCGAGGTAAAGGTGGATTTGGAGTCGGAGCCAAGGAAGATAACCCTGGATATAGAAGAGGATCAAATCGAGAAGCTGAAAGCTATGCTAAGGGGACTTGGGTATCCGCTCACAACCGATGAGCTAGGCGCCATCGACAGCATAAAGGCTAGCGCCAAAAGCTTCGTATCCTGCGCAATAGGGAAAATGGGTAAAACCGGGGAGTAGAGGGATGAAAAGCCCCTTTTGGTCGGGGGCTTTGTTTTTAGGTATTGAATACTTCCAGTTTGTTTTTGAGTCCTTCGGCCATTACGTGAAGGTGGTCTGCGGCCGAGGCTATCTCTTCTACGCTTTTTGCATTCGCGCTTGAAATCTCGCTGATTTCGTCTATTTTTTTGAGTATATCTTCGGTGCTTTTCGTGTTGGACGTCGACTTTTGGACAAGTTCTTCAACCATCGTAGTGGCGCCTTGCATAGTGCCTATGCTTTCGTTTATTTTACCCTCTACGCTTTTCGAAGAGTCTGCGAGCTCTTTCGCCGTTTCGGTATTTTTCTCCATCTCTTTTGTCGCTTCCACTATCGATTCTACGACCTGATTTATCGTTGCGCTAATATCGGATAGGCTATCCTGCGTCCTCTCGGCAAGTTTTCTTACCTCGTCTGCGACGACCGCGAATCCTCTGCCGTGCTCGCCTGCTCTTGCGGCTTCTATTGCGGCGTTCAGCGCCAGCAGGTTCGTCTGGTCCGCTATGTCGGCTATTACCGAGAGAACCTCTTTTACCTTCTCGGTTTCGTTGCTGAGCGCCGAGAGTTTTTCCGCCAGCTCCATCTCCACTTCGACGCTGTGCTGTACTTTCGATACCATCGTAAGTATCTCTTTGCCGGCCTGATGCAGCCTGCCGTTTGCCGACTCTATTTCCGTTATCGTCTCTTTGGCTTGCGCCGCCGATTCGTCCAGAATGTTTTTTAGGTTTGCGCCTTGTTCCACCGATATCTGCGTAAGCCTAGTCTGCTCCTCGACCCTTCTGCCTATAGCGTGCGACGTAGAGCTTAGCTGAGCGGCTACCGATGCGTTTTCGCTAGACGTTATCTTCGCGCTATTTACGGTCTCCCTGAATGTCTCTATCAGGTAGTTAAAGTCGGTCGCCACTTTGCCTATTTCGTCCATATTTATAACGTCTACTTTGGTATTCAGATTTTTGGTGGAGGCCGTCTCTCTTACTTTTCTCTCTATGCTCTCGGTAGAGAATATGATGTATCTGCTGAGCATAATAAGAGGCAGGAATCCGACGAAAAACACTATGACGAATGTTACGCTAAGCGCTATCTTCGAATTCGTCATAACCGCATATATAGATTCCTCCGACTTTTTGGCCACCTCTTCTTGCGCTTTTGTCACTTTATGGAAGGCCTCTCTCGCCTCTTCGGCCGGAGGCGTTGCCACCACTTTATACTCCGCGTATACGGCGTCCAAGGACTCTCTGGATACGCCGGTTTTTTCAAGTTTTGCCACGATGTTTGTAGCGGTCTCGACAAATTTCATCGTCTTGTTGTAAGAGTCTTTCGTGATTTCGAGATTTTGCGGTTCCGTTATTTTAATGAGGCTTTCGAAATCTTTTTTGATTTTCTCGTTGCTCTCTCTGAGTTTTTTCATGTTTTTCTCAAAGTCGTTGCCGAGCATTATGTCTCTCGTGAGCCTGCTGACGTAGTTTAGCTCCTTGTTTATGTTTAGCGTGTAAACCTCGCCTTTAAAAGCGCTTTCCTTGAAGTGATGGAATTCGTCTTTGATGTACCCTACGAGATATAGCACCAAAACAAAAGTGAAACTGAATATGAATAACAACCCGGCTGTTATCGACATCAGTTTTTGTTTAATGCTAAGCCCCATTTTTACCACCCTCTTTGAAATATTGAAAATTATAATAAATCTTTGTTGCGAAACTATCGCAAATTTTTTCTGTTAGTTTTATTAAAAAGTGTTAAAAGAGTGCTAAAAAGTTGGCAAGGTGTACAATATATGGAATAAAAGATAAACGGTTACGGTGATGATCAAAAAAACGGTTATATATTTAGGCTTGACGCTTGCGCCGCTATTCGCATCCAGTATTGTCACTCCCATCCCTGACGGCGTGGCATACGACCACAAAAAGGCGGAACTCGGAGAGAAGCTGTTTTTTGACACGATCTTATCCCGCGACAAAACTATATCTTGCAACTCATGTCACAATTTATACACGTCGGGCACGGATAATCTAGAGGGTTCGATAGGCGTCGGCGGAAAAGTAGGACAGATAAATTCGCCTACCGTTTACAATTCCGTATTTAATTTTGCGCAGTTTTGGAACGGGCGGGCGAAAAACTTGAAGGAGCAGGCCAAGGGGCCGATAGTAAACAAGATAGAGATGGCAAATACGCCGCTAAATGCGGTAAACGGCGTAAAGCGGAACTTGCAGTATAAGAGCGCTTTTGAGGAGATATACAAAGACGGAGTTACGTTCGAGAATATAGCGGACGCGATAGCGGAGTTCGAAAAGACCCTTATAACTCCTAATTCCAAATTCGACAGGTATATAAAAGGCGATAAAAATGCAATGAACCAGCAGGAAAAAGAGGGGTATGTGCTTTTCCAAAACAAAGGGTGTATAAGCTGCCATAACGGCGTAAATCTGGGCGGCAATATGTACCAAAAGATCGGCGTTATGATAGAGTACAAAGACCCGAAAGCGATTAACGGCAGGTTCGACGTCAGCAAAAAAGATAACGATAAAAATATGTTCAAGGTTCCGACGCTCAGAAACGTGGAGTTGACGGCGCCGTATTTTCATAACGGCCTTGTAAAAGACCTGGATGAGGCCGTCAAGCTGATGGGATACCATCAGCTTGGAATTAAACTAAAAGACGAAGAGGTTAAAAAGATAGTCGCTTTTTTGAAGACGCTAACTGGCAAAAAACCGGCTAAATACTCGAAATGAAATACATAGACTACAATAGGTTTTTTATCGGATTTCTGCTTGCCTTTTTGGCGCTTATAGCCCTCTCTTTTTTTAAGACGAAGTCGATCGAGGAGAAGAGCGAGCAAAACTATAGTTTTATAGAGAAGCTATATAAGGTGGAGCTTATCTATAGGGATGTGTACAGCGTCGTATCGAACGAGCTTACCTTCATAAACTACGACCTTCTAAATAAAAAACTGGAAGAGTGCGACAGGGTGATAGAAGAGCTTGAAAACTCTGACGAGCTGGCGTCTCTATCGGATGGTAGATATAAAATAACGGAAGGCATAAAAAAACTCAGAGGCGATTTTGAGAAAAAAAGGGAGGAGATCGAGAGTTTTAAAGCCCTTAACGCCGTAGCCGTAAACTCCCTTAGATATCTGGAATCAAGCGATTGGATATATAAAGACAAGGAGAGATTCGGACTTTTTGTCAAAATAGTAACCCTCGGAATAGACAAAAGCATCGATACGAACGAATTGCAAGCAAAAGTATCCGCCATTCCGGCAAAAAACGAAGAGGATGCGATATTAAAGGTTCACGCCGTCAATATAATAAAGGCGTCTTCCAAAATCGGGGAGATCTCCTCATTGTTTAATCTAGAGAAAAAAAGCGTAACGGAGAGTCTGAAGGAGACGATGATAGCCAAGTTTAAAAAAGAGGAGGATGCGGATAGGCTTATCAAAGACGGTCTCTATCTGGCAACTTCTATATTCTTGTTTTTGCTGATAGGCGCCTCCTTGCTGCTTTCAAGAAGCAAAAAGGAGCTGTACAAATTTCACTCGGCAATAGATAAGAGCGATAGCTTCGTAGCCTTGACCGACAAATACGGCAATATAACATACCTAAACGACGTTTTTGCGCAGATGGTAGGAGGGCAAAAGCGTATAGGAAGCCGCATCCTTTCGTTTTTTGAGCACGACGAGAGCGTGCTTAGGCAGATAGAGGACTCGCTGGAGGAAAACGGGATATATAAGGGCGAATTAAAGCTCTTAAACAGAGGCGAACCTATCTTTATCAAGATTACCGTTTTGGGCATATACGACAAGGACGGCCTTAGCTCCGTTTTGTATATGGGGATGGATATATCCAAAGAGAAGAAGCTGGAGGAGAGCCTCAGGGATATCAATAGGCATCTAAACGAGATGGTGGAGCAAAAAGTCGGGGAGATAAAACAAAAAGACGCCATGCTCATACAGCACTCCAGGGTATCCGCAATGGCCGAGGCCATGTCTAGCATAGCGCACCAGTGGAGACAGCCTCTTAACGCGCTTGGGATAATCATCCAAGATATAAAGATGGCTTCCGACTATGGCGAGCTAAACGGGGAGTATATAAACAATTCCGTTCTGAAATCAAAAGAGATTATCGCGCAGATGTCAAAAACGATAGACGTCTTTAGGGGGTTTTTGAACGTGAGCGGGGAGAGGGAGGTTTTCGATCTCTCTTTTGCCATACAGAAGGTAGTGCTGTTAAGTAGCGCCACTTTCAAAAACAGCCACATAAAGACTGATATAGAGTATCCGAAGATGCCGCTTCTTATTGACGGATATGCGGGCGACGTGACGCAGTGCATGCTCAGTATCATCTTGAATTCGAAAGAGAACTTTGAACAAAGCAATATAAAAAATCCGGAGCTTTCCATCAGGACGGATACCGACGGAATATCCGCCTACATCACTATTTGCGACAATGGCGGCGGGTGTGACGTCGATGTTTTGGATAAGATTTTTGAGCCGTACTTTACTACGAAAAAAGTGCAGACAGGCGCAGGTCTAGGACTCTTTATGGCAAAAAACGTAATAGAAAAAAATATGCACGGCAAGATAGAGGCTTATAATAAGGAGGGCGGGCTGTGTATAAAAATCAGCCTGCCGCTACATAAGGACTAAAAACTATTTGGATAGTTCCGCAGAGTAGCCGTGTTTTTTTAGTTTTTCGTTGAGCGCGTTCATGTCTATCTCTTTTTCCGTTTTGACTACGGCTTTCCCGTCTTTTACGTAGACTTTTGCATCTTTGACGCCGTCGGTGCTCATTATGGTATCCTTGACGCTCTTTGCGCACATTTGGCAAGTCATGCCGTTTACTTTCATATTTACCTCTTTCTCCGCCGCAAAAAGCGAAAGAGAGGCAATAGCCGCGATCATGAGTAGTTTTTTCATATGTTCTCCTTTAAATTGGTAAATCTAAGAATATTACTATCGCACCCCATATCGTATAGGCGGCAAAACCTAGTATCAGCAGCGCAGATATATTGGACGCGGCTTTTCTGAAGCCTGTTTTTTGCAAGATTGACGATGCGTACGCCAGACTAAGCATCGGCACTATCGTAGATAATCCGAATATGAACATTATAAGGGCGCCGCTTGCGGCCGAACCGCTTGCCGCAGCCGATGAGGCAAAGAAATAGACTAGCCCGCACGGAAAGAAACCGTTTAGTATCCCGAGACTCAAAAAAGAAGCCCTTGAGTCCGATTTTAGAAGTTTTTGGAATGCGGTCTTGAAAAGAGATATTTTGGTAAAGTCGTATTCCAAGACCCTCGCTACCCAGACAAATCCAAATAGCCACAACGCCACTAAAACCATAACTATCCCCGCAAATAGATAGAGTGCCGCTCTGAAATTCGGGCTCAGTGAAAAGACGCTTCCTATTAGCCCGGCGATAGCGCCTATGATGGTATAGCTGACGGTTCTGCCGCCATTGTATAGCAGATGGGATAGAAGCTTGTCTTTGTGGCCGAAGTGCGAACCTACTTTCGTCGAGCTGTACGCGAGGACGAATCCCCCGCACATTCCGATGCAGTGGCCTAGGCTTCCGAAGAATGCCGCGGCCGCTATGGCTACGATACTAAAATCTTGCAACTATACACCTTTGTGGTTTTTAGAATTTATACCCTAGATTTGCATAAACAAATCTACCAGGCTCGTTTAGATGGATGTTTGGCTGGTTGGATATAAATAGCATATTTGAGTTTGAACCGTGTATGTAGTAGTTTTTATTGAATAGGTTGTCTACCCCGGCCCACAAAGACCAGTTTTTGGTAAACGAATAGCCCGCTTTTAGGTTTACTACAGCCCATCCAGCTGTTTCAAGCTCGGATAGAGTTCCGTCAGAATCTATATTTTTTTGTCCGGCAGCAGCTATCCACTCTACTTGGGAGCTAAACTTGCCAGTTTCATATTTTGCCGCCACTCTAGATTTAAGAGGCGATACGTTTCTGAGACTTTTGTCGTTTAGCACAATGCCTTTTGCGGTCGTTTTGGAGTCTTTTTCGCCGAATGTTTGCGCCACGGCGGCTTCGAACGTAAGTTTGTCAGTTGCTGCATATGCCGCGGAAATATCCCAGCCGTACATTTTGGCGTCTACGTTTTCGTATGTAAACACCTGATTTGTAAACGAAGGATTATACCTGTACATATAGATGAAATTTTTTAGTTTAGAGTAAAAACCGTTTATCTTGAAGGCTGTGCCGTTTTTTGCGTAGGAATACCCAATATCTATTTCGTCGTTTATCGTAGGTTTTAGATCAGGATTCCCTTCTCTGTTGTGTACTTCTATATGGTACTTTTCGGCTCCGTCAGGCAGTCTTACCGTGTGTCCGTATCCACCGTAAAAATATCCAGATCCTATGTCATACTTGGCCATTACGGAACCGGATAGATTGTTCCAGCTGTCATCCGGATTGTTTAATATGGCGGTTTTATTTCTACCGACATCCATCATGGCGTTTGACAAAGGAACTACGGAGGCCACCTTTGACGTATCAAGCTCTATTTTGGACCAATCGTATCTGAGTCCGGCATCGATTCCCAGGTTGCCGTATTTTTTGGTAAGTTTGGCGTATGCGCCGTAATTGCTTGTGGTAACATCCGCTAGAGGATATGCGACGTTTGAATTTAGCGTCTTTGTAGCGTAGTTGGAGTAGTTTTTGGCATCCCATGCTCTCTCATAGTAGTCTGCACCTATTTTTACCAGGTGTCCGCCGAGGTTTGCGCTGTTTTCTGCTTTAATCCCCTTCGTTTTACTTTCTACGTAGTACGAAAGTATGCTTGAGCCGGTATTTCTAAAATCCGTCCTCATATCGTGCTTTACTTCGTTTTGGTAGGCGGATATTTCAAAAGAATCGGAGAGTTTTCCCATATTTTTTACTTTATAGCTTGCCGCATACATATCGGTATCGTCTTGGAAGGAGTCCATACCAAGCGAAGGATAAAGAATTGTATCCGGCCTATCGGCAAAATAGCTTAGCGCTATCTCCTGATTTTCGGTAGGAGTAAAGGTTAGTTTCGCAAAGTAGCTCTGTTTGTCGAAAGCGTCTTTGTCTTTTATGTTGATGTCGTTTCTATACATTTTGTTGTTTGATGCGTTTGTCGCCGTAGGGCTGTAGTTGACCTCGTACATAGAAGAGCCGCTGCCGTCTTTGTATTGGCCCATCTTTTCTTTTGTGTATCCGGCCTGGGCTTTTACGGTTTTATTTCCTGCGTTTATGTTTGCATCCAGTTTTTGGAAATCAAAGCTGCCGTATCCTGCGTTAAGTGAGCCCGACAGACCTTCTTTTGGAGCTTTCGATACGATATTGATGCTTCCGGCAAGCGCGCCAGGGGATGCGACGTCAAAAGGCCCCTCGATTACCTCCACTTTTTCCACGTTTTCTGCGGATAGGTGATAGGTAGGAGGATCCATTCTGTTTGGGCATGCGCAGTGGATGGCTTGCCCGTCTACCGTTACCCTTACGTCGTCTTTATAAAATCCTCTCATCGATATATCTCCGGCCGCCCCCGTCTTTCTTACGGTGGATATTTCCGGATAGCTATTGGATAGGATTTGGGCTATATCTATTTTGTTTGTAAATTTGATTTCCTCGCTTGACAAAGCGTCCTTTAGCGATTTTTGCGCTTCGCCTTTTACGGTTATTTTTTCTATCGTGATTTCGGAGGCTAACAGCGCTGAGCTAAGAGCCAATGAGAGCGTAACGAGTCTATTCATCCGATTCCCTTCCTGGTTTTTAAAGCGCTAAGGGTAGTTTTTGTGTGTTAATTATCTGTTAATTTTTGGTGTAATTAAAAAAAATTGATATACGGCAAATAAAGGGTTCTCTATCTCACGTTACAATTAAAAAAGCCCCATAGTTTGACATTCTTTGGCGCAGTTTTGGAACAGTTTTGTTTTTGGAAGCTCTTATAGGATAGGTCATATAGAAAATTGCATAAATTAAAAATGGCACAAAATTCAAATTTATTCGAATTTGGGTCGATTTTTGCTAAACTTTTGGATAGTTAAAAGGGGATAATGATGAAAAGGACAATAGCAAACAGCAATAAATATTTTTCTACTGCCGCAAAAAGACAAAAAATAATCGTAGACGCTGTTTACAGCTCCTCTAGAGTCGAAGGCTCTAAAATAACAAAAAAAGAGCTAAACGAACACTACAAACTTATTCAGTCTCAACTTTCGAAATAATCTTTTCTTTTAGCAGCTCAGCCAAAGGCTTATAGTTTTTGGCATATCCCTCATGAACTTTTGCAATATAGTTATCACTACTTTTCAAGTCAAGTCCTATCATTGGAAATCCGTTTTTAGCCAAAATAATATCGCCGATAAGTCTACTTACCCTACCGTTGCCTTCCCTGAATGGATGAATAAATAAAAAATCACTCAAAACCTCAGCAATAGATAGCGATATTTCGTCTATATTTTTATATTTAATTTTTGAGGCTTTTTTGATTTTCGCATCCAACTCAGACAATCCATTCAAAAATTCAATTCTCCAAATCCAAGCCTCATCACCAGCACCTTTTGATATTTCTACGGTTCTCAAATCTCCCGCAAATGGGTATAGTTCTCCAAATATCTTTATATGCCACTCTTTAACGGTTTTGAAATCAAAAGATTTTGAAATATTAAAGTTATGAACGAGATAGTCGTACAGCTCTAGTAACTTTAAATCCTCAAACCTCTGTATTTCTTTTTCGTCTGTTGTTGCCAGATAATTGATACATACTTCATTTGTTTTTGAGACTATCTTTTGAACATTGTTTGATTCCCAGTTCTGCCATATATTTTCTATTACGGGATTAGTGCTACTGCGTATCAGAGCATTTCTTAGCAAACCAATATTTGGCTTTTCTGCTTCAAAAAATGCCTTATCGGTTTTATACCAATATTTAAAATTACGCCCATGCGCTGTTTTGTGAGAAAATAGCAGATATTTCGATTTGACCTGTTGCATGTATATTTCAAAACTACTATTTTGTTTCATATTTTATGGCAATAGATCCAGTCCAAGCTCCCTCAAAAACTCATTATGCCTTGCGGTTGAGCTTGTGATTTTCTCCTCCAAATCAACAAGTTTTGCATTTACCTCTTTTAGGTCTATCTCTTTTTCCACCGTTGCCGTGCTGATATAGCGTGAGATATTGAGATTGTAGCCCTCGGCTTCTATCTGTTCCATAGACACCCGCTTAGAGTATCTATCTTCCTCTTTGCGGTATTGGTATGTAGAGACTATTTTTTCTATATGCTCTGGCAAGAGCTTATTTTGCCTTTTCCCTTTTTCAAAATGCTCTGCCGCATTGATAAATAGCACATCATCGTACTTTTTGCATTTTTTGAGCACGAGGATACACACGGGGATGCCCGTCGAAAAAAAGAGATTTGACGGCAAGCCTATGACTGTGTCGATATTGCCGTCTTTTAGCAGCTTCGTCCTTATGCGCTCCTCCGCCCCGCCACGGAACAGTACACCGTGCGGCAAGATGATAGCCATCGTCCCCTCTTTGGCTAAAAAGTGAAAGCCGTGGAGCAAAAAGGCAAAATCAGCCGCAGACTTAGGAGCTAGTCCATAGTTTTTAAAACGAAAATCCTCACCCATCACCTCGTTTGGCTCCCAGCGATAGCTGAAAGGCGGGTTTGCCACTATGGCGTCAAACTGCATTTTTTTGGCGGGGTTTGACTCTCGTAGCATATCCCAGTCGTTGAGGAGTGAATCGCCGTGGTATATCTCAAACTCGTTGTCCTTAACCCCGTGCAGTAGCATATTCATTCTGGCTAGGTTGTAGGTCGTGATGTTCTTTTCGGTTCCGTAGATTTTGCCGATGCCGTGAGCACCTAGCTGTTTGCGCACATTGAGCAGGAGCGAGCCTGAGCCGCAAGCGAAGTCAAAGACTCTCTCTAGTTTTTTCTTTTTGCCAGTTGTGGGGTCTTGGCTGTCGAGCGTGACTATCTCGGATAATATGCCAGATATTTGTTGCGGGGTGTAGAACTCTCCCGCTTTTTTGCCTGACCCAGCCGCAAACTGTCCGATGAGATACTCATACGCATCGCCTAGCACATCCGTGGAGGTTGAGAAGTTGGCTATTCCCTCGGCGATTTTTGTGATGATGGTGCAGAGCTTGGCATTTCGTGCCGTGTAGTCTTTGCCTAGCTTCTCAGACGCTAGATTTATCTCTGAGAACAACCCGCCAAATACGCTCTCAAAAGAGTCGTTTTCGATGTGCTTGAACCCAGCTTGCAAGGTATGTAGTAGCTCGCCGTCTTGCACACGAGCCATCTCCACGATAGAGCTCCACAAAAATTCCGGCTGTATGACATAGTGAGCTTTGCGGCGCATTAGCTTTTCAAACTCCGTCACATCCGCCTCGTTTTCTTTGTACCATAGCTGTAACGGCGTAGCGACTCCCAGCGCCTTTAGCTCCTCTTTTGGGGCGTCCCTATAGTCTGCGCCTAGCTCTTTTTTTACCGCACTCTCATAGTTGTCGGATAGATAACGCAAAAAGAGAAACGAGAGCATATAGTCACGAAAATCATCGGCATTCATCGCCCCTCTCAGGTCATCGGCTATCGCCCATAGGGTCTTGCCTAGTTCTTTGTATTCTTGTTCGCTCATTTATTTGCCTATCTTTTTGATGTTTTCACTGCTTAGTATCCTCATTTGCCCTATTGCTATTTTATTTAGCTTTTGGAGTCTCTCTTTTTGCGATAATCCCTCATTGATAAAATGCGCATTGAGCGATTCCATATTTGCCAGACATACCAGCTGATTTACATCCGCCTCGTCTCTTATATTTCCTTTTTTGTCACCGTTTTGCTCTCTCCACTCTTTTGCCGTCATACCAAAAAGAGCGACATTGAGTATATCCGCCTCGCTCGCATAGACAAAGTTTATTTGAGCGGGGCTGAGCTCTTTTGGGATTAGATTTTCTTTGATAGCGTCGGTGTGAATTTTGTAGTTTAGTTTTGCGAGGTTTCGGCGAATATCCCAGCCTAGCTGTTTTAGCTCCTCTTCTTTTAGCCTTTGAAACTCTTTTATGAGGTAGATTTTAAACTCGGCGCTTATCCACATCCCAAACTCAAAAGCTATATCCTTATGCGCATAGGTGCCGCCGTATCGCCCCGCTTTGGCGACAACCCCTATGGCGTTTGTCTTTTCATTCCACTCTTTTACGCTTAGCTTGTAGCTATTGAGTCCTGCTTGAGATGTAATTACGGCGAATTCGCCATAATTAAAATTTGGATTGTGAATCCTCTCCCAAATGCCCAAATACTCTATGGTATTTCTATTTCTAAGCCAATCAGAGATAAAAAAATCGCCGTCTTTTGCTTTTAGCATATCGGTTAGCGATATATAGTCCTCGTCTTCTATTTTTAGTACGCTAATTTCATTATCAAGTACGGTAATGTGTGCCATCTTATCTCTCCATATTTTTTGGGAAAAGCTGTTGCATGAGGGCTTTTTTGTGCTCTTTTAGCGCTTCGACTTTTGCGGCTTGCGAGGTGATGAGTTCGTCGATGGAGCTGAGGCAGTCGGCTATTTTTTGTTGTTCTTCTGACTTTGGAATGCTAATCTTTATTTCGGACAAATCGTTAGAATTTATTGCTGGATAGTTTGAACCCGTGCATTTAGTTAAAACTTGATTAACAAAACCGTCAGTATGCAAACAATGAAAGAGATATGTATTTGACTGATATGCTCGCAACTGAGCATAACCAGTTGAAGCAACATAATTCTGGTCGTCTTCAATATCAAAAAGATAGTTATTTTTTTGATATGGTCTCACCATTTGAAAAATAACATCCCCATTTTTTAAAAGTCTTTGAGCTCTACTTGGTGCATTTTCTAAGTCAATAATTTTTTTCTGCAACAAAACACCTGCTTCAACAGATTCAAGGTCAATATATATAAAACTTTTTGGTAAATTTTTGACCGAAGGATTTATTTCGCATACCTTGTCTAGTGCCTTATCCTCCCACTCAGGGGCGTTTTGGAATTCTGGGAAGCGCAGGCTCGGGACGGTCTCGCCCTCACGGGGGAAAAGCTGTTGCATGAGGGCTTTTTTGTGCTCTTTTAGCGCCTCGACTTTTGCGGCTTGTGAGGTGATGAGTTCGTCGATGGAGCTGAGGCAGTCGGCGATTTTTTGTTGTTCGTTTTCAGATGGCACATAAAATTCATATTTAAGAAATTCTTTTCCGTTTATAGAATTGATAGTTGCACCCAAATCAGCATTAACTTGTCTTTCATAGTCGCTTGTCTGAAATAACTGAAAAACAAACCTAGGTAACTTGGCTCTAAAAATAGTCATAAATGCACCATGAGTACACAGAGGCATATTGTTAGGAATTAAAGCATTCTTGCCAATTAAAGCTTTTGAGCCATTCCTAACACATATCAATATGTCATTTGGTTCTGATAGATTAGCACCTTTTATATCAGTCCTTACATACACATTATCCTCTAGCTTAATCTCTCCATTTTGCACATTTGAAGACCTTAAAACCAATAACCCACTTTCCCTAACATCATCAGGGCTATATGTTAATCCAGATACAAGATTTCCTAATTTATTTAATTCAACTCTTTTCCACTCAGGAGCATCTCGAAACTCAGGAAATCTCAACTTCGGGATATTTCGCACTTTTTCACTCATACGCTTTTAGCCCCGATATTTCATTATCACCCACTAGTTTTTTTAGAGTCGGGATGAGCTCCTCCATTAGTGCAGACTCCTTTTTGCCTCGCTCTTTCCATCCTAGCCCCTGAGCGGCAAACAAATCTCCTAGCTTCTCAGCGTCAAATATCATCCTGTCTATCGTCAGCTCCACAAACGCAGCCAGTTCGTCCGTGTCGATGCCGTACCTCTGCGCTATCTCGCCGATTTTTTTTGAGGTTTTTTGGGTTTTGAACTCCTCGTATCCTTTTTTTATCTCCTCTTCACTCAGCCCAGAGCCGACCTCTAGCGAGTCGATATACGCCGTGATGTCATCTCTCTCATCCAAAAACTTCGCATCGGAGTCGATGATGCCTACTAGCTGTTCTTTGGTCATTTTTTGTTTTTTTGTTTTGCCGTATGTGTAGCGTGAGATGAGGCTCATGATGTAGTCGTAGTCGATGATGTCGGAAGCAAAAAGCACAAACTCAAAATCAAGCTGCTCGATGATGCCAGCCTCATCCGTCTCTTTGCCTTGCTTTTCTCGCAGGTCTTTTGCCGTCTCCAGATACATCCCCTTAAAAGCTCTGAGCGTATCTAGCGGCATTATGTGCTCTATGGTCGTCTTGTCGTCATTACTTAGGTCTGTATATTGGTCTAGCTGTGTTTTGAGCCTTTGGACTTCTTTGAATAGATTGACGAACTGCCCTCTAGCCTCGTCGCCTCTGAGGTTTGCCACCTCTTCTGGCTTGTTCGCCAGCCCTTGCGAGCTCATGAATTTATCCAGTGCGCCTATGGCGTCTTTTAGCTTGTCTATCACTATCGGAGCAGAATCTACAAGCCATATCTCTTTTGGCGGCTTGGCTGATTTGCCCGAAAAGAGCATTATCGCCTCTTCGACGGCGCTCTGCTGTCCTCTAAAGTCCAGTATATTGCCGTACGGCTTCGTGTCGTTGAGTATCCTGTTTGTCCTCGAAAACGCCTGTATGAGTCCGTGGTATTTTAGATTTTTGTCCACATATAGGGTGTTTAGATACTTGGAGTCAAAGCCTGTCAGGAGCATATCGACGACTATCGTGATGTCTATCTTGTGCTTGTGCGGGTAGTCGGTTTTTGGGTATTTGTGGTCTTTTATGCGTTGTTGCACATCTTGGTAATAGAGGTCGAAGTTGGCTAGATTGTGGTTTGTGCCATACTGCTTATTATAGTCGTCCATGATGGCTTTTAGCGCTTCTTTTTTTTCGTTTGGGTTTACCTTGTTGTCTTCTCTCTCTGTTTGCAGGTCTTCTTGGAGTTGCGTTATGTCTTTGTTGCCTTCAGCAGGCGGAGAGAATACGCAAGCGATGTTTAGAGGGCTAAACTCCTCATCTTGCGCCGCTCTGTCCGCCTGAATCTCTTTGAAAAGCTTGTGATACTCTATGGCTTCGTTGATGGAAGCGGTGGCAAAGACGGCGTTAAACTTGCGATTTGAGGTTGCCCCGTCGTGCTTGTCTAGTATGGTTTCTACTTTGGCTTTTTTGGCGGCTATACTGTCCGCTTTTATATTTGCGTCTGCTTGGTAGTAGTCGATATGAAACTTCAAAACATTTTGGTCGTCGATGGCGTTTGTGATGGTGTAGGCGTGTAGCTCTCGCTCAAATACATCTAGCGTGGTTTTGAGCGAGGCTTCGTCTCCTACTATTTGTTGCTGTACTGCATTTTCTGGAAATATAGGCGTACCCGTAAAACCAAAGAGCGATGCCTTTGGGAAAAACTCTTTGATAGCTTTGTGATTTTCGCCAAATTGGCTCCTGTGGCACTCGTCAAAAATAAATACGATTCGTTTGTCGCTCAGAGGCTTTAGCCGCTCTTTGTAGCCATTTTTGGCATCGAGTGCAAGCCCTAGCTTTTGGATAGTCGTCACGATGACCTTGTCGGCGTAGTCTGATGAAAGTAGTCTTCTGACTAGTGTTTCAGTATTGGTGTTTTCTTCCACGCAGTTTTCTTGAAATCTATTAAACTCCTCTCTCGTTTGGCGGTCGAGGTCTTTTCTATCGACGACGAAAAGGCATTTTTCGATGTCTGGATTGTCTTTGAGTAACGTGGAGGCTTTGAAAGATGTGAGGGTCTTGCCGCTTCCCGTAGTGTGCCAGATGTAACCGTTACCGCAGTTTTGGTGTATGCACTCCACTATCGCCTGCACGGCATAGACTTGATACGGTCTCATGATGAGGAGCTTTTGCTCGCTGGCGACAAGCACCATATAGCGGCTAATCATCTCAGCCAAAACGCACTTAGACAAAAAGCTTGCGGCGAAAGCATCGAGGTTTGTGATTTTGTTGTTATCCTTGTCTGCAAACTTATAAATAGGCAAAAACCGCTCATCGGCATCAAAGGCAAAATGGCGGTTATTGTTGTTGGCAAAATACCAAGTATTTGTATGATTACTGACTATGAAGAGTTGGATAAACGACAAAAGCGTCTTTGTGTAGCCGTTGCCTGCATCGTTTTTATAATCAACTATTTGTTCCATCGCCCGTCTTGGGCTTATTTCTAGTGTTTTTAGCTCTATTTGCACGAGCGGCACGCCGTTGATGAGCAGTATCACATCATAGCGATGATGGCTGTTGTCGGTGTTCATACGAAGCTGATTGATGACTTCAAAACTATTTTTGCACCACTCTTTGATATTGACTAGAGTGTAGTTGAGCGGCGTGCCGTCGTCTCTGTCAAAATGGTTCATCTCTCGCAGAAGTTTTGCGGATGTGAAAACATCTGGCGTGATGATGCCGTCCATGAGACGGGCAAACTCAGCATCGCTCAAATTAACACGGTTTAGCTCTTCAAACTTTTGGCGGAAGTTTTGCTCTAGTGCGTTGCGGTCATGAATATCTGGGCGATATGTGTATTTGAGGTCGATGAGCTTGTTGATGAAGTTTTGTTCGATTTGATTTTCTTTTGTCATACACCGCTTTCCAGCACTTCTGTTTGGTTTATTATTGCGCTAAGTCTACAATTTTTTATTTGAATCAATATATTATATAAGGCTTGCCGTAATTATTTTAGATTGGTTTTTTGTATGAAAAGCAAAGATGGATTAGCCATAAAACTCCACCCCTATCTCTCCGAACTGGAGCGGTTCAAAGTCTCTAGCAAAGACTCCAATGTCGACAATAAGTCTACGTTTACAATCTCGACAATCCAAATCCTTGAAAAAATGTACGAAGATTTAAGATATTTGAACAAGCGCCAAAAACTGGTTGAAAAATTTGAAAAAAATAGACACTCAAGAGAAGCCCTGATACCAAAAGAGGAGCGGATTAAAAAACGTCTCTATGAAGAAAACAGCCTTACCGATAAACTGAAGGAGTGGGCATCGGTGTATGGTCTTGCCGACAATTTCATAGACAGACCGAAAGAAACGGCCGCTTTGATGTATACCTTAAAACTGCAAACTCTCCTCTCAAGGCAAAAAGATTATTATAAATTAAGCCGCCACCCATTATTCCGCAGTGAGCTTGAAAAATCAAAAATCGCCTTTAGCGCATCAGAATATCTGCTTGGGCAAATTGACGGCTTTGGCTTGACCCCAAAAATGGTTATAGATTCCGCTTCACTTAAAATTTTTCTGCTTTACACGGTATTCACCGATGCCAAACCTTATACAATGAAACGCATTATCGAGGGGGTATTTGCTAACTTGGGCTACAGGCTGGAGTTGAAGTTGGACAACGGACTGGCTAAAAAGGCATTGCCGATAGCCTACTTTAACAACTCTCTCGTTTTTGCTTATCCCATAAGGCAAAAAGATAGCATATTTACCGAAACATATCTGATGATGGAGGCTTATATAAACCGCATGGAAAATGATATAGCAGAGAGGATGCAGACCGAAACGCACGAAGAGCGCAAAAATATACTTCTTGAGCTGCAAAGCAGGCTCTCCAACGGTTTTATCGGCCTATTCCACCACATGCTGCTCTCGTAAAAAATACCCGTTTTTTCCCGCCAAAAGTTTTACAGAAACGCCACTACTTTTACTTTTAAAAACCCCCTAAACTTCCCCTCGAATTAATTCAATACCGCCGTCTTTAGCCGCTGTTGGGCCTTTGGCCCAGCTTGCGGTTAATTAGGCGGAACTTTAAAGCGCTTTAAAAATGGAGAATTGTTGGTGGGCGTATAAGTAATACGCCCTTACAAACGCCAGAGCTGTTTGCAATCGCAGTTTTGTTGTATGTAAGGGTGTCTACTTGTTGTCCTTTGATTGCTTAATTTTAAGGAGACATCAATGTCTAATAATAAAATAATTAATAATTTTCTCTCTTATGAAAGTGAACCAAAAATAGTCAGCGGCATCGACTCCCTCTATTACTTCATGGAATCAAACGAGGCTTACGACGACTTCTTCGTAGATATGTTAGAAGAACTCGACCTCCAAAAAGAGAAAGGAAGCTACAGCTTTGGTAAAAGCGCCCCACAACAGATAGAGCTAAACGGCGTAAGGCTGTTATATACCGGCAACCCCGAGGGCTTCCATTATTTCAAGGATGAAGAAGAGTTCATATATATAGCCTTCAAGGATACCTATAAGCAAAAAGGCCTGCACGACATAAGGGTTAGGCTTCAGGCTAGAGGAATATATACCCTAGGGCTTAAATCGCTTATCGAGTACGTAGATTCCATGGTAGGGGATATATCAAACGGCAGCAAGCATATAACAAGGCTGGACTTAAACACATTTGTAGATGTCGATTTCTCCGGTCTTTACTCCTTTATGTTTGCTACCAGGAAAAGATACTCCAGCTCTATATATAAAGACGTAAGAGGCTCTAATATCCTGGAAACGCTCTATGTCGGAAAGCCCCCGTTTAGGCTAAGAGTCTACGACAAGAAGAAGGAGCTTGAGAAATCCAAGAAACGTGAGCTTATGTACGAATACCTACTAAATGCAGGCATGGATAAGAGCAGGCCTATATGGAATATAGAATTCGAGATGCATAGGGAATTTTTAAAGGAGTTTAAAATCCTAAGCGTCGAGGACGCCATAAGCAATGCGGAAAACCTCTTCAGGCAAGCGTGCGACTATATCCGTCTGGTGGACATCTCCGACATATCGCAAACGGATATCCTAGGCGGACACAAGAACAGGGCGCCTACGCTCCCGATTTGGCAGAAGATAAAGGACGGATACGGCCTAAAGGAGTTCATGCAGATAGCCGCCCCTTTGGAGAGGGTCAAAAAACGTGTCAGGAAATACGAGTATGCGGACGCTTTCACGGAAGGCGTAGCCCTTGCGTGGAGAATGAAGGTAAACGGCTATGAGATGGACTCAGAGTTTTTGGATGACGTCAGGGAGGAGATGGAGCGCAAGAAGGAGTATAAAAAACAACTACTTCATAATCAAAGCTCCGAAATTGAGGAGGCAAGAAACATGGTGAGCGTAACCTCGTTCGCATCCCTTAAGAACCATGAGCTTGCCATGGAGCATTACAGGCTCATGAAGATGTATGTTAACGATAAGAACCCTAGTCCAGAACTGGTCATGAAAGTACACTTTGCGTCTTTGGAGATGGAGGCAAGAAACCTCATTGAAAAAGCCGAGGAGATGTTCTAGATGATGAGGGGTTGCCCATACGAGGATAGGAAGGCTATCCTCGATAAACACGTAAAAGAGAACGGAAGCAGCAGCTTCATGCTCCGCATCGTAAGCTATCCTCTCATGTATGACGGAGAGCTCATAAACGAGTATAGAAAGCTGGCGGACGCCTATAACGTATCCAGGAATCCATCTGCGGAGCTGATAGTGAAGCTCCAACACGTAGCCATGGAGCTAAGAAGCAGAGGCCTTGAAGGTAGCGTTGCTAGGCTTATAGGGGGTGTGAGATGATAGATATAACGCCTATGGTGGATGAAGCCGTAGAAAAAGCCATAAACATGATGCTCCCGATAATCAGGCTAGAACTTAAAAAATCCGTGTATCCAAAAAGGATAAAAGGACATGAAAAGGCGGCGGAGCTTCTCGATATATCGTACAGTGCCCTTACAAAGAGATTGGAGCGTGGAGAGTATCAGGAGGGTATCCATTATGAGAAGAAATCCGATAGAATATTTCTGTGGGATAGAGACACCCTTTTAGAAGCCGAAACTTCTAAAAGGAGAAAATCATAATGAACTACGAAGTTTCATTAAAAGAGCGCAAAGGTATCCTTTACGCTCACTATTACGAAGGCTCTAAGCTAATCAAGAAAAGCCTAAAGCTGAAAGCTACAAAGCCAAATATCGCCTACGCACAAAAACAGATTATTCCTAATCTGCAAATGAGGATAGCAAAAGGCGAAAGACTGTTTATGGAGAGCAAAGTCTCCGTGTTCTTTGAAAGAGTTATGAAGCGATACGATAGCAAGTCGTACACTACACAGTATATCTACCAAAAAGCTTTTCAATACTTCTTGGAGTACTTTGGAGATATAGATATAAAACGAGTAGGCGTATTGGAACTTGACGATTACATCGAGCATCTTTCAAAAAAGGTGTCCAGCGCATCCGTCAAGGTGTATCTTGCCCCGATTTCTCTTCTTTTTAATGAAGCAATAAGGCTTGATTTTATCCAGAAAAACCCCCTTAAATATGCGATAAAACCGAGAGTGGAAAACGCCAAACGCAGAGTCTATACGACTACTCAAATGTGGCAACTGCTTCAAAATTCAAGCGGTAGGCTTAGGACATATCTACATATAGCCTTTATGACTGGAATGAGGGCAGGGGAGATACTTGCTCTTGATTGGTCTGACGTAGACTTTAAAAGAAGAAAGATAACGGTCTCAAAAAGCATAGGCAGGGCTGGGCTTGGTAAAACAAAAAGCGGCAAGGATAGGCTTATTCCAATTATGAATAAGCTATACGACTACCTATCGGAAATCGAGGCAAAAGAAGGTCGTATCGTAGGATGCTCGTATCAAACTATTATGGAAGATTTTAGGACTCTTTGCGGCAAGCTTGGCTTCTTCTTTGAAGGAACCCATAACGTAAGACATACGTTTGCAAGCCTAATGCTTCAAGCCAAAGAAAGTCCACTTCTAGTTAAAGAGTTTTTGGGTCATACAGACCTTACGATGATTAACAAGGTTTACGCTCACTATATAGAAGATAAAGACGACTGCTCGAAGTTTGGAGCAGTCTTGGCACACGGTGCATAAGGCGTTAACGCTTACAGTAGCTCAATGTTTTTTATCTGTTAATTTTGGCTACAGGCCTAGTCGTTTAGGCTTTATTGTTTAAAATGCATCAAAAACTGGAGGCAAAATATGAGGGCGGCGTATTTTTTTGTATTGCTGGCGGTCTTGGCGACGCATCTTTTTGCTTTTGAGATAGAAGAAAAAAAGAGGTTTTCGGCCAAAGTCGCGCCATCCGTCATGAGCGCTAGGGTTTCGGTGTCGGTATCGAGGGATAGTTATGCGCAGGCCAAAACCTATCTGGACGAGCTATTAAAAGAGGCAAAAGGCAAAACCACGGTTTGCAAGGGCGGCGAATACTATATATATCCAAGAAGCGAATATGACCAGAGCAAAAAAAGAAGCGTTCAAAAGGGTTATGACGGAACTATATCGTTTGGTTGCAGGTTTGTCGAAACGGCTCCATACGACTCTTTTTTGGAGTTTTTGAATAAAAAAATAAAATCGCAAGAGAGCGAGAGAATCCATATATCGCCGATTGTTTGGGAGCTCACTGACGAAGAGAGGGATGCGGTATCTGAGAGGCTCAAATATCAAGCGCTCGAGTATACGTCAAAAAGGGCTACCGAGCTATCAAGGGCGACTAAAAGCGGCTGCGAGCTAAAGAAAATAGCGATGGATGGAATGGATGCGGTATATTTTGGTGAAGCCGCCATGATGAAATCATCTACGCAGACCCCGATACCTCAGGCAAAAGAGGTTAGTATCCAGACGAATATGAGCTTTGAGTGTAAGAGGTAAAAAAATGAGCCAAAAAGTATTCGGCGGACAAAAATTGGCCGTATTGATAGATGCGGAGAATGCTCAAGCGTCCCTGACTCCATATCTGCTATCCGAGATAGCAAAATACGGTGTTGCGAGTGTAAAAAGGATATATGGCGACTGGACCGGGCCGCAGCTATCCGGATGGAAAGATACGCTTCTAACTCACTCCATTCAGCCGATTCAGCAGTTTCGCTATACGAGCGGCAAAAACGCGACTGATAGCGCTATGATAATAGACGCTATGGATCTTTTATATACCGGTAAGTTCGACGGCTTTTGCCTAGTCTCTTCGGATAGTGATTTTACGAGGCTGGCGGCGAGGATTAGAGAATCAGGGCTAGTGGTATATGGATTTGGAAGGCGTCAGACGCCAAAGGCTTTCGTAGCCGCATGCGATAAGTTTATCTATACGGAGATATTAAGAGCCGGCGGCGAAGAGAGTGAAGTGCCTTTGGAAAAACCAGTCAAAGAGAGCCTGAAAGATGAGAAGCTAAGAACTCTTCTATCGGTAGCGGTAGAGGATTCCGGCGATGAAAACGGATGGGCAAATCTGGGGGCGGTAGGCAGCGAAATCAATAAATACTCTCCTGATTTTGACCCTAGGAACTACGGCTTTAGAAAGCTAAGCGATCTTATGAAGGCTACGGGAATGTTTGAGTTCGAAGAGAGGGAGCATAAAAACTCCCAAGCCAAGACGGTCTACGTAAGGCTTAGACGCGGTAGATACTAAGAGGTGGCGGCTTTGATAAGGTTTGTTTTCGGTATTTTTATTTTACTGTTTGTATCCGGCTGTTCCGCCGTGAGGCCGCCTCTTGCGGATACAAAAACCGAAGATAACCGCTTTTCTTTGTTCAAAGAGAGGTTTTTCGAGGCGTGGGGGTCGGAGAGCGAAGAGCGCGCCGTCTCAAAGCTGGACGCGATGTGCGATGATATAAAAAACAAAGGCGATCTGTACGGCGAAAACCTGATGCCGGTCGGCTATGCGAAAATAAAGAAGATAATAGAAACATCACAGCTGGCAAAAGGTAACAAGGTGTTTAAAAACGCCATAACCGTACGAAATTCGGATATGCGCGTATTGCCGACCGATAAGCCGCTGTTTAAAAACCCATCTATCGCCGGAGAGGGGTACCCTTTTGACTATCTGCAAAACTCCAGAATATACATATCCACTCCCGTAAAGCTTCTGTTTGAGAATCCGCAAAAAGATTACTATTTCGCAAAAAGCCCGGTCGGATACGGCTGGATAGACGCTAGAAACGTGGCGCTTACCGATGCTTCTTTTGAGGGGCTGTTTTTCTCCGCGCAGCTATTCGGCGTTGCGAGCGACAAAAAGCCCCTATACTCGGAGTCCGGCGCTTTCGTGGAGAGGCTAAATATCGGAACGCTTTTGCCGCAAGGCTTCTATCCGGCAAAAAACGATACGGGCTATGCCGTTTGGAAAAAATATGCCCCATCCGACAATCTTCAAAAGCTGCCGCTTACTCTAAACGATACCGCGGTGGCGCTTTTTGGCTACTCTTTGTACGGAGAACCATATGGATGGGGAGGGTATCTGGATAATAGAGACTGCTCTATGTTTTTGAGGGATATATTCTTTAATTTTGGCGTATATCTGCCTAGAAACTCAGCCGAACAGGCGGCCGGATATATCGATATCTCGAATCTGGATAATGCCGCTAAGAAAGCGTACATAAAAGCGAACGCAAAGCCGTGGAGGACGCTTGTGTATCTAAAAGGCCATATTATGCTCTATGTGGGCGACGATTCGGCTGGAGAGCCTCTGGTGCTTCACGATGCGTGGGGTATAAAAAGCTTCAGGGACGGCAAGGAAGGCAGGGAGATGCTCGGCGGAGTCGTAGTGACTACGATGGAGGAAGGCAAGGGCAGGGCATGGTACGACGAGTCGAAAAGCTCCATTCTTTCGAAGGTGATCGGTCTGAAAAGTATATATTAAAGAGGTGGACGGCGTGCTAAACTCGTTTTCGACAAATTCGCAACTTGTTTCGCATATGATAGAGAGCGGAGCGTTGAGAAGTCCGCGCGTCGTAGACGCGTTTATGTCGGTCGATAGAAAGATATTCGTCCCGGATGAATTTTTGCCGGATAGTTACGGGGACTATCCGTTGCCGATAGGAGAGGGGCAGACCATATCCCAGCCGTCAACCGTCGCCTTTATGCTAGAGCTTTTGGGCGCAAAACCGGGGGACGTCGTACTCGATATAGGCTCCGGCTCCGGATATAGCAGCGCGGTTTTAAGCAGAATCGTCGGCGACGATGGTTTTGTGGTGGGTTTGGAGAGAGTGCCTAGGCTGGTGATATACGCGAGAGGGAAGCTTGCTATTTTGGGCGCTAAAAACGTAGAGATAAGAGAGGCCGATGGCGATATTCTCGGTATTCCCGGAGAGCGATTTGACAAGATTTTGGTGTCGGCCGCCGCCGAGGAGCTGTCAAAAACTCTTATTTCACAGCTTAAGGTCGGAGGGGTTCTCGTGATACCGGTCGGCAACAATATCCTTAGATGCGAGAAAGGGGCTAACGACAAGGTCGCTATCGACTCTTTTTACGGTTTTAGCTTCGTGCCGCTGATATACAAGGAGTCGGCCGCTACAAAATAAGGGTAGGCGAAGGCTCGTAAAAATAGTACCCTTGCGAAGAGTCTATTCCCATGCTTTTAACATGCATGAACACGTCTTCGTCGCAGACAAATTCGGCCACCGTCTTGATTCCCATCTCTCTCGCGAAGTTTTGTATGCTTCCAACTATTATCTGCGCGTTTCTGTCATAAGGCAGGTTTCTTATGAGGCTTCCGTCTATCTTTAGCGTGTCTATGTTTAGTTTTAGTATATGGTCGAAGTTCGAATACCCGCTTCCGAAATCGTCTATCGCAAAACTGCATCCAAGCGACCTGAACTTCTCTATGAAAGCCTTTACCTCTTCGTAGCTGTTTATCCCTTCGCTCTCCAGCAGTTCAAATACAATCCTGTCGCCGATCATATACTCGGATATCGCTTCATACAAAAACTCTCTGGTCTCTTTTTCGGATATGTCGTCAAACGATAGGTTTATGCTTACCGGCAAAGTTGTTTTGCTGAACGTGGAGAGTGTTTTTCTCAACATTATCTTCGTCAGTTCCGGATAGAGCCGCATCTTTTTCGATATTTCCAAAAACGCGTACGGTGTTACGACTTTGCCGTCCGGCGTGTGCAGCCTCATAAGGGCTTCGTATTTTTCTATCTTCCCTGTTTTGTTGTTTACTATCGGCTGGAAATAAGGGGCTATCTTGTCTTCTTTGATCGCCGTCTTGATGGTTTTATGCCATATGATATTGTTTTTTTGCTCTTCCAGCATCTGCATCGACGCGTCAAAGCTCTCGAAATGCCTGTTTTTGGCTTTCGCTTTTTTGAGGGCTATCTCCGCGTATTCGATAGGTTTTGATGCGGACTTCGCATACCCGACCGTTATGGTGATGAAGATCTCGATATCTTCGTATATGAAGCTCCTATCGTCGGTATCAGCTATAAGCTTGTCTATGAATTGGAATATCCTGGTTTCGTCGGTATGTTCGTCGAACAAGATAGCGTACTCGCCCCCGCTAAGCTTGTATAGCTTGCTGCCGTCAACGCTCTTCGTCTGTTCTAAAAGCCATCCGGCGTATATTTTTATGATTGAGTCCCCGGCGTTAAAGCCGTATACTTCGTTGATGTCTTTTAGCCTGTCTATGTTTACTATGGCCACTTTCGGTTCTTTGTGCTCCGCCAGCTCGTCGAAAAGTATTACCCGATTTGCGAGTCCGGTTAGCGAGTCGTGTATGAGGTGCGACTTGAAGGCTTCGTTTTGTCTGAACGAATTAATGGCAAAGCCTATATCTCCAGCAAGCTCTTCGAGCATCAAAACCTCTTTTTTGTCAAAGCCGTTTTCCGTGTCGGTGTATACGGCGAGCACGCCAAACGGCTTGGAGTGCAGATCTTTTTTTAGCGGCAACGCTATGATGTATTTGAAGCCTGCTTTTTGCGCCCGCTCCCTCCACGGTCTAAAGTTGTCGTCTTTTTCTATATCTACCACGACCACCCTGTTTTCTAAAAAACTCGTAGCGGTAGGCCCTTTTGAAGTCGCGTCGTTATGGTCAAGCGACACCTTGAACCCCTCGCTTAGATATTCGCTCCAATCGAATGACTTATACGCCACATTAATATGGCTTTCATTGGCAAAGCCTATCCACGCCAGCTTATAATGTCTAAATTCGGATAGCCTGTCGCAGCTTTTTTGCAACAGCTCTTCTACCGATTTGCTTGAAATAAGCAGTTGGTTGACGTCCGCCACGGTTCTTAGTATATCGTCTAGATAGTTTGTCTGCGCAAGCGTCCGCGTCAGCTCCTCCTTTTGCCTGATGAGCGTCTTGAAACTATTGACGAGCGTCGTCTGAAGGAGGGTAAAGTCGTGTATGAAAAATTTTTTATACTCCGTGTTTTTCATCTCTGCGGTATCCAGGATGTCGTATATCGGTTTGGCGAATAGACGCACTCCTATCAGCAGCAAAACGGTCAAAACAACGAACTGGAAGGCGAAAACCTCTCTCGTATTGTCCCTTGTGGCGTCGTCTATCGTCTTAAATAGGTAGTTTTTGTCTATATGCAGGAGTATGTGGGCCTTTTTGGGGACGCCGTTGCCGAAATAGTTCAACGTATAGTGAAAGAGCGTGTTCTCTTTCAGAAGCTCGTCGTATACGGGCCGGTCTACCGATATATACCCGTCTCTTATTATGCTTCCCCTCAGCGTCCTGTCGGATGAGTATTTGATAGTATTTCCGTCTTCTGTGTAGGATATCGACGATATAAATCTGTGCGTAGCCCTCGTCTTGTCCAGGATTTTTTGGATATTCGACGGGGTGTTTTTTTCCAGCTCCGATACGACGTGGTCTTCCACCTGGATCATGACGCCGCTTACGGAGTCGCTTACGTATTTGAATATCAGCGCCCTATTTTTGTAGTGCGCGTAGTAGTGTGTGGCCAGCATGGACGCCAGTACTACGAGCAGCGCGCCGAATATGACGGTTTTTAGTTTCATCTAATCAGCTTGTCTGTCGGGATTTTCTGTTTTTGCATGAATTCTACGGCCTTGGGGTTGTCTTTTTCGTTTAGCCACTCGATGCCGTCGAGGCTTGCTATGAATTGTTCGTATGTCTGGTTTTCAAGGTATCCCTTGACCGTTTCGTAAAACTCTTTCGGATTTTGTTTTAGCCTCTGGGTCGCCTTGCCGAAAACCTCTTTTAGCCTTTTTACCTCTTCTTCGTTGTTTTTGACCACGCGCTCATCCAGGAATATCGCGTCTATGACTTGAATATTGGCGAGCTCTTTTGTCGAGGATATCTTCTTGAAACCGTTGTTTTGGATTGAACTTACATACGGTTCATAGGATATTAGCAGCATAGGATTCGCGTTTGCCTTTATGGCCGCCATGTTTCCCTGGTCGCTATTTTTAAGCTCGAATTTTTTCTCATCGAAGCCGTACTGGGCGACGAACGCCTTGAAAATATCCATATTCACGGAGCTAAGCTCAAAATAGCACTCTATTTTTTTGTCGGAGCGCTTTAGCTCATCTATGGTTTTGTTGGACAAGATGGTGTCGGCTCCGTTCGAGCGGTCTATCAAGAAGTACGGTTTCAGGTACTCCCTGTTTTTAAAGTTGAAATATTCGTATTGGGTCGCCGTAAAACCGTGGGATAGGCCTTTTTCGTATAGCGTCACGTTTTCCGCAAGCCCCACCACCCATACAAATTTGAATTTGGAGTCTTTTAGCCACCCTTTTTCCTGGGCGTAGATAAACGGCGTAAAGCCTATCCAAGGATTCGTCGAAACCCTTATCTCGTAGTTTTCGGATTTGTTTTGGCATCCGCCAAAAAAAGCAAGCACAAATAGCAATGACGAAGCAATAAAAATCTTACAAGCCGTTTTCATTTGACGCTCCTATTTAAGAAGAAGGCGGTTTTATTTATATTTATTATACTGGGCTACTCTTTTATTTCTACTGTCGGCGCTTTATCTTTCGATAATGTAGACGCTATTTGTTCCATATCCTCTTTTTTGAAGGCTACGCATCCGGCCGTCGGCCTCCCTTCTTTATTCGCTATATGCATAAAAATACAAGAACCGGCGTTTTTTTTGCCTTCCGGATTATACTCTATGACCGCGCCTATGTCATAAAGTCCGTCCTCTCTCAGCATCTCTTCGCTGCTGGCGTAGTCAATGACTGTTTTTGATGAGTCTATTATAAGGTTGTAGTGTGACGAATCGGAATCATCTACGCATCTAAGCGCCGGATGCGTTTTTATAAACGGCATCTTTGCGCCGTCGGGTTCCGATTTGCCAAAGAGCGTCGTTATCCTATATATTCCGCTGGGCGTCTTGCCGTCACCCTCTTTTTTTTGGTTCTTGGCGGCTATGCCGTTTCTTCCTATGATTGCGTCATATAGGCCTATCAGCTTTTCGCCTTCAAAAAAATAAGCTTTTGCCTTTGTCGAGCCGTTACCGTCAGCAATTACGACGATCCGCTGCTTTTGTACGCAACCGGACAGAAGCGCGGCTATCAATAAATAGAGTGTTATTTTTATTTTCATCATACAAAATGGTATCAAAAAAGCTTTTATTTGGGTAATCTTATATTAGTCACTTTTTTAGCATTTAAATTCGCTAGAATAACAATAAAAACGGGAGAGCAAGGTAGGGATGAATAGTTTTGAATCGCTGGTTGCGATAAGCGACGTCATAGAGGTAAACAGGGAGGTTCTTTTATCGACTTGGCTGGGCAACCACTCAACCTCCGGCGTCTTTGCGAAGTATGATATCTCGGCGGAATCGTTTAGGGTTACTCACGCCGAAGAGCTTTTGGACGCCATTTTGGGTCTTATAAAATGGGACTCTTCTCTTACGAGCTCAAACGGTTTCGAGCAGTTCATACTCTTTGCAAACCAGAAGAACATTCGCTACCACGAGCTCGTATTGCTGCACGACTCCTTTAGGAGCGCGTTGGTATCCGTGCTGTACGCGCAGGGCGTTCTTAGCAAAAGAATTCAAGACGAGATAGACGACCTTTTCTACGAGATATTCAAAGAGGCCGCCGACCATCTACTCTCAAAAGGTTTTGATTTTAGCGAGGCGTATGAGAGGGAAAAACAAAAAAACCTAATGCTCCTCAACGAATACAAAAAGGCCGTGGACGAGAGCAATATAGTCTCAAAAACAACCCCTAAAGGGATAATAACGTACGTCAACAAGCAGTTTTGCAAGATATCCGGCTACATGGAAGAGGAGCTGCTAGGGCAGCCGCACAATATAATAAGGCATCCGGATATGCCAAAAGAGGCTTTCAGGCAGATGTGGGCTACGATAAAAAACAAGCAGACGTGGAAGGGCGTCGTGAAAAACCTCAGAAAAGACGGTAGTACGTATATCGTAGATACGACGATCGTCCCGATAATAGACATAGACGGCGATATAGTGGAGTACATAGGCATTAGGCATGATATCACCGAACTTGAGACCGCAAAAGAGCAGCTGCGGCTCCTAAACTTCTCGATGAAGAAGAAGGTCAACGAGCTCTACGATATGGCGCAAAATCTGGAGCAGCAGGCGTCTACAGACGTTCTGACCGGAATTTTCAATAGGTATAAGTTTGACGAACTATTCGAGCTGGAGCTTAAAAAAGCGAAACTGAACGATACCGAGCTATGCCTTATCTTGTTTGACATAGACCATTTCAAAGACATTAACGATACATTCGGTCATAGCGCCGGAGACGCGGCGCTTATGGATGTGGCAAGGATAGTGGAGCAGAGCATAAAACGAAGCGATATATTCGCGAGATGGGGCGGCGAGGAGTTTGTCGTTTTGGCTCCGTCGACTACCCTGGAGGGCGGCGTGGCGCTTGCGGAAAAGCTGAAAAACGAGATTTCGTCTGCGCATTTTGATTTCGTAGCCAAAATCACATCCAGTTTCGGGGTGGCTTCCTATGCGCATGGGGATACCGCCGACGACCTTCTAAAACGGGCGGATAGCGCGCTCTATACGGCGAAGAAAAGCGGCAGGAACAGAGTGGAGATAGGAAATTAGCATAAAAAAAACACTTTTATTGCCTATACTTTCAAATGGTAAATATTGCTTGTTGGCTTGAATTAATAAAAAAGGTGCGGCCGTGATTAAGGAATTAAAAAAAGAGGCTCAAGGTTTAAGCGTTTTATTCGTGGAGGATGACGCCAACTTTCTAGGTATCATAAAGGAGATGCTGGAGAGGTTTTTTGGCAGGGTGGAGATAGCCATGGACGGCGAAGAGGGGCTTTTAAAATATAAAGAGAACGGACCTTTCGACATAGTAATCACCGATATTACCATGCCCAAAATGGACGGTCTGACGATGAGCGAAAACATCAAGGCCGATTATCCTTCGCAGCATATCCTGGCCGTATCGGCGCATAGCGACGTAGACAAGCTGATAAGAGCCATAGATATAGGCATAGACAGCTTCTTGCTAAAGCCTGTGGATAGCATGGTGTTTTTGGACAAGCTGCTTAAGATTTCAAAATCGGTCAATGCGGCTGCGATAGAGGAGCGGGAAAAAGAGCTCGAAAAGCTGTTGATTACACAGAGCAAGATGGCGGCGATGGGGGAGATGATAAGCATCATATCCCATCAGCTAAAGCAGCCGCTAAACGCCATGAGCATACTGGCTTCGAACATAGACGACAGGGTTCATGAGCTGCTAGGCAAGCCTGACCCGGAAGTGGCCAGGAATACGGAGCTGATAGGGCAGCAGGTCGCATTTATGGCTAGCACGATAGACACTTTCGCGGATTTTCTAAAGCCGTCAAAAGCCGAGAAAAAATTCTCCCTCAAGGAGTGCGTCGACGAAGTGCTGACCATCCTATCCGCAAGACTAAAATCCAGACGCGTTACGGTGGACGAGAGGGTGGCGCCTGAGGTGACGATATTCGGCTACAAAAAAGAGTTCAACCAGGCGTTGTTAAACATAATATCCAATGCGGTAGACGCATTCGCGGACGAAAGCAAGGATAGGCGGATAGTGATATGCGCCCAGCAAAAAGATAAAGACGTGGTGCTAAGTATAGATGATAACGCAGGCGGAATATGCGGGCAGATAATCAACAGGATTTTCGAGCCCTATATAACGTCAAAAGGCGAAAGCGGAACGGGACTTGGGCTTCATATAACAAAAAAAATTATCGAAGAACATTTTGACGGGCATATCAGGGTTGAAAATACGGATACCGGCGCTAGATTTGTAATCGAACTAAAAGGCGTTTGATATTAATGACTCATAAAAGAGTGCTTTTTGGCTTCGTTTTGGCCTTATTGTTTTGCAAAAACGTTTTTGCGTTTGATCTTGACAGAAGTCAGATAGCCATACAGGCAAAAATATACCCTCAGCTAATCTTTTTCGCCACAAAGACAAAAGAGCTAAATCCGCAAAAGCCTATAGTTATAGTGGCTGCCTACACTGAGGCCACGAAAAGACTCGCCGAGATATTCAAGGAAGAGAGCGAAAAGCTGTATAAGGACGGTATCAAAGGGTATCGCATTACCGTAAAACTGGTGCCGAGAGATAGGCTGACAAAAGAGAAAGAGTCTGTCGGCTCCTATCTTTTCTTTGATGACGAAGATAACTCAAAGGCGTATGATATCCCGGACCTTAAAGGGGTGATGACCTTTGCCGCAACAAAGAAGATATTCGAGAAGAACGGGACGCTTTTTTTTGTGGAAGTTACCAATAAAACCACCATACTTCTAAACAAAAAAGCGCTCTCCTCTTCGGGACTCTCTTTTGATCCGTCGCTACTTAAAATCGTAAGGGTTTACGATGAATAAAATCAATACCTCAAGTCTTAGATTCAAAATATTTATATTCTACATAATCAGCTTTTTTGCGGTATTCGGTTCGCTCTTGGCTATAAACTTCATCATATTCGACGAGTACTTGGAAAATGCGGAGATAAAAAAGGCGCAGATGATAGCCGAGATGCTATCCGGAAATATATCCGCGCCGTTGCAGCTTGGGCTTAAGGCCGATGTCAAAAATGAGATATTAAGACAGATCGACCACAATGTAAACATTATGGAGATAGAGGTAAGGGAGACCGGCGGACGGGATGTTATAAAGACCGGATACTCTAGCGGCAAGAAAATTCCGTCTGAGAGTTATTTCGTCATAGAACGTGATATATATGACGCGCTCGGAATACAAAAGCTGGCTTTGGTGAAGATATACTACTCCAAGGCCGATTTCATAAGCGCAAAATCGTTTGCGGCAAAGACGCTGCTGCTGCTTTTTATATTGGCCTTGGTGCTCGGATTTTTCGGCCTTATCAAGATAAACTCTTTTTTTGCGCCGCTTCGCAATCTGACTGAAAAATTGAGCGATTTCAACCCCGAGCATCCTAGCTTCAAGCTGCCTATCAGTCCAAAAAAAGACGAAATATCGATAATCCAAAATACGATAGCCGTAACCATGGAGAAGCTGGTCTCCTATCAGCAAAAGATTATGCAGGCGAACGAAACGCTGGAGGATGCGGTAAGGGATAGGACAAAGGAGTTAAACGAGCAGATAGAGCTATTTAGGGTTTTGACCGATGCTTCGCCAAACGCCTTAATGCTTTTTGATACCAATCTTATATATGCGAATCCTGCGTTTTCTAAGCTTACCGGGTATGAGCCGGTAGAGTTTTTTAGAAAGAAGATAGATACGCTTTTCGAGCTTGACGACGATAGCGAGCTGGCGCAGGCGCTGGATGTGACGAATCCAAAAAATAGGCACTATCCTCAGCGTTTTGACGAGGTGGAGCTTCGCAAAAAAGACGGCAGCAAGTGTTATGTGTCCGCTTCGATAGCATACCTGCACATCAAGGAGAGGGATGCGGCGATAATCAATCTGACCGACTTGACGGCGCTGAAACAAAAAGACCAGATGCTCTTATTGCAGTCCAGATTCGTTGCCATGGGCGAAATGATAGGAAATATCGCGCATCAGTGGAGACAGCCGTTAAATATCATACAGAGCGCGATAACGAAGATAACGGTATATGAACAGATGGGGCTTATTACCAACGAGTTTTTGGATGAAACGGTGAATAGCGTGAAAAGACAGGTTTCCTATCTTTCCGCTACGATCGACGACTTCAGAAGTTTTTACAAGGACGATCCGGGCGGTTCGTTTTTGCTTGTCGACGCCGTCAAAAAATCGCTATCCCTCGTCGAGGCCGTCTATCACAATCACTTTATAGAGGTCGAGGTGATGTGCGACGCTTGCGCAGACGTTAAGATAAAAGGCTCCATGAACAGGCTTATCCAGGCGCTGCTTAATATTCTAAACAACTCTAAGGACGCGATAATCCTGACCGACTCCGAATTTAAAAAAGTAAAGATACAGTGCGGCGTCAAGCGCAATATGGCCGTCGTTAGCGTGCAAGATAGCGGGGGCGGCATAGATTCAAAAAATATAAGCAAGATATTCGACCCGTATTTCTCGACTAAAAATAAATCGCAGGGTACCGGCATCGGTCTTTATATGACGAAGCAGATAATAAACGGTTCGTTCGGCGGTAAGATAGAAGCGAAAAACGCGGAGATTGAGGTCGGAGGACAAAAAGTCAAGGGCGCCCTCTTTAAAATAGAGATTGAACGAGAGGCGTAGACCTTTTAGACAATGGGTAGGTTTATCTCTACGCACAATCCGTTTTTCGCCTCGTTTTGGTATGCGCGTATACTACCGGCAAAATCCCTCTCTATGATGTTTTTACAAATATAAAGACCTAGCCCGCTACCTTTGGTAGGTTCCTTTGTCGTGTAGTAGGCATCGAATATTTTTGAGAGTATCGTATCGTCAACACCACCGGCACAATCGGATATTTTTATAGTTACACCCTCGTCGTTATGCGCAACCGTAATCAAAACCTCTCTTTTCCCCTCCGCTTCGTTGTTTTCATATGCGTCTTTTGAATTTGAAACTATGTTCAATATCGACTCAAAAAGCGTATTCTGGTTTCCAAAAATGACTATATCATCGAAAGGCTCTATTGTAAGCCTAATATTTTCTTTGTTTAGCGGCTGTCTTAGTATCAAGGATATCTCCGAGAGCATAGAAGCTAGACTGAAGGTTGTTTTTTCCATGTTTGGGCTTAGGTAGTTCAAAAAATTGCTAATAATCGTAGACATTTTCTTTGTGTACGTATTGACGTTGGATATTATCTCATGCATCTCTGTCGCCGTCAGGTTTGCTAGCCCGTAGTATAATTTTAGCCTTGTAATTTCAGTGCTTATGGCGTTTATCGGTTGCCTTAGCTGATGGGCTATGCTAAATATCAGTTCGCCTATTTTGACGTATTTATTTTGGTTGCTGATAACACACGAGATGTTCAAGAGGTCTTTTTGCGCACGGGCGATAAAAAGTAGTTTTTCTATGGCGCCGCTAATCGCATCTTTTTCGTTTTTGTTTGCTATCGCTACGGCGTATTTCATGCTAAAAAAGAGCGATTTTTGTTCATGTCCGTCTTCAAAGAGCATTATAAAAACTTTTTTGGCGTCTTGCGCAATATTGGCAAGCCTGACATTATTATCCGGCGTATCGGCCAGGATGTATGCGTCGAATTTGTCGCTTTGCGTCGTATCGAGGTATCTTTGGTGTGTAAATATCGCATCCTCAAGCGATATAAATCCAAGATTGAAATCCCGAGATATAATGGCTATATTTAACAGCTCCTTATTCACTGTATCTCCTTTTGCGGTTTGCCTATCGCATAGCCTTGTGAAAAATCTATTCCGATGTCGTTTACTATGGTTTTTATCTTTTCGTTTGCTACGAACTCGGCTATCGATTTTGCACCGCTTAGTTTTATAAGCTTGTCTATATAGGATACAAAACCAGGCAACGAGTCGTCTTTGTCTATGTTTTTTATAAAGGAGCCGTCTATTTTTATATAGTCGACGGCGAATTCGTGCAGGTATATAAAATTAGAATATCCGGTTCCGAAATCGTCTACAGCGAGCTTAAAGCCGCTATCTTTTAGCTTTTTGAGTTTGCTTTTGACCGTTTTTTGTTTGTAGATATCCTCTGTTTCCAATATTTCAAACACTACCCTGCGCGGTGCTATCTTGTATGTCTGCAAGCATATATCTATATGTTCAAAAACGGTGTCGTCCTGAAGGTCTTGCAACGAAAGGTTGATGGAGAACTCTACGTCCTTATTTTTGTCCTCGAAATACTCGAACGCCTTTTGTATTATTATTTTAGTAAGAAACGGCGTCTGTCTTATTTTCGAGGCTATGTTGATAAATTTGCCCGGCTCTACTATTGCACCATTGTCTACTATTCTTGCCAGACATTCGTATTTTGTTATTTTGTTGATACTATTGTCCATTATTGGCTGAAAATACGGGACTACCATGTTGTGCTCTATGGATTCGGAAAACTTTTTTAGCCAATATAGGTTTTTATGTATGTTTTCATGTGTTGCCGTCTCTTCAGAGAGCGCTATGAAAGAGCCTTTAGCCTCTTCTTCGGCCATATTCAAGACGGCTTTTGCGTTATAGTACATATCGCTACAACCGTAATATAGCCCTATGGTGAAGCCGGAATTTAGACTAATCCCGTTTTTTTGACAGAAGAAGTACTTTCCCAGCTCACCCAGTCTGCCAATTATCTCTTTTGATTCGCTTATCTGATATTCAAGGACAATCGCCAGTTCGTCAAAATCTATCCTATATATATTCGGACGTTTTTCTAATCCATCTAGCTCTGCGGCTATCTTTTCCGCTATCTCTTTGATGTAGAAGTTGCTATACTCTTTTCCTATGAAGTTTTTTATGTTCGACAGATTGTCTATTTTCAGGAGAGCGAGCGCAAAAAAACCGTTGTTATACTTTAGATATTCGAAAAAACTACTCTCGCTAAGTAATCCGGTCTGTTCATCTAGCGTTAGCATGTTATTGATAAGCTGGCTTTGTTGAAGCAGTTGTAACTCTAGCTCCAGTCTATACGCTTTCGATGCTTTTTTTGCGGCTATGGCTTTTATCGATCTGCGTAGAGTCTCAAAAAACTTGGATGGATCCAAAGGTTTTAGCAGATAGGAGTCCACCCCGCTATCTATCGCATCCAAAAATATATTTGCCTGCTCATGGGCGCTTAATACTATAACCGTTTGCTCAGGGTCTATTCTTTTCATCTCTCTTATAACGTCTATTCCGTCCATATCTCCAAGCGACAGGTCGGTTATAACGAGATCGAATTTATTTTTTCTTGCTCTTTTTTTGTATGTTTTTAGCGCCCTTGCCCCATCCGTTTCGGCTATAACGTCAGGAAATATAGATAGTAGTATTTTGTATACAGACTCCCTTGAGGCTTCATCGTCTTCGACAAAAAGCACGGATATATTTCTCGCCATTTTTTTTAGTTTTGCTATGTTCATTATTTGCGTCCCAGTGCTATTTTGTAGCCTATTCCCCTGTGGTTAATAATAAATTCTTCATGTATTGAAGACCTTAGTCTGTTTACGAGGCTTCTGACGGTTGAATCCTCTACGTATTCGTTTTCCCATACGAAGCTTTTGATTTTTTCGTAATCTATAATTCGCCCATTGTTTTTTATGAGCAGCTTTATGAATGCGAGCTGTCTTTTTGTCAGTTTTACCGGCAGGTTTTTATATAGCAAATTTTCCGTCTCAAGCTCAAAGCAGTAGTTTTCGGTTATGCGTATGACGTTTTCTTCGGATACCGCTTTTTTCGGCGCCAGTTTCTGCATTCTTATTTCAAGCTCTCTGAGGTTGAACGGTTTTTTTATATATTCGTTGCAACCTAGGCTATATGCCTTATCTATGGACAATATATCTATATTTGCCGTCGTGATGATGACCGGAACGCTTATGCCTTTTTCCCTGATTCTTTTTAGGAGCTCAAGTCCGCTCATTTCAGGTGTATTGATGTCCAAAATAAACATCTCGTAATTACTGTTTTGTTCGAAAGCTTCCAGCGCCTCCCTTCCGCTTTCAAAAGCATCTACGGAGTGCAGTCTTTGGAGTAAAAAATTTTTCACCAGAAGCAGAAGCAGGTATTCGTCTTCCAAAAGTAAAATTTTCATCTCTTGTCCCTTTCCGGGCG
>CAZMPN010000003.1:0-99924 GCA_964568395.1 uncultured Helicobacter sp. | reverse complement strand
ATTTTAGTGACCTTTTGTTGCATTTGTGGCCTAAAAATTTTTTCTAAGAGCTATTTTTTTGAAATTGTAATACCAAAACCCCTTCTTTTTTATTTAAAAAATAGTTAATTACTAATTATTTTTTGGCTATTAATTTTTTACGTAAATTTTACATTACGGCGGGACTTTAATGCAACGTTATTAACTTAAACTTATTTCAAAAAAATAATATTTAGGTTATTTAAAATGCAGCAATACAGCGTATATGCCACATATAAAATGCCAAGTACGGCGGTTGCCATACATTTTGACGGAAGCAAGTTTGTTTGTATGGATACGGGTTATTGTTTGTCAAAAACCGTTTTGCAGGATAAATCCAGCTCTTTTAGATGCAGGCTCGTCAAAAATGCAAGAACGCAACTATTCGAATATTCAAGATCCGTATCGTTTTCTTCGGAGTTCGATTGCGCGATTAGCATAGGGAAAAGCAGCAGAGTCAACATTATCGGACTAGCCCATCATCCACCTCGCAATAGGTATGCATTCGATCTATGTACCGCACCGATTACGGCGACCATGTTTTCACATAGCGCCGGCTATTTTGCGGTAGGTTCGGAAGATGGGGAATGCGGTCTTTTTGAGCTGTGCCCCGATGCGCCCAGATTGCTTATGCAGTTTGAAAAAATGGGTGATTCCATATCCGCCATAGCCTTTTCGCCAGACGAAAAGCTTATCGCCGTTTCGTCTTACAGTAAAACGACATCGGTTTATGAAGTAGGGAATGGCGAGTTATTTTTTTCTTTCGAGACAAAATCTGTTATCAAAAAACTATTATTTATTGTGGCGGAAAGCGGACGAAAAGAGATTGTTTATATTTGCAGAGACGGATATGTGGGCATATATTGCGCATCTACGCAAAGGTTTTTACAGGAAATCCAGATAGATGACTGTTGGCCTAGCGATATGCTTTTTTTAAATAACGACACGTTACTTGTCTCCAGCAGGCAAGGTAGGCTTGCAATATGTCCTATTGACGACCTGTGTGTTTCCAGGGAGATAGATTTTGAAAAGGGCGGTATTACAAAACTGTGCATGGCCGACGCTAAACTGTTTGTCTGTTTTTGCGGCGGAGAATTGCTTGTCATAGACACGCATTTACGCATAAACGAGTTTTTGCTGCTCGTTGGCGCACAGAGGATAGAGGATGCGTATAGTATTTGCGAGGAAAATCTATTTCTCTGTTTTGAGCCAAGTTTTAAAAAAGCGCTTTTGTCGGGCTGGCGTTCAAAAATAGAGGAGATAACCAGATCTATTGCCGACGGCAATATGAAACGGGCGTTTGAAATAGCGAAGCCGTATCTGGGCGTCAGGTCTTTGGCGTTAGAGTTTGAAGCCATGAGTTCTAATATGGCGGAAATAGCGGAATTTATATGCGAATTTGAAAAGCAAAACTATTCCGCTGCATATGCGGTGGCCTATGCCGACGAGACCGGAACCGTTCAAAAATTGCCGACTTTCGAAGCTTTGGAGAGGCTTTTTGACGAAGCCGTGCTAAAAGCGATACTAACGGTCGAAGGTGTGGGGTTTGTCGAAAAACAGACTATTTACAATATTTTAAAACCGTTTATCGGAATTCCATCCAAGAAAAATACGATAGATGCATTAAACAGAAGCCTTGAGAATTATGAAAGGGCATTCTATCTATACAGAAGCAAAAACTTTAGGGATTTTTTTCTGCTGTGCGATAAGTTCAGGTTTTTGAGGGAGTGCACTATATACAAAAAAGCGAATTCTCTCGGGAATAGTATCTATGCGAATATCGCAAATCTAGAGGCGTCAAAAGAATTTGAGAAGGCGTTGCAGCTATCTAGGTTGCTGTGCGATTTTTTGCCGCACAAGGAGAATGCCCTCCAAAAAATCAACGAGCTTTCGAAAAAGATATCGTTTTTGGAGCTGATGGAAGGATACAAGAACGGATACGTAAACATGCACGAGATTTTTGACGCCGTTGCCAGAGAGCCGCTGTTGGAGAGTTTTTATGTATTTGAAGAGTTTTTAAAAGAGATATACGCTGATATAGAACAGGTAAACGAATGCTGCAAGAGCAATATAGACAAGTTTTTAGAGAGTATTTATGAGTATTTGGCCATTCCGTATCTAAAGGTGTTTATAGAAAATCTATGCGGCATAAAACTCCCTTATGGAGAAGAAGCGGAGGTGTTTTGATGGAAAAACAAGATAGGACGCTAATGCAACTTTTTGAAATTAAAATTCCATTTTTATTTATCCAGAGGAGAAGAGGCGAATGAAGGTACTCATAGTGGATGATAGCTCGACGATGAGAAGAATTATAAAAAATGCTTTGACTAATTTTGGTCTAAATAATCTTTTGGAAGCCGAAGACGGTGCGAGCGCTTGGAGGATTATGTCGACTACCGACGATATAAGCGTGCTTATTACGGAGTGGAAGATGCCTAATATGAGCGGAATCGAGCTTGTTAGAAAGATAAGGTCGCATGACAAGTATTCTGCCATTCCTGTCGTAATGATTACGACGGAAGGCGGGAAATCGGAGGTTATAACGGCCCTAAAGGCCGGGGTAAGTAGTTATATAGTCAAGCCGTTTACTCCGCAGATATTAAGAGAGAAGCTGGAAAGTATTTTGGAGGGAAGAGGCGGATATGTTTAGGTTTTATGGTTTCAGCTCCATTGACGGTTTACCTATATAGTATCCCTGGGAGTAGTCTACGCCTATCTCTTTCGCTATGTTCTGTATTTTTTCGTCGCTCACGAATTCGGCTATCGATTTTGCGCCGCACATATGTATTAGGCTGTTTAGGTTTTTTACCATCTCTATTTTATGCGGTTCATCGGATAGCCCTTTTATAAGGGAGCCGTCTATCTTGATATAGTCGACTTTGTATTCGAAGAGCGATATGAAGTTCGAATATCCGGTACCGAAGTCGTCTATCGCTATTTTGTATCCCATCTCCTTTAATTTTGCAATGGATTTTTTTAGAATTCCGTATCTGTATATATCTTCCGTCTCCAGTATCTCAAATACCACCCTAGAGGGGTCTATCATCGTTTTTTCCTGCCAATAGCCGACCTGTTTGAGCAAAAAGTCGTCCTGCAAATCCATTGCCGAGACGTTTATCGAAAACTCGAGCTCTGGATATTCGCTGAATTTTTCAAACGCGCGCCTGACTATAGCCTTTGTCAAAAACGGAATCTGCCTCGCTTTCGTAGCCAGATCTATGAATTTGTCCGGAGAGATTATCTTGCCGTTGTCGAGTATCCTGGCCAGACACTCGTATTTTTGTATCTTTCCGGTTGAATTATCCATAATCGGCTGGAAAAAAGGCACCATTTGCTCGTAGGCTATCGCATCGGAGTATTTGCCTAGCCAAAAGATATTTACCGGATGCTCGTCTATGAAGCAGGAGGTGTCCTCGTTTCCGATTATGTATTCGCCTCTATGCTTGTCGAAAGCGTAGGAGAGCAGTGTGAGTATCTTGTGTCTTACGTCGGTGTCTCCGGTATAGGCCGCTATCGTAACCGGAGAATTGATGGATATATCCTTGTGCGTCGCATAGAAAAATCTAGCCATCGCCGCAAAATCTTCTACGGTTTTTTCCATGTTCTGCATAGCGCCCTTGAATACTACGCACATCTCGTCGGAATCTATTCTGAATACGCCTAGTTTGTTTCCGAATTCGGCAAAAAAACTCAAAACCGTGGCGGATAGCTCTTTTAGATACGCGTCGGCGAACTCGAAGCCAAGGACGTCTTTTATGTGGGATAGGTGGTCTATTTTGAACGCTATCAAGGAGAGCTGTTCGCCGCAGTTTACTTTCAGCGTATCACAGAACGCCTCTTGGTTTGGAAGACCAGATATCTGATCGGTCATCGTAAGCTCTTTGATTCGTTCTTGCTTTGTGGCGAGTTCGTGCCTCATATCTTCCGAGCTGGCGTATTGCGCGGTTATGTCGTGCCTTATCCCTATATACTCTTCGATTTCGCCGTTTTCGTCCGTTACCGGGATTATCGCGGCTTCCACTATGTATTCGCTTCCGTCTTTCGCCCTGTTCTTGATCGTCCCGTTCCATACCTTGCCGGAGCTGATTGTTCGCCACATCTCTTTAAAAACCTGCTTTGGCGTATCGGGATGTCTTACTATACTGTGCGGTTTGCCTATAAGTTCGTCAAGCGTATAGCCGGAGATTTCGCAAAACTTTTTATTTGCGTACGTGATTATGCCCTGAGGGTTGCTGGTGGATAGTATGGTGGTGGCGTCGACCGCCAGTTTATAGTCGTTTAGGAGCTTTTGCGTCGATTTGCCGTATTTTATCTTTTCCCTGAACAAGAGCAACCCTCGAAAATAAAATTATCCTATTCTACAAAAACAATTCTGGCTTAAAATATCACAGCTCTGCAGGTTTTCCTATGAAAAAACCTTGCGCGTAGTCTATCCCTTTTGTTTTCACTATCTCCAGTATCTGCTTGTTGCTTACAAATTCGGCCACCGTCTTTATATCCAGTTTTTGCGAGAACGCTATTATGGCGTCCAGTAGTATTTCGCTTTGTTTGCTTATGTCTATCTTCTCTATTATGGAGCCGTCTATCTTTAGGTAGTCGAAATCAAGCTCCAGCAGGTTCTCGAAGTTCGAATAGCCGCTTCCAAAATCATCTATGGCCACCTTTGAGCCAAACCTGGTTTTTACGAGCTCTATGAAGCTTCTGAGCGCATGATAGTTTTTTATCTCTTCCGTCTCTGTTATCTCGAATACTATCAGGTGTCCACAGCCTGACTGCTCCATGGCGTCCTCTATCGTTTTCACAATCTCTGAGTTTTCGACGTCCTCTATCGTAATATTGATAGAGATCTCCATATCTCTATCTTTCGCCGTTTTGACGGCGAACTCTATGATTTTTTTCGTAATGTACGAATACTGCTTTGTTTTCTTGGCTATCTCCAGAAATTGCGCCGGTACGATGGCCGCGCCGTTCTCGTCTATTAGCCGCACCAATGCTTCGTATTTTTCTATTTCGCCGGTTTGGATATTCATGATTGGCTGATAGTAGGCGACTATCCTATCTTGTTCTATCGCTTTTCTTATTTTGTTTGACCACTCTAGATTTTCGCCGTATTTGTAGCTATCTAGTATCATCGGGTCGAATATCTGATGAAACCTACGCTCTTTTTTGGCGTATTTGAGCGCCATATGGGCCCTGCCTATCAGCGTTTCGTTTTCTTGCGCGCTACCCGCCGTCAGTGCGATGTATATGCTTTCTTGCCCGAGCGTAAACGGTGATTTTTTTATATCTATGAGGAGGGAGTTTATCATCGAAATATGTTCGTCTGCATACTCTCTTTTCGACGTCAGTATGCCGTACTCATCCCCGTGCAGTCTATATAGCCTGTGCCTCTCCTCGTCTTCAAAATAAAACAATAGCTTCTCCGCCAAAGACTTTAATAGCCCGTCCCCGATTTCCATACCGTAAAAGTCGTTTATTTCCGAGAAGTCGTCTATGTTCAGAACCGTAAATACCGGGAATTCGCACTTTTCTATATCTTCCAGCAGTTTAACTTTGTTATATAGCCCGGAGAGCCTATCCCTGGTCTGTTTTTCAATAAGCTCCTCTTTTTCGATTAGAGGCGTGATGTCGTGGCGGATGCCTATAAACCTCTTTATGATGCCGCGATCGTCTTTTATCGGCATTACGGTGGAGTCTACTATGTAGTCGCTGCCGTCCTTGGCTCTATTTTTGATGACGCCTTTCCATATTTTGCCGTCCTTGATGGTCTCCCATAGGTCTTTAAATACTTTTTTCGGCATATCAGGATGCCTGACTATATTGTGCGGCTTGCCTATGAGCTCATCTTCGGAGTAACCGGATATTTTGCAAAACTGTTCGTTCGCGTATTCTATGATGCCGTCACTATTTGTTATCGATATGATATTGCTTGCGTCAAGCGCCAGCTTGTATTGCTCAAGCAGCCATTCGTATGGTGGCTCTTGCATACCGCCTCCGTTCATCAGCGACCTTTCGTTTGTGTTAATAGGATTGTATAAAAAAATATAGGAAAATGAGCTTTTGCGCCAAAAAAACTAATAAAACAATCGGCGTCTTGATTTGTTATAATTCACGTTAAAAAAGAGCATTTTATGGATGAACGCATACAGCTTGGAAAAATAAACAGGCTAAAAGTAGACAGGATAACTCCTCCGGGCATATTCGTAGTCTCCGGCGAGGGCGAAGCGATACTGCTTCCAAATAGATACGTCTCAAAGAGCATGAAAGTCGGCGACGAGCTGGACGTATTCGTGACTACGGATTCGGAAGATAGGCCGGTCGCCCTGCTGGAAAGGCCGCTCGCGATGGCCGATGAATTCGGTTTCTTCGAAGTGGTGGATGTTGCGCCGTATGGCGCTTTTGTAGACTGGGGGCTGCCAAAAGACCTGTTCGTCCCCAAAAAAAACCAGAAAAAGCCGTTTAGGGTGGGGGATAAAAGAATAGTAAGGGTCGTATACGACGGACAGACCGATAGGCTGATCGGCGATGAGCGCATCATGCGTTATCTATCGAGCGACACTTCTGCGCTTAAAGAGAGGGAAGAGGTGGAGCTTTTGGCGCTCGCCAAGACGCCTCTAGGGTATAAGGTGATAGTGAACAATAGTTTTGAAGGCATGGTGTTTGCCGGCGATATATTCGAAGAGGTAAACATCGGCGACATAAAACGCGGTTTTGTTAAGAAAATCAGGCCGGACGGAAAGCTTGATGTGTCGCTTAGGCCGATAGGCGAGCAGCGAAAGGACGAAGCCGCCGATAAGGTGCTCTTAGCGCTAAAAAGAAGCGGCGGCAAAATGGATTTTACCTATAAGAGCGGCGCGGACGAGATAAAAGAGGCGTTCGGCCTTAGCAAAAAAAGTTACAAGGCGGCGCTTACGAAATTGATAGAATCTGGGAAGATAGAGCTTTTCGAGCGGCATATAAAAATAAAATCAAACACATAAAAAAGGCGACAAATTGCCGTTTTGGGGTTGAATATTTTTTTGAAAAGAAATATGATTATGTGGATTGAATAAAAAACAGTAATAAGCAAAACATGAAAAAAATCGTGCGAACGGCCGTCCTTCATAAAATCAAACTGTTCGTATTCCTGATACTGTTTGGCTCGGCGGCTTTTTGCGCCCAAGCGCCGGATGACGGAAAGCGGACTGTAAAAATAGGGATTTTGGCGTTTCGCCCAAAGGCTGAGACCGTAGAAAATTGGCAGCCTTTCGCGGATTATCTGAATACGAAGATACCAAAATACAAGTTTGTCGTTAAAGCCTACAATCTGCCCGAAATAGACGAAGTCGTCAGGGCAAAAGAAGTGGATTTTATGTTTACGAATCCGGAGCAGTATGTGGTGCTCCAGCATAGATACGAACTCAGTTCGATAGGCTCCCTGATAAGAATAACCAAAGACGGGCAAGAGATAAATAAGTTCGGCGGCGTCATATTTACCAAAAAAAGCAACGTTAACATAAATAAAATCTCTGATTTGAAGGGAAAAAAGATAGCAACCGTTGGCGTGGATAGCCTCGGCAGCTATATGATGCAAGTCGGGGTCATGCTCGACGCCGGCGTGGATCCAAGAGAGAAGTCCAGCTTTCTTTTTACCGGAATGCCGCAGGATAAGGTCGTTTATAGCGTCATCAAAGGCGAGGCCGACGCCGGTTTTGTGCGAACCGAGCTGCTGGAGGCTATGGATAAATCGAAAAAGATAAACCTCTCCGATATAAAAATAATAAACCAACTCTGGCACGGCTCATTTCCATATCTCGTCTCTACGCCGCTCTATCCGGAGTGGCCCCTCGCCGTCTTGCAGGGAGTGCCCACGGAGCTGACGAATGAAGTGATTATGGCTATCTTGCAAACAAACCTACAAAATCCAATCCATACCAAAAGCGGAAAAATATGCTGGGGTATCAGAGGTTCGTATGAGCCGGTCAGGCAGCTATTGCAAAAACTAAACTACTATCCTTATAACATCAAGAGGCCGGTGCAGTTAAAGGATGTTATCGAGAAGTACTATCACACTATATTGATCTCCATTTTGCTGCTTGTCGTGGCGTCGGTTTTGGCGAGGAAGATTTATAAACAAAACAAGCTATTGAAGCGTGAGATAGAAAGCAAGAGCATCCTGCAGGCCGAGCTGCAATATTTCAACGATAAGCTTATATCGACTCTTAACGGCATAGACATAGTTCTTTACGTAATCAATCCTGCGACGTTCGAGGTCGTGTTTATAAACGAGTATACCAAGAAGGTTTTTGGCGACGTGACCGGGCGGAAGTGCTACAAAGCCATTCAAAATCAAGAGTCTCAGTGCGATTTTTGTCCGTTGTTCGGAAAAATAAACGAAAACCTGCCTGTGGGCATGAGGTATAGCTGGACCAATAAAAATGCGATGAACGACAGGTGGTATGCGATCAACGCCCACATCATAGAGTGGCCGGACGGACAAAAAGTGGTTTTGCAGGTGGCTACCGATATTACCGAGCAAAAAGGGCTTGAACTTGGCCTAAAAGAGCTCAACCAGACGCTTGAAGATAGGGTGGAAGAGGAGATAAAAAAAAGAAGGGACCAAGAGCATATTCTTTTCCATCAAAGCAAGATGGCGACGATGGGCGAAATGATAGGCGCGATAGCGCATCAGTGGCGCCAGCCTCTGAACGCTTTGAATATTATCATCCAAGATGTGGAAATGGCTTACGAATACGGAGAGCTGGACAAGGAGTATCTGAATGATTTCATAAAAAAATCGACTTCGCAGATAAGCTTTATGTCTAAGACGATAGACGATTTTAGGCATTTCTTCAAGGTGGACAAGGGAAAAGTAGTCTTCGATATAGCCGCGCAAACAAGAGAGTCCATAAAGCTGGTAGAGGCGCAGTTTATTTCGAGATCCATAGAGATCATCTACGACATGAAAGAGAGCGTCTTGGTGAGCGGATATCCGAGTGAATTCTCGCAAGTTATCCTGAATATCGTTTCGAACGCAAAAGACGTTTTGATAGAGAGAGAGGTCAAAAACCCCATCATAACGATAAGTTGCGCCGTCCTAAACAACGAGGCGGCCATAAGCATAGCAGACAACGGCGGTGGAATACCGGACGATGTTATAAACAGGGTGTTTGAGCCCTACTTTACGACGAAAGACGCGGACAAGGGAACAGGCATAGGGCTCTATATGAGCAAGATGATTATGGAGTCGCATATGTCTGGAACCATTGAAGTAAAAAATACGGAGCTTGGAGCCATGTTTACCGTCAGAATGCCAATCTATGCTCCAGAGTCCGTTTCGGGCTAAAGATGACGTTATCTGTTCGTTTTGTTTTATTTTAAAAAATTATCTCATTTTTGTCAAAAACTCCACATAAATTTCACATATCCGGTAATAATATATACGCAGTACTTCACAGGGGTACAAAAATTTTTTAGGAGTTTTCTTATGAAAAAGTTTCTTGCCGTACTTGTAGCTCTTGGTCTATCTTCTTTCGCTTTTGCTTCTGACGCTAACAAAACTGAAGCTAAAGGTGAGAAAAAAGCTGAGAAAAAACACAAAGCTAAAAAAGAGAAAAAAGAAGCTAACGCTACTAAATAACTCTTTTCGTCTAGACCGCAAGGACTCCTTCGGTCTAGCCTCCCTCTACATTCCCTTCTTCCTATATCTTTCGAAAATACGAAAAATGTGTTAATCTCTTGCGGTTATTTTTGTCAGCCTAAACCCAAGGATTAGAATGCCAAATAGTATTGGCCTTTCTTCGTCTGAAGCCCAAAAGCGTCTTTCAAGTGACGGGCCCAATGCCCTGAAGTCGTCAGAGTCCAGAAGCGCTCTCAAAATCATCCTGGACGTTATAAAAGAGCCGATGTTTATTCTCTTGGTATGCGCCGGAGTAATTTACCTTTTGATAGGCGATGTGCATGACGCGCTGGTTTTGCTAGGCTTTGTTTTTATAATAATTTTAGTCACCGTAATACAAGAAGGGCGTACGGAAAGGGCGCTGCAAAGACTACGGGAGCTATCCAGTCCGAGAGCCATTGTTCTTAGAGACGGGGTTCCGACCAGAATTTCAGGTACGCAGATAGTCATCGGGGATATTGTTATGCTATCGGAGGGCGACAGGGTGCCATCTGACGGAAGGGCGCTCTCATGCCACGAACTGTCCGTCGATGAATCTATGCTTACCGGTGAGTCGGTATGCGTTCCAAAAGACGCGGAAAAAAACAACAAGCTATACGCCGGAACGCTTGTCGTGGCCGGACAGGCCATTATGGAGACGGTTGCCGTAGGAGCGAATACGCAGCTTGGAATGATAGGCAAATCCATAGAGACGATAAATACCGACAAGTCGCCTCTGCAAGAGGAGAGTTCGAAAATCGCCGCGCGCCTGGCGATTGTCGGCGTAGTTTTGTGCGTCGCCGTGAGTTTTATATATACGGCGAAAGGCGGCTCTACGGCTGATGCCGTATTGGCCGGGATTACGCTAGCTATGGGGATTTTGCCGCAAGAGTTCCCGGTAATAATGATTATATTTTTGGCGTTTGGAGCCGTAAGGATTGCCTCCGGCGGAGTGTTGACGAGACGGCTGGGGGCTATCGAGACCCTGGGCGAGACCACCGTCCTTTGCGTGGACAAAACAGGAACGTTGACGCAAAATAAAATGCGCGTCGAGATGCTGGCGGTAGACGACGATGTTTGCGAGCTTGACAACAATGAGGGGCTGCCGGAAAAATTTCACGAGCTGCTGGAGTATTGCATACTTGCGAGCGAAATAGAGCCGCACGACCCTATGGAACAGGCATTTTATACGTTAGCCGGGGAGTATCTTGCGAATACGGAACATATACATACGGATTGGAATCTAGCTAAAGAATACGAGCTGACTCCGCAGCTGATGGCGATGTCGCATTTGTGGGAGTCGCCAAATAGCGAATACTGCTCGATAGCCGCGAAAGGCGCGCCGGAGGCGATTGTGGATCTGTGCCATCTGGGGCGGGCAAAGGCCGAGCGGATAATCAGTATGGCCTCCGATATGGGCAAAAAGGGTCTGAGGGTCATAGGCGTTGCGAAGGCGACTCACGGCGGCTCCGCTTTTCCGGGCAATCAGCATGATTTTGATTTTGATTTTATAGGCTTGGTCGGGTTGGCCGATCCAATAAAAGACGGTGTGCGTGACGCCGTCGAGACGTGCCGCAAAGCGGGAATAAGGGTGGTTATGATTACCGGCGACTATCCCGCTACCGCATCGGCGGTTGCATGCAGCGTAGGAATCGAATGCGGCAGCGTCTTGACCGGCGTGGATATTGAAAACCTGGATGAGCCGTCGCTTCTTGAAAGCGTCTCCAAGACATGCGTCTTTGCAAGGGTTTCCCCGAGTCAAAAGCTATCAATAGTGGAGGCGTTAAAGAAAAACAGGGAGATCGTGGCGATGACAGGGGACGGTGTAAACGACGCGCCGGCCCTAAAGGCCGCCAATATCGGAATAGCGATGGGTAAAAGAGGCAGCGACGTTGCCAGAGAGGCGTCGTCGCTAGTGCTTACGGATGATGATTTTGGCTCCATCGTAAACGCGATAATGCACGGCAGGCGCATATTTTCAAATCTTCAAAAAGCGATGCTATACACAATAGCCATACATCTTCCCATCGTCGGCCTCTCCCTTTTGCCGATTTTGTTTGGTCTGCCGTTGGTGCTGGCGCCTATACATATAGCTTTTTTGGAGCTTGTCATAGACCCTATGTGTTCGGTTGTGTTCGAGTCTATAAAGGCAGATAGGGAGTGTATGACAAGGCCCCCGCGAAGCAAAAGCGAGCCGTTGCTGCCGGCCGGCAAAATTAAGACCGTCCTGATGCAAGGAGCCGTCGCTTCCGCCGCTGTTTTCGGCGTATATGTCTTGCTGGCCGATTATCTGAAGATGGATACGAACGTCGCCAGATCCGCCACTTTCGCGATGCTTATCGTATGCAATACGGTATTGATATTTAACGCAAGAACGAAGAAGCCGTTTGATTTTGGCGTTTTTGGCGGATTGTCCAGAGTCGACGCGGTCGTTATCGGCGTCTCTTTATCCGCGCTCTTTTTCGCCGTTGAATACGGCTATGCGGCGTCGCTGTTTTATTTTGCGCCGCTTGAGTCGTACTTGTGGCTAATGCTTTTGCCGGCAGGCGTTTTGATGTTTTTGCTGTTCGATGTTGTTAAGTTTTATGGCCCAATCGGTCGCACAGCCGTATAGCAGACGACCTATTTGACGTCCGATAGCTTTTTGCACTTTATAGAAGAAGAGTTACCGTCCGTCAAAAGCGTCAAGCTGTCAGAGCTAAAAAGGCTCCCCTTATTCGTCTTGTATGCCGTCCCTTCTATACATACAACGTCCGCCGCGATTACCTTCATATCGCTTCCGACGGCCAGCGCATTATTCTTGTAGCTATCTAGTCCGGCGTAAATGGCGATAAGCGCCATCGCGGCCAATAGTATCTTAAACGACGACATTTTAAGAAGCATCATGGTCCCAAAAACGGCGATAGCCAATATAATAAGCGCGGAAGACGACGCTCCGCCCAGCAAAAAACCCTCTATGAACCCCGGCATTAAAACCTCTTTTTTTGAAAAAATAGTAAAAATTATAGTTTAACCATTCTGTAGCCACATAATTGCTATGCCGCTTGGGTATTATTAGCATCGCATAATTGAATATTTTTTGGTTTATTCATATAAAAAGAACAGCTTGCCCCGCAAAAAGGCGTGGAGTTGGCCGTGGTAGCTCCATCTTCGAATATTTCGGAGAGTAAGGTGGTCGCCAAAATAACCGCGGATACCGGAAGCGGATTTAGTTTTACGGTAAAAGAGGCCGTCAGCGTCAACGTCGCGGCAAAGGATATCAAAGAGGTAAAAGCCACCCTCGATAACGGACAAGCGCTTCCTGCCTGGCTGCAATTTGACGCCCAAACACAGACGTTCAAGGCGGTAAATCCGCCTGCAAACGCCCTTCCGATAAGTACAAAGGTGTCCATAACGACAAAAGCCGGACAAACCCAGCAAGTAGCCGTGGATATAGCGAAGTAAGCAATCACGCTTCAGGACCCCGGCTTTTATTCCGGGGTTTCCTACCCCTTATTTTTGCCTCTTAAATCAAGAATCTCATGATTTTCTCATAGCGAATACATAAAATCTCATCAAATAAATGAAGGAGTCCAAAGATGAGAAGATATGTTTTAGCGCTGACGCTACTTTGCCTGAGCGCGTTTGCCGGCGTGGATTCATCCATCGATATACCTGCCGATAAGCACCAAAAATATACGCTTTCAAAATATAGAAGCCATCCTACGGTACAGTTTGAGGGTGAAAGATATCTCGCTTCTCTTGCGAAAATATCCAAAGAAGACGTGGAGCGCTCCCTTTCGAAAGAGGGGCTCAATGCTTCAACCATATCGCTGCTTGATTTGCATAGAGAGCTTGTGTATCAAGTGTATGCGCAAGATGCCGACGGCAAAAAATACAGACTATATGTGGACGCCGGAAACGGCAAAGTCTTGGAAAGACAGGGGATTTAAATGAAAAAAACCTTGCTGATCGCTCTTGGGGCGGTCTATTCTTATGCTTCGGTATATACGTTTGACGAGTTTGTAAACGAAGTCTATAAAAACGATATGGCGGTCATAGATATCGCGGGCGAAAGAAACGCCGCAAAATACGATAAAGCGGCGGCGCTCGCTTTTGAGCCTCTCACTCTTGAGTTTGGCAAGAGGAAGATAAAAACGGACGAATCCGTCCACCAGAGCGAAACCTCCTCCATGCTCGGCTTTTCCACCAGAATGCCTTGGATTATAGCAAGCGAAAAAAGAGGATTTGAAGCCAAAGAGAAGGGTCTTTATATCTCCGAAGAGCTCCAAAAAACGGCGATAAAAAGCGAAATAAAAAGAACGTACCTGCTGTTTCTGCTCGCCTCGGAGGAAGAGGATATATACACCCAAAAAGAGGCCGCCGCAAAGCGTTCCTTTGAGCTTGCCAAAAAGAAGTTCGATGCGGGACGCATCTCGAAAATGGAGCTTGCGAGGTTTGAGACGGAACTTATGCAAAGCAAGGTTGACTTAGCTTCGGCGTCAGCGTTTAAAGAGGAGCTCCATCATGCCTTGTCGCATGCGGTTTTGTCTCATGACGAGATAACGATCAGCGACCTTGGGTTCAAGTTCTATCCGGCTCTTAGCGAAAGGCTTGAGGAATTGCGTAAAGAGTCGCTTCAGGTAAAAGAGATGGAAGCGAAAAAACAAGAGATAGAAGGCGAAATGGGCGGCTATAGGTACTCCCTGATAGACAGGGTCGAGTTTGGCGTCGGACAGACCAAAGAGGCGACACAAAAAAGCGTCGATTTTCGTGTTTCGTTCCCTTTGAACGTAACTGGCAAGAACGAGAACAAGATAGCTGCGCTTAGGGCCAGACTGGACGCCGTGAACAGAAAGCAAAAAGTACTGCAAGATACACTATCGATCATGGCGAAGATGGAGAGCCAAAGAGTAGTGGAGCTAGAAAAAAAGATAAAAAATTCCATCGCAAACGAAGAGCTGTACAAGTCCGTGTTCGATATGACCGCAAAGGGTTATGAGAATGGCGCCGTGTCGTTGTTTGAGTATCTTGCGGCAAAAAACGCCTATTTCGATTCGACGATAAAAACAATAACCTATAAAAAAGAGTATGTAGAAGAAATAGCAAAACTCGAAAAGGTTTTCGCAGGAGTAATAAGATGAAGAAGTTTTTAGTTTTTTTGGCCGCCGCCGTTTCCCTGTTCGCGGAGATAAAAATGGACGAAGCCGGGATGAAAAAAATGGGTATTAGCACAAAACCGGCCGTTATGAGCGTAAGCGAGACCGCCGGGCCGTTTGTCGGCAGTTTCGACTATGACGACGCAAAATCAAAAAATTATATCTTGCCCTCCGAGGGCATAGCCCTGAAAATAGTTAAAACGGCCGGAGATGTCGTCAAAAAAGGCGATACGCTCTGCATAATATCCTCCTCCGAGCTTATGGCTAACGTGTTTGAATTAAGAGAGGCCCAAAACAGGCTAAAAGCCTTAAATAACAATGCAAAAAAAGATGAGATGCTCTACAAAGAGGGCGTTATATCGTTCAGGGAGTATCAAAAAAGCTCTCTTGAGGCGTCAGCCTTGGCGTCTAGGGTATCCGAGCTTGAAAGCAGACTAGGGGTAGCCGGAGCCTTTGCTTTGGGGGATGGAACCTTTGCCGTAAAAGCAAAGATGGATGGGACCTTGTCGCTATCCCCTAAAAAAGGCGGGCAAAAAATCGAGCCTTTTATGCCGTATCTGAAGATATCCGACGCTTCGTCTTTGGCCGCATATATCAAAATACCGCCGATGCAGCTTGGCAATATCAAAAAAGGAAGTCTGGTGACCGACAAGGCCGGCAATAAAATAGGGACTTTAATCGGAGTATCCGGCGGCGTCGACGAGACTACCAACTCTGCGCTTGGCGTAGTAAAGATTACGGCTCCAAAGGATGGTTTTAGGGCTGGCACCGCACATGAGTTTTTTGTCTCCGTACCGAAGTCGGAGAGTACTCTGATGCTGCCTAGGTCGTCGGTGACCAAATACAAAAACAGCGATATATGTTTTGTCAGAACCAAAACAGGTTTTGTTTCCAAAAAAGTGTTCGTGCTCAGAGAGACAAAAGATGGCGTATACGTAAAACCGGGCGATATCGCCCCAGGCAGCGAGATAGCGGTAGGAGGTATAATAAACCTCAAAGGCGCGTTAAGCGGAATGGGATTTGAGTGATGCTAAACAAGCTGATAGAGTTTTCCCTAAAACAGAGAATCGTAGTAATACTGTTTTCGGCCGTACTGCTAATACACGGCGTTTACTCGTTTCTTAAAATACCGATAGACGCCTTTCCGGACATATCTTCTACGCAGGTCAAGATAATCCTAAAAGCTCCAGGCATGGCTCCCGAAGAGGTGGAAAACAGGGTTGTCAAGCCTCTTGAGGCCGAGCTTTTGGGTCTTGAAAACGAGAAGCTGCTAAAAAGCACCTCCAAATACGGCATAGCCGATATTACGATAGATTTCAACGACGGCGCCGATATCTACCGCGCGAGGGCGCAGGTGGCCGAGAAGCTATCATCCGCCATGGGCTCTTTGCCAAAAAGCGTGACAGGCGGGATGGCTCCCATCACTACGCCGCTCGGTGAAGCGTTTATGTTTACGGTTGAGGGCAATATCAGCCAAAAACAAAAAAGGGAGCTTCTCGATTTTGTAATCAGACCGGCCCTTAGAGGAGCTAAAGGCGTCGCCGACGTCAACTCTCTTGGCGGAGAAGCTAGAGCCATCGTAGTCGAGCCGGACTTTGCGGCCATGAGAAGGCTCGGAGTCACCATAACCGCGCTTGAAGAGGCGCTTGCGTCAAATCTCTCGAATGACGGCGCGGGCAGGGTCACAAAAGGCGAAGAGAGCTTTTTGGTCAAAGTGGAAAGCGGCGTCAAAAGCGTATCCGAGATATCGAACATCACCATACACTCCCATAACGGGTTGCTTCGTATAGGCGATTTTTGCCGTGTTGCCGACGACTCCCTGACTAGAATGGGCTTTGTTACCAAAAACGGGGAGGGCGAAGCGACCGAAGGGCTTGTGCTTACCCTTAAAGGCGCGAACGCCAAAGAGACGATAACCCAGGTGAAGGCGGCGCTAGAGGCGCTTAAGCCGCAGCTGCCAAAAGGCGTGCATATAGAGCCTTTTTATGACAGGAGCCATTTGACGCAACAGGCCGTAGATACGGTATCAAAGGCTCTAACCGAAGCCGTCGTATTGGTCGTGGTTTTGCTGCTTTTGTTTCTGGGCGATATCAGAGCCGCCGTTGCCGTCAGTATAATACTTCCGCTCTCTCTCGCTTTCGCGTTTGTGATGATGAACTATTTTGGGCTTACGGCAAATCTTATGAGCCTAGGCGGTCTAGCCATAGCGGTGGGTATGCTGGTGGATTCAGCTGTAGTTATGGTCGAGAACTCTTTTGCGAGACTGGGCAAGGCTGATATGAAGCTGCCGAAACTGCATCAGGTATATAGAGCTTCAAAAGAGGTGAGTCCGGCAGTATTTAGCGGAATTTTGATTATTGCGGTCGTATTTTTGCCTCTTTTGACGCTGGAGGGATTGGAGGGTAAGCTGTTTGCTCCGGTGGCGATGACGATAGTATTCGCGCTATTTGGTTCCCTTGCGCTTTCTTTGACCGTCATTCCTGTGGCATGTTCGTTTTTGCTAAAAGCCGCCCCGCACAAAGAGACGAAGCTGGACCGTTTTTTTAGCCGCAGTTACGAGCCTCTTTTGGCGTTTGCGCTAAATAGGACAAGAAAGCTTTTTATGGGGGCGCTTTTGTTTTTGGCGGTGAGCCTGACACTCTTTTTGTTTGTAGGAAAGGCGTTTATGCCGACCCTTGACGAAGGGGATTTGATACTTAGCGTCGAGACCCCTCCGTCAATTTCGCTAGAGAAATCGAAAGAGCTAAACCTAGCCATACAAAAGGCGATCAAAGAGAAGGTGCCGGAAGTCAAGGCGATAGTCGCGCGTACCGGCTCCGATGAGCTGGGGCTAGACCCTATGGGCCTAAACCAAACCGATACGTTCATAACCCTAAAGCCTAAAAAAGAGTGGAGCGTCTCAAATAAAGAGGAGATAAAAGAGAAAATAAAAGAAGCCCTGAGCGGTTTTGGCGGAATAAGCTTCAGCTTTACGCAACCTATCGAGATGAGAATTTCAGAGATGCTTACCGGCTCAAGGGGTGATCTGGCCGTAAAGATATACGGTACGGATATCGCCAAGCTAAACGAGCTCAGCCAGAAGATAGAGACTACGCTAAAGGGTATAAAAGGCTCTTCCGAGGTGTTTACTACGCTAAACGAGGGGGTAAACTATCTGGTTGTGGAGCCAAACAGGCTTGAATCGGCAAAAACGGGTGTCGATACCGCAGAGCTGCAAAAATTTCTAAAAACGTCGCTTGAGGGTCTAAATGTAGATTATATACCTGTCGGCGCGACAAGGATTCCGGTTATGCTCAGGATGGATAAAAATATATCCTCAAATCCGGAGCTTTTCAGGGCGTTGGAGATACCGCTGGCGGACGGCTTCTCCGTGCCGGTATCCAGTATCGCCGATATTAGGGAGATAGAAGGTCCGGTAAAGATCGACCGCGAGAACTCGCAGAGGGTTAGCGTAGTCAGAGCAAATGTAGAGAATAGGGACTTGGTCGGTTTTGTCGAGGAGGCCAAGGCGAAGATAGCGGCCCAGGTCAAGCTCCCGTACGGTTATAAGGTAGTGTACGGCGGGCAGTTCGAAAACCAACAAAGAGCGTCCGCGAAGCTAATGACCGTAATCCCTGTAAGCATAGGCGTAATCTTCATGATTTTGTTCTTTACGTTCAGGTCGGTGCCGATTACGCTTCTGGTGCTTCTTAATATACCTTTCGCTATTACCGGCGGAGTTATATCGCTCTTTATTTCCGGCGAATATCTATCCGTTCCTGCGTCGGTAGGATTTATAGCGCTATTCGGTATCGCGGTGCTAAACGGGGTGGTAATGGTGAGCTACTTCCTCTCCCTTTTGGCGCAAGGATACTCCATAGACGACGCCGTAACGGAAGGCGCCAGAAGAAGGCTTAGGCCGGTTCTTATGACGGCGTTTATAGCGGCTCTCGGGCTGTTGCCGCTGCTTTTCGCCACAGGCGTGGGCAGCGAGATTCAAAGACCGCTCGCTATAGTCGTATTAGGAGGGCTTGTCACCTCTACGGCGCTAACGCTTCTTATACTCCCTCCGGCGTTTAGAATGCTCTATATGAAAGGAAAGGTGAGAAGTGAATAAAAAAGCCGTTGACGTATATTTTAGAGCGGATATAAAAGATTCGCTCGTTGATTTTTTGCTAGAAAACGGGGTAGAGGAGTTTTACTACTTCGACTGCAAACGCTACTCGCTTAGCTCTTTTCTCAAAAGCGACAAAGAGCAGGTGAGCGGCAGGATGGAGTTTGGGCTGTTCAAGTTTTTTGTCGATACGGAAAACTTCCAGCCTTTTTTGGAGAGAATAAAGGCTGGGTTCAAAGAGGGTAGTATAAAAATATTCCAGATAGACGTTACGGAGTCTTTATAGATGAGGATTTTGGTCGCCGACGACGAGAAGGAGCTTCTGTCCCTGCTAGCGATTTCTCTCAAAAACGATTTTATCGTCGATGTCGCCTCCGAGGCGGACGAGGCGAAAGCTTTTTTGGACGCTTTTAGCTATCAGGCGGCCGTATTCGATAGGACGTTTCACGGGGTGGATAAGGCAAAAGAGTTGGTCGCCTACGCAAAAGAGAAAAACCCAAATTGCGGCGTTTTGATCTTGAGTGCGCTTTCGACCGTGGACGATAAGGTTGAGGGGCTCTTTTTCGGTGCGGACGACTATCTGGAAAAGCCTTTTGATATCAAAGAGCTCAAAGCCAGGCTTATAGCTCTCGCCAGACGGTTTGCGCCAAAAAATATAGCAATGGAAGATATAGAGATAGATATCTCCTCAAAAACAGTCTCAAAAGGTGGACATCCTGTATCTCTTAGCAAAAACGAACACGCACTTTTGTTTTATCTGCTCTCCAGGAAAAATCAGATCGCATCCAGAGAGGAGATTATGGACGCAATCTATGAAAATCCGCAGGATAAGCTGCAAAATACGGTGGATGAGCTGGTGGCAAGGGTAAGAAAAAAACTATCCCCGCAGCTTATTAAGACGGTAAAGACCAGAGGGTTTACTATTGAGGTATAGCTTTTTTAACTCCTTAAAACTAAAAATAGCGCTGCTCTTTACGCTGCTTATAGCCGTCGCGTTCGGGCTCAATCTCTATATCGCCATAGATACTTTGAGAGCCGAAAAGATAAAAGACCTGCAAAAAGTGTTATCGCATGCGACATGGGAGAGTATGGACGAATATCTGCCAAAGGACGCGGATGACAAGCTCGATATCTCCTATCTATACAAAGTCCCGCACAACATATCGATAATAGACGACTCCGAAGCCGATTCGATAAGATTTTTTATAACAAAATCACCTTATGTGCCGCTTGAAAACGAAATAGCGGAATACGTGAAGCTTCAAAGCGGCTACTATCTAAACTGCGTCAGTACGGATTCAAAAGTAAACTACTCTATTTTGAGATATACGGAAAAGCTGCTTGCAAAATATCTCCTGTTTTTGCTGGTAGTATTGGCGGCGAGCGTCTATTTCGTCCACAGGCTTATGAAACCGCTATCCGCTCTTGTCGTAAGATGTAAGGAGTATAGGGACGGAGTCCAGTTTGATATCCAAAAAGACGGTTGCCCTAGCGAGATATGCGCTGTGGCCGACGCTTTTTCGGCGCTTATAAGGAGGCTTGAGAACTATCGCAAAAGGGAAAAGGAGCTCTTCAAGGAGGCCGCCCATGAGCTAAAGACCCCTTTGGCGCTTATGCGCGCAAGGCTCGATGTGTACGAAGACGACGACGGTTATCCGAAGGATAAGTTCGCCAAAGAGTTAGGAAGCGATATAGGGAGGCTCTCGAGCGAGCTTAGAAGCGTGCTGTTCTTTGAGACGTCGGATTTCGAAGAGAGCATGGAGTTCGAGATATGCGATTTGACGTCTGAAGTTGTCTCGAAGATGGAGATACTCTCAAGAAGGCGGCAGATAACGATAGAGGCAAGGTGCGAAAAGACGCACATCCATACAAAAAAAAGATTGTTCCAGAAGCTTCTCGGCGCGCTGCTCGAAAACGCTATGACTTATGCAAAAGAGGGCAGCTCCATACGGATAGAATTGGACGCAAAAGAGCGCAAACTCTGCATAAAAAACGAAAAGGGCGGCGAAAAGTATATGTTCAGCTCGAAAATAGGGGAGAGGATACTAAAAAGGGTATCGCTGGAGCTTGGATTGGAGTATGAGCTTATTGAGAAAGACGATATCTACGAGGTGTGTCTGCGATTTTGACAAAGGCTTCATCTGTCGTTGTTAAAGCAGTTTTTGGTAAATTTTTCCAAATCTAAACCACCAAAGAGAGAGATATGCTGGAGAGTAAAAAACCATACCTTGAGTCAATGCCCGATAGAGACGGATTTTTCGGACAATTCGGCGGAGCGTTCATACCGCCGCAGCTGGAAGAGCCTTTCAGGTAGATAACCGAGGCGTATATGAGGCTTTCAAAATCGCATGAGTTTTTGAACGAGCTAAAAACAATCAGAAAACACTATCAGGGCCGACCGACCCCGGTTTTTTACTGTAAAAATCTGAGCAAGTATATAGGCGGCGGACAGATATATCTAAAAAGGGAAGACCTCAACCATACCGGCGCGCACAAACTAAATCACTGTATGGCCGAGGCTTTGCTGGCGAAGCATCTTGGCAAAACGAAGCTGATAGCCGAGACGGGAGCCGGGCAGCACGGAGTAGCGCTGGCTACGGCGGCCGCATATTTTGGGTTGGAGTGCGAGATACATATGGGCGAGGTGGATATCAAAAAAGAGCACCCGAACGTCGTCAGGATGAAGATACTGGGCGCCAAAGTAGTTCCGGCTACGCACGGACTAAAGACGCTCAAAGAGGCTGTCGACAGCGCATTCGAGGCTTACCTGAAAGATACGAAAAACCAGCTTTTCGCCATAGGTTCGGTAGTAGGTCCCCATCCGTTTCCTAGAATGGTAAGGGATTTTCAAAGCGTGGTAGGCTTTGAGGCGAAGGAACAGTTTTACGAGATGACCGGCAAACTGCCTGACGCCGTGACCGCTTGCGTAGGAGGAGGCAGCAACGCGATGGGGATATTCAGCGCATTTATCGAAGACGCGGTAGAGCTTGTGGCGGTTGAGCCTGCCGGCAAAGGCGAGAAGCTGGGCGAACATGCGGCTAGCCTGACATATGGCAGCGAAGGCGTAATGCACGGATTCAACTCCATCATGCTAAAAGACGAAAAAGGGGAGCCGGCCCCTGTGCATTCGGTGGGAAGCGGTATAGATTATCCGTCCGTAGGTCCGGAGCATGCGTATCTAAACAGCATAGGCAGAACCAAAGTGGGCTTATGCAGCGACACGGAGGCCATAGACGCCTTCTATAAGCTATCGCAACACGAAGGCATTATTCCGGCGCTGGAGTCCGCGCACGCCGTAGCGTATGCTATGAAATACGCAAAAGAGAATCCGGACAGGTCTATTCTCGTAAATCTAAGCGGCAGAGGCGACAAGGATATAGACTACGTGATAGAAAACTATCCAATACCGTCTAGGAAATAAGGAGAATACGCTTCCCGTTTGGCTTGTTGAAATAAAATTGAAATAAGTCATGTATAATTCGCCGAAATAATTTCTACAAAGGAGAGCGCAATGGACGACGACCCTAAGCGACACGGCGCATCTCCTGTACTTCTTTCGCATATGGACGGTCGGTAAAATAAAGTAATTGCCGCGAAAGTTTCCAGCGATGCGTCTTTTTTATATCCATTCTTAAAGCCGGCCGCCCGAATACAATAGAGGGGAAGCGCAGCATGATAAATATATACACAAAAAATAACCAAGTAATAAAATATACCGAAAACGACGATATCGAAACGCTTGATGCGGCGTCTATCCTGTGGATCGACTTATTGAATCCTTCCGCCGCGGAAATATCGAAAATCAGCGATGGGTTTGAGGTCGAATTCCCGACCAGGCAAGAGAGGGAAAGCATAGAGAGCAGCTCCAGATACTGGGAGGATAGCGACTCCATATCCATAAACGCGCTATTTTTCGTATCTTTTTTCTTTGCGGACAAGGCAAAAGATCACTGCAACGAATCGGTTGCGTTCATTATCAAAAACGAGATACTTTTCACTATGAGATATAAGGAGCTAAAAAGCTTTAACGAGACGCAAAGGCGGCTTCTTCGCGCAAATTCCGATATGGGTAGCGGATATGATATTTTTATGCATATTTTCGACAACAGAATCGAGGCGGACGCCGCGCTTATAGAGTATGCGGCAAAGGAGATAAACAAACTCAGAAAGGATATATTTTCGCCAAACTCGAAAATGAGCGACGATGAGATATTGGAGAGGATATCTACGATACAAGAGTTCAATCTGAAGATAAGAGAGACGATATCGGATAAAAGAAGGATAACGATAGGGCTTTTGAAGTCCGGCAAAATATCCAAGAAGCACAGGGACGACCTGACCATCATGATAAAGGATATAGCGTCGCTAATAGAGTTTACGACCATCAATCTAAACGCCCTTGACAATATTCAAAACCTGTTTATAGGCCAAATCAACATAGACCAGAACAAGATCATAAAGCTTTTTACGGTCGTAAACGTAGTATTGATGCCGCCGACGTTGATAGCGAGCGTTTACGGGATGAATTTCAAGATAATACCGGAACTGCAATGGGAGTACGGATATTTTTACTCGCTGGCCGTCATGGCGCTCTCGGCGGTTATCCCGTTTGTGTATTTCAAAAAGAAAAATTGGTTTTAAGGGGTAGCGTATGGTAAATCCAAAAGAACAGGCGGCGAAGCTATCGGTTATCTCGAATACGGCGCTGGTCATAGGCAAGCTAAGTATAGGCGTCGCCATAGGTTCCGTCGGCGTAATCTCGGAGGGGATACACTCCTCGTTGGACCTGCTTGCAGCTATCATAGCTTTTTTCGCCGTAAGACAGGCCTCTCATCCGGCGGACGCAAAGCATAGATATGGGCACGGAAAGATAGAAAATCTATCCGGTACGCTTGAGGCCGTTCTTATATTGATAGCGGCCTTTTGGATAGTTCTGGAGGCTATACAAAAGCTTTTGCATCCGCATCCGGTCGAGGCGGTAGGGTGGGGTGTGGCTATCATGGCCGTATCCTCTGTCGTCAACTTCTTCATATCGAGACATCTCATGAGGGTCGGGATAGAGACCGACTCCATAGCCCTTAGAGCCGACGCCATGCATCTAAGAACGGACGTGCTTACCTCGCTAGGCGTCATGGCCGGGCTTTTTGGCATATATCTGACCGGCTGGCAGTGGCTTGACCCGGTCGCGGCTATCATGGTCGCGGCTCTGATAGTCCATGCCGCATGGGAGCTATTGAGGGGGTCGTTTGCCCCGCTTTTGGACGCCAGCCTTCCGGAAGAGGAGGAGGGTAAGATAATAGACAGCATCGAAAGATATAGACAGCATTTTCTGGACTTTCACGATCTTAGAACAAGGAAGGCCGGCTCCGAGAGGCATATAGATTTTCATATGACAGTATGCAAATACGATACGATAGAAAAAGCGCACGAATTGGCCGACAAGATAGAGGCGGATATCGAGGCCATATTCGAGCAGGCATATACGCTTATCCACCACGAGCCGTGCGGAAAAGATTGCAATAGCTGCAAGCTATATCCTCAAAACTCCAAATGAAGCCTTACGCTATAGATATCAGCCGGCCCCCTGTCCGCATTATAGGCCGGATTGTTTATCCGCTGATAGTCAAACGACGCGTAAAAGTTTTTCGCTATATTCGCACTGTAATATCCTTCCAGTATCTCCTCGGATCTATAGTTGATCTTGCCGTCCCCTATGAACGCGCCAAGTCCGCCTTTGGACAGATAGTCCTTATGTCCGTCAGATAGGCCGTTTATAGAGACGGCTATGCCAAGAGTATCTTTATCTCTGCCCCACGATGAGCCGTTTATGGAAAGACCACAGGAGACGGAACGCTCTATTTCGGTAAACGCGAACGTTTCGGTCTTGCCGTCCGCACGGCTATATCTGGCAAATGCGCCTATATCCTTCGTCAAATATTGCTCCAAGCTTACGCCATATCCTGTTTTGTACGATTCTTGCCTGACGTTTGCGACATCCGGGGTCGATCCGTTTTGTGCGGCGTAGTTGACGGCGTCCGAGAAACTTCCCATTTTTGATTTATTTCTAAAAACAAGCGCCCTGAGTTTTCCGTCAAGATTGTTTATTTTGTGGGAGTGTTCTATTTCGACCTGATCGCCAAAATGCTTCCCGATGGCGGTATCGAGATACCTGCCGTTCGAATCCGTCGGCATCATGAACCTGCCTATGCGAAACACCCAGTCGCCATAGTATAGTTCCGACGCGATACCGACGGTATAGCCTCTAGAATCTGCCGCATAATCAAATGCGCCGTAAGTCGTAAACGCCCAGTTCAAAAACTGCGTTCTCGCGTCGTGGGAAAAGGCGTTGTTGTCGAATATATCCGTTACGCTGATTTTGCCGAGCGTCAGTACTATCCGGTTTTTGTCGTACGAGCTTGCCAATTGGTTCGCATCGGACGCTATACTTTCTTTTTCCCCTCCAAGACCTATTACTTGCCTTATGAACAGCCTAGAGGTGAAATATTGCTGTTTTTTGCCTCCGTCCTTTTGGTCGTCGCCATTCGCCGGGCCTCCCAATCCGTGCAGTTCGGATAGCGATTGGTTTCTTCCAGATTCCAGATTGAAGTAGAATTCGCCTCCGTTCCATAAGCGCGCACCTATAGACGGCGTAACGCTCCAGCTCCAACTCCCCTCGGAGTCGGCCTTGAGCGAATTATCTCCGGCGTACGGGCTGTTTATGGAAGGTTTTTTCATCCATATATACGTGCTTTGCAGTTTTGCGTTCCAGCTTTCTTGCTCCGGGTTTTTTATCGTCGTATCCCCGGCAAACAAACCGGCTGCGCTCATGCCGATTATCAACTTGCATATGTTCTTCATGGTATTTTGCTTTTTTGATTGTTTATTTTTGTCGAATAGTACGTGGCGGCGAAATATTTTTTTGAAAGCGCGACTATAGCTTTTAAATATTTCAAAACATTTACGGCTTACTAAAAACGCCGACGATAACAATATATCCTCTATTTTTCAATTTTTATTCAATTTATACCCATTTGATACGCTATCGCAACGATATGTGCTATGATTTTAGAAAAACAGAAGATTGGTTTTATATTTGAATATTTTAGTAGTCGAAGACGACAAGGAGCTTGGCAAAAATCTTGTAGGCATACTAAACGAAGAGCTTTACGGCGTAAAAATTGCAAATTGCGCCGCAAAAGCCATAGAACTGCTGGAAGCAAAGATTTTCGACCTTGTCGTGCTGGATATTAATTTGCCGGATATGAGCGGACTGGAGCTGCTTGGACATATGCGCTCCGTTATGAAGCTGAAAACCCAGGTGCTTATTTTAAGTTCGAACTCCGAAATAGGCGATAAGATAGAGGCTCTTGACGGCGGCGCGGACGATTATATTACAAAGCCGTTTTCGGTTATAGAGTTTTTGGCGAGGGTCAGGGCGCTGCTAAGACGCGTCTCCTCACAGAAAGATACCAAACTGGTAGTATCCGACGTAGAGATAGACGTAGCCGCCCACACGGTCAAAAAGGGCGGAGAGAATATCCAATTGACGCCGAAAGAATTTTCGATTTTGGAACTCTTCTTCTATAACAGAAGCATAATCCTGACCCCGCTTCAGATAGCCGAGCATATATATGACGACTACGTCGAAAAATCCTCCCATATAATCAATATGCATATAAGAAACATCAGGGTGAAGCTTTCGTCTCCCGATATAATAGAGACCGTACGCGGTATCGGCTTTAGGCTCGGCAAGTGAAGATAAGGACGAAGCTGGCTATTTTCTATCTGTTGTCGACGCTTTTGATAGCCTCTTTCTTTGCGGCCACGATGTATCGTACAAGCCTAAACAGTATAAACAGAATAGCCGACGGCCAGATGTCCAGGGATATCGCCATCTTGGAGGATGTTTTAAAAAAAGGGGGCGGGGCGGCCTCCGGTGTCGAAAAAAACCTGATGCAAAGATACTGGCTTTTGATAGTAGACAAAAGCGGCAATACCGTATTTGAGAGCGGGCTGGCAAAAACGTTGCCGATACCCATAAGCAAGCTTGCGAACGGCCATACGTTGACGGTTTATACGGAATTCGTAAATTTTACCGGCAACAAAGACGTCATATTGAGAATAAAAAAACTTGAAAACGGCGACGGCGCAAGCATCGTTATGGGCTATCCGATGGACGAGGATATCGCTTACAGCTATCAAAAAACAATCGCCGTCTTTATCGCCGCCCTTATTCTGATATCCGTTTTCGCTTATTTTTTGTTAAGGCTCATCTTAAAACCGCTCGGCGAAATATCCGATGTTTTGTCTGAAATAAACGAGCTGAGGCTTGACGTAAGGCTGAAAAAGTACTCGAACGACGAGATAGGATTGCTTGCCGAAAATATCAACGGACTGCTGGAGAAGCTGGATGAATCTTTTGCCAACCAAAGAAGCTTCCTGTCTCTAATGTCGCATGAGCTTAAAACCCCGCTTTCCATTATCAGGACGCATATAGAGCAGGCCCTTATGGATGATGGCGTGCCTATGCCTCTAAAGCGCAAATTTTCACGCGACGTCGGCCAGATATCAAGGCTGGATAAATTCATATCAAGGCTTCTGCTGCTTACGCGTCTAGAAGAAAACTCGGTATTGGCGGATGTGAAACGGTTTAATCTCTCCGAGATGGTCGACGAGATTTCATATTTTCTGATGGATGTCGCAATGAGTGACGACAAGGGTCTATCGCTCGATATAGAGCCGGATATTTTTATAGAATCGGACAGAGTGCTTTTGCATAGGGCTATAGCGAATCTATGCGAAAACGCCGTAAAGTTTACTCTGACCAAAAAAAATATCCGCATATCGCTAAAAAGAGACAACGGGAAAGCCGTATTGACCATAGCCGACGAAGCCGGAGGCATAGATAGGAATATATTGAGGCGTGCCGAGAATAGGCTGCCGATGGTCGGGTATCTGAAAGAGGGCAAAACCAGAAACGGAATAGGTCTGAGGCTCGCTATCATGCTGCTTAAAGTATGTGGGCTAAAATACGCCATAGATAGCCAAGAAGGCGAGGGAACCGTCTTTTCTATAATGTTTAATGTCGCTGAAACGGATAAGGATATTGAAACAAAATTGAAATAGCTATAGCAAAATATCGGCCACTTTAATCTCGAAAGGGGATTTATGGCTAATTCAAAATCAGGCGCTAGGCCGATTATCGTTTTGCTCAGCGTTATGTCCGCGCTTTTTTTGGTAGGTCTGTTTAGCGTATTGGCGATATCCATCGCGACGCCGATAGAGATGGCCGACGACTATCATATGGGCTATCAAGATCTGGAAAAGAAATATGACCAGATTATCAACAAAGAAGAGTTGTTCGATAGCAGATTTGTGGTTTTGGTCGACAACGACAAGAAGTTTGCGGCAGGGGAGAATGAGCTGCTGTTAAAAATATTGGATAAAAAAGGCGGCTATGTAGGCGACGCCAATGTTAGCGCCTATATCACGAGGCCGGACACGTCAAAATTTAACATAGATATCAAGGATTTCAAGTACGACAACGGCGAATACCGCTCCTCCAAGTTCAATCTGGACAAAGAGGGCAGATGGATAGCGTCAATAAAGGTAGAGGTCGGCGACGCTATGAAGTATGTAAGATTTGAAGGATGGGCGACGAGACGGTAGCGATTTGTTTTGCGTATTTTATTTAGAAGGAGATTTTAATCGATGGATGTTGGTTTGGAGGCTATTTTGATAGCGTTCGTTTTTGTCATAGCCGCCGTCGCGATACCGCTCGCTACGCTCAGATTTTTTGTAAAGAAAAGAGATGATGGCTAAAAAATAAGTTTTAGATTGCGTGACGGCTTGATTTGTTATTTGAGCCGTGCGGCGTCTAGCTGCGCTATTAGATCGGTAAAACAGTCGTTTAACGCTTTGATTGTATCGAGATTTGCTTCTACGTAGATCTTGTTGCCTCTTTTCTCCATCGTGATAAGCCCCGCAGTCCGAAGCTCTTTTAGATGGTTTGATATTGTCGGCATCGAGTAGTCGAACAAGGAGGCTATGGTTGACACGCATATCGATTCCGCCTCCGCTTCGTCTATATGCTCTTTTTTATCATCTATGGAGCATGTAACAGACTTTGTAAATATGGCCTTAAACATCAAAAATCTTGTTTTATTGCCGAGCGCCTTGAAAACGGCTACTTTCTGCTCCATATTTAGTTCCATCTACACCTCTTGACACGTTGTTTTGTTTTGGTTATTATAGCTGTCGATAGTTATTTAGTCAAATAGCTAAATAACTAATAAGTTAAATAAATAGCAGCATAAGAATCGCAAATGCTCCGCTATTTATAATAATAGCATAGCCATATTCCAAAAGTAGGGCAAAAGCTACCGCGAAAAGCGGGATAAACTCCAAATTTATAAAGGAAAAGTTATGAAAAAGTCATTGTTTCTATTGGCGGTCTCCTGTGGTTTTGTCGTCTCGAATTTGTTTGGGGCTTCGGCCTTTTCGCCAGAGTTCCAAAAAATGCTTGACGAAGCCAAAAGAGGCAACGAAATATCGGCAAAAGAACTAAAAGCCATGCTTGATAAAGATATGCCTATCGTTATGTTCGACGCCAGAGAGGCGGATCAAAGGGCGGAGGGTGAGATACTAAGCTCCGTTAGCGGCGAAAATATAGCTTCCACCAGAGGGAATATAGAGTTCGATATACCTAAAAAACTAAAAGATAAGAATGTTGCGATAGTTACATACTGCAGAAGCGGTCCTAGGGCCATCATGGCCGCAGATACGTTGAGGAAACTCGGATATAAAAACGCCAAGTCGCTGCAAGGCGGGTTTAAGGCTTGGATAGAAGAAGGCTACCCGGTAGAGACCGGAAGCGGCACGATGATATTGAAAAAATAGCGAGCCAATATGGAACTATATCTATCTGGCCTATTTCAGAGCATGCCTTTTCTTGTAAGTTTTATAGCGGGGGTGCTTACTTTTGTAAGCCCTTGCGTGTTGCCGCTGATACCGGCCTATATATCGTATATATCCGGCATATCGGTAAAACGCCTGGCTAACGGCGAAGAGATTGGGGCAAAGGAGAGGCTGAAAATCTTTTACGCCGCTTTGATGTTTGTCTTAGGGTTTGGCGTCGTATTTGTGCTTCTAGGCGTTGCGATGGCCGAATTGATCGGCAATATCTTCAATTATGAATGGATTAGCTGGCTGGCCGGGGGTATTATCGTTCTTTTTGGATTGCATATGACCGGCGTCATAGGTATTCGTTTTCTAAACTTTGAACAAAGGGCGAATTTTGGCTCCGTGAAGAGCAAAACCTTCTTTGCGCCTTTTGTTCTCGGTCTGTCGTTTGCGCTTGGATGGACTCCGTGCGTAGGCCCTATATTTGCGGCCATAGTATTTAAGGCGGCCGAAAATCCGTCTACATCCGTGTCGCTTTTGATAGTTTATGCCGCCGGGCTTGCGATTCCGTTTTTATTGACGGCTGTTCTTACTAGCTTTATGCTGCATTTTCTTAACGGAGTCAAAAGATACTTCAGGGCTATAGAGATTATCGCCGGAGGTATGCTAATCATACTCGGCTTCGCGATAGCTACAGGCGGTCTCGGTAAGATTGCCGCCATATTTTCAAATTAACCAAGGAGTATGTCTACTATGAGGGTATTGTTTAGCTTGCTATTGGTTTTTTCGTTAAATCTTTTTGCGTTCATTTGGGCCAAATCTTACGACGATGCCAAAAAAGAGGCCGCCAAAAGTCAGAAGATTGTAATGTTGATGCTGACGCAGGATGGCTGCAATATGTGCGAGTATATGAAGTACGTCGTTTTAAAAAACGCCGATGTTATCTCCGAAATTGACGGTAGGTTCGTTCCGGTGGAAATAGATATAAAAAAAGACAAAACCCCTGACGGCTTTAGGGCGTTCGGTACTCCTACCATATATTTCATAGACGCTTCCGGGAATAAGATAGGTAGACAGTTTGTCGGCGCGGCAAAGCCGGATGCGTTTTTGGACGTTCTTAGGAAGGTTGAAAAATAAAAGAGAAGAGGGTGGATAGATTGCATTTGGTGGTTTTATTGCGTATATAGGCTTGATTATTTATTTTATAATTTTTGTTCGTTTTGTATATATTGCAATGTTTGAAAAAATATAGAAAGGGAGAGTTCATGCTTAAAAAAGTATTGATAGTATGCGCGGCATCTATTATGCTGTCCGCCAGCGGAACCGCTGCTGGTTCTGTGAGCCCTGACGAAGCCATAAAAATGCTAAAAGAGGGTAATGAGCGTTTTGTAAGCGGTAAATCGATCAGGCCAAATTCTGATGCGACGAGACTACAGGAGACATCAAAAGGGCAGCATCCGTTTGTTACGATAAACTCATGCTCCGACAGCAGGGTTCCGCCGGAGCTGTTGTTTGACAGTGGGTTTGGGGATCTGTTTATCGTCAGAAACGCCGGGAATGTATCGTCGACGGACGAAATAGGTACCATCGAGTACGGCACCGAGCATCTTGGCACCAGACTGGTTGTCGTGATGGGGCATACAAAATGCGGTGCAGTGACAGCCGTTGCGAAAGGGGAGCATGTCGGCGGTTCCATTCCGAAGCTGGTAGCGCCTATAGTCCCCGCCGTCACAAGGGTAAAGGCGGCTCATGCTGGACATAATGCGGATGAATGGATTAATAAGGCGATAGTCGAAAACGTATGGGAGCAGGTGGCCAATATACTTAAAAAAAGCCCGATAGTCAGGGAAATGGTACTTGAAGGCAAAGTAAAAATAGTGGGAGCTCTATACAATGTAGAAACCGGCAAGGTTGAGTTTCTAGGCGAGCATCCAAAACAGCTAAAGGTGCTGGTGGATATACACGCACAAGAGAAAATCGAGAAACAACAAAAAAAGCAACAAGCTGCCGCAAAAGAAGAACAGCTAAAACAGCCTAAAATGCCAAGCAAGTATGATCTGCTAAACAAACATTAAATAACAACGACAAGGAAAGGCAAATATCTACAGCTTTCCTTGTCTTGCATACGGAATTTTATTTGGTTAACATAATGTATATTCTCTTTAAAAATATATTGATATGGTAGTCGCTATTTCTTCTCCTTCGAGATGATGCTTTTTGGTAGATAGTAGGCCGATATTTTGGTTATGGCTTCGTTAATAGCTTCGTCATCGGACATATTTGGAGTTTCTTTGAGCTTGTCCGGTTTGTTTTCCAAGGCCGCAGTCATTCTCTCTAGCCCATAAGCCGTAGACCATTTCCTGTCGTAGCCGCCCTTGAAGCCATTTATCAGTTTTGCGAACTTGACGCCGTCGGCGACTATCTTCTTGGCTTCTTCTGGCTTATCCTCGACTAGCTTCAGCCATTCGTCCATCCTCTTTTTATCCTTGCCCCAATTGGTTAGGGCTCTGGTTAGGAACTGCTCGTTCCAAAGAATCTCAGATTTTCCGGATGGGCTAGCCCATTGTAGCGTGTCCTTATAGCCCAGAATGGCTTCGGCTACCAGCATATTCATCCCCTTTAGCCCTTCTCTAGGAACATAAAAAGTCTGCAATAAATCCATTGCCTCCATGGGGGTTTTGCTCCACGGCGTCTTTTCGTATTCCGTCAACGTCTTGTCGACTATTGCTAACGCCTCTTTGTCGCTGCCGTTTGCGGCCAAACGCTTTATGGCGCTTAGATACTCCATTCTTCTGACTTGCCACTCTTGTTTTTTTACGTCGACCACTATCGTCTGTCCGATATTTTTGTTTTCTTCTTTTGGTTTATTATCGGCGACCTCTCCGGCGAAGACAAACTGGCTAGCCAGCAAAACAGACGCAATGGCGACTACGGACTTTTTCATCCAAACATCCTCTAAATATATTTTACGAAACTATCGAAAGTCCCTAGTCAGCTTGCGCCATCTAGATATGAAGCCCAGGCTGTCGGCTGTGGATGTCTCTTCGCTCTCGTCCCCGAAGACGTATTTGTAGATTTTTGCCAGCTCTTCGCGGGCGTTTTTGTACTCGGAGTCGCTTCTGAATATTATCTTTTTTATCTCTTTGGTCTCGATGTTTTCGAGATATACGGAGTCGTCGCGCTCGAACACTATGTCGTCGAATACCGCTATGGTCGGCTCCGTGACCTTGTTCATCGAGAGCAGTTCCGAGACTATCGGCAGGCTTTTTTGGTATTCGTGTTCGGCGGCCAGCAGTTCGTCCTCGCTGAAAAATATCGGCTTTGTGGACTTGATCTCTTTGAGTTCGCCGGATAGATAGGTATGCGTAGCCAGCCTCTCTACGTCTTTGTCGGTTTTCACCATGTGGTTTTCGTCGTTGCTTCTAAAGATTATCTGCTCCGTCAGATTTCCCTTTAGCTCCTTGTATCTATCCAGCCCCATCTTGTATATCATCTGCGATTCGTTCTGGATGGCTAGGATAAGCTCCACCTTGGCCTCTCTTAGTATGTCGGTGGCCAGCTCGGTGTTTTTGTCCACTACCCTATTCGCTTCGTCGATAAATATCGATACCGGCGTCTTTCTCGGCTGCTTCGCTCTTTTTGAGAGGTTTAGGACTATAGACTGGTTGAGGGCGTTTATCATCTGGTTCGTCAGTAGCGAAGTGTTGACGACCACTATCTTGCCGTTATTTAGCTCCTCGATGATGTCGCACTCGTGTTCGCTAAAGAAGCTGTAGTCGTAGAAGTGTTTTAGCGAGGACTCCAAGGAAAAGATGACGCCGTAGTTGCCGGAGAAGTCGTCGCTGATGGATACCGCCATAGACTTGTAGCTATCCAGCATCCCAAAGCTGTTATCCAACTCCTCTATGCGCAGCATAGCCTCCTCGAAGCCTTTTTGTACCGTAGGCCACTCGTTTTCTATGTTTTGGTTGGCGAACTCTTTTTTCATCTTGGCGGCAAACGCCGAAATCAGCTTATCTCTAAGAAAGCCCACAAGCATCGGATGTCCATCGGTGAACATGCATAGCTTTTTTACCGTGCGCACACAGGAGTAGAGGGAGGCGAACGATGCAGACGATGGATATTCGAAGCCCTCGGCGTGATAGTCGCTGATAGGCTGCGAATGGTGTTCTATCTTCGATATCTTGTCGTTGAAGTCTACCGAGTATCTAAAGGAGAGCTTTGGAAAATCTATCCCAAGTTCCGAAAATGACTCCTTGACCTTGCCGATGCGCCTGATGATGCGTACGATATTGGAGCCTAGCGTAGCCGCCGCCGAATGCCAGAATACCCCTTCCGTGTCTTTTTGGCTGATGAGGGCGAATAGGAGCGTATATATCTCTTTTATCGTCATATACTCGAAAGGATTCGTCTTTTTGCCCCACGGAGTGCCTATCTCGATGACGTCCCCTAGCCTGCCCGCTTCTAGAGCCAGCTTCTTTACGCCAAGGTGTAGGTTGCCTTTGAAGTCGTATACGAGGATGCCGTGGTTTTTTGAGATTCTGTCTTTGATGTTTGGGAGTATAAAGCCGGTCGTCTTGCCCGATCCGGTCTCTCCTATGCAGAGCGCATGCGTAAATTCGTCTTTTACTATCGGGGTTTCTACGGCGAAGTTTTGTGCTGAGTCTAAAAAACCGAGTGAGGAAGCCATCCAAAAGCCTTATTTTTTGGAAATATTTTGCCCAAAAAAGGCTTTCGGATGAGAGGCTTAGTGCCTCATCCAGTTTTCATGGCTGTGGTGCGGATCGTGCGGTTTTGGCTCCAGCGTCCTCTCTAACGCCGCCATGCATGCGTCGTAGTCTATCTCGTCTACTATCTCGCTCACTATCTCGGTGTATGTGATGAGACCGTTCTCGTCCACTATAAATACGGCGCGCGCCAGCTTGTCTTTTAGCGCTCCGTCGCCTATGAGCACACCGTATTTCTTGCCAAAATCACGGTCCTTATCCAGCAGAACCTGTATGCTTTTGAGGCACTGCCCATCCAAAAACGAATTCACGTTTTCTACGCTATCCGCCGTAACTATATAGGAGATAAGGTTTTTCGTCTCTAAGAGCAGTTCGTCAAACTTCTTTGCGCCATACGAGCACACCTCTGTTTTTAGGGAGGGGAGCACGATGAACATCTGCGCTTTGGGCGCTATCATGCCGACTACGCACTGATCGCCTGACATCTCATAGACTCTTGCGGCCGGCGCCTCGTCTTTGATTTTCGGCGCCTTGCCGAGCAGTTCGGTTTTTTGGCCTCTGACGGTTATCTCCATAAAAAATCCTTATTTGTAAAAATGCTAAAAAAATGCTTTGCATATCTTATTCCTAAAGCCACAAATGCTTAAAAAATAATCAAAAATATTCAATCCAATTAACTAAAATTTAACAAAAATTTAACCGGAACTGTCTATGAAAAATACAAAAGAACATAAAAATGGTACTCTGAGGTTTTTGATGCCCCATATGCAAGTTGTCTTGGAGTATGAGAATATACTGAAAAATCTCGGCAGCAGATGGGAGATACTTACGCTTTTGGGGCAGATGAGCGGCACCGGAACGGATATGAGCAAGACAAGGGAGGAGTTCGAGAGCCTCTCATCCAAGCTTTTGACCAGCCTAGCCAGGGAGACGCTAAAAAAGGTGGCCTCCGAGATAAACTCGAAGGCGCAGGTGGCCGTCGATATCCTGATTAGAAACCTGTTTGAGAGGACGGCGGATATAGGCTTTTTGGCTACCGACGACGATTTGAGGGCTTTCATAAGAGAGCAAAACAAAATCAATTACCAGATACTGGAAATCTCGAAAGAACCGAATAGCGAAGATGGGATAAAACAGAAAAAGGCCGAACTTGCAATATTGAAAGAAAAAATCGTAGAGAGGTTCGAGGAGTACGTAGCGAAGTATTCGGTATACGACAATATCATACTTTGCGACACCGACGGAAATGTGCTCGCCGAGCTAAACAAGTCTTCTAGGGTCAAAAAAACAAAGGACCCGCTGATAAAAGAGGCGCTGGAGACTGCAAAAGAGTATGTGGAGAGTCTGGGATATTCTGATATGCAGCCGGATAGGACAAACTCCCTGCTCTACTCATACCGTGTCACCGACCCGGAGACCGACGTTGCGCTTGGGGTGCTAAGCTTATCGTTCAGGTTTGAGGACGAGATGGAAAGGATATTCGGCAAGCTCAACGAAGGAAGCGAATGGCTGGTGCTCACGCTCCTGGATAAAGACGGCAAGGTGATAGCCAGCTCGGACGGATATCAGATACCGATAGGCGCCACGTTGGAAAAAGCGATAAACTGCGACTATAAAATATCGAAATTCGCCGGCAGAAGCTATGTGGCAAAGACCTGCCCGACAAAGGGCTATCAAGGCTTTGGCGGACTCGGATGGTACGGGCATGCCATGCTGCCTATCGAGCATGCCTTTGAGACCAGCGAGGCTTCGAAACTTGCGAATATAAACGAAAGCGTACTCGAGGCCGTAATGGGCAACAAGACGCTATTCTCGGACGAGCTGCGCGACATCCCAAAACAGGCGGACATGATACAAAAAGAGCTTGACCGTACGGTGTGGAACGGCAACGTAAGGCAGAGCAGCAATAAACGCATCGTCAACACCTCTTTTTCGAAAGTGCTTTTGTGGGAAGTGAGTAACACGGGCGCAAAAACGAAGGAGATATTCGAAAACTCTATCGGAAACCTGCACGAGACCGTCGTATCCTCCCTGCTTAGCGACGTCGAGTTCCAGGCGGCGCTGGCGATAGACATCATGGATAGGAACCTGTACGAGCGCGCCAACGACTGTAGGTGGTGGGCGCTAACCTCGGCATTTAAGGATATATTATCGTCAAAAGAGCCGACAAGCGACGATTTCGAGAAGATATCCCAGATCCTCGGTTATATAAACTCCCTATACACAGTCTATACGGGGCTTTTCGTATTTGACAGAAACTGCAAGGTCGTAGCCGTCTCGAAAGATTCCGATAGGCATATGCTTGGCAGGACGCTCGGCGATGAGTTCGTCAAGCAGACGCTAAACATCAAGGATTCGCAAAAATATACGGTATCGCCTTTTGCGTCCAGCAGTCTTTACGGAGGGAAGGAGACCTACATCTATTCGGCCTCCATACTTTCGTCATCCCAACCTGGCGAGACTGTCGGTGGTATATGTATAGTGTTCGACTCCGAGCCGCAGTTCGAGGCGATGCTGAAGGATGCCCTGCCGCTAGACGAAAAGGGTGGGCCGGCCAAGGGAAGCTTCGGGGTATACGCCGATAGAAACAAAAAAATAGTTTCTTGCACCGACAGGCAGATATGCGAAAAGAGTTTTGCCACGCTTCCGAATGAGTATTTCGAGATCAAAAACGGGCAAGGAACCTCAGGAATAGCCGAATTTAACGGAGTATATTACGCCGTTGGCGCAAGAGTGTCGGATGGTTATAGGGAGTACAAGAGCGCGCTTGACAGCTACAAAAACGATATAGTGGCTCTAGTGTTCGTTCCGCTCGGCGAAAAATGCGAAGTAGAGCCTAAAAAAGAAAAGCCCGCAAAACAGCTAAGAGTTCAGGCGTCGCATAGATTTGAAAGCGAAAATACGACCGAGATAGCCAGCTTCTACATCGGCGATAAGTGGCTCGGCATCAGGAGCGAACTTGTAGTGGAGGCCGTAAACTCCAAAGGGCTTACGCTGATTCCGGGGGCAAACAGGATGCTCTCCGGCAGGATAAACTACAACAACAAGACGGTGGACGTGCTGAATCTAAGGTGCGAGCTTGGGCTTGAACCAAAAGAGCTTGACGAGAATACGCAGATAGTCGTGACAAAGATAGACAAGGATATCGAAGATAGCGACGAACCTATAAAGTATTTCGGAATATTGGTGGACGAGCTTGGGGAGATACCGGAGGTCCCTAATAACAGAATAGACAGCCTAAATACCGTATTCGGCGCGAACGATCTGCTTGGTGATGGTATCGTAAAGCCTGAAAATAGCGGCAACGAGACTCAGATGCTAGTCATACTGGATCCTAAAAAGCTGCTTGAAAAGCTGGTAAAAAAGAGCTAAAAGAGCTTCATTATCCGTCTGGTGCCAAACGTAAACAGGATGGCGCCGAGCACTATTACGCCGCCAAAGTACGGCAATAGGTCTACGAGGGCCGCGCCTCTGAAGAATATGCTTTGTACGCCCTCGATGTAGTACCTTAGCGGCGAGAAAATCGTCAAAACCTGCAAGAACGGATGCATCGCGTATACCGGCGTCCATGCGCCGCTAAGAAATATCGTCGGCATCATAATGAGCATCGAAAACTGTCCCACCTGCATAATATCTTTGGCTATCGCGGCTATGAAGAGCCCTATTCCGGCGCTGCTAAGCGAGAACATAAACGTAAGGGCTGTAAAGACGGCGAACGAGCCGTTGAGCGGTGTGTCGAATATGCCGAATACCACGATACCTACGCTTATCAGCACCCCGATCATTATGACAAACGTCTGGGAGAGAACCTTTGCGAATATCATCGTTATCTTGCCGACCGGCATCAAAAGCATCAAATCCCATGTGCCGTTCTCTTTTTCTTTTACGAATACGGCTGCGGATAGTATGATGGATAAAAGTGTGATGACCGACATCAGCTCGTCTAGCGCCATATAAAACTGCTGGTTCGAGTTTTCGTTGAATAGCTTGTGTATGCTGACCGATAGAGGCGGCTCTTTCGTGCTTTTGTTTTGCATATCGTTTGCGATGTTTTGTATGTAGAGATAGGCAAAGTACCCTTGCGAAGCGGCGGTGGCGTCCAGCAGAAGCTCTATTTTGGCCTCTTGGCCCAGTACGGCTTTTTTCTCGAAATCATTGTCAAATATAAGCCCTACCGCTATCTTTTTGTTTTTTATGTCCTCGTACAGCTCTTTTTGGGATTTGTAGTAAACAGGAGGTTTGAACTCCGGCAGGTTCAGGTTTGATAGCAGTTTTGACGATACTACGCCGGGCGAGTAGTCTACTACGCCCACAGATATGTTTTTGGCGTCCATATTCATCCCTGACGCCGATATATACACCTCGACGGTAAACATATACAGAATGAAAAAGAGCAGCCCGGAGGCGCGCAAAAGCTCTTTTATCTCTTTTGAGAAAATAGCCCAGAAATAGTTCACGCTATCCTCTTTTTGAGCAGATAATAGCTGACCGGGAAGAGACCTATTGCATAGCCGCACAAAATAAGAAAATACTCCATGTTTGCCCATGAGGAGAAGCCGTCTCCAACCAGGAAGGCGTCATACATCAGCCTCGTCTGGTACATCGTAGGATATATATGCGCCATGATATACGCCTCGTTGCTCATCGAGGAGATCGGCATCAGCATCCCGGAGTACAAAAAGCCGGGAATGATCGTGATGATGAGCGTTAACAAAAGCGCCACTATCTGCGAAGAGGTGGCGAGCGACACAAGTATGCCTATCGAGAGGCTGATAACCAGATATACTACGCAACAAGAGAGATAAAACGGGAAATCCCCTCTGAACGGTACGTCGAATATCACGGTTGCCCAAAAAAAACAGAGCATGATATTGACGATCTGGAGGGCTAGCAGTAGCAGCAGCTTGGAGAGCAAAAACTCCTCTTTCTTGACCGACGAGGAGTAGAAGTTGAATATCGTTCCCCTCTCCTTCTCTTTTACGACCGATAGCGCCGAGATTATCGCCGGGGAGATGAGGAGTACTATGGCTATGAGGCCAGGTACTATCATCTCCTCGTCTCTCATCGCCCTATTGAAGAGGTTTCTTTTTTCAAGCGTAATTACCTGTTTTATATTTTGCTTTTTGTAGGCGAAATCAAGTATCTCGCTTTGGATATAGCCTTCTATCGTCTTGGTCCGGGACGGGAACGAGCCGTCTATGAACACCCCGATTTCCGTTTTCTTGCCGCTTAGCGCGTTTTTTTCGAAGTTTTCCGGGATTATCAGAATTAGGTCTTTTTCGCTTTTTTTGATCATGCGTAGCGCGTCGTTCTCGCTTATATGCATGGTTTCGGCGTTGAAATATTTTGAGTGTTCGAGGTTGCCCGTCAGTTCGTATGAGAGCTTGCTTCGGTCGTAATCTATTATCGCCACCCTAGCATGCGTGACGTCCAGTTTTATACCGTATCCGAAAAGCATTATTATCATGGAGGGCACGAAATACATAAACAGGATGACTTTTTCTCTTAGTATCTCTTTTAGCTCTTTGGCCATATACCCTTTGATGACCCCTACCCTCATGCCGTGCCCTTGTCGTTTCGGCTGAATATGTCAAAGAATATATCTTCAAAACATTCGGCCCTCGGATGGGCGGCGTAGAGGTTTTGCACCGTGTCGTCGGCCACCTTCACGCCGTCTTGGAGTATCGCCACCCTATCGCAAAAATCTGCTTCGCTCATATAGTGGGTCGTAATAAGTATCGAGATGTGTTTTTTCGCCTTAAGCTCCCTTAGTATCTCCCAAAATACCGCTCTAGCCAGCACGTCCACGCCGCTAGTCGGTTCGTCCAGGAATAGGACTTTTGGCGAATGGATAAGCGCGCAGGCTAGAGAAATCCTCTGATTCATGCCCATCGGCAGCTCCTGCAAGAAACGCCCGAGTATCGGCTCTAGCTCCAATACCCTGACAAGTTCGTCCATAGCGAACCTGTACTCCTCCTTCTTCATCCCGTGCATTTTTGCGAAATACTCCAGGTTTTCCTTGACGGTCAGGTTTTTGTATAGCGCAAATCGCTGGCTTACGTATCCTATATGTTTTTTTAGCATGGTCCTATCGTCGGCGCTTTTGATTTTTTTATCCAACATCGACAGTTCGCCGCCGTCAAGCGGCAAAAGACCCAAAAGCATTTTTATGAACGTGGTCTTTCCGGCGCCGTTTGCGCCTATCAGCCCCAGTATCTCCCCGCTTTTTAGATCCAGCGACACTTTGTCGTTCGCTATGAAGGAGCCGAACTTTTTTGTCAGGGAGTTCGCTTTTAGCACCGTTTCGCCGAAAAACTCCTCGGCCCCGTCTTGTTCTTTGAAGTTTATCTGCGGAATGCACTTTTGCTGTTGCAAGCTTCTGACGAAAAATACGGACTCCAGATTCGGCTCCTTTTGCGGCAGGGATAGTTTTTGGAGAGAATATAGATAGCCGTTTATCGCTATCGTAGACTCCCTGCGTATATCGTCATCCTTGTACGTATACTCTTTTGCGGTAGATACCAGAGACTCGAAGTCGCCCTCCGAGACTATTTCGCCTTTGTCGAACAGCATTATCCGGTCGAATGTCGACGCTTCGGCCATGTACGCCGTGCTGGCTATACATATTATTTTTTCGACCCTGACAAGCTCTTGTATGATTTCCCATAGCTCCTTGCGGCTGACGGGGTCTACGCCGGTAGTCGGCTCGTCCAGCAGCAGAAGCGACGGTTTTGCGATAAGGGTGCATAGTAGGCAGAGCTTTTGCATCATCCCGCCGCTAAGCGCCCCGGCTTTTCTATCTAGAAATCTCTCCAATCCCGCCATTTTCAGAAGTTTTTGCAGGTACTCCTCAAAGGCGGCGTCTCTTTTTATCTCCTTTATTGCGCAGTGAAAATCGATATGCTCTTTTATTGTAAGCGTCTTGTACAGGATCAGTCCTATTCCCTGTGGCATGAGGGCGATGTCCGATTTTATCTTCTCTGCCTGGGAGGGGGATTTGTAGCGGTAGTCGTGTAGGCATATCTCGCCGCTAAAGCTTTGCACCCCAGCTATCGCGTTTAGAAGCGAGCTTTTGCCTGCGCCGTCGGCGCCGATGAGACCTAGTATCTCGCCGCTTTTTGCGACAAAGGATACCGGCTTTAGCGCTATGTTATCGCCGTATTTTACGCCGACGTTTTTGACTTCCAGCATCTTTTGCTATAAGTTTCCGAGTTTTGCCGAGTCTTTTGGCAATTCGCCGCCGACCGATACGGCCCCGAGCGCAGGAAGGCCAAGTTTTAGGTTCGGCGCGCTAACGGTAGGTTTTAGATAGATGGCGTAAACCCTTTGTATCCGGTCGCTTTTGACGTTGACGTCTTTTGGCGTGAACTGCGCCCTTTGCGATATCTTCGAGACCACGGCGCTTATCGGCTTTTTCGGCTCTCCGTCCAGGAATATCACAGCCTTGTCCCCTATTTTTATCTTGCCGTTTTCTATCGTATCCACATACATTTTTAGGGTTAGCTCGGCCGGATTTATGAGTGTTATTATAACCGCTCCGGCGCCGACCACCTCGCCCTCGAAAGCTATCTTTTCCATGACAAAACCGTCAAACGGCGCATACAGGCTCATCTCGTTTTTTGCGGCAAGCAGCTCTTTTTTTGAAGCCTCTAGCGCCTCTATCGCCTTTTGTTTCGCGGACATTTTTTGCCTCAGGGAGCTTGTCGACGCCAGATTGGCTTTTGATATCAGCGCCGCGCTTGCAAGCTGGCTTTTTGTCTTTTTTATGGATTCGTATCTGTTTTTGGATTCGCTGGCTTTCAGCTCGGCGAGCTCGGCGTCCCTCTTTGCGGTGAGATTTTGCTCGAATAGTCTTTGCATCCTCTCAAGATCCTTCCTATCCTGCTCCATCGCAAGCCTCGCGCTCTCTATCTGGCTCTCCAGCTCCTGCTGCTTGTCTAGCGAGATGGAGTAGTTCGCGCTATTGACGCTCGATGCTATGCCTAGATCTATTCGAATGGATTCTAGTTCCAGCTTGGCGGCATTGATGGAAGAGTCGACGTTCTCTATTCTGGCGTCAAGCTCCGCGCTATCTAGTTTTGCCAGAAGATCGCCTTTTTTTACGCTCTGCCCCTCTTCTACATAGATTTTTGCAACCCTCGAGGCGTATTTGGTATTCATAGCCACAAGCTCGCCGTCTATCCTTCCGGCTCCGGATATCACGCCCTCTATGCCAGGTCCGAAATATAGTTTTTTTATTATGAAGAATATAGACGCCAGCAGCAAAGCAGAAAGCAGCGCGGCAAGATATATATTTTTCTTCGACATCATAGGCCTTCCAGTTTGTTTTCAAAGTTTTTGAGCGAGCTTTCAAGCAGAATGCGCAGTTTTAGTTCCGATACCCTATTTTTTTCCGCGGCCAATTTGCTTTTTGCGGCGGCTAGATCCGATATGGAGCGGCTCAGTTCGTCCGCCCCAACGAGTCTGTTGTCAAATCTGGCGGATGTAAGCTTATGAAATTCGCTTCTTGCGTTTACGTTTTGGGCGAGGGCGTCAACCCTCTTTTTTGCAGAGAGCAGCTCCAAAAAGAGGTTTTCTATCTCGGTTTTTACACCGTTTTTGTAGTCTATGTACGCAAGCTCGGACGCCATCTTTTTGGCCCTTGCGGCCTCTAGCGCGTTGGAGCTCTCTAATCCGTCGAATATGTTTAGCCCAAGGGCCAGCATGGCGTAGTTTTTGTCTTTGTTCGTAAAGCCGTCGCCGTTTAGTCTTGCCGTATCACCTGCTCTTTTGCCCGCAGCGACGAGATCCAATGTTGGATAGAATCTGCTTTTGGCATACCTGATATCTTGTTCGCTTATCTCAAGAAGCGTTTTTACTGCCGCTATATCCTCTCTGGCTTCAAAGGCCTCTTTTAAGATTGCGCCTTTGTCTGGCTCAAACGGCACGGCCGCTTGCGATACGCTGTCGGCTTTTAGGCCGCAAAGCCTTTCTAGCGTATTTACGGCTGCCTCTTTTTTGTTCTTTATCTCTATCGCTTCAGAGCTTATCTCGAAATATTTGCTCTTGATGTTTTCTATGTCATATGCGCCTATCAGCCCCTCTTTATACATGGCGTTCGCCTTTTTGAGCGACTCCGCCGCCCACTCAAGCGCCGCCTTGTACGCCTCTTCGCTTTCGTTTAGCGAGGCTATCGTGTAGTAGAGCGATACGGTTTTGGCGTATATATTCCGTTTCGCGTCATCTTTTTCAAGCTCCGCTTTTTTGGCTTCAAGCTCTGCTTTTTTTACGAATGCGTCTATGGCGAAACCCCTGAATATCGGATATGTAAGAAGCGCTTCGCCTTCGAAGTAGTTTTTTGGAGCGCTCTGCATCTGCGAGTTTGTAATAAGTGGAGGCATATTGACCGACATGGAAGGCTGCTGTGAGTATTGGAGGCTTTTGTATGAGAGATCCACTCTTGGATATAGCTTTCCGGCCGCCGCATCCGCCGATTTTTTGTAGGCCTTTGCCAGATAGACCTGCGCCTGTATCGCATTCGAGTCGGCGGAGGCTTTGAGAGCGTCCTTTAGGCTCAGCGCAAAACAAGCGCACGTACTAAGTAGAACCGATGATAATAAACGCATACCAGATCTTTTTAAAAATATACGTCCATTTTATACCCGAGGGTATTAAAGAGAGCTAAAACCTATGTCTAAGTTCTAGTATAAAATTTCGTCCCTCTCGTATCATACCGCCGTTTCTGCCTGGTTCGTTGCGATAGTAGTAGCTTGGCATCTTCTGTTCCCTGTTTTGGAGGTTGCCTATGTTTAGCGCCAGCTCCGTGTTTTTTATCGGTTTGTATATCGCCGAAAAGTTGACGAGATGGTTTCCGGGCACAGTCGTATCCTTGTTCGTATATGCCTCGTTTTGGATCGTCTTGCCGAAAATCAGATACTGCATCCCCAGAGTTAGATTGTGCAGAGGTCTGAATATATACCAGGCCTTATACATCCTAGGGGATACGTCCGGCATGTCTTGAAGCGCCATATTGTCGGTATTTAGGTATGTGGTTTTGTTTAGCGTATAGTTTATGTGCAGCTCATGCTTGTTGTTTGGTTTGTAGGCGTATTCCGCTTCTATGCCTCTGGAGAGTCTTTTTGGGTAGTTCGTGTGCCCTATCGGCGTATTGCCGTCTTCTTCTATATCTATGACGTTGTTTAGCTCCGCATAATATCCGTTTATGGAGAATCTATGCGAGTCGTTTGGCTTATATATCGCGGCAATCTCGTACGACCTGATCGATTCCGGCTTCAAAAAATCGTCTCCGGCTCTAAAGCCTATATGCTCCCTGGCATACTTTTCCGCGAGAGTCGGAGCTCTATGTCCGGTGCTGAACATAAGCTTAGTGACAAGCGAGTTGTCCATCCATCTTGAAGCTATGCCGAGCCTAGAGCTAAACTGGGCCTCAAGGTCGGAGTAGTCGTCAACCCTGCATCCAAAAACCACGTCCGTATTCGCATACAGCTCATATAAATCCTCAAAATACAAGGAGGTTATGGTCCTGCTTACGCCTTTTTTGAATAGTTCGTTGTTTTTTGGATATTGCATTGCCGGTTGTGTGGCTACAAGCGTAGCGTCCATCGTCGCGAACGCATACTCCTCTATTGCCGACCAATAGTAGTTCTCCCTTAGAAAAGAGTGGCTGGCGCCTATACCATAAGAGATATTGTGTTTGCCTATCTTTTTTAGCCTATGCGCTATATCAGTATAAAACGTGGTTTCAGCCGCTCTTAGCCTGTAGTTGTAGTTATAGTCAAAGCCCGGGAACACTCCAAAATAGTAGCTCTCGTCCCTTGTTATGCCGTTCATCTGATAGGCGTAGTCTTTTATGCCGACTTTGACGTCTACGGCGCCGCTTGATATATTGTTTTTGAACTCAAGCTCACTGCTCAAAAATTGGTTTACGTGCCCGGTATCCTCTCTTGGCTCAAGCCTCTCCTCCATGCCGTAGTAGTTGCCTTGCCAGCTTTTTTTGATTCTGGTGTTCCAGTTGATGTTTTCCTTTTGGATGTTGAAGCCTATCGAGAAGTCGTCGGACGCCTCGTTGGTCCTGAAATCTCTTTTGAAGTTTTCCGCGGCGTCCGTATAGCTCTTGTCTACGTAGAGCCGCCTTTGCGAGCCTTGATAGTATCCGTCCGCGGAGTATCTGACGCCGCCTTTGTCTATGCAGGCGGTGGCGCCTACCTTTTTATAATACCAGCTCCCGCCCCCTATGAAAAATTCGTTGCAATCTTTTGGATTTGAGCCTGTTTTCGTGATGATATTTACGGCTCCATAGAATGCTCCGGAGCCATATAGGGTAGAGCCTGGACCTCGAAGCACCTCTATCCTCTCTATCAGCTCTATCGGCATATCCATGATAAATCCGGCCGCACCGTAAGCTTCCGTGTTTACCGTGACGCCGTCGAGCATTACCTTTATCTTGTCGGATAAGTACGCGTTTGGATTTCTAAATCCTCTCATGACGGTGATTGTTTCGCCGAGTTGGTTTTGGTATATCTGGATGCCCGGAAGCAAGGATAGCGCATCCGAAACTTTCAAGGCGCCTACGGCTCTTAACATATCGCCTTTAAGCACGTTTACGACGGACGGCACGTAGTCGACGTTCATTTTTGACACCGTAGCTATCTCCGTTGCCTCATCCAGCGCTTTTTCTAGTTCCGACAGATCGTTATCGGCGAATGCGGCGGCCGAACAGAAAAAAAACGCTATGCAGACTTTTTTCAAAAATGAAACCTTTGTGCCGGATATTCAAAAATTTAATAATTTTAGTATCTTTTAATGCTAAAAAAATGACTAAAGCATATTTGAGGCGACGAACTCCCAGTTTATGATTTTAAATATTTCGTCAAGATATTTTTGTCTTGCGTTGCGATAGTCTATGTAGTATGCATGCTCCCAAACGTCTATCGTAAGAAGCGGTCTCTGTCCGGCGGCGATAGGCGTTCCGGCGTTTTGCGTATTTACTATCTTTAGCATCCCGTGGTCTTCGCATACGAGCCAAGTCCAACCTGAGCCGAAGTTTGAAACGGCTGATTTTATGAAGTCTGATTTGAAGTTCTCAAAAGTGCCGAACTCCGCCTCTATTGCCGTAAGCAGTTTTTTTGGAACCTGAGCGCCGCCTTTTGAGAGGCAGTTCCAGTAAAAAGTGTGGTTGTATACTTGAGCGGCGTTGTTGAATATGGCGCCGCTGGAGTTTTTTATGACATCCTCCAGTTCCATGTCCTCAAATTCCGTATTTTTTATCAGATTGTTTAGATTGTTAACGTATCCGGCGTGATGTTTTTCGTAGTGATACTCTATAGTCTCGGCCGATATTATCGGCAATAGGTCTTCTTTGCCAAAAGGAAGTGGTGGTAGATTGTGCGTCATCTTTAATCCTTTCGTTTGTTATTTGCCCACCAAAACATAGCCATTACGGCTATAATTGCGTACAAAATTTATTTCAATCCGTTTTGTCTGCGGATATTAAGGGCTTTAGTAATGTTACTAGGTAATCCTAGCATAAAAAAAACCGTTTACGATACAAAAATTTGCAAAATGCCGAAAGTAAAGAACAGAGGAGAGTTTGTAAAAAGCTCTCTGATGATAAATCCGATGCAAAAGAAGCATCTGGATAGGCTCCCCTCTATAGAGGCCCAGATAGCCGTCGTAAATCTAGAGGACGGCATAGCCGATTCAAGAAAAGAAGAGGCCCTGTTTGCGGCGGCAGAGGCTCTGTCCCTGTTGGAAGATTCGAATGCGCAAATAGCCGTGCGGACAAATCCAATAGACTCAGTTTATTTTAAAAAAGAGCTGGAGATTATGAATATAGTAAGGCCGGATGCGCTTAGAATACCGAAAATAAGAAGCGCCGACGAAATAAAAATGCTTGACGATATCGTAGACGGCGAGATCGACATCCATCTGAGCATCGAGACCAAAGAGGCATTTGCCGCCCTCTCCTCTTTGAGGGTGAGCAAAAGAGTGACAACCGTGTTTTTGGGGGCGATAGATTTGTTGGAGGATTTGGGGCTTGGCTCCCGGCTTATCGAAATCAAAAGCGATACGCTCAAATATATAATGTGCAAGTTCTTGGTAGACGCCAAAACGGCGGGCTTCACTCCGCTTTCGTTCGTGTATCAAAACTACGCGGATATGGACGGATTTAAGGAGTGGCTTGAGATAGAGAAGGGTCTTGGTTTTGAAGCAAAAGCCTGCATCTCCCCGACCCAAGTAGCCGCCGCAAACGAGTTTTTCTCGCCCGACAGGCAGAGCGTGGAGGATGCGCTATATATAAAGGAAATTTACGAGCAAAACGAAGCTATCGGGGATGCCGGATTTAAAGACGAGAGGTTTGGTTTCATAGACGCCCCGATATATAAAAACGCCTTATTGACACTTAAAAAAGCAGGTTTATACGCGTAATCATTTTATTAAACCTTGGCTATCATAAAAAAATAGCAAGGAGATAATATGAATAAATTTTTTATGCTTTCGCTGTCCGGATTTTTTTGTATCTCTGCCCTCGCATTTTCGGAAGCGGACGTCAAAAAACTGCTTGAAACAAAAGAGTGCGTTAAATGCGATCTAAAAGGCGCCAATCTCCAAAACTCTTTCTTGGAGTTTGCGAATATAAGCGGCTCAAACCTCGAAGGAGCCAATCTAGAAGGAGCCAATCTGCTTGGAGCCAGCGCCGACGGCGCCAATATCAAAAATGCGAATATGAAAAACGCCAACCTTAAAGGCACAAACTTCAAAGCGTCCAACCTGTCCGGCGCAAATTTGGACGATGCCGACGTAAGCGGGGCGCTATTTAGAAAAAGCAATCTCTCGAATACAAGCTTCAAAAATGCAAAGATGCAAGGCGCATACCTAAAAGAGGCGAATCTTGAAAACGCCGATTTGGCCGGCGCAAACCTCAAAAACGCGAACATGGTCGGCACAAAAACGACAAACGCCAACCTAAGCGGCGCCGAGACCTCCGATGTGTTTAAGAGCGAGCCTCGCAAATACTCCAAGAAGGGCAAGAAAGGCAAAGGCGTTAAGGCTGTCAAAAAAGGCAAAAACGTAAAATCCGCCAAAAAAACAAAAGCCTCCAAGACAAACAACAAACAGGCGCCTAAAAAAAGAGCTAAATAAAGCTGACCACTACAATCTCCGATTGGCTAAATAGCCTCATCGGAGGCCCCCATATTCCTACTCCCGACGTAACGAATATATCGCTATTGCCGCTTTTGTACTCGCCGTATATATACGGCTGGACGAGAGAGACTATATATCTAAACGGCCAAATCTGTCCGTCATGCGTGTGTCCGCAAAAGACAAAATCAGGCCTATGAACCAGAGCTTCTTTTGCCGTTTTGGGCTGGTGGGCTAGCAGCAGCAGCGGTTTTTGAGCGCTAACCATGGCTTTTTGGGGATTCGGCTCTTCTAGATTGACTCTGGCGGCCGCGGGATCCGTCAGGCCGGCTACGGCAAACTCTCCAAAGCGTGTTGCGACGCTTTTGTTCGTATTTTCCAAAACCGTTATTCCAAGAGAGCTAAGATACTCCATCTTCTCCCTAAAGTCGCCGTAGTAGTATTCATGATTGCCAGGCACAAAAAAAGCCCCATATCTCGGCCTGATATTTTTAAAAGCGTCTAAGCCGGCCTTTAGCTCTGCCGTTCTGCCGTCGCTTAAATCCCCAGAAATCAAGAGCAGATCCGGCTTTATGCCGCTGATGCGCATGGCGAGCCTTTTGGCAAACTCTTGTTTTGACGGGTCTATATGGGTGTCCGCTATAAATACGGCTTTTAATCCCTTTAATTGCTTGTATTTCGTATAAGCCGTGACGTTTTTGATAGTCGGCTCTTTTGTGCCGTTAGCTATAGATAATGCAAATGTCGCCGCAAACAACGCCAAGATGGGGTATTTGGCCTTTTGCGCCAACCCGAATGGATTTAAACACTCGATGCACACGGCAAAAACTAGCGCGAAAAGCAAAAAGCCGAGCACTGGAGCAAACAATGCCCTTATATGCCAAAAATTTGAGCTTGCCGACACTGCGACAAAGCCGGCCTCCCATAATATCAGCAAAGCCGTAATCAGAAGCTTTCTCTTTTTGCGCTTTGTAAAAAAGTTTAGGAGCCTGTAGTAAAAATAGAGGGAGAATAGAATAAACAACAGGGATAAGATGGAGAGGAAGATAAGCTTTTGGATCATCTTAAAAGCAGTTTCGCACCCGTTAAAGAGCCGTCTTCAAGTTTTGAGGGCTTGATTTCGCACTCTTTCGCATTATAGGCGAAAGCGTTTTTAGCGACATATTCTTTTATGTTTTCCACAAGATAACCGTTTGCGGCTACTATGCCGCCGCCCAAGACTACTATTCTTGGATTCAGGATGGTTACTACCAGCGAGACGGCGTAGCCTAGGGCGTCCTCGAATTCGTCTACCGCCCCTGCGAGCATACCGCTTTCTTTTAGTTTTGAGAGGTTTTCAAATTTGACGCCCGCCGCCGCCGCCTTTTTGGCTAAGCCGCTACCGGAGGCGGTGAGCTCCAGACAGTTATCTTTGCCGCATCCGCATACGGCGTTTGTTTTTATGTATGGTATATGACCTATTTCTCCGGCGCTATTTAAAAAGCCTCTGACTGTTTTTCCACCGTCCATATACGCGCTTCCTATGCCGGTTCCAACATATATGACTGCGATATTTTGCTCGCAGAAGTATTCGGCCTCGGCCAAAAGAGCGCATTTTAGGTCGTTTTCTACGATGAACTCTTTTTTGTAGTCGAATACCTTGTTTAGATCAAGCTCTTTTATTTGTATGTTCGGGGCTGAGATGATTTTGTTATCTTTTGTCTGCCCTGCAAACGATATGCCGATTTTTGTTATATTCGGATGAAGCCTGAAAATCTCTTTTAATTCAGAGATTATGTCTATCTCGATGCTAGGCTTTGCGTAAAAAACGCTTTGACCGCCCTCTTCCACGACACACCTGAAATTGGTGCCGCCCCAATCGATATAGGTGATATTCAAGAGGCGTAGATCCTAAAGTCGAGCCCTTGGAATATCGAGTTTTTATCCTCTACCGCGCTAAGGAACTCTTCATCCAAACCGCCGTCTTCCAGCATATCGAGCAGTTTTATAAAATTGGATATGTGTTCCCTGGTTCTTTTGGTGCTGTATTCGACCGCCGTTTTTGTCGTCATCAAAAAAGCCCAGTCGGAGCTTTGCGCCAATAGCAGCTCTTTTGCCATTTGATTTAAAAGTCTATCGGCGGTCGCATCTTTGGAGTTTTTGTATCTATCCGCCAGCTCGCACATCTTATCCGCCATGAAGTGCAGATGTCTATATATCCAGTCGTTGCCGCCGTTTATCCAGACGTCATAATAGCCTTTGTCGCCCCATGACGATGGATTTGGCTGCGCCACCTGGTTTGTATCGTATAGCCCTAGATACTCCATCGGAGTAATCGCCTCGACGACCTTGTGTTTATCCATTTCCTCAAAAACGGACATCAAAAATTCAGGACCCTCAAACCACCAGTGTCCGAAAAGCTCCGCATCATACGGAGAGACTATCATCGGCGGTCTATCCATGAATTCGCTCAGATACTCTATCTGCTTCTCTCTGTTAAAATGGAAGTTTGCGGCGTGCTCCTTTGTTCTGGAAAGAGCGTTTTGCCTATTGTAGACCTCTTTGTAGTCGGCGGATGAGGTGATACGGTAGTATTTGAGTCCAGTAAACACGCGCGTCCCGTCGGGGCATATGTACGGTTTTACATAGTCGAAGTCAAGATCGTATCCGATATCCCTGTAAAAATCCCTATAGTTGACATCGCCGGGATATCCCTCTTTGGAGCTCCACACCTGCTTGGAGCTATCCGGATCCCTGCCGAACGCCGCAACGCCTTTTGGCGTATATATCGGCGCAAAAACGCCGAATTTCGGCGTAGGTTTGGCGTATACCAGGCCGTGCGAATCCATAAAAAAGAATTTAATTCCGTTTTTGTCTAGTATTTCGTCCAGGCCGTCATAGTATGCGCACTCCGGCAGCCATATGCCGTTAGGGGCTCTTCCGAAATGTTTTTTGTGCGATGCGACGGCTACTTCTATCTGTACCTCTACGGCTTTCTGATTTGCGGACATTAGCGGCAAAAACCCGTGCGTCGCGCCGCATGTTATGATCTCTATATTTCCGGAGGCGGCAAAGTGCCTATAGCCGTTTAGAACGTCATAATTTAGAAATCCTTCAAAAAACTCCTTTAGGGAGCTAAACCTCTCTAGGTAGAACCTGGCGACGTCTCTGAAGTAGGCGTCTTCTTTTGTTCTCTCTACCTCTTTTTCGCAAAGACCAATCATCTTTTGGAGATGTTCGTGGTATTTTTGTCTCAGGTAGTCGTCTGCCAGCATTTCGCATAGAGGCGGTGTAAGCGATATCGTGATCTTGAAGTTTATCCCTCTGTCCTTGAGGTCCTTAAAACCCATAAGCAGCGGAATATACGTCTCGCTAATGGCCTCAAACAGCCAATGCTCTTCCAAGAAGTAGTCGAATCCGGGATGCTTTACGAAAGGTAGATGCGAATGCAGTACGGGAACAAAATAGCCTTTTGGCATAACCTAATCCTTTTTCGGAAGCTCAAAGCTAGATTGTCCGAAGGCAGCTTTTTCGCCATATTTTTTTAGAAATTCCATCTCTTTTATGATGCTCACGGAAGATTTCGCGTGTGAAAAGTGCGATACGCTGGCCTTTATAAGCTCCGTCCACTCCGACTGCTTGCTCATCCATGTCTCTTCCGACGAAGCGCATAGGGAGTCGCTCGGCATCGTTATCTTGTTTGAGCGCAAAAGCTCCGTAAATCTGCCGTTCGAGTCTATGCCGCCGATGATGGCCATAAGGCGTTTTGACGGCATATGGGCGTTTGCGTATTTGCCGGATACCGTCTCTTTAAAGTAGAAGCCGAGTATCTCTTTTTCGTTTTCGCCGTCTATTTCTAGCAGTCTAAGCGCGAAAGTGGCGAATTGATAATTTTGTATAAGCTTATCGGTAATCTCCCAATATATGTATACCGTATTTACGTTGACCGGCATAAGCTTTAGCGTATCCACGCCGTAACTATCCGGTATTTTGTAATCGGCTCCGGCATAGTCCTTTGCCTCTTCGGCAAAGACGGATGCACCGTGTACATTTGAAGAAAAACTATCCTTCTCTATATTTGCCTCAATAGGTACTACGCTCGTTTTTGTATCCATGACGTTTACCTTTTTCTTATGTGCATTAGCTTAGATTATAGCAAACTTTTTTAACTATAGCGCAACAATTGAGCGCAAAAATTTAGCGCTCTCTTCCGGGGTGACCGTATTTATAAAAACGCCGCTTGAGAGTTCGAAACCGCCTATGACGGGTATCCTCGGTACTATCTCGATGTGCCACCGGTAGAATTCGTCAAGTTTGTAGTAGAAATTAGGCTCCCTTCCATCCCTTTTCGGAGGTACGGTCTTTATAAATATATTATATGAGACGTCTTTTAGGGCCATATTGATGCGCTTTAGCGCATACAAGGTCATTTTCGCCAACTCCGCAAGCTCCGATTCGTCAAGCAGCGAAAAATCCTTGACGGCCGCTTTTGGGCAAAGAACGGTCTCAAAAGGCCAAAAAGACGCATATGGGCAATATAGCACGAAGTTGTCGCTCTCTTCCACCACTCTTACTTTAGCCCTTATTTCACCGGCTACGATATCCCCTATTAACGACCTTCCTGTCGTTTCGAAATGTTTTCTGGATTGCTCTATTTCGGTCAAGATATTTTTTGGAATAAACGGCATCGCTATTATCTGCGTGTGCGGATGCGATATGCTGGCTCCGGCAAGCGAGCCTTGGTTTTTAAAGATATTTACGTATTTGATTCTGATGTCTCTGGAGAGGTCTGCGCTTCTGTCTCTAGCGGCCGCAAATACGAGCGCAGCCTCTTCTATTCTTAGATCGTGGAATTTTGACGGAAATCTTGGCGTGTCGATAATGATTTCATGAGCCCCAAATCCGTCCATTCTTTCAAAAATTCCGTCAAAATCGCTATTTGGATTTTTTTCTATCTCCAACGCATTATATTTGTTTGGGACTACGCGCACCTTCCAGCCCGGAGAGTCTTTTTTTGAGCCGTAATCCCTGATGGCGTATATCTCGGACGGCGTTTTGTGCTCGTTGCCGTATACGAAAGGGGAGTCTACATCGTACGCCTCTGCCGAAGATAGCTCGAAATCCGACGGTCTGCGGACACGTTTTGGCGATATTATTACCCAGTTGTCTTTTAGTTCGCTATATCTGTAGTGGGACAATTCAAATATCCTTTATCGCCAGTTTCCCGCCGAATCTGGTCGAGCTGCTGAATTTTTTATAAAAGGAGATCGATACTCCTTGCGTGCATAGTTCGGCGCCTTTTTCGTTTTGGCTGGCGGTTATGGTCGGCGCTATTATCGTATCGAACTCGGCGTCCAGCTCGAACACTATCTCTTTGCCGTTTACCGTATCTCTTAGCGTTAGCGAATCGATGCCGGCAAAAGCCGTTTTGTTGTCGGATACGATTTCGTTGTTAGCCGCAAGCGTATCGTAGTCGCAAAAATGCAGATTGAACTCTTCCGCAAAAACAAATTCCCCGTTTGCGTCGGTCGCAAGCTCTATTTTAAATTCGAGACTATTTTCCGTAATCTCGAAGTTTTTGGATATTTTTGTACCGAACTTATGTCCGTTTACGTATATTCCGCCATCTCTTTCAAATAAAACAGAGTTTTTAGAATGGCTTTTTAGCTCAAACGGCTGGTTTGCAAAGTCGCCGTATTCCACGAAGGAGCAGGCAAAAAACGAGTGAATATCGAAGGAGTCGTCCGATATGTGCTCCACGAAGGAGTTTTTTTGATACCAGTCGTAAAATAGGTTTTCCCTTAGCTTCTCGGCTCCCTCTATCGTTATGTCGTGTATCGTATCAATACCCTCATCCGTCTTATCGTCTGCTACGCCGTTTTGCGCAAAGAATTTCTGGTGATAAGCTTCTTTGCGCCTGGTGAGTGTGTTTTGATAATTAAAGAGTGAGTCAAAAGAGCTAAAATCGGTCATCTGCGCGCCGTTTTTGGCTTCGAAAAGGACTAGGAACTTCTCGTTTTTTAATCTTACCTCTTCGTATCCGTCGAAGTTTTCGTCGGATATTTCTATGGCTTTCGCTATTCCCAGCTTCTTTTCGCACTCTATGATGTGTTTGTAGCAGTTATCTCTCAGATTCGGCAGATATACTCCGCCGAATACGCCGTGCCAAAGGGCGTCGTTCGCTTCCGTCTTGAGGAGCATTTCGTCGAACTGTTCGCTGTTTATCTGCTTCGCAAACGCGGAGAGACGAACTGTTTTTTTATGTATCCTATTGCTTTCCGGATATTTTAAAAAGAAGTTTTTCCAGATTCCGCCTTTGACGAACTTGTCAGCCGCTTCTGCCCCGAAAACCCCGGCTGCGTGATGTTTGACGTTTTCTATGAGCGCTCCGTCGCTCGGATTTAACGACCACTCTCCCATCTCGTAGTACGACACCTCAGGTAGATATGCGAGTCCAAGCGGTTTTTGGGAGTCGAAGTATTCGCCAAAATGCATCATTTTTATCTTCTCCGAAGCCTTTATGCCGTCTATAAACTCCCTTAGCCACCCTTTTTCGTATACCCACTCGTAAGTTTTTGGCCAAAGCCCGAACTTCTCGCCGTCGTCAAATATCACCGCGGCCTTGTCGGCCCTTTCTTCTTTTTCTAGTTCCGCTATAGCCGAAGACGCTTTTTTGAACGGAATGAGATATCTTAGTTTTTTCGAAATAGGGAATACGCCTAGTTTGCTGCCGCCCTCCTCCGTCAGAAAGTACCCTTCAAGGGAGCTTTCGTCGTATCCGGCAGCTATGAAGTGATAATCGTCGGTTAGGATGTACTCGATATCCAGTCCGCACAAGTCCTCGACTATGGACTCGCTCCACACCCTCTCCGTCAGCCATAGCCCTCTCGGCTTCGCACCGAAGTTGTTTAGCAAAAATCGGTTCATCTTTTTTATCTGCAAAAACCTGTCGCGTCTCGGTATGGCCGCCAAAATAGGCTCATAAAACCCGCCTGAGAAAAACTCTATCATCCCTTTGTCGTAGCACGATTTTATAAGGGAGAATAGCTCTTTGTCGTTATTTTTTATAAACTCAAAAAGCCATCCGCTGATATGCAGGGAAAATCTCATCCAGTCGTCGTTCTTTACCGTTTCAAAAAACGGTTTATAGCTTTTTTCTATCGCCTCGTAAACCACGGCATCAAAATTGTCTATCGGTTGATGGGAGTGAAGGCCAAGTAGTAGTTTCGTTTGCATTGTGTCAGCCTTTTATATATACCAGTCTTCTAGGAATTTTTCGTTTACCTCTAGCTCGAATGAACCGTAATGCGGCACCCTCTCTACCGTCTTGGAGTTTTTGCGTATTTCAAATGATGCCTGCAAAAGCATATCGCAGCCGCATTCAAGGCATGATTTTGGCAGGCTTACTTCGAACACGTCGCCGACGGCCGATTCTATGAAGCCTTTCGCTTCTTCGTCCTCTATACATTCAACCACTCTGCGCTTCGATGAAAACGGCAGCGTAAGCGAAATCGCCTTTGTCCCCACCAGCTCTATGTGCAGATCGTAGCCTTTGTCTATCAGCTCCAAAAACTTTCCGGCAATCGCGAAATAGATGTTTTCGTCGTCAAACCCCCAGTGTAGTTTTTCAAAGTGAAAGCCGCTCGAATCCATCGTCGATAGCTCTGCGCTAAGGTCCATACTGCCGGCTCCGAGCCACTCGTAAAAATCGGTTATCTGTCCGTCAATCTCCGGCATAATATAATTTTTCGGTTTTTGCCTTATTTTTGTCGTTTTTGTTTTGTTTATCGCTTCATATAGTTTTGGCGGCGGCTCCTTGCCTATTATTTTGTATACGATAAGAAGATGCTTCCTGAACAGTTCGTCAAATTCGGCCGCCAACGGCGTATAGTGGTCGTCTCCGTACCACCAAAACCAGTCCGAGCCTTCGGCTATCATCAGCTCCTTCGTGGCGGCCTCTATCTCTTTGTCGCTAAGCTCGCCTTTCGAGCCTTCAAACGCCGTTTTTGCCTCGCTTAGAAGCTCCCACGCCCTGTTTTTCTCTTCGTGGCCCATCCAGGTCGAGAACGTACCGTATATCCAGCTTCCAGGCCTTATGCTTTCTATTGACGCGGCCTCTATGGCGTTTTCGGAAAAGACTTCGCTAAACGTCATCGTGTCGCACCACTCGGTTTTCTCTATCATCGTGTATAGATGTTCGAAAAACTCTTTTGCGTTGTTGTCGTAGTACTCCCAGGCATTTTCGCCGTCCAGTATGATAGGCACCACGGCTTCGAAATTGATGGAGTCGTGTATTTCGCTAAGTCTGGAGATAAAATCCTCTGCGGCCTCCTGCGGCTTTTTGCCGGAGTACGCAAACCCTATAAGGTCGCTAAGCGCTTTATCTCTGAATAAAACGCCTATTTTACGCTCCTTTCCGACCGTATATTTTTTGTATATATTGAATCTATATTTCGACTCCAGGCTCTTAAACAACACATCCTCGTCCGCGCCGACGTGCATGACGCCATGCTGCGCGAGAAGCGATAAGGCCTCGTTGCTTATGGAACCTTCCGCCGGCCAGAAAGTAGTCGGTTTTTTACCGAATATACCCTCGAACTTAGTAATAGCCGACTCTACGTGTTTGACGGCGTCGCTTTTAAAATCGGCGAATATCTTCGGCGTTACGGCGTTTCTGTCGGCCTCTTTCGCCGCATTTTTGTCAAGCAGCAGCGGCAGTATAGGATGATAAAAAGGAGTGGTGGCTATCTCTATTTTTCCTTGTTTTTGCAAGGATGCGTAAAACGGGATTATTTTGCCTACGAACGAGAAAAGCTCTTTTAGTAGCATATCCTTATCGTATGCGTCATATCCTCTGCTTTTGTTTATAAGGGACGATACGGTTTTTGACTCTTCTCTTAGGGCGTTTGAGCACCAAGATAGCAAAAACAGCACCTCTAGATCGAGAAGTTCTGACTTGTCAAGCGACGCCGCAAACTCTTTTTTTTCTTTGAATGAATTTTTCTTGGCGTACAGCTCGACATATCTTGGGAACGGGTGTATCATCGTTTTTAGGTTTGAAAAAAATAGCGCGTCGCAAAGATACTCTTTTTCTTCGGCCGTCAGTATCGATATCTCTTTTTTGACCATCGACAGAAAAGTATCGTTTACAAACCCGTTCTCGTACTCCTCTAGCTGCTCCAAAAGAGACGGCACGAGATTGAAGGTGGCTTTGATGCCGTCGAATTTTGCCAGGTAGTTTGGAAGTTCGTAGTAATCTTTGATGGCGTGCAGGAAGACCCACGGCATTTTGTATTCGTTTTGCGTATCGTCCTTATAGTAAGGCTGATGCATATGCCATAAAAAAGCCAGATGCAGCTTTTTTTCGGCTTGCGAATGTCGTTGCGTCTTCATTACTCTTTGGACCACTCTGCTATTTTTGTGGCGAACTCTGTGAATATGGCCTCTCCGTCACTTTGCTCGGCCGCTTGCACATATATATTTAGACAGTCGGCGTGCTGATCCGGGAGCATCAAAATCCAATCGTTTTTTCGTATGGATATTTTGACGCCGTCGATGAAAGACGCCTCTTTGCCGACCGAAGCCTCCATGAATTTTCTCATCATTTTGCCTTTTAGGTTCGAGGTGCAAGGCACTTTTTCGTAGTGGAAATAGAAGTTTCCGACCGAGCTTTTTATATCTTCCAGCGTCATTTCGGCGGATGAGGCCATCTCTAGTATCTTGATGCTGGCAAAAATGGCGTCATAGCTGTACGCGAATTCGCAAAACGCAAAATTGCCGTTCAGGTTCGCTATCAGATCGTACTCTTTTAGCTTGCTCGCTTTTACGCCGTTAAACTTTCCTCTTTCGATTATAAGGTTTTCAAATTCGCCGTCCATAAAATCAGGCGTGCTTACCGGCAGATATACTTTCGACTTTTGCTGTTTCGAGGTCATATCCAAAAGCTTCAGAACGGTCAGAAGCTGGATGTGCGGACACAAAACAATCCCGCTTTTGCATATTATCTCTATCTTCTGCCCGTTTGGATAGAGAAGATATGCCATATCCATATCCAAATGCTTGACTATCTTCGATAAATCCTCTTTTGATTTTTCTATTATCGCCGGAAGTTTGTTTAGTTTTCTATCGTCTGCATAGGCGTTAAGCACGATGTTGTCTACGTTCAGCGCCGTCAGAATCTCTGGGTATATGTCCGCCGTCGAACCGAACATAAGGTCTACCGCTATTTTCGGTTTTTTTGCGTTTATGGCGTCCGTATTTAGCGTCTTAATGACTGATTTCTTGTATTTTTCCTTCAGATGCACCTTTTCTGATATTTGGCCTATCTCGTCGAAGTTTACGCGTCTAAAACTCTCTCTGAAGAATATTCTCTCGCAATTTTTTTCAGTATTGGTATCTATATAGAGACCTTCGTTCGTAAAGAATAGGATTTCGGTATTTTGCTGGTTCGTGACGGACTGCCTGAAGTGTACTCCGGCGACGATATCGGAACTCTCTTTGATGCTAAATCTGGCGACGTTCGAAGGGGCTATATGGATATCCACCACGTTGATACCGGAAGAGAGAAGGCCTGAGAAAAACGCCCTTTTGAGCATCCTTGATGATTTGTGATAGTCTCTCGAGAGGTACACCTTGCTGCCGACCGGAAGCATCGAGCCGAACGCTTCGGCTAGTTTTATGGCCATCTCGCACGATAGCTCCACGTTTGTCCTGCCGCTTACCACGCCGCCTTCGAAGATCGAGTTTTTGTATTTATTCCCCCAGACTATGTTCGTGCTGATGATGCTGGCGTCCTCGACTATCTTGTCCGGCCATACCATGACGTCGTTTTCAAAAGAGCAGAGATCCCCTATTTCGCACCCTTCGGCCAATATTAACCCTTTTGTGACCTTTACTTTTTTGCCGAGCCTGTTTTTGGAGCAGATGACGCTATTGTGGATGGAGGACTTATCTCCTATGGTTACGTTATCCCAGACCGTTACGTCTTCCAGTATCGTATTTTTCCCGACCGTGCTTTTGCATCCGAGCACGGTGTTTTTTAGTTTCGCGCCGTCGCTTACTACGCTGTTCTTGCCGAGTACGACTATGCCTTCAACTAGCGCATTGTCGGATATTCTGGCGCCCTCTTCCAGATATGCCACGCCGCCTTCAAACTCTTTTTTGTCGCCTCTTATCTCTAGCGATACTTTGCCGTTTAGCAGGTCTTTTTGTACTTCCCTGTAGCTTTCCGGATTTCCGACATCCCTCCAGTATCCCTTTACGGAGCACGCCCAAAGCGTAATGTTATTTTTCATAAGCGCCGGAAAAAGATCTTTCGCAAAGTCGAAATTGGCGCCCTCGGGTATAAAATCAAGTATGCCCGGCTCCAATATATAAATCCCGGTATTTATGGTGTCCGAAAACACCTCTCCCCAGCTCGGTTTTTCCAAAAAGCGCTGTATCCTGCCCTCGGGAGAGGATATTACGACGCCAAACTGCAACGGGTCGGCTACGGGAGTCAGCGTGATTGTCAAGAGCGACTCTTTTTTCTTGTGAAACGCGATTATCTCGCCGAGATCAAAGTCGGTGACAAGGTCGCCGCTGACTACTATAAACTCTTCGTTCAAAAACTTCTCGGCACACTTTACGGCTCCGGCGGTTCCGTAGTCGTCATCCGGCAGAACGTACTCTATGTTGACGCCAAAATCGCTGCCGTCCCCGAAATGGTTCTTTATGATTTCCGGTTTGAAATATAGGAGTATCACGATGTCTTTAATGCCGGCGTCTCTCAGTTTTTCGATAATGTGCTGCATCATAGGGCGGTTTAGTATCGGTAGCATCGGCTTCGGCACCGAGTGTGTCAGTGGTTGTATTCTTGTTCCAAAGCCGCCGGCCATTACTACAGCTTTCATCGCATCTCCTGTGGTTATGTTGTTTTATCTATGTTTGCACTCTTTAACTAAAGAGTAGATTAAAAAAATGCTATTTTTAATATTTTTTATGACGTTTTTATTACCGTCATCTATTCCATATATCGCAGGGGCCGAGAAGAAGTCTGTTTTTTTTGAAGATGGTGTGCATTCTGGTTAGTATAAACTCTAGTTTTTTGATAGTATTTATCGCAAACGGTCCCTTGTTGAGCATGACGCAGTCGGCTCTTTGGGCGAAAGCGGCGTCGGTGATTTCCGCACGGCTAGGCAGGTTGTTTTTCATCTGGTTTTCGAGTACTTGCGTCGCGAATATCACCGGAGTATGCGCCGCCTCGCAAAGGTCTAGTATCTCCTCTTGCAGATACGACATATTCTCAAACTCAACCTCTATCGCCAAATCCCCTCTGGCTATCATGATTCCGCCAAATTCGTGATACATAAGCGCTTCTAGTATCGAAGGCAGATTTTTTACGGCCATTTTGGTCTCTATTTTCGCGACTATCGCTATATGTTCTTTGTTGTTTGCCCGCAGTATATCCTTTAGCATGATGATGTCCTTGTCGCTTTGGGCGAAGGAAACCCCTAGTATATCCGCGTATTCCAGTACGTATTCAAGATTCTTCCTGTCTTCGTCGGTTATGGCGTCGACCAATGTTCTGCTGTCTGGAAAGTTTATCCCCTTCTCTTCTTTTAGCGTCTCGCCTTTCGCTTTGGTTTGGATTACCCTGCACAATAGGCCGCCGTTTTGTTTTTGTATTACGCTAAGCCCTATTTTGCCGTCGTCTATGAATACCTTGTCGCCGACCTTCGCATCCTTCGTAAACTCTTTTTGCGTGCAAAAGATCGCGGCAGATTCGCCGATTTCGTCGTTTTTATCTTTATTTTTGGCGTATCCGACGATCTCGTCTATCGATAAAAATAGAGTGTCGCCCTCGAAGAGCCTTATCTCCTCCGTGATTTCCGGTATATTTAATATCCCCGTTTCGTAAAAGGCTTTTTTCCTCTTTATGCTAAGCCTACTGTTCTCCGTAAGCGTAATTTTTTTATTTAGCTCGCAGATTATGTAGTCCTTTCCTCTGGACAGAACTTTTAGCCTTCTCTCTTTTTCTCCGGGCGTGGACAGGTGTATCTCATCCTCTTTTTTCGCCTTTTTGTAAAATTCTGGTTCGACCTCGATGCTGTAAGCGTTTTCAAATATCTCTTTGTCGGTTTTTTTGGTGATGTATAGATTTGTTCCGGCCTCAAGTTTTATTTTCGTCTTTACTTTTCTGATGTTTCCAGTTCTTATCTTGGGGCCGGCCAGATCGACGTAGATTTTTAGTTTGTTTTGCGGATGCAGATTTTGGTTTAGCTCGGCTATTTTTGAAGCCATCGCTCCCCACTCCTCGGGGCCGTCGTGCGCTGTATTTATTCTGAATATCCCGACTCCGGCGTTTGCGAACTCTTCTATCATCGACGGCTCTTTTGCCGCCTCCGATGGCAGAGTGAGCATGATTTTCGTCTCGGCTCTTTTTTTTGGTCTCGGCTCCCCGCCGAATATCGTCGCCCTCTTGGCCATGATCTCTTCGGCCTCGTCTATCGATAGTGCGTTTTCGCTATTTTGGAACTCAATGTTTTGGCATCTGGAGAGCATCTCTACTATCAAATCGAGGGAGTGGAGTATATGCGGCTGCGATCTGCCCAGGGACGATAGGCCGACTCTCGTCAACCTATCTTGGAGTTCGGTGTTGTCTTTTTGTCTAAGCCTTAGATAGTGCCTCATGTTTATAAGGCTTTTTGGATTTTTACACCCTTCTACTGCGCTCCCCGTTTTTGCTACGAAGTTCCTGAGCTCGACAACTTCCGCTAGCAGCTTTTTTGTGTTTTCTGTCCCCGGCATAGCGGCCTTCCCTTTTTATAAAAACGATGTTGCCGACTGCAAAGTCTTGAAAAACAGCTTTTGTTTTGCCCTAAGATAGCTTTTCGCCTCGTCCATTTCGTGGCCGCCGAGGAGTATCGGATATATCTTCTTGCCCCACTCTCTTTCGCAAAGCTTGGCTATATTGAGCGCATCGGTCATATATTGCGGGGTTACAAGCAGATAGATAAGGTCTACGTTTTCAAACTTGGTGACTATATTGAGGGTGGCCTCGTATCTATCGGCCATAGCGTCCCCTATGATATCTACCGGGTTGTTTTTTGACCAGTTCGAAGGCAGTACGGCGTCAAGGGCCGAAATCTCCTCTTTTGAGAGTTGATAAAGCTTTCTGCCATGGTCTATTATGTAGTCGGTCAAAATCGTAGCGGGGCCGCCCGCGTTTGTCACTATCAGGATGTTGTTCACTTCGTTTAGGGGGTTGAAAAGCAGAGCCTCTATATTGTCCTCTATCTTGGCTCCTACGGACTCTATGAGGCCCTTGAACATCTCATAGTTGCCGCTAAGATTTCCGGTGTGTGAGAACGCCGCTTTTTTGCTCTCGGCCGATTTTCCCGTCTTGAATATATAGACTTTTTTCTTGCTCTCTCTTATCGCCCTCAAAAACTCCTTGCCGTTTTGGATGCCTTCGGCATATATCGAGATGTATTTGCAGCCTTCCTCAACGTTAAGCATATCTATCATCTCCGCGAAGTCCAGGTCGACCATGTTGCCGCAAGAGACAAGATGCGAAAAGCCTACGCTTGCGTCGTACGCCTTATCCATAAGCGCCGAAAGCACGGCTCCCGATTGAGACAGCAGCGCAAGCTCGCCGCTTCTGAGGCCACCTATGCCAAACGTCAAATTTAGCTCTTTTTGGCCATGCAGGTATCCTAGGCAGTTTGGACCTATGACGTTAAAGTTGTGCTCTCGCGCCAGTTCGGCGATGATGCGCTCGGAGTCGTAGTCTCCGACCTCTTTAAAGCCGGCGGATATGATGATCAGGTTTTTGACGTTTTTCTTGACTAGCTCTTTTGTCGTCTCGACGACGAATTTTGAAGGTATCGTAATAACGGCCGTGTCTATATCCCCGTCTATCTCGGCGACGCTCGTGTAGAGCTCTTTGCCGAACAGTTCGCCGCCTTTTGCGTTTACGAAGAACATATCGCCTTTATAGACAAGAGAGTTTTTGGCTATAGCGTATCCTACTTTTGTCGGATCTGATGAGGCGCCTATTAGGGCCACCCTTTCGTTTCTAAAGAAGTTTGGCCTGTTTTTTCTAAGCGTACCCAGTTTTTCCGGCTTCGGCTCCCCTCTTTTTATACGGGCGTCCACTATCTTGAGTCCCTCTTTTGTGGCTAGCACGGGATTGAAGTCCAGTTCTACTATGTCCGGATTTGCTTTGGCGAAGTTTTGCACCGATTTTATAAACTCCACCGCCATCTCTATATCAAAATCAAAACCCCTGAAGCCTTCAAAAATCTTCGATATTTTCGTAAGTCTAATGGCTCTTTTTATCTCTTCGTCGCCGGCGTATATATCTATGTAGCAAACGTCTTTATACATCTCAAGGAATACGCCGCCTTTGCCGAATACTATCGTCTTGCCGAATATCTCGTCGTCGACTAGCCCGGCGTAAAGCTCTTGCCCGCTAAGCATCTCTACGACTATAAAGCTATCCGTTTCGTCAAGCGTTACGCCTTTGGCCGCTATATTGGAGATTATCTCTTGCTTCGCCGCGTTTAGTTCCTCGTTTGACGAGATGTTTAGTTTTACCGCCCCAAAGTCGCTTTTGTGTACGACCTTTTCGGATTCTATTTTGATTACGACCGGGAAGAAATCTACGCTAATCGTCTCGTTTATCTTAAAAGAGGCGAATTTGGGCGTCTTTATTTTATAGCTTCCGAGCATCTCATATATTTTGGACTCTGTCACGGTTTATCCTTTGTGGCAAGATTTTGCGAGAGCTTTTTTGCATTGTCTGGTTAGCGGCCATTTGTATATGTGGCTGACTGTCTGTTTGACCAAAAATCCTATAAAGCCGGAAAGCTTTATACTGTATACGAGACCGACCGTATAGTAGCCGCCTAATGCGACAAGCACTCCTGGCAGCTCAAAATCTACGGTTTTGAGACCTTTTCCGTTTTTGCTTGCTATGATATTGCAGGCTGCAATATCTGCCGAAAATTCAGCCAGCATAGCCGTAGGCGCCAACACTTTTCCGTTTATGTTCGCTATTTCGGCGCAATCTCCTATGGCGAATATATTGTCAAAACCTTTTACCCTTAAACACTCGTCTACCTTCAGCTGCCCTCTTTGATTATACTCAAAGCCGTCGCCTTCTATTTTCCTGACTTCGATACCGCCGGTCCATATCATAAAGTTCATAGGTATCGTCATGTTGTTCGACAGATGTACGCTATGTTCTTCGACTTTTAGTATCCTGTTTCCGGTAACTATGTTGACGCCTAGCTTTTCGAGTCTCTTTCTGCTTTTTTCAACAAGATAGCGGTCTAGACCGTTTAGTACGTCGGCCGAGCCTTCGATGAGGTGTACGGAGATGCCGCCGCAAACATATCCGCCAGTTGCGAAAAATCTTTGTGAGTACTCCGCCATTGCCGCGGCTATCTCCACGCCAGACAGCCCTCCGCCGCCTATGACGATATTGAAATCGGGGTTTAAGCTACAAACGCCTTCGGATTCCACTTTTTTATATATGGCCTCTTCAAATTTCAATTTAAACTCGAAAGCCCTTTTTATGCTTTTGACGCCGTGTGCATGTTCCGATAGCCCATCTACGCAGGAGGGGAAAAACGTCCTTGAGCCGTTGGCGATGATGAGATAGTCATATGACAGCTCTTCGCCGCACGTCGAGATTACTTTGTTTTCGCCGGGCGCTATCCTTGCTATTTTGCGTTGCAAAAAGCTGACGTTGGAGCCGTAAAAGAGGGTTATTAGGCTTACGCTAATGTCAGTTATCGTCGTTTTGTTGGCTATAAAGTCATAAACGTCTGTTTGCAGATAGTGGTACGGTCTTGAGTCTATAAGCGTTATATCGAGTTCGGAGTGCTTTTCGAGATTGCGAGCGGCTCTGATGCCGCCATATCCGCCGCCTACTATTAGTACTTTTTTTCGCATACGGTTTATCTCGTAAGCTTTTCGGCCAGCTTGATAAGATCCGGTTTTATCTGGTATTTCTGTGAGTTGATATAGTCTATGCTGACAAAATCGAATTTCGACTCTTTGTATACTATGACGTTTCTATCGTCAGGTTTTAGCATCAGTTTGTCTATCGAGAGTTTTGCAAATTCGAACGCCATCAGTCTGTCGAATACACTTGGACTACCGCCTCTTTGGATGTGACCTATTACGCTTACCCTGGACTCCATTCCTATGGTATCCTTAAACCATGCGGCTACCTTGTCCGACATCTTGGAGCCTTCCGCTACTATCGCTATGATATAGCTTCTCCCCTCTTTTATCTGCTGCTTGAATCTAGCCTCCAAAGACGCAAAGTCGTTTTCCATCTCCGGAACCACCAGCATCTCGGCCCCGCTCGTAAGGGCCGACACCAAAGCCAGATAGCCGCAATCCCTGCCCATCGTCTCTATAACGAACGCTCTTTTGAAAGATGCGGCCGTATCCCTAATATCGTCTATCGACTCCCTGATTACATTGAGCGCCGTATCGACCCCAAGGCAGTAGTCTGTGCCGAAAATATCGTTGTCTATCGTGGTAGGAATTCCGACGAAGTTTACTCCAAAATCGTGATAGAACTGCCTCATGGCGCGAAATGAACCGTCGCCGCCAAGCACGACAAGTTTGTCGATGCCTCTCGATTTTAGGTTTTCGTATGCCACCTTCCTGTGCTCTATCTCAAAAAATCTTTTGGAGCGGGAGGAGCGTATGACGGTGCCGCCTCTGTGGATTATGCCTCCTACTCTCTCATGCGTAGCCTCTTTGATTTCGTCGTCTATGAGCCCTTCAAGACCGTCATATATCAGATAAGGTTTTATGCCAAGATCAAAACTATACTCAACGAACTGCTTTATCGCCGGATTCATCCCGGCCGCGTCGCCGCCGGAACACATTATGGCTATAGACATGCGAATCCTTTATTTTTTGCTTAGTTTTTCAAACAGTTTTGTCTTTCCGAATTCGACGCCTGGCTGGTCGTAAGTGTTTATACCAAACGCCTTGCCCGCTATCGCCGTCAAAAGTTCGTAATAAAATATGAGGGCACCTATGCTCTCTTCGTTTAGCGTGTCTAGTTCGATTATATCGACCGGAATATTTTTTTCCACAAGCGTCTCAAGCGTAGCTTCGCACTGCGCGTTTAGGAGATCGGCTAGGTTTAGGCCGTTTACGAAGTCGGTCTTTTCCAGGTTTTTTATAGTGATGTTCGGTATTTTGGAGCTGTTTTTGAAATCTTTTACCTTTATGAACGTAACACTCTTGTTTTTAGGCCCCTCTACGATGAGCTGCAAAAACGAATGCTGATCCACCGACCCAACAAGCCCTATCGGAGTAAGGCCGACGTTTTTCCCGTCTTTGTCTATTTTGCCGAGACTCTCCGCCCAAAGTTGTACATACCATGCGGTTAGCTTATCTAGGGCGCTGGCGTATGAGAATAGCACGTTTATCGGCAAATCCTTGTAGTGGGTCGCAAAAAAGAGCGCTTTTTTGATCATCTGTTTTCTGTCGCCGTCGAAGAAGCTTTTTTTGAATTTTGCGGCGCCTCGCAGAAGCTTTGATATATCATATCCGAGCAGGGCAAGAGGCAAGAGGCCTACGGCGCTTAGTACGGAAAATCTGCCGCCTACGTTCGGCGCTATATAAAATCTCTCAAGATTAAACTCTTTGCCGAATTTATCGAGAGGAGAGCCTTCGTCGGTAATGATTAGAAATCTTTTTTTGAGTCTCGGGTTTTCTATGGTTTTAAAAAATTTGGCTATGACGTATTTCGCAAGGCTTGTCGTCTCTATCGTGGAGCCTGATTTTGAAATCATAATAAAAAGCGTATCTTTAGCCTTGATACCAGAAAGAAGCGCATTGACTTCGTTTGGATCGCAATTTTCCAAAAATATGAGATTTATATCGTTTCTGTTCTTGGAGTGCTTTAGCGCGGTATCTATGGCTTTTGTGCCGAGGCTTGAGCCGCCGATGCCGAGCAGAACCAGATTTTTTATTTTGCCCTTATATACGGCGTTATTTGAAAGTATGAATTTATATATATTGTCTACCGTTCCGGCAGAGTTTGTAGGAAGGCTATAAAAGCCTATGCTTTGCTGCTCTTCGCAGATATTTGCAAAAAGAGTCTCTACTTCGCTCTCTTTGATGGGTTTTAAGGCTTCTTCAAAAAAGAGCTTAGTGGAAATCATCTCAGCCTCCTACATATTTTGCCATATCAACAAGTCTGGAAGTGTATCCCCATTCGTTATCGTACCACGCTATGACCTTTACCATATTTCCGTCAACTACTTGCGTGGAATCCGGAACGAATATGGAGCTGTACGTAGAGCCGATAAAATCGGATGAAACTCTCATGTCTTCATCATACTCTATCAACCCTTTGTAACTGTTTTGTGACGCCTCTTTATAGATTGCGTTTATCTCCTCTTTCGTTACGCTTCTTTTGAGATAGCAGTTAAGATCCACTATCGACACGTCCGGCGTAGGCACCCTTAGGCTAAAACCGTTTAGCTTGCCGTTTAGTTCCGGAATTACTTTGCCGATCGCCTTCGCTGCGCCCGTAGATGTCGGTATGATGTTTACGGCCGCGGCTCTGGCTCTTCTCTTATCTTTGGCATGCTTGACGTCTAGAATGTTTTGGTCGTTAGTGTAGCTGTGCACCGTCGTCATAAGCCCCTTTTCGATACCTACGGCGTCATGTAGAACTTTTGTTATCGGAGCCAGTGCGTTTGTGGTGCAAGAAGCGTTTGAGATTATCGCTTCCCCTTTGTATTCAAGATGGTTTACGCCGTATACGTATGTCGGAGTATCGTCCTTTGCAGGCGCCGAGAACACTACTTTCTTTACGCCGTTTTTGAGGTGCGCCTCGGCTTTATCCATACTAAGTATAGCCCCGGTGCACTCAAGTACCAATTCCGCTCCGCATGAGCCGAAATCAAGGTTTGCCGGATCTCTGTCGCTAAAAATTTTAACTCTATTTTTTCCTATCTGAAACGTAGTATCGTCAATAAGCTTTACGTCTTCGTATGTCCCGTGCACGGAGTCATATTTGAGCAGGTATTCAAGCATATCCGGTTTCATAGTGGCATTAACGGCTACCAGTTCTATGTCGTCTCTCTCGGCGATAATTCTCGCCGCTATCATTCCGATTCTTCCAAAACCGTTTATTGCTACTTTTAAAGCCATCAAATCTCCTATACTATTAACATTATTTTTAAAATCTTAACATTCGTACTTTTAAATATTGCAGACGTTTTTGGCGTGCTCGATGTCGGCCTGGCGCATTATCCGTATAAGGTTGGTCGTTCCTTCTAGTCCGGTCGGGTATCCTACGGTGACTATATATGTGCCGTCCTCCCTTAAAACACCGCTATCCAGAGCCTTTATCGTAAACTCGCAAAGCATCCTGTCGGTGCTTTCGTGCTCGTCCAAAACAAATACCGGCCTAACCCCCCATACTATGGCAAGCCTTCTGTAGGCGTCCTTACAATGTACGGATACCAAAATGTCTGGTTTTGGCCTATATTTTGCGACGCTTTTTGCGCTCCCGCCCGTTCTTGTGAATACTATAAGCGCATCCGGCTCCATATCCTCCGCCATTCTGTTGGCCGCCACGGCTATCGCGTCGGAAGGTATATGTATCTTGTCTAGGTTTCTATAAAACGGATATATAGTCTCGGTCTCGCTAATAGCTTCGTTTAGGACTTTTATCGCCTCGATCGGATATCTGCCGACGGTCGTCTCGTCAGAGAGCATTACGGCGTCGGTGCCGTCGAGCACCGCATTTGCTATATCGCTTACCTCGGCTCTTGTAGGAAACGGCGAATCTATCATGGATGTCAGCATCTGTGTCGCGGTAATAACCGGAATCCCTTTGCGGTTTGCCGTTCTGATGATCTTTTTTTGGGCTATCGGCACCCTTGGAAGCCCAAGTTCAACACCCAAATCCCCGCGCGCCACCATGAGACCGTCGGCCGCCTCAACGATTGACGATAGATTATCCACCGCCTCGGCTTTTTCTATCTTCGCAAATACCGGACAATCGCCGCCGAATATCGCCACTATACGTTTGGCCTCTTCTATATCCTCTTTCGATTTGACAAAAGATATAGCCATCATATCGACGCCGTTTTTGACGCCAAACTCTATATCCCTTATGTCTTTCTCGGTTATTGCGGATATAGGGAGGGATGCGTTTGGGAAGTTGACGCCTTTTTTGCTTGTCAAATCGCCGCCCACAAGTACCGTCGTGCGCACTACCCCGTTTTCGTTTTGCGTAACTTCGCATCTTATGCTTCCGTCGGCAAGATAGATTAGGTCGCCTTTTTTTAGGGACGGGAGTATGTTTGGATGGTTGATCGTGACGCCGTGTTTGTCGTCAAAGCCCTCTTTTTCGTAGAAGCTTAGCGTATCGTCTACGTCCAGCTCCATAACGCCTTTAATTTCGCCCACCCTTATTTTTGGACCCGATATATCTTGCAGTACGGCGATTGGCGCGCCTAATTTATCGGATATCCGGCGCACCTTGGCGAGGTTTGCGGCGTGGTATTCGTGCGTAGAGTGAGAAAAATTAAATCTAAATACGTTTACCCCGGCTACTATCAGCTTTTCTATCATCTCCTCGGAGTCTGTCGACGGTCCGAGCGTAGCTACGATCTTTGTCTTTCTCATGGTCTCGCCTTTTGCCCTATAGGCCGAATTTGTAAAGTTTTTCGTAGTATTCGTTGGCCATCCTACCGGTGTCAAAGTATGGAGCTATATCGCTCATCGAGTTTTTTACGATATCCAGCCATCTCTCCGGATGGTCATAATAGGTAGGGATGATTTCGTTTTCAAGGATGTTCATCAGATTGAAGCTGTCTTCCTCGTCTTGTATGACCGTATCCTTGCCGCCGTCTTGGAATATCGTAAAGCTGTTTTCGCCGTGTTTTTGAAATTCTAGGTGCCATCCGTCGTTGATGGAGAAGTTTACAGCGCCGTTCATCGCCGCGCTCATACCACTAGTGCCCGACGCCTCCCTGGTGACCCTCGGCGTATTGAGCCAGATATCGGCGCCTTTTTTGAGCAGACTGGATAGGCTTATCTCATATCTTACGAGCACTGCGCATCTTTTGAGCCTGTCTGTAGTATATACGAGCTCGTTAAATAGCTTTATAGCGTTTACGTCGGCAGGATGCGGCTTTCCTGCCCAGATTACCTGTATCGGCTTCTCTTTTCTGGTGACGAGCTCATAAAACTTCTCCCAGTTTCGCTTGATTAAGCCGGCTCTTTTATATTCGGCAAATCTTCTTGACCATACGATCGTCAGCACTTCAGGGTCGAACATCTTGCCGGTCTGATCCGCCACTATATCGAAAAGCTTCCTTTTTAGATGTTTTTTTCTGGCCAGCAGCGCGTAATCGTCATATTCGTCATATGCGTTTTGGAGCGGCTTATCCGCCCAGAACTTCTTATTTTGGGCGTTTGTGATGGAGATGATGGGGCATATGTTGTCGTAGTGTTCCCACATTTTGTTTGCTACGTCCCCGTGTAGTTTCGAGACTCCGTTGGATATCTTGGATAGCCTAAGCGCGCCTAGCGTTAGCGAAAACTTGCCGACATCGTGACCCGTTATATCTTTTATTGTCTCTTGCGACAGCCCGTTGAAAAAGCCCATTCTATGCAGAAGCGAGCAATCATGCTCTTCGTTTCCTGCGGCTTCCGGAGTATGCGTGGTAAATACCATCCTTTTTTTAACCTCGTCCAGGCTCCCTAGTTTCGAGTAGAGATGGAAGGCCACAGGAAGAGCGTGCCCTTCGTTTAGGTGGTATATTTCAGGCGTTATGTCGGCCTCTTCCAGCACTTTCGCGCCCCCTATGCCTAGCACTATCTCTTGGGCTATTCTGGTTTCTTCGTGCGCTTCGTATAGCTTGTGCGTAATGGTTCTAGCCAAATAGTCGTTTTCGGGGATGTCGGTCGTTAGAAGATATATAGGCACGGTACCGAATATCTCGGGCTTTAATAGATACGCCTTTATAAAAACTTCCGCTCCGCTTATCTTAACCTTGACGATAATTCCGGTTTCTTCCAAAAACGAGTACGACTTTCTTCTGTAGATGATGCTCATCGTATTGTCTTCGTTCCTGGATTGGTCGTAATATCCGAAACTCCATAGTATCCCGACGCCTATCATATTTTGTTTTAGGTCGTGGGCGCTGCGCATGTGAGAACCGGCCAGGAAGCCAAGACCGCCGGAGTATATTTTTAGCGCCTGATGGATTGCGAATTCCATAGAGAAGTAGGCGACTTTTTTGGAGTATTTTGGATCGATTGCCGGAGTGTGTATTGTTTCCACGATTTGGCCTTTTTGTGTGAAGTTTAAACTCTCTTTTAATGAGTTTACAAGTTTTAAATTAAAAGACAATTTAAATGAATTATATGGATAAGGCGAAGAAGTTCTCTTCGCCTTTTATATGGGAGTTTTATCTAAAGATTAAAGACCGTTGTCTTTGAAGTAAGATTGGATCATTTTCACGGTTTCGTTAGGAAGCGGGATATAGCCCAGTCTCTCTGCCGCCGCATCGTTGTCGAATGCGTAGTTGAAGAACGCTACGACTTTTTTGTTTTGGTCAGCCTTTTCTTTTGGAAGAAGTATAAAAGTACCGGCTGTTATAGGGTATGAGTTTTTACCCGGCTCAAGTACTAATATTTCGTGGAAATGGTCTTGCTTTGTCCATTTTGCGTTTTTGGCCGCCTCTTTTGAAGTCGCGACGGATGGAGTAACCCAAGTTTTTGCGCTTGTTTGAAGTTGCGCGGACGCCATTTTGTTTTGTTTTGCATACGCAAACTCTACGTAACCTATCGAGTTTGGAGTTTGTTTTACTATGTTTGCGACGCCCTCGTTTCCTTTGCCGCCGATACCTACAGGCCAGTTAACGCTCGTGCCTACGCCTACTTTCGATTTCCAGGTAGCGTTGATTTTGTCTAGCCAGTATACGAAGTTCCAAGTGGTGCCTGAGCCGTCAGATCTGTGGACAACGGTAATTCTGTTTGCAGGCAGATTTACGCCTGGATTGTCTTTTGCGATGATAGGATCATTCCAAGTGGATATGGTCCCAAGAAATATACCGGCTACCGCTTCGTTTGATAGTTTTAGCGCACCGTCGGCAACGCCTGGGATATTGTAAACTACGTTGATCGTGCCTACTACGGCAGGAAACTGAAGAAGATTGTCTTTTGCAAGCTCTTGTGGAGTAAGAGGCTTATCCGTTCCGCCGAAATCAACTGTTCTTTTTTGGATCTGTTTGATACCGCCGCCAGAACCGATTGCTTGATAGTTTACTTGATTGCCTGTTTTTGCCGCATAAGCATGCGCCCAATCATAATATAACGGCGCCGGGAACGTGGCTCCTGCGCCGCTTATCTTATCGGCAGCGACTGCGCCGGAAGCCAGAGCGGCAACCGCAAAAATGGATAGTAGACCTTTTCTCATTTATGTTTCTCCTGTTTTTTGAGTCTCAGCATTTTAAATATAGTGTGTTACAATAAAGTTACATCGGCGTTCGCAGTACGCGAAGGCATTTGTAACAGTGCCGTAACGAACGGGATATAATATTGTAACAAAACACTCTACAAATTAATTATAAAGGTTTTGCGATGCTGCCGAATTTTGAGCAAAAAGCAAGTGATATAAAAAAAGACATAGTGACGATGGGGGAATTCGTGCTCTCCTCTTTCGAAGAGTCCCTTCAGGGCATAAAAGAAGAGAATACTGAGCACTTCAGGAGCGCCAGAGAAGGCAACATAAAACACCTGACGTATATGGCCGACAGCGTAGACAATAATATCATCGTCGCTTTGGCTCTATATGCGCCAGAAGCCGGAGAGCTAAGAGAGCTGATAGCGATGCTAAAGACCACAAACGAGCTTGTCAGGATAGCCGATGCGTCCAAGAAGTTCTCAAAAGGTATGCAGGAGATCATCGAGGCCGGAGCCGACATCTCAAAAATAAAACAATACATAATAGAGCTTCACACCATCTCCATTAGATCGATCAAGCTGGTCATAGAGTGCTTTAAAAACTTCTCGCTTGATACGTATAGGGCGATACATATCGAAGAGGAAAAAAGCGACGAGATATTCGGCATTATCCAAAAAGAGGTTCTAAACTCTATAAACGCGGACGAGCTTACGGCCACATACATAAAAATCATCAAAACCCTCAAAAAACACGAGAGGGTTACGGACCATTGCGAAAATATCGCCAGGCTCCTCCACTATGCGAAAGAAGGCGGAAAACTTAGCGTAAATATGTAGGTTTAAAATGAAAGAGTTTATCGTAGTTGTCGAGGACGAGCTTGATATACTAGAACTTATAGAGTACAGCCTCAAAAAAGAGGGATATGACGTAGAGGGCTTCTTGGAGCCTTCGCGCGTCGAGGAGCTGCTGAGCGGCGAACATGTGGATCTGCTTATCATGGATAGAAACCTGCCTCACACGGAGGGGGTTGAATTTGTTAAAAACCTCAGAAAAAAAGGGTTTCAGACCCCTGTTATCTTTTTGACCGCAAAGGTCGAGGATAGCCATAAGATAGAGGGGCTTGAAGCCGGAGCCGACGACTACATCACAAAACCTTTCAACGTAAACGAATTTTTGCTTCGCGTAAAAGCGGTGATCAGAAGGACATCCAACAAAAAAGAGACGCTTCAGCACAAAGACATCGTAATAATGATAGATTCGCAGCAGGTTTTTATTGGCGACAAAGAGGTTTCGCTGACAAAGCTGGAATTTAATCTGCTATGCGAGCTTATAAAAAACAAAAACATAGTCCTCTCCAGAGATGCCCTGCTTTCTACCGTTTGGCGCGACGAAGAGATATATCAGGACAGGACGGTGGACGTAGCCGTCAAAAGGCTAAAAGAAAAAATAGACCCGGATAAGAGCAAAAACTATATAAACTCCGTCAGAGGCGTCGGGTATAAGCTTTGTTAAGACTCCACCATATCTTCCTCTTAAACCTTCTAACTCTTTTGCTTATAGTGCTGACCGCGGTAATGGGTGTCAGCTACTACTATATAAAAACCATAGACGTGGAGGCTATCAGAGGGCAGCTTCCGAAAAATGCGGCGTTGATAGAGAGTCTGCTGCGCCAAAAGACGACTTTTGCGGAAATATCAAAGTCGGCCGTGTCCATCAAGGCCGAAACAGGTTTTAGAATTACCCTGATAGATGAAAACGGCACGGTGCTCGTAGAGACCGATAAAAATCCAAAGGAGATGGTAAACCACGCCAATAGGCCGGAAATAATGCAGGCCATGAGGGAAAAGAACGGAAGCAGCGTCAGGTATTCTACGACGACCAACAAAGACTACATATACTACGCAAAGATGACTGAGCTTGCCGGCCAAAAACTTTTTTTACGTATAGCGTATCCGACAAACATAGTGGACGAATATCTGTATCCCATCTGGTTTAAGATAGCCGTGGTCTTTGCTTTCGCCGGTCTTGTAGGCGCTATATTCTCATACAAGGTAAATAAGAAAATACAGTCGCAGATATCGCAGATTACCGGGTATTTGACCGCAATAGAGGCAAAAAACTTCAAAGCCGAGATAAAGCCTTCATTCGCGATGGAGTTCTTCTCGATAGCCAGAATGCTAAAAATATTAGCTCTCAAACTTGAGAAAAAAGAGCGCCAAAAGCGTAAATATACAGCCAAGCTAAAACTAAAGAACAAGCAGACTACTGAAATCATAGAGGCCATAAGCCACGAGTTCAAAAATCCGGTATCCGCAATCATGGGATACACCGAAACGCTCCTAAACGATCCGGATATAGACAGGAAGATAAGCGAGAAATTCCTGGAGAAAGTCTATAAGAATTCGCAGACCATCTCGTCTATGATAGACAGGCTCTCGCTCTCTTTAAAGCTTGAAAACAACTCGTTGACGCCAAGCTTTGAAGAGTTTTCCATTTTGGAGGCGATCGAGGATGCGAAAAGCCAGCTTGCGCACAAATACTCAAAAAGAGAGATTCAGATAGACGGCGCAAACCAAAGGGTCGTCGCCGACAAGACCATGATCAAGCTCGTAATCGTAAACCTGATGGAAAACGCGCTCAAATACTCCGATGAGAATATTATAGTAACCGTAAAGAGCGATGACGACAAATACGTAAAAGTCGAAATAAAGGATTTCGGTCTCGGTATTCCTGAGCGGGAGATAGAGAATATAACCCAAAAATTCTACAGGCTCTCAAAAAACAGCTGGGATAACTCGCTGGGGCTTGGCTTGGCGCTCGTAAGCTATATATTAAAACTGCACTCTTCGGAGCTGGAGATAGAGAGCAAGGTGGCCATGGGGTCTACTTTTGGATTTAAAGTGCAGAAAGTAAAATAAGCTCCTTGCTAATAAAAAAGGCGGAGCTTGGTTAGGGAGATATTTTTTAGGGCCGTTTTTGCGGCGGTCTTTATTTTTGCCGTGTTGTTTCACCTGTTGGACAGGGAGCATGGAGAAATAGTATTGGGGCAGACATGTCCTCTAAGCGGCAGCTCGTCAGGGCTTGGCCTTGAGATGACGAACGGGGCTAATACGTATTTCGAGCATATCAACGAAAACGGCGGCATCAACGGAAAAAAAATAAGGCTTGTTACGTACGACGACAAATATGAGCCGAATATAGCGAAGCAAAACGCGATAGAGCTAATAAAAAAAGAGAAAGCGGTAGCCATATTCGGGAGCATAGGTACGCCTACAGGGCAAAAAACACTATCCGTTGCGATGAAATACGGCGTTCCGTTTCTGGTGCCGTTTACCGGCGCCACTTTTTTGAGGGAGCCTTTTAACAAGCTGGTAATCAACCTAAGGGCAGGCTATGAGCAAGAGATAGACGCCCTTGTGGATTATCTCATTAAGACGAAAAAGGTGTCAAAAATAGCCCTTTTCTACCAAAACGACAGCTTTGGAATGAACGGCCTATACGCGGTCAAAAAAGCCCTCTCAAAAAGATCGCTGGAAGCCGTGGCAATCGGCAGTTTCAATAGAAATACGCTTTCCGTTCAAAACGCGCTGTACGAGATTTCGCTCCAAAAGCCGGAAGCGGTCATCCTGATAGCACCATACGAGCCTTGCGCTGAGTTTATAAAAAGGGCCAGGAGCAGCTTTGAACTAAAAAATACATATTTTTGTCCAATATCGTTTACCGGCAGCACAAATCTTGAGTCCGAGTTGTCCGGGGATATGAAAAATATAATATTCTCACAGGTGTTTCCGGATCCAGCAACGTCGGAGAGGGGGATAATCAAGCTCTATAGGGAGCTATACGGCAAAAGATACGAGCGGTATTCGTATGTAAGCCTCGAGGGCTTCGTCTCGGCGGCGCTTGTAACTGAAGCCCTCAAAAGAGCGGGCTCGCTAAAGGCATCCGATATTATCAATGCCTTCGAGAGGCTTCCACGAAATACTCTGGACGGTTTTGAGATATCGTTGTCAAGGAGCGACCATCAGGCGCTGGATGAAGTATTTATAGTGGATTACTCTAAAAAATGATACGCGCGTTTAAGAATAGGCTAAAAACTATCAGTACGGCCAACAAGCTCCGCTTTTTGTTTATCATTATCGCCGGAGGAATCATTGCTGTAGGCGTCTTTTCGTATATGGCCCTCTACTCCCTCAAATACGATTTCGATACGTTGTTCAAAAACCGCACGGTATCCTCCATCAAGCTCCAAGAGCTAAAAGACGTATTCGCCATAAATATCATGGATACGATGCTTGACGTAGATAAAAAAGCCATAGACGTCAACAAATCAAAGCAGATAGTAGGGCTCGCCAGGGAGCTTGTAGGCAAAGAGTGGTCGGAGTATAAAAAAGAGATCAAAAATCGGGGCGAATACGGGCTTTTGCTCCCATATCTCAAAACCATGTCGCATGAATACTTCAATGAGAGCAGGTATAAAGAGCCGCTTGCAAAAGAGGAGGACTATCTTCTGGGGGTAGAGAACGGTATCTATAGGATAAATTTTCTATGCGACAAGATATTCGAGCTTTTGGACGATGGACGAAACGACGAAGCCTCCATGCTTATAACGGATGAGCTATATCCGGCCGTTAACGCCGTCAACATAAGGCTTGCCGAGCTTATACATCTACAGATGGAGTCCGCCATCTACGAAAAAGATATTACGGACAATATCTACAAAATAACCGGGATAGTCATCTTGTGTTTTGTTTTGTTCGTACTTTTGGCCTCTATCTTGCTCTCCAGGATGATGCTTGCGAATATCTCAAATACGAACAAAAACCTAGCGAAGATAGTCGCCAAAAAGACAAAGGAGCTCTCTACTCTAAATAAATCCCTAGAGGAGAGGGTAGCCAAAGAGGTTGCGGAAAACAGGCGAAAAGACAAGATAATGTACCATCAGGCAAGACTTGCGGCTATGGGCGAGATGGTGGCTAATATCGCGCATCAATGGAGGCAGCCTCTCAATTCGCTATCGGCCATCATACAAAGTTTCGAGACAAAAAATATGGTCGGCAAACTAACGCCGGAGTTTATATCAAAACAGGTGGACGAAGGAGTCAGGATAGCCGCCAAGATGTCCGATACCATAGATGATTTTAGGAATTTCTTCAAGCCAAATAGGGCCGGCGGTTCGTTTGATATTTGCGAAGCCGTGCAAAAGTCCATTTCGCTCTTTCGGAGTATCAATAAAGAGCAGGATATAGAGCTGATATCCGAATGCTCTGGCAAAATAATCGTAAACGGATATGAAAACGAATTTTTGCAAGCGGCCATGAATATGCTCTCAAACAGCAAAGACGCTTTTGCGGACAAAGAGATGGAAAATAAGCGGATAAATATAAAAGTAAGACATAAAAACGGTTTCGTATCGGTCTACTTCATAGATAACGCCGGCGGAATAGAGACTGGGATTATGGACAACATTTTTGACCCGTATTTTACTACAAAACATAAAAGCAGCGGCACCGGCATAGGTCTTTATATGACGAAGCAGATCATAGAGAGCCATATGGGCGGACGGGTTATTGCTAGGAATATTAAGACGGGGTTTGGAGATGGGGCTATGTTTATATTGAGGGTTCCGCTCGCGGCGGACGCATAGGTTTTTATGCGTCCAAAGCGGCTTTTAGGTCTGCTATAAGGTCGTTTTCATCTTCCAACCCTATGCTTAGCCTTACAAGTTTATCGCTAATTCCCGCTTTTGCAAGCTCTTCGGCGTTCATTTGCGAATGGGTAGTGCTGGCCGGGTGAGTTACAAGGGATTTGCTATCTCCTATGTTGACCACCGGCGTAAATATTTTGACGTTATCTACGACCGCTTTTGCGGCGTCGAAACTTTCCGCCTCAAAGCTTAGGAGTCCGCTTGCAAGGCCGTTCGTAAAGTATTTGTTTAAAAGAGCGTGGTCTCTATGGCTTGCAAGTCCCGGGTATTTTACCGATTTTACCTTCGGATGGGATTCTAGGAACTTGGCAACCGCAAGGGCTTTCTCGCTATGAGCCTTCATTCTGATGGTCAGCGTCTCGAGCCCTTGGATAAATAGCCAGCTGTTAAACGGGCTAGGCGCAGCACCGATGTCCCTTAGTAGCGCAAGCCTTACGCGAAGCACAAACGGAGGGAACGGCAATGACGAGTAGACAAGTCCGTGATAGCTTGCGTCGGGCTCGTTGAAGTGCGCATATCTGGGATTGTCTTTGATTTTTGCGGTCGCCTTCGCACTATCCACTATCATACCCCCTATCCCGAGCCCCTGTCCTGTTACGTATTTGCTGGTGCTGTACACGGCTATATCCACACCCCTCTCCAACGGTTTGAATAGTATCGGAGTTGCAACGGTATTATCGCATATCGTGATGACGTTGTATTTGTCTGCGATAGCCGTGATAGCGTCAAAATCAACTATGTCTATACCTGGATTTGAGAGGCTTTCGAAATATATAGCCCTTGTTTTGTCGTCTATGAGCGCCTCGATAGATTCCGGTTTCTTCGGGTTGAAAAATCTAGCTTCGATGCCGAATCTTTTTAGCGTGTGCGCAAATAGGGTCATCGTGCCGCCGTATAGGTTGTTTGCCGTTATAAAGTTTTCGCCGGCCGCCACCAGATTGATGATCGCATAAAAAATAGCGGATGAACCGCTCGCGGTAGCCGCCGCGCTAGCTCCGCCTTCCAGAGCCGCAAATCTAGTCTCAAGCACGGTGCTTGTAGGATTCATTAGCCTCGTGTAGATATTGCCCAGCTCTTTTAGGCTAAAGAGATTTGCCGCATGCTCCGCGCCGTCAAACGCATAGGCGGTGCTTTGATATATAGGCACCGCCATCGTCTTTTCGCCGGCGTGCTTATCGTATCCCGCATGAATTGAAATCGTTTCGTTGTTCATATTGTTTTCCTTTAGTATTTTAATACGCCAAACGAACAAAGTCCGATTGGCTACGCTAAGCCGCTAAAGCTTGCCGCATTTGCGGCTGAAGTTTTAGGTTTTAAAAATCAAACAGTGGCGTAGAGAGGTATCTCTCTCCTGTATCGCAAAGCACCGTAACTATATTTTTGCCTTTATTCTCGGCCCTTTTGGCTATCACTGAAGCGGCATGGGCGTTCGCGCCGGCCGATATTCCGACAAGTACGCCTTCGCTTCTGGCTATACTCCTTGAAGCCGAAAATGCGTCTTCGTTTGAAACGGTAATAATCTCGTCGAACACGCTTTTATTCAGCACGCTCGGCACGAATCCTGCGCCTATCCCTTGTATCTTGTGCGCCCCGGCCTTTCCGCCGGACAATACCGGGGAGTCCTCCGGCTCAACGGCTATTATTCTAATGCCGGGTATTTTTTGTTTTAGTATCTCGCCCACCCCGGTTATGGTGCCGCCGGTGCCTATGGCGGCTACGAATATATCTATCTTGCCGTCCATATCGTCGATAATTTCAAGCGCCGTAGAGCGCCTATGGGCATCCGGATTTGCACCGTTGTCGAACTGCCCAGGAATAAAGCTGTTTTTGTACTCTTTTGAGAGTTCGTCAGCCGTCTCTACGGCGCCGCGCATCCCTTTTTCCGCAGGGGTAAGCACTATCTCCGCACCGTATGCTTTGAGCAGCTTTTGTCTCTCTATGCTCATCGATGACGGCATGGTAAGTATCAGCCTAAGTCCTTTGACGGCGCAGACGCTGGCCAGCGCTATACCGGTATTTCCGCTTGTAGGTTCTATAATCACCGTATCTTTGTTGATTAGCCCATTGGATATGGCGGTATTTATAAGGTTGGCGCCTATTCTGTCTTTGACTGATCCGTTAGGGTTCATAAATTCGCATTTGCCGTAAATTTCCGCGCCGCTATCGCTTGATAACTTATTGAGACGCATCATCGGCGTTTTGCCTATGAGCTCCTCCACGCTTCTTGCTATTTTCACGCCATCCTCCCTTAGATGTAATAAACTATATTGGACGCTGCTTTTTGCGTATATCCGCAAAGCTCTTTGAGGCTTAACGAATAAACCTCTCTCGTTTTTGCGCCAGACTCCTCCCAAAAAAGCTTTAAGGCTTCGTTTTTAAGAGGATTGTCTATGTGCCAAATCTGCCCTTCCAGTGTCTCTATGATATCGCAACAACAAATTTCCGACGGTTCCTTGGATAGCTTGTATCCTCCCCCTGCCCCCCTTATGCTCTCCACGAGCCCGCTTTTTCTGAGCGTAGCAAGCAGCTGCTCCAGGTAATTTTGCGGGATACCGAGATTTGTGGCTATTTCTTTGATTTGCATATGTGATTTGCCGTAGTTTTGAGCAAGCTCAAACATCGCGGCAAGACCGTATATGGATTTTGTAGATATGCCTGCCATAACCCCTCACTCTTTTATTTTTGTATGATTATAGCAGGCGGTTTTTATAAAGTCAAGTAAGTTTATAGGTTTAGTTGTATATTTTTAATTTTCGGAGGCTATCATCATGTATATGGTGCCGCGCCTATTGACGAATACCCTATGACCCTCTAGGCTGCCGATGGCTTTTAATGCATCTTTTGCGTCATCGAGAGAGTTTATCTCTTTGTTCTCTATCTGGACTATTACGTCTCCTTCAATGAAGCCGAGCCTAGACGAGAGCGAACCGTCTTTTACGTTCATGACTATCACGCCTTTTACGTTTGCCGGCATGCCCGTTTTCTTCCTTATCTCATCGGTTATATTGCCGACGGCCATACCCTCCAGAAGCTCAAGCTGTCCGCTTTTTATCGCGCTGGAGTCCGCTTTTTCTATTCTCACTGAAACCGTTTCTATCTTCTTATCTCTCAAAACGCTTAGTTTTAGCTCCGAACCAGGCTCTAGCGATCCCACGATATTTTTCAGGTCTCCGGAATCCAGTATCTCTTTACCGTTCGCGGATATTATGAGATCCCCTCTTTTTAGCCCTCCTTTTTCAGCCGGAGAGTTTTTGACTATATCCATTATTATCGTGCCTTTGTCTCTACCGTAGAACTTTCTGGCTTGGGTATCCATATCCCTCATCGACACCCCGATAAAGCCTCTCTCCACCTTCCCCTTCTCTATCAGGGTCTTAGCTATTTTTTTCGCCATATTGGCGGGGATGGCGAAGCCTATGCCGTTGTTTTGCCCTGTTGGAGAGATGATGGCGGTATTTATACCGACAAGACCGCCCCTGCTATCTATAAGCGCTCCGCCGGAGTTGCCCGGATTTATAGGGGCGTCGGTTTGTATGAAGTTTTCATATTCGTTTATACCCATTCCGCTTTTGTTTAGGGCGGAAACTATGCCGTGGGTTATCGTCTCCCCTACTCCAAACGGATTTCCTATCGCGAATACGACATCCCCTTCTTTGACTTTTGCGGAATCGGCAAACGCTATCGGACTCAGATTTTTTGCCTCTATCTTGATGACGGCAAGATCCGTTTTCGGGTCAGAACCTACGACTTTGGCCTTATACTCTTTTTTCTCCTCGGCCAAAAAGACCATTACCGTATCGGCATTCGCTATTACGTGGTTATTTGTGATTATATAGCCGTCCGAGCTGACTATGACGCCGGAACCGAGCGATCTTTCCACTCTATCTTTAGGCACCGCGTTTCCGAAGTTTTTGCCGAAAAACTCCCTGAAAAACGGGTCGTTTAGCATCGGATTCATCTGTGCGCTCTGTTTGACTGTTTTTTGAGTAAATATGTTGACGACGCTTTTTTTTGAGTCTTTGACGGCGTCATAGTAAGAGAGCAGCACTCCGTCGCCTTCCGGCATTTTTCTTTTCAGCTCTTGCGAATTCGACTCTTTGAATGTGATGGCGGAAGCGTTTACCGCAAAAATACCTATACCGCCGGCCAACAAAGCGGCGGCGGCTACTGAAGATAAAATAGCTTTTACTCTAGTCATTTTGGCTCCTTAAAGACGATAATGCGTAAATATTTTGATGTTTGATTTTACGCAATTTTTTTTTATATAAGATAAAATAGTGGCAAAGTTTAATTACGCGCCAAAAACAATAATAAACAAAAGGTAGTTTGGTATGGATGTGTATATAAGCAAAATAGCTGTTTTTTTGCCCAATAGTCCGATAACGAACGACGAAATAGAAGATGTGCTGGGTTTTATAGGCGGCAAGCCTTCAAAGGCGAGAAAGATAGTCCTCAGAAACAACGGCATCAAAGAGCGTTACTACTCCATAAATAAGACCACCAAAAAAATAGACTACAGCAATGCCGATATGACCGCCAATGCGGTTAGGAGTCTGATTAAAGATGAGGCGATAGATATTCTATCTTGCGGAACAAGCACGCCGGATCAGCTAATGCCCGGGCACGCACTAATGGTGCAAGGTAAATTGGGGCTAAGCGAAATAGAGGCGGTGTCTACTTCGGGTATCTGCCTTTGCGGAATTACGGCGTTAAAATATGGATATGCGGCCATAAAGGCGGGGCTTACCAAAAGCGCCGTTACCACAGGGTCCGAACTAGTGTCTCCGATGCTTCACGCAAAAAATTTTGAAGCCGAATCGGAACATAGGGTCGCAGAGCTTGAAAGTAGGCCTGAGATCGCTTTCGAGAAAGACTTTTTAAGATGGATGCTCTCGGATGGCGCAGGCGCGGCCCTTTTGAAAAGCGAGCCCAACAAGAATGGCCCCTCTCTTAAGATAGAGTGGATAGATATGTACTCTTATGCCGGAGAGATGCCTATATGTATGTACTGCGGTGGCAAACCCGACGGCAGCGGAGGGCTAAAAGGATGGAAAGAGTTCGACTCTATGTTGGACATAGCCAACGAGTCGCTTTTGGCGATAGCGCAAGACGTCAAACTTCTAAATGAAAACATAGTTAACTATACGGTAGAGAGGCCTCTTGCGAAGATAGCGCAAAAGAGAGGTCTGGATCCAGATACGATAGATTATTTCTTGCCGCATTACTCGTCGGAGTATTTTAGGGATAAAATGTATGAGGGGATGCAGAGGATAGGCTTTGTGATTCCTAAGGAAAAATGGTTTACAAATCTATCCTATAAAGGCAATACGGGCTCCGCTTCGATGTATATAATATTGGAAGAGTTATTTAATTCCGAAAAATTAAAAAAAGGGGATAAAATACTCTGTTTTATACCTGAGAGCGGTAGATTTTCGACAGGTTTTATGCTGCTTGAGGCGGTTTGAGATTAGCAACCAATAAAAGGAATATTTAGAGTGTCTAGCGTTTATATCAATTCTTTCGAGATCGCGTCGCCGGCAGGCCGGAATATAGAAGAGGTTTTTGAGAACATCTTGGATAAAAGATGTTTTATTGTTCAAGATGGGGGGCCGGAGGCTGGAGAAAACGTATTGGCTATCGGCAAAATAGACGATATGGCGGAGGCGGCGAAATCCGTAACGAAAGCGTGTATGGATGGATTTGATATTGGAGGCACGGCTCTTTTTATCTCATGCGAAAATATAAAAGTAAGCCAAGGTTTTAAATCCGTAAAGCTTTTCGAGAACTCTACGACAGCCGTCAAAGAAGCTTTTGAAGCAATATCAAAAGGTATCGAAGAGAGCGTTTTGGTGCTCGCCGCGCATACGGCTAGCAAAGATGACGTGCTGGCTCTTTTTGCGGCCGGAAGATATTCGAGCGCCATATCCAAGCCGTTCGATATTGACACGGACGGATTGAATACCGCGGATGTCGTCGCCGGCGTATTGTTTGGCCGTCGAAGCTCAGGATTTGAGCTAAAAGCCGTAAACGCAGGACAAGATTTGAAAAAAGCGATAGAAGGCGGTTTAAAGGCTTCCGATCTTAAAGCCGATGATATCGATTATGTGGAGGCGGCGGCATATGGGGTTTCGCAAACGGACAAAGAGGAGGCGGCCGTACTATCGGAACTTTTTGGGCAAAAACCGCTCATCTCCTCATCAAAGGCCATGACCGGACACACTTTCGAGGCGTCAGCGCTTACAAGCCTGGTTTTGGCGCTAAAGGCGGCCGATGAAGATATAGTGCCCGCGAGCGGCTTTTTGGAGCATTCGTTTACAAACGAAATAACGTTCGCATACGCCAACAGGTTCAAAAAGATAAAAAACTTCCTGGTCAACTCCTCCGAGGAAAACGGTACGCACGGCTCTTTTATCTTAGCGAAGGCTTAGTTTTTAGTATTTTTCTTAAAAAATCTAAATAAGAGCCGTGCCGGGTCTACGGAGCTTTCTATATGCGATTTGCCCAAAATCGAATCCGCTAACAGCTTGGCGGTATATGGGGCAAGGATAAACGCCCTGCTTCCATGCCCGGTATGTATGTATAGGTTTTCGTGCTTGGCCGGAGCCTCGCGAGAGAGTCTTGCACCGTGAATCAGGGACGGGAATCTGCCCAGCGTCGTCTTGGAGTCGTAAACGGCTCCGGCTATAGGGAAATGGTCTATGGAGGCGCAGCGCATACCCCCTGCTTCTTCTATTACGTCAAAATCAGGTATTTTGACGACCTCTTTTGCTTGCCCTATAAGCGCCAAGGAGTCTTCCCTGTTTATCGCTATCGGCGTCTCGCTTCTTATATGCGTGGCCCCTATGGCAAGCCCGCCGTCTATTTGCGCTATGTGTACTTTTGAAGATATATTGCGCTCAAGCACGACGTCGGTTTTTATCTTGCATTTTTGACCCCATAGCCTTGTTATCTGCGAAGATAGGTATGGCTCATCGATAACCGGAGCCGTAGCGCCTTGCGCCAAAATGACGTTTTTTGCCATAATTCCTTCGGCGCTCCAAGCGCTCCCATCCTTTTTTATGGAGGCTATACGCAAATCCATCTTCTCTACGCCCTCCAGAATGGCGTCTATGAGAGCCGCCGGATTTATAATGCCGGAGTCTTTTACCAAGAAAGCGCCGATCCTATCAATATCCATAAACTCATATTCAGATGGTATGTATTGGGCCAAAGCAAAAAACTCTTCTCTGCTCCTTTCGTTTTTTGGATATATGAGCGAGCCGCATCTGTTGAAAAGTTCCGGAAAATTTTGGGAGTAGAAGGATACGGAGAATCTAAAGGCGTCGTCGGCGAAGGTTTTGAATTTTGAAGGTTTTCCCATGACCGGGTTTATAAAAGCTCCGGCGGCCAAGGAGGCTTGCGAGGCAAATCCGGTATCGTCCGCTATGGCTACTTTTTGGCCGCTCTGCTTTAGAAAATAGGCGACGCTAGCCCCCGCTATTCCGCCGCCTATTATCAGATGGTCTATCAAACCCCTATTTCCTTGATGTCTGCGACGGCTAGGAACTGTTTATAGACCCTGCCTATTAGATTTTTTCTGTTTGTTCTTACTTTTTCGTCATCCGCGTTTACCATACAGTTGTCAAAAAACGCGTCGAGCGGAGCCTTTAGCGAGAACAGCGCGCTTAGTATCTCGTGATACGAGGCGTTTTCATAGTCGTGATGCGTATAGGCGCCCCATAGCATGGCCTCATAGTCGTTGTCGAACAACTCGGTATTGACCTCCAGCTCGCCCGAGAGCTCTATGTCTTTCGAGATATTTGCAACCCTTTTGAACGTGGAGAACTGCTCTTTGAATTCGTGTTTTTTGACGAATAGGTTCAGGGCTTCCACTTTTTCGGCTATCGATACTATATCCCTGTCGCCGGATGCCAGCACCGACGTAATAACGCTAGGATTTACATCCGAGAATATCTGGTATAGCCTATCCAGTATGAAGCTCTCAAGTTTTTGGACGTCAAACTCTTTATAGTCGGCCGCCAGCTCTTTTATTACGGCGGCGATATCCATATTTATCGAGAAATGCAGAAGGTTTTTTATGATGCCTATCGCTGCGCGTCTAAGCGCATAAGGGTCTTTTGAGCCGGACGGCACCATACCGACGCTAAATAGCCCTATCAGGGAGTCTAGTTTTACCGCTATAGAAAGCAGGCTTCCTATAAGAGTCGACGGAAGCTCGCTCTCCTCCCCTTTTGGCAGATACTGCTCTTTTATGGCTAGGGCGACATCGTTATCTAGTCCCATCGATTTTGCATAATAACAACCCATAATCCCTTGAAGTTCGCCAAACTCATATACGACTTCAGTCATAAGGTCCGCTTTGCCAAGCTTGGCGGCATCAAGCAGTTTTGTTTTTTGCGCGGCATCTATTTGGAGCCTATCGGCTAAAAATTCGGCTATCCTTATCTCTCTTTCCACCTTGTCCGCTACGCTTCCAAGACCGTCTACGAATACGATATTTTGCAGCCCTTCGTTCGAAAGTCCTTTTTTCAGGTCGTTTTCATAGAAGAACAGCGCATCGGAGAGCCTTGCTTTTAGCACCCTCTCGTTTCCGGCTATAACCTTCGAAAAATCATCTATAAAGGCGTTTGAGACGACTATGAAGTGATTCGACAGTTTACCCCCTTCGAATACCGGGAAATATCTCTGGTTCTCCTTCATCGAGGTTATGATGACCTCCGCCGGGACTTTCAAGAAGGCTTTGTCGAAGCTGCCCAGCAGCGCGGTTGGATATTCGGTAATAGCGACGATTTCGGCGAGTAGATCCGCATCTTTTTCCACTTCAAAACCGTGTTTTGCCTCAAGCGCTTTTATATCGTCCAATATCTTCGCTTTTCTCTCGGTAGACGATAGCATTACGCCGGTAGCGGCTAGTTTCTGGAAATAGTCGGCCGTATTTAGCACTTTGAAAGCCTCGAACGAATCCTGTCTATGTCCATAGCTAAAATCTGACGATCTTACTCCGAAGGCCTCTACGTCTATCGTTTTTGAGCCATGAAGAGCCACTATCCATCTGATTGGCCTAATGAAGCTTTGCTCCAAAGAGCCCCATCTCATAGACTTGCCGAAATGAAGCGCACCAAGCCATTCGTTTACCATCCCGCACAGCATCTCGTCTATCGTTTTGCCGAGCACCGTTTTTTTGGCGTACAGGCACTCTTTGCCGTCTTTGGTCGCGGTCGTAACGTCGTTTTGGGATACCCCGTTTTTCTCCAGAAAGCTCTCGTACGCTTTCGTCGGTACGCCGTCTTTCATGGCTACCGCGACCGGAGGTCCCCATAGCTCGACCTCTTCGTCTTTAGCTTTTTCCGCCAGGTTCTTTGAATATACGGCAATCCTTCTTGGAGTATAGAAAAGTTCGAAGTCGGCTTCAAAACCGTTTTTGCGTAGTATTTCGTTCCATTTCGGCATCAAATTCGCAAGTTCTTTCAAAAAAGGGACAGCCGGAAGCTCCTCCGTGCCTATTTCGAGTAAAAAATCGTTAACGCTCATATAAAAAACCTTATTTTCCAGACATTTTAATGCGATTTTACCGAAGTGTTAGTAAAATGATTGAAAAAGGGCTTATTTGACGAAAGCAAAGATCATAGGTGCGGGCATCATAGGTAATACGATAGAGTATTACGATTTTGCCTTGATAGGTTTTTTGGCGGTTTCTGTAGGTAAAAATTTCTTTCCAAGCTCCGACCCGTTTGCGTCTATATTGTGGGCATTCGCGGCATTCGCGGCCGGGATGGTAATGAGACCTCTAGGGGGCGCCGTATTCGGACACATAGGCGATAGATCCAGCAGGAAAAAGGCGCTTCTGCTGTCTTTGGCCCTTATGACGCTGCCAACGTTTATTATTGGTCTTTTGCCGACTTACTCCCAAATAGGCGTCATGGCTCCGGTATTGCTGGTTTTGATGAGGCTGCTTCAGGGGATATCCGTCGGCGGCGAATATGCAAGCTCGATAGTGTATCTTGTGGAACAGGCTCCGGCGGACAAGAAAAACATATTCGGAGCCTTCGTATCCGCAGGAGCTAAAGCGGGAATGACGCTCGGGAGCGCCGTTTGCGCGAGCCTCTTTTTTATGATGGATAATCATGACATAGAGAGCTGGGGCTGGAGGATCCCGTTCCTTTTGAGTTTGCCGCTGCTGCTCGCCGGATTATGGCTTAGAAAGAGTTTGTCCGACGACTTTTCCCCAAAAGAAGACACGGCCGCGCCTATAGTGGAACTGGCCAAAAAGCATAAGGCCGTTTTTGCGCTGCTTCTTAGCGTGGCGTCGGCCATCTGGGTGCAATACTATTTTGTGTTTATATATCTTCCGACTTGGCTTCAGGGCTCCGCAGGCATAAGCCAAAAAGACGCCTCGTTTATCTCTACCGTTAGCATTTTTTCTGTTTTGGTAGGCGTATTCGCGGCGGCTTATCTATCCGATAAGAAGGGTGGATGGAGCGTGCTTAAATTTGCGCTTGTTTTGTCGGCGCTGCTTTCTTATCCGGCGTTATGGCTAATGTCGAACGGCTTTGTATGGTCGGGGGCTTTTTTGATCGGGGGCATATTGGCGTTTTTACAAGCGCCTATATACGCCACCGTTCCGATGTCGCTGCCTCGGCATCTTAGAGCGAGCGGCTCCGCTTTGGTATTTGGTCTGGCAGCCGGAGTCGTCGGCGGACTTACGCCGCTTTTGCTCGGCTGGCTTGTAAAGGTGAGCGGGTCGCACCTTTCGCCGTCGACGGTGATGATTTTGCTATCGATAATCGGACTTTTTTCTTGCGCCCTCTTTTCGAAAAATATGCACGTTTACGAGAGGTAGCTTCTTACGTCGTAAACTGCTTTAATCTCTGATTCAAGGATTCCGTCATCTTGCTCAGATATTCGGTAGACGAGGCTATCTCCTCTACGCTTCTGGAGTTTACATGTGCGGTTTGATTGATTTTCTCAAGCATTCCCGATATCTGTTGAATTTGGTTTGCGTTCGTGATGCTGCTCTCGGTTAGGCTGCTTATCGTCTCAACCGTGCCGTGCATTATCTCTACGGTTTTCTCTATGCTATCCTCTATCTCTATCGAGTTGTTGCCGAGGCTCTTGATCTCTTCCGCGTTTTCGTTCATCTGTCCTGCGGCGTCGTTTATCGATTGGACTATCGAGTTTATCGTAGCGTTCGTCTCTTGAAGGCTTTTTTGGGTTCTCTCGGCAAGTTTTCTTACCTCGTCGGCCACGACCGCAAATCCTCTTCCGTGCTCACCCGCCCTAGCCGCTTCTATTGCCGCGTTTAACGCAAGCAGATTCGTCTGGTCCGCTATTTCGCCTATTACCGACAGTACGTCTTTTACCTTATCGGCTTCCGTGGCCAACGCTTGGAGCTTTATCGCAAACTCCATCTCGACCTCGACGCTATTTTGGACCGCGTGTACCATTTTTGAGAGTTTGGCTCTGGATTCCTCTAACGCCTTGTTGGCCTCAAGGACGTTAGCTCTGCTCTCTTCGGTGGCCTTGACCGATTCGGAGACTTTGCCTATTATCGATTTTGCGTCCTCGAATATCGAATTTATTATCTCTACGTCCTGCTCTACTCTTTTGCCGATATTTAACGAGGTCTGCGAAAGCTCCGTGGATATGGAGGCGTTCTCGATAGCGTTCTTCTTTGCGTATTCGATAGTGTTTCTAACCGACTCTATGAATATGTTTACCGCTTTTACTATCTCGTTTAGCTCGTTTTTTGTTTTTGTTTCTATCTGTACACGCAGATCCGCTTCGCCTTTTTGGATAGAGGCGGCAAGCTGCGATATAGGGGATACGACCTGCTTAATGGAACCGGATATGCTTCTTATAATCCCAAAAGAGAGAATGAGGAGAATAACGACGATAGGAAGTATGAGCGGCGTATTCTTGAATACCGTACTCATGAACGCTTCGTTCAGGTCGTCTATATATATTCCGCTCCCTATTACCCAGCCCCAAGGCTCAAACTGTTTGACGTATGATAGTTTCGGATAGGTCTCTTCCGTAAGCCCTCTGCCCTCTTTCGGTTTTGGCCATTCGTATATTACGTATCCGCTTCCTTTCTCTTTGCACACTTCTACGAACGCCTGAAAAAGATTTTTCTTGCCGTCCGTATCTATCGTCTTCCCGTCTTCTCCGGATTGCATGCTTGTAGCGCAATTAAACTTCTGGGCGTCAAGAGTTTTGCCGTCCAATTTGGCGTTTGTGGCGTGCATTATCATCTTTGGATAAGGCAGCTCGGAGTCGTTCACCCAGAAGTACTCCTTACCGTTATATCGAAGGGCCTTTATGCTCTTTAGCGCCTCTTTTTTGGCGTCCTCCTCGCTTATGTTTCCGTCTTTGCTAAGTTTATAATAATATTCGGCGACCGAATAGGCGCTCTCTACCAGATTTCTAGTCTTCTCTTTTTTATCGTAGAGCATCTGCGATTTCAAAATAATAAACGCAGGTATCGTAAGACCTATAATCGCTAGCGCCATTAGCAGAAATAGGTTGTTTTTTATGCTAAGCCTTCCCATTCAAAAAACCTCGAAATTCATTTTAGTGACATTTAAGTATCGAAAATAGTCGCTTTATAATGTTTTTTTATAAAACGAAAGCTGGAATTATATCGATATAACATAGCATTAACATAGCAAGGCATAGCCAACGCCGGAGGCTTTGAGTATTGGTTGTGTAGAATAAAACAAACAAAACGAAGGAACAAAAATGAGAAAAATAATAGCCTCGCTTGCTCTCGCGGCAACGCTAATAACGTCGGCGTTTGCCGGCCAAACCGCCGTAATAGAGACAACCTCCGGCAATATAGAGGTAGAGTTGCGGCCGGACGTTGCGCCGAAGGCTTGCGAGAACTTTGTCGCATTATCCAAAAAAGGGTATTACAACGGGATTATTTTTCACAGAGTCATAAAAGGCTTTATGATACAAGGAGGAGATCCTACGGGTACCGGCGCGGGAGGTAATTCTATATGGGGTAGGCCTTTTGCTGACGAGATAACGCCAAAGCTGACGTTCGATAAGCCTCTTATGCTAGCGATGGCCAACAGGGGTCCAAACACAAACGGCAGCCAATTTTTTATTACGGTGGCGCCTACGCCTTGGCTAAACGGCTACCATACGATTTTCGGCACGGTCGTCAAAGGCGTGGACGTGGTCAAAAAAATAGAACTTACTCCGACCGGTTTTAACGATAAGCCTAGAGTTGAGCAGAAAATTTTGAAAATAACCATAAAATAATTTTACGTTATCAAGAATATTACTTCAATCGCTATCGAAACGGGGGCTATCGTCCCCTGCCCTCACTAAAAAACTACATTTTTGTAAACCTAAAAACCACGGACTGAGTAAAAAATAATCAAAATACTTTCAAAATTGTATGTATAATTCCGACTTTTTTGAAAGGAGTCGTATGTTTTTTGGGGCATTGGAGTTATATTTAAAATGGTTTAAAAACAAAAATATTTTGCGAAAGGTGGAAGAGGCTTTCGAAGGACTCGCAAATACAAGAAAAAGAATACTTATCGAGTGGGCTAACGAAGTATGGAGGGAGGTGGAAAATACCGCCTTCATACTCGAAAACTGCTCAAAATACGACGATGCGCTAGGCGAACAAGAGAGGTTGAGCGAGTATATCCTGGAGTATATGCTTATAGATTCGCATAAGATGCTCAGGTACAGCTCGTCCAAAAATGCAAGAAATAAACGATACGAATATGACGCCACAAAACTTTGCGAAGCGTTCGACTATGCCCTTGTCTCGAAAACACAGCTGCTTTTTGGCCCCTATATAGACAGGGACACCTTGAATTTCAGGCCAAAATCGTCGCAGTTTCACGACAAGGTAACGCTTCTTTTTTGCAAATACGTAAAAATAGGCGACGAAGACATGGTGCTGGCCGCCAGGGTTTCGAACGACACCATGGGGGATCTCATCCAAAGGGAGGCCGGGCACATATTCAAAGAGTCCGGGGATAACTACCTATTTATGGTCGAGCCGTATTTCGACAAAAACATCAAAACAGGTACGGCGCTCTCACGCTCCAGATTCGAAGACGATACGTTCAGTTTCGGCGAAAACCTCAAAAGCGGCGTACATACGGAGTACGGAACCATCAGCGTAAAAGAGCACACGGAGTTTGAAATAGTCTTCACCGATCCTGCTACAAAAGAGCTTCACCCGGGCGTAGCCAACACCGCCAAAAACGGGTCAAACCTATTTTGCGAATATCCCGGATACCCAGACTACAGAGGGATCCCGGTAATAGGCAAAGGCATAACTTTTTGCATGCCGCACTCGCTTGACAGATGGGGGATGATGTGCGAAGGCGACCTTGCCGAGGTGTACGATATGGCTCAGTTTAGGGCGACAATCTTATCCAGGATAGTCGTCTTTATCGCTATTTTTACGCCTGCGGCCTTTTTTGCCGCGGAGTATCTGCCGTTCGGTAAGTATGTAAATGCGGCGATAGTTACGATATTGTCTATATCGCTCATATACCCGCTGATTAAGTTTAGCATAGACGGCTTTTTCGATAAAAACGGATATTTAAGAGAGTTTCTGCGAGAGCTTGTAGAGGGTGACGGCGATATAACGAAAAGAGCCAATCTATCGCTATTTAAAAAAGACGAAAACCTAAAAAGCGCGATATGGATAAATAGCGTCGTAGACACTTTCGATAGCGTAATTTCGAAGACGAAAAAATCCATTATCGGACTTTTAAATCTAAACCAGACGCTAACGACCAATATCACGAAAGCCAGCCAGAAGCTCAAGGATGTGGAAGGAAGCGTCATAAAGACGGTCGGGCTTATAAACGAACAAAACAACTCGGTCGGCGAATCGGTGCAAAAAGTAAACGAGGTAACGGAAGAGATAGCAAATACGCAAAAAATGATAGTCTCGAGCATAGGCGGCGTAAAAGAGTCTATCAGCGACATAAAAACGATAGTCGGCGATACGACTGGCAACATCAATATGCTCGAAAACAACATAAGAAACATAACCGCCATGATAGATACAATCAAGGATATTACCGATAAAACAAACCTATTGTCGCTGAATGCGGCCGTAGAGGCGAGCCGCGCCGGAGAATCAGGCAGAGGATTTGCCGTCGTAGCCGAAGAGGTCAGAAAACTTGCGGAGATGACGGCGAAAGCTACCGTACAGATAGAAAGCGTGGTCGGCAACATAAACCAAAACGTATCCGATACGCTAAGCAGCATCGAAAAAGTAAACGATACGGTAGATAACAGTATAGAGATTTCACTGGAGTCCGTAAATACGATAAACAGTGTATTGGAGAATCAGGCCAATATGGTCAATTCCGTAAAAACGGATATATACTCAATATCCGAGCGCTCCAAGACCAATCTAAGTTATGCCAGCCTGATCCTGGAGGAACTAAAAGAGATGGACGCTATCAACAAAGAGGTGAAAACCGTCTCGCACAGCGTCACGCACCATCTGGGCAGCCTCAGCAAGACGGTTTCGTCGTTTAAGACCAGCCAATAGCCTTAGCAGTAGCCTGCCAGCATTCCACCCTTGACCGCTTCGGCGGTCGGCCTATCGACCAGTTTTTCTATGATGTATATGCCAAAACATATGGCGGTACCCGGCCCCCTTGAGGTTATGACGTTACCGCTTTCTACGACGCTTTTTTCGACAAATCTGGAACTCTTGATTGACTCCGAAACACCCGGATAGCACGTATACTCGTCCTTCAGCACTCCGGCTTTTTCAAGCGCAAGCGGCGCGGCGCATATGGCTCCCACGGTTTTTCCTTTTGCGTCAAACTCTTTTATGAGCGTCTGAACAGTCCTGTTTTCCGCCAATGTCATAGTGCCGCCGTATCCGCCTGGAAGGACTATCATATCGAACTCAGAAGAGTTTATGGAGTCTATGGTGCAGTCGCTAACTATCCTGATGCCGTTGGCGCCTTTTAGTATGTCTGCGTCCACGCCCGCTATCGTCACCTCTATCCCGCCCCTTCTCATCGTGTCGGCAAGAGCGACGGCCTCTATTTCCTCAAAACCGTTTGCCAGAGGCATAACTACTTTTTTTGCCATTTAGCTATCCTTTTTTTGGAGTTTTGAATAAATTTTAACATATACTCTAAATATATCGTTATTTTAAATTAAAAAATCAGAGTCGGTTTTTAAGATGGAAACAAAAACAGCATTCGATAGATTTCTAAAACTATCCCCATATCTCTTGTTTGCAATCGGATTACTTCTCTCTTTTTTTATAGCCTCTATTATTTACCGGCAAGAACAGGAAAAAGAACGTCACCGCTTTGAGCTTGCCTGCAAACAGATTAACGTGTTGATACAAACCAGAATGGCAAAGTATGAGCAGCTCCTGCAGGGCGCAGCCGCTTTTTTTGACGCTTCGCCGAACGTGGATCGGCAAACGTGGGCAAAGTTTGTCGGTAAACTTGAATTGGAGAGAAATTTCAAAGGCATCCAGGGTCTTGGATATGCGGAGGCGGTTCTTCAAAAAGAGAGGCGAAACCACGAAAATAGAGTTAAGCAAGAAGGCTTTCCTGATTACCGGATAAGACCGGACGGTATTAGGAGCCTATATACGCCTATAGTCTTCATAGAACCGTTTGACGATAGAAATAAAAAAGCGTTCGGATTCGACATGTATTCCGAAGAAAGCAGACGCGAAACTATGACGCAGGCGGCCTACACGTCAAGAGCGACATTGACTCCAAAGATAAGATTGATTCAAAGCGAAGAAAACGAATCCAGAAGCGGATTTATAATGTTTTTTCCTGTTTACAAACAAGGGGTTAGCCTAAAGACGAAAGAAGAGAGGATTTCGGCTCTCAAAGGTTTTGTGTATGCTCCGTTCTTTGTCGATAAACTTATGGACGGGGTGCTTGGCGCCAGATTTATAAAAGTGCGCTTTAAATTGTATGACGGCGACAAAAAAACAGAAGAGTCTCTTTTGTATAGCATGGATAGCGGCAAAGACGAAGTTGTTATGCGACATGAATCCGAAATAGAAATGCTCGGCAGGATTTGGAGCTTGGCGTTTACCGCCAGCAGCGAATTTAGAAATACCGCAAGCATACAGATGCCGCTATATATATTCGTCGGCGGAAGTATGCTTTCGCTTCTCGTATCCTTGCTATTTGCCGTTACGCTCCGCATAGAAACAAAGGCCACCAAACTTGCACAGAGAATGACCGCGGAACTTACAAGATCGGAATCCGAAATACACTCCATCTTCCAAGCTATGACGGAAGGCATATTGATAATCGACAAAAACGGCGAAATATCCGACTGCAACTTGGCCGCACAGGATATATTCCATATGTCAAAAAGCGAAATAATAGGCCCCATAGGCAATCTGAGCATATATAAGATAATAAACGGGGATGGCTCGGAGCTTAAAGTTGGAGAGCTGCCTTTTATTGTCGCCCTAAAAACCGGGGAGTCACAAAGAGACGTTGTAATGGGTCTTAAAAAAGAAGGCTCTGGAACCACATGGCTTCTTGTCAATTCGGAGCCGATATTCTCGGACGACTTTGAGTCGGTAGTTTCCGTGGTCGCCACACTTCTAGACATAACAAATTCCAGAAAAGCAAAAATGGAGCTAGATAGGTACGTTAAAATGGTCAATGACTACGTAATAACCTCTACGACGGATACTCAAGGCAATATTTTAAGCGTATCGGAAGCGTTTAGTAAAATATCCGGCTATAGCAAAGAGGAGCTAATCGGCAAAAACCACAACATAATACGAAACAAGGATATGCCAAAAGAGCTGTACAAAGAGCTTTGGACGACAATATTGAACGACAAGATATGGGAGGGCGATATAAAAAATACCGCAAAGAACGGCAGCGAATACTGGGTGCATTCCGTAATATCCCCACAAAAAGACGAAGACGGCAAAACGATAGGTTTTATGGCCGTAAGACAGGATATTACCGATAAAAAAAGAGTGGAGTCGCTATCCGTTACCGATAGGCTGACGCAACTATTTAACAGATTGAAAATAGACGAGCTGCTAGATGCGGAGCTAAAAAGAGCAAGTCGATATTTGGCGCCTTTTTCGGTAATCATGCTTGACTTGGATAAATTCAAAAGCGTCAACGATACATACGGACATCAAGCCGGAGACGACGTGCTAAAAGAGTTGGCGCTTATATTGAAAGAGAATGTCAGGGATAGCGATATAGTCGGTAGATGGGGCGGTGAGGAGTTCATCATTATAGCTCCGAACACAAATCTGCAAGAGGCTATGGAGCTTGCGGAAAAACTCCGCAACAAGATCGCCAAGTTTGACTTTTCATTCGTCGGACACAAGACCGGAAGCTTCGGCGTATCTACCTATGTAGCCGGGGATGATGAAAAGAGCCTGATAAAAAGAGCGGATGACGCCCTATATCATGCGAAAGAGAGCGGCAGAAATAGAGTCGTATCGTCTTAAGCTTCAACGTAGTATAATTTTCCCGGTGCCAAACCTCGGGTTACGCTGTGAGCGACTGTTCGCTACGGCGTAGCCCTTTTTTCGTTCTGCCGTTTTAAAAAATCAAGATTATCGGATTTGCTGTTTTGAGGATGACCCGCACGGGGCGGGCCAAAGAAGAATTATTTTACTTTATCCAGGTATTCGCCGGTTTTTGTATCTACCCTTACTTTGTCGCCTTCTAGAACATGGTAAGGAACTTGCACGGTTAGGCCTGTTTCTAGTCTGGCCGGTTTTCTGCTGCCGCTCGTAGTGTCGCCTTTGAAGTTCGGAGGGGTTTCCACCACTACCAGCTCGACTATCGCCGGAACCTCTACCGTAATAGGCTTGCCGTTATGGAAGAGCACCTCGACTTCTGTGCTTTCGATAATATAATCTTTCGCTTCGCCGACTTGGTCGTGCGTAAGAGGATACATTTCATAGCTTTCTTGCTCTATAAAATGCATATAATCGTCATCCGCATAAGAGAAGTTCATCACTCTTTGCTCTAGATTCGGCTCATCCGCCTTGTCGCCGGCGTGAAAAGTCTTTTCAAGAACCCTTCCGTCTATCAGCGATTTTATTTTTGCTCTAACGAACGCGGCGCCCTTGCCAGGCTTTACGTGTTGATACTCTACAACTCTGTAAGGAATACCTTCGAGTTCTATTCTTAGCCCTTTTTTAAGGTCGCTCATTGAGTATGTCATCAATTCTCCTAGGATTATTTTTTAGATGTTTCCAGTACATAAGCGGCGTAACCACCAATGTCAGAATTGTAGCAATCATTACCCCAAAAATTAATGAAACGGCCAAACCGTTCCATACAGGGTCCAGCACGATAACAAACGACGCCAGGGCAATGGCCAGAGCCGTCAGAAGTATCGGGCGGAATCTTATCGCGGCCGCTTCTATTATCGCATTTTCTAATGTTTTGCCGCTCCTGATAAGCTCATCCGTAAAGTCTATTAGCATGATCGCATTTCGCACGACGATACCCGCCAGAGCTATAAAGCCTATCATGCTCGTAGCCGTAAAATAGGTAGGAATGACCACGTTCATAACGGCATGGCCGAACATAATGCCGATAAGCGTAAGCGGAATGGCGCTGGTTACGATGCCGGGCACCCTGAAGCTCTTATAGTAGGCGACCATCAATAGATAAATCATAAGAACCGCCACGCCAAACGCGCTTCCAAGATCCCTGAACGTATCGAACGTAACTTTCCATTCGCCGTCCATTACGATATGGTATTTTTTCCCTGTGGCTATTTCGGTCAGATCTACGTTAAATCTAGGACTGTGGTCCCACTCCGCCTTAAAGCCCGGCATTTCAAAAAGCTTATTTCTAATCTCAAACTGCGCGTACACGGAGCCTCTTTTATCCATTTCGCCGGTAACTATCGTTACCTCTCTGAGATCTTTGGAGGTTACCGCTTTGTCTTTTGACGTAAGCTCTGCGGTTACCAGCTCTTTTATGCTAACAAGCTCGCCGCTCGTCCTTGACGGCACTTTCAGCGCAAGGAGGCTATCTATATCCGCTTTTTGGGCCTTGTCTAGACGCACAAAGATGTCGACGGGGTCTTTTTCGTTTTTCTCCAATACGACCGCCGGTTTTACGCCCTCCCCGCCAACCATCAAGGCCGCCGCTATATCCTCTACGCTGACGCCAAGAGCCGCCGCTTTTTGGAAATCTGGTTTTAGGACGTATTTCATCATCGGCTTATCACCGAGTATATCGGTATCTACTACGCCCTCCGTATTTTTGAATATCCCTTGAATCTTCTCGGCCAACACCTCTCTCGAGTGCCTATCCGAGCCGTATATCTCAAAGGCAAGCGTAGCGAGTACAGGCGGCCCCGGAGGATCTTCAACCAGCTTGATGTTTGCGGCGCCAAGGCTCTGGCATGCCTGTATTTTAGGTCTAAGCATACTCACGAATTCGCTGGATTGAAGCTCCCTGCTTCCTTTATCCCTTAGGTTTACCCTGATTTCGGCTATATTCTCTCCGCTCTTTATCGCCGTTCCACGAAGAAGCCCGTTAAAATCCGGAATTCCGGTAGTCCCCAGAAAACCTTCGAAATCCTTTATGTCTTTTTCTTTTTTAAGCACGCTCTCTATGCACTCGACCGCCTTTTGGGTCTCCACGATAGAAGCCGACGTCGGCAGATCAACGGTTATATTGAAAGTATTTACGTTGCTGGCGGGCAGCATCTTTGCTTTGACAAGTCCAAAAACGGGCAGCGTTAGCGACAGGACAAACAGACCTATCACCGAGAAGATAAACATATATCTCTTTCTGCGCTCTTGCAGCATTGGACGGACGTATCTGTCGTAAAACCTATAGGTCTTGGTATTTTCGAACGAGAACTCGTGCTCGCCGTGATGCGGCTTCAAAAATCTATACGCAAGCCACGGAGAGAATGCAAAAGCGATAATAAGCGAAGAGAACATCGCCACCGGGACGTTAAACGGAATAGGCCCCATATAAGGCCCCATCATACCGGTAACGAACGCCATCGGAATAAACGCCATTACGACCGCGATAGTAGCTATAAACGTAGGGTTTCCGACTTCGTTTGTGGCGTTTATTAGCAGTTTCGCCTTGTCTTTTTCTTGCCCTAGCGCAAAATGCCTATGTAT
>CAZMPN010000002.1:0-167258 GCA_964568395.1 uncultured Helicobacter sp. | reverse complement strand
GACTTAGGATCTAGTGCCGCAAGGCGTGGAGGTTCAAGTCCTCTCATCCGCACCACCTTTTCTTCCAAACCCCTATAAAATCGATATTCTTTTAATCACGAAAGTGGTGTATATGTGGTACATGCAAGTGGGACACTTTCAAGGTGTTTAAATGTATCTCAAGAGACGCACAAACGGTATATATTACTTTAGAATCAGACATATAGCTAACGAATTAAGCATATCGCTCGACACAAACCATAGAACAAAAGCCTTATTTATCGCCAGATACATAAAAATATCTTTTGATAAAATCTGCTTCATGGCAATAGATATTAAACAATTACGACAACTACTCAAGCAATACAAACAGCAAGCTCTCCAAGAGTATGGCGAAATGGAAGAACGACGCCACAGATTTGTTACCAACGGTTACTTTGATGAAATGAGCGGCGGCGGATACATGGTAAACTTCGCCGATGAACCGCACAGACCATTATATGCTGGGCTTTTTAATGAAATAAAATATCTATCAAGCGTATTAAATACAAAATTTGACGAGCGTAGACGCACACAAGATGCGGATTTGACGCTAGAGCGGCTCGAAGAAGCTTTTAGAGAGATAAAACAGATAAGAGAGCAACACTTCAATGCAATAAATGACGAAAAAGATACCTTTGAGTATGCAAGAGAAGTTATTAAGACCCAAAAAGAGGTTTACGAACACGACCTAACAAAACTAGGTATAACAAAAGAAGCCCCCTACCCCGTCAAAGCTGGCAAGCTTTTCTCTGAGGTTGCGGCGGAATTTTTGGAATATAAAATAAACCGCAGAGATATAACAAGGGATGACACTATAATTCACGCCGAAGCATACATATATAAATGTCTTCTTTGTTTTGAAGTTGATAAGCCTATTAATTATTACACGAAAGCCGATTTTCAGAGGCTTCTTAGCAATCTTACGAAGTTTCCAAAACATTTTAAAACATACAAAGATATACGAAATTTAAGCCTGAAAGATATTTTAAAAGAGGCAAAGGCTGGAAGCTATGCAACGCTAGCACCAAAGACAATAAACAACTACATAGATTACCTATTTTCCGTATTTGAGTATGCCAAAGGCTTTGGAAATTATATTCAAGAGTTACCAGTCCAGAAAGAATACCTCAAATTAAACGAGAGAAAACCTAACGAGCTCGATGATAGCGATAAAGTTAGGATGTCGTTCACAGAAGACCAGATGATACTAATGCTTGAGAGCAAAAATCTAAACGAATGGCTGGAAAAATATCTTTTAGAAGACCCTTGGAGGGTATGGTTAATTATACTGCTATGGTTTACTGGGGCTAGAATCCAAGAGCTAGCACAACTATATATAGATGATATAACGCAAGAAGAAAACTATACTTGCATATTTATCAGACCAAATAAGGCTAGATTCCAAAATGTCAAAAATAAGCCGTCGAAACGGGTTATTCCATTGCATCCATTCATATTAGAATGCGGCTTTATGGAGTATGTTAATAGACAAAAGGCAAACAAACAAGAGCGTTTATTCGGCACACTGGAAGTAACGGAGCTTGTCAAAAAACGGGGTTGGGGGCAATATCCCGCAAAAGAGCTTGGTAAGTGGCTAAAGCCTATTATTATGGCTTCTGGGGCAAACCCAGCAAAATATGTCATTCATTCATTCAGACACACCGTCAATACAAAGCTTTTGGATAAATGCGAAGACGCAGTGGCGGCAGAATATTATATCGGACACAAAATAGATAGCGAGGGTTTTAATAGCTACTTCCATGGAAACATGTTAGATAGAAAATATCGTGCGATATGTTCATTGGATTTTAGTTTTGCGGAAACGAAGCTAAATAGCCTAAAGAACAGAATGCGGAGATTTTATGGATTAGGCACATAATAAACTCTTTTTTACAAACACCGATAGCAAACGACGCTCTAAGCTTTCAATGACCCCATCCAACTAACACCGTCATCCAGCACCTTTTTCGCTCAAACCCTAACAAAACGCTCCCTTGACAAAACAATGGCAAGCCGCTTGGCATATACTCACTTCTTTTTACTACATTCCGTTATTCCGCACGGGCGTATCACGCCCCTTGATTTTAGCTCACTTTTTTGTCCTAGGGACGCTACAAAAGGCGACAGACGACGGGACGGGGAAAAATCCTTGAAAGCTAAGAGCTACTTTGTTTGCTCTCTCAAAAAAAAGAGGGGAAAAACAAAAGGGCTCGAAACTCCGAACAAGGAAAAATCTTTTTTTGAAGGAAAACACAATGGCAACAACTAACACTCAAATTTGCATCCAAGATTTAGCAGCGTATAACGGCGGCTTTTTGGTGTTTGAATGGATACAGCTTCCAACAAGCGAAGAGGAGCTGCAAGGGGCTATTACAAAGGTTTTGGCAAAAGGTGAAGAGCTTTGCAGTAATGGTGTACACGAAGAGATAATGTTGGCGGATTTTGAGAGTGATATTATAGAGATTAGTGAGTGGTCAAGCCCTTTTAAAATTAATGAGATGTGCGAAGAGCTGGAAGCGTTGGAAGAGTATGAGCTTAAAAAATATAAGTATCTAGTCGATTCCGTGGGCTACAACCACGAAGAAGCTATGAGGCATCTCGATGATTGCGACTTATATGAGAATATGAATCTTAAAGAGTTAGCTGAGCAGTTCATAGAAGAAGGGCTTTTTGGGGATATTCCAGACAATATCAAAAACTATCTTGATTATGACGCAATAGCGAGAGATTTGGCTTTTGATTATACGGAATACGATGGAGATATTTACAGAGCCTCTTAATAGGCTCTTTGGCGGAAAAATTTCCGCCAGCGTTATGCTGGCGTGAGTGTTTTTAAATACCTAGATACCGTTTTTCTATTTATATTGGATAATTTAGCGATAGATGAAGCATTAACTTTGTTGCCATTGATTTTTAGCTCTTCTATCGCTTTTTGTATCTTTGTAGATATTTCATTTTGAAGTTTTTGAGATTTTACTTCTCTTGCTTTTGCGAGAGAGGCGGTTTTAACATCTTTTGAAACTATGGAGTTTGTACGAGCGGCAGAAGCTCTTTGCCGCTCCTTCACTATTTTATTATACTCTTCAAAATCAACTCCGTTGATTTTTTCAAACTCCATAGTTCCTTCAAATACCTCTTTTTTTCTTGCTCCAAAATATATTGAATCATTGAGCCAATATTTGTAAACGCTTTTAGCGATACTATTTATTTCGGAAGGGGGCAAGGGCTCTTGACAATATTTTTGACTAACCGTAGAGATATAGCTTGCTATATCATCTATAGATAAAAATATTTGAGCTTTTGCAAAACGCATAGCCAAGCGAAACAGAGTGTCGTTTCTTTTTCCATTTACTATTTCATCCAAAACAGGATAAGACGCACAAGAGCCGGAGAAGGCTCTTGTGCGAGGCTCCAAGAGAGGCTTAAAATCAGAAAGTTCATAATTGATACATCCTGAGTAGTAGTATTCGTGTTTTAATGGATTACGCCAAATGCCGTGATTTCGTAAGGATGCATTTTTATCGCATCCTAGAATATCAGATATTACTTGTTTCACTGCTCTTAGATAATTTAGAGCATTTACTTGATGAGTAAATACATGGTTTTTAAGATGATATGCAAAGTGAAAGCCTTTATCTGTCTCCAAAATATATGTAGGCTCAAATCCAATGTTATCAGTGATAAATCCTAATATTCCATCAATGCCCCCAAAATGTTCCTTTGCCGTGCATCCACCGAATGAATCTATATCAAAAATCATCATGGAGATTTGACTTTGGCTATTAAAAGCGATAAATCGTTTTTCAAGAGCTTTGATGGTTGGCATTTCTGGCAATGCAAAAGCATCTGTTTTGTTATCCGCACAATGTATTTTGGATGGCAAAGATTTTATAAGTAACTCAGCTAATGCTTTATCGTTGTTGTAATAGTTATTTATGATTGTCAAGGCGGCTTCTCCAAGTTAAGATGGAGAAGCCCTCAAAGGATTTGGGAGATTTAGATATTCATTTGTTCTAGATTGTTATAGGAGCGAAAAATCAAAAACAGAAAAAACAAGCAAAAATTTTTGAAGATTTTTTAAAAAAATAAAAAAGTGGGTATTTCAAACGCTCTTACAGTATTACTAGGCAGCGAAGCTGGAAAAAAGAAAATGAAGCTGAGTAAAACGAAGCGGAATTAATCAACAAAAACAAATAGAAAAAGATATAAATAAGAAGGAAGATAGCCCATAAACAAAAAAGGCTTTTTTGATAGAATAAAGCACTATGACAGGCGGGGTTGTCTGGCAAAACAACAGCCTGTTTTTTATGAATAAATGGAGACCAAAATGTTTGAACTAAAAAATCTTGGGGCTGAAGTAGAGCGAATACTTCAAATAGAGAATGACGAAGAAGCGAACACAAACAAAAAAGAGCTGCTAAAAAATGCAAAAGAAGCAATTGCCAGTGGTGATGATACAGATGAGAGTATGGGCAGAACGCTTTTAGTATGGGCAAGCTATCTTGGCGACATAGAACTTATCAAAGTTTTGGTCGAAGCAGGTGCAAATGTCAATGAAGCTCTTGGGACAAGAAATATTCCGTTGATTGAAGCAAGCAACATCGATGTTATCAACTACCTGATAAAACAAGGTACAGACTTTAAAGAGTATGGATATGAACTTTTAATTGCCGCAGTCGATGATGAACATGCGGAAAAACTAAAAATTCTACTTGAGCACATAGGGGATATAAATGAAGTGGATGAGCATGGTGATACAGTCTTACATTACGCCGCTAAATCTTACGCCCCGTTAGATATTGTGAAGCTCCTAGTCGATAATGGTATAGATTGGAAGATAAAAAATAACGACGGAAAAACTGCACTAGACTTCGCTGATGAAGAGGAAGTCAAAAAATATTTAGGGTCTTTGAAATAAATCTGTAACTCCATATTAATGTAGCAAAAACGAAGAAAATATTGAAGAAAAATTTTGCTTTAAAAAGTGGCAAAAAGCTAATATATAAGGGGTTTGTGAGTATTATAAAATTTATAAGCTACTCTCGTATCATCCATAATCAGTAAATAGAGGATTTTATGGCTTCAAAGAAAGATTTGTCGGAAAGAGATATTTGTACAAAATTCATTACGCCAGCCTTGAAAAAAGCTGGTTGGAATATTGAAACGCAAATCAGAGAAGAAGTCTCATTTACCGACGGTAAGATTTATGTCAAAGGCAATAAAACAGTCAGAGGCAAAGCAAAACGAGCCGACTATATCCTCTACTACAAACCAAATATTCCGATTGCAATCATTGAAGCCAAAGACAATAAACATACAGTTAGGGATGGAATTCAGCAGGGTATAGAGTATGCCAGAATTCTTGATATTCCAGTTGTATATAGCAGCAATGGAGATGGATTTTATGAGCATGACAAAACTTTATCAAAAGGCAATATAGAACGAGAAATAGATCTTGACAACTTTCCGTCACCAGACGAACTTTGGGCAATTTACAAAAAATATAAAGGCATAGAAACACCAGAAGTAGAACAAATAGCTTCTCAGGATTACTATTTTGACGGTTCATCCAGAAATCCAAGATATTACCAGCAAATAGCGGTTAATAGAACAGTAGAAGCCATAGCCAAAGGGCAAAACAGAATTTTGCTTGTTATGGCAACAGGCACTGGCAAAACATACACCGCATTTCAAATAATCTATCGCCTATGGAAGAGCGGAACTAAAAAGAGAATTCTGTTTTTAGCAGATAGAAACGCCTTGATTGACCAGACAAAGCGTGGCGATTTTAGGCACTTCAAAGATAAAATGACGATTATCAAAAAGAAGATGATAGACAAGTCATTTGAGGTATATCTAGCTTTATATCAGGGGCTTACGAATTACAATGAAGATAGCGACGCATACAAACAGTTCAGCAGAGAGTTTTTCGACCTTATTGTAATCGACGAAGCACATAGGGGAAGTGCGGCAGAAGATAGCTCTTGGCGGGAGATACTTGATTATTTTACAAATGCAACACAAATAGGTCTTACGGCTACGCCTAAAGAGACAAAAGTAGTCTCAAATATAGAATATTTCGGCGACCCAGTTTATACATATTCTCTCAAACAAGGTATAGACGACGGCTTTTTGGCTCCTTATAAAGTTATCCGTATCGGTCTAAATATAGACCTAGAGGGTTATGAGCCAGAAAAGGGCAAGACTGATAAAAATGGAAACGAGATAGAGCATAGAGTCTATAATACAAAAGACTTTGACAAAAACCTAGTTATAGACGAGCGAACCGAAGCTGTAGCCAAAAAAGTCACCGAGTTTTTGCATAAACACGGCAGGTTTGATAAAACGATAGTGTTTTGCATAGATATAGATCACGCAAGCCGAATGCGAAGTGCTTTGGCAAATCTCAATTCCGACCTTGTAGCCAAAAATGCAAAATATGTTATGCAGATAACTGGCGATAATGATGAAGGCAAAAGGGAACTGGATAACTTTATCGCTCCGCAAGAGACTTATCCAGTTATTGCCACCACTTCCAAGCTTATGACTACAGGCGTTGATGCTCAAACATGCAAGCTAATAGTTCTCGATAGCAATATCGCCTCGATGACAGAATTCAAACAAATCATAGGGCGGGGCACTAGAATAAACGAGGAGTACGGCAAAACATACTTTACGATTATGGATTTTAGAAATGTTACGGATTTATTTGCCGATAAAGACTTTGATGGCGATCCTGTTAGAATCAAAGAAATAGGTGAAGACGAAGAGATTGAATCCCCTGCTGAAGAAGAGCAGGAAGATGTAGGGATTATAGACGAAGAAAGTGGAGAGCCGATAGATTTTCCACCGCCAGACATACGAGATGGTGGCGAAATAGAGGAAGAGCCAGAGCCAAGAGAAAAAATATATGTTAATGGCGTAGATGTATCGGTGCTAAACGAGCGGATACAGCATAGAAACGAGGCTGGCGAGCTTGTTACGACAAGCTACAAGGACTACACAAGGCAAAAAGCCAAAAAAGAATTTAGCTCACTTAACGACTTTTTGACCAAATGGCAATCAAGCGATAAAAAGCAAGCAATAATAGACGAGCTTTATGACAAGGAGATACTCGTTGATGAGCTAAAAGAGCAAGTCGGCAAAGATATGGATATATTTGACCTCATATGCCATGTAGCGTTTGACCAGCCGCCTCTTACCAGAAAAGAGCGGGCAGAGAATGTCAAAAAAAGAAACTACTTTACAAAATATGGCGACAAAGCAAGGGCGGTATTGGAAGCATTGTTGGATAAGTATGCGGATGAGGGTATAGAGAATATCGAAAGTCTCAATATACTTCAAGTAAATCCGTTTGACAAGTTTGGCTCTCCAGTCGAGATTATCAAGCTATTCGGCGGTAAAGATAAATATTTAGAAGCTTTAGCAGAATTAGAAAAAGAACTTTATAAGGCAGCGTAATTTATGGCAAACATAGGCGGTATCATCAAAACAATCAGAAATCTTATGCGAGGCGATAAGGGCATCAACGGCGATGCACAGAGGATAGAGCAGCTAGGATGGATGATTTTTCTCAAAATCTTTGACGATAAAGATATAGAGATGGAATTATTGGATGAAAATTACATCTCACCTATTCCAAAAGAACTTCAATGGAGAAATTGGGCATCCGATAGTGAGGGCATGACGGGTGATCCGCTTTTAAATTTTGTCAATAATAAGCTTTTTGCTACGCTGAAAAACCTGCCGTCAGCCGCTACCAATAAGCGAGCCTTGCTTATCAAAGAGGTCTTTGAAGGCAACAACAACTATATGAAATCTGGCACGATTATTAGGCAAGTAATCAATAAGCTAAATGAGATAGATTTTAACAGCTCAGAAGATAGACATCTATTTGGCGATATTTACGAGACGATACTAAAAGAGCTTCAAAGTGCGGGCGACAGCGGAGAGTTTTATACGCCGAGAGCTATTACACAGTTCATTGTCCAGATGATAGATCCAAAGCTAGGCGAGATAGTATTTGACCCAGCTTGCGGTACTGGTGGATTTTTGACCTCTTCCATAGAGCATATCAGAAAAGCCGAAGTCAAAAACATAGATGACCGGATAACACTCTAAAACTCTATCAGAGGAATAGAATTAAAACCTCTTCCTCATATGCTCGCTCTGACAAATCTCATCCTTCACGATGTAGAGGTGCCAAACATAGTCTATGACGATGCTCTCTCAAAAGACTATAACGGGATAACAGGCAAAGACAAAGTAGATGTCATAGTGGCAAATCCACCGTTTGGCGGCAATGTCAGCGACGGTATGGAGACCAACTTTCCTATGAATTATCGCACCAAAGAGTCTGCTGATTTGTTTTTGATACTTATGATTCAATACCTAAAAGACGGCGGACGGGCTGGCATAGTGCTTCCAGACGGCTCGCTTACTGGCGATGGAGTCAAGCAGAGAATTCGTCAAAAGCTCCTAGAGGACTGCAATCTACATACGATAGTTAGGCTTCCAAATTCAGTATTTCAGCCATACGCTTCAGTGGCAACAAATCTACTATTCTTTGAAAAAGGCAAGCCGACAAAAGAGGTATGGTATTACGAGCACAAGCTTCCAGAGGGGCAAAAAGCATACAGCAAAACAAAATCAATAGAGCTAAAAGAGTTTGAGCCGATAGCACAGTGGTGGAGCAATAGAAGCGAACATGAACAAGCGTGGAAGGTAAGCATAGAGGATATTGTAGCGTCTGGCTACAACCTAGACATCAAAAATCCGCACAAACAAGAAGAGGAGCACACATATTCTTCCACTGAGCTACTAGATATGCTGCATAAGTCGTTTGCTAAAAGCGATGAACTGCTTAGTAAGCTAAGGGCGGCACTTATATGAGTTTTGTGATTTGTTTGGATGAAGTGGTAGGATCTAGGCTCCCAGCCCTTGCGGGTACTCGCCGACTCATGGCGATTAGGGATCCTAAATTGCGTTATCTTACCACAAGTAGGATAAAAGGCAACCTTAATGTATCTTGAAGATTTGATATTAGACAAAGTTTGCCAGATTCTTAATGCGAGCGACAAAACAGCAGACGATATTCAAAAGCTAAAAAAATCGATTAGTGTTTTGCATAGCTATTATCTTATGGGGTCAGCAACGGAAGCCGCTCATGTTATCAAAAAATATGGGATGAGTGACCGTTTTGAGTTAATCATGGGCATATACAACCGCAAAATCAAAGAGCATCAAGCGTTATTTTTGCTTATTCACTTGTTTGAGATAGCCATCCGCTCAAAAGCTGCAATAATCATATCAAATAAATTTAGCTCACCAGATAGCGATGATTGGTTTTTTGCACCACCTTCCAGTAGGCATCATCAAAAATTACAAGACAAAATCATCCTAATAGCCAATAATAAGAACTTTACAATAGATGGAAATACGACGACATTTGATCTATTTAACTTATTGTCTTTTGGAGATTTGGAGTGGCTTATCAAGACTTTTTGGGGTGACTTCGCTCCGCTTTTTGTGGAAAAAGAATACAAGTCGCAGCCTATAAAGGCAATATCAATCAAGAACTCCTTTTTGCAAAAAATAATATCTATTAGGCATGCCAGAAATGATATTTTTCACAACAACCCTGTCAAAATCAACAGAAGCGATTTGATAGAACATATAGAGATTATACTTTTGCATCTGGGCTACAATCTCTATGATGCAGTTAATAATATAGACCCAGAGCACAAAATCATAAAATTGAAGTACAACTATTAGCATGAGCAGAGTAGAAAAATTATATAGAAAAGTTCAGATTGGAAAATTTCTAAAAAGAATAAAACGACCAGTAGAGCTATCGTCAGAAAAAGACTATATGCTTGTAACCGTAAAGCTCAACCACAAGGGTGTGGTTTTGAGAGAGATAAAAAAAGGCAGCCTAATACAGTCAAAAATGTTTGAGGTAAAAGAAGGTGATTTTATACTCTCGGGCATAGATGCCAGAAATGGAGCTTTCGGAATAGTTCCAAAAGAACTAGACGGTGCCATCGTGACAAACGATTTTTGGTATTTTGAGATTGATTCAAGCATTATCGATAAACACTTTTTTTTGGAATTAACATCCACAAGCTGGTTTGATGATATTTGTCGCAAAGGCAGCGACGGTACTACACAGAGGATAAGACTGCAAAAAGATAAATTCTTTAATCAAGAAATAAGTCTGCCATCACCAAGCGAACAAAAAGCGTTTATTGAGAAGTTCTTGAATGTAAAATCTATCAACACTACTTTAAGCTGTGAAATCAGCAATCAGTTGAATATCCTCAAAAAACTCCGTCAATCTATACTTCAAGAGGCGATAGAAGGCAAACTGACAGCCAAATGGAGAGAAGAAAATCCAACCGCAGAGCCAGCCTCTGTTTTGCTGGAGAAAATCAAAGCCGAGAAAGAAAAGCTCGTCCGAGACGGCAAAATCAAAAAAGAAAAACCTCTCCCTGAGATTAAAGCCGACGAAATTCCATTTGATATTCCAGAAAGCTGGAGCTGGTGCAGACTTGGTAGTCTTATTGAAATCAGAAGTGGCAATGTGTATGGGTATAGCGTCCGTCAATCTGGCGAGATTCCTTATGTAAAAGTCGGCGATATGAACCTTCAAGAAAACAAAACAGAAATTATTACTTCATCGGTATTTTTTGATTCGTCAGAGGTGTATGAAAAAGACCTAATTCCATTGAATAGTATTATTTTTCCAAAAAGAGGTGGTGCAATAGCAACTAATAAGAAAAAAAAAGTGCTTCAGGTGCGAATTTTAATAGACTCAAATACAATGTCCATAACGATTCCGAAAAACATTGAATTTGAATATATCTTTAATTGGTTTTCATCTGTGAATTTAGCATCTTTGGGTAAAGAAGGGGTTATTCCACAGGTAAACAATATTGACATTAATCCATTGGTTCTTCCAATGCCACCACTAGATGAACAAAAAGCAATAGTTGAAAAAATAGAAAATCTTTTTGCTATGTGCGATGAGCTTGAAGAGCAAATCAAAGCATCAAAATCAAACACTGAAACCCTAATGCAATCCATCCTCAAAGAGGCATTTGAGAAAAAAGTAATATCACGAAATTAACAGCTGGAGTATCCTATGAGCATTGGTTACACATTTGAGTTTTGGAAGCTTAATATAATTGACAGTAAAAAAGATGAAGTTGTGCCTTTCAAAGCTATTTTTGACATGCTCGAAAAGAAACCACTAAAAGTATCAGATAGCAATAACCGTTATTTTTGCCATAATCAATTGTGCTACAGGGCTGTTTCCGATATTCAAAGAGTTGCAAATGGGAAAATTATTACCTTTAGCAAGTATGAAAATAAAAATATAAACGGCGGTTTTTTAGAAAATGGTGAGTATGAGTTTGATGCGATTGAGGAGCTTAAAAAAGCAATCCAAAGAGATGATGTCGCCATCAAGGAATACAATAGGGCAAAAATTTACAGCAATGGAATAGTTATATTTCAAACAAACAAAAAAGCAAATACGATGAACCATCTAAAATGCTACCTTGAGCATCATACTAACAACCAATATCAAATTGAAATATTGCCCATATATAAAAATGAGCTTTTTTTAGAGTTGGAAAAAGGGATTATTGACGAAATAAATCTCTATGTAGGGTTTGCTCCAGACGGTGGCTTTGATGGATTCCAGCCAGAAAGTTATAGCGGTGCTATAAAAGCAGAATTAAGGCTCAAGCGAGAAAAGGACGGATTCTTAAAAAGTACCTATCTAAAAACAGTTTTGATGACAAAAAAGCTTACTGGTTTTGGGAGCCTAGATGGTGGCACGGTAACAAATGCCAAAGCTTTTATAGTAAATAACGAAACAAAGAAAAAAGTATTAGTATCGCTGGATAGCTACCATCTCAAAGAGCGTAAAGAGTTTTCATCACCAGCTTCGTTTCATGCAAATCCAAACGACACATTTGAAAAACTTTATAAGGATTACAAGAGTTTTCTTGATGAGTATGCCAAAAGAGATGAGAGGTACAGCTAAATCATGGAAAAAATTATTTTAGATATTGCAAAGGAACTGCTTGCGGTAAGCATTGGCTTTGCTGGGCTAATTTTTACATCATTAAGTATTTTGATGACACTAAGCGATAGTAATTGGAAAATCAAAAAGCTGAAAAAATCTACTCAATTTAAGAATTTTATCTCGTTCAATACAAATACGGCAATTTCTTTTATCGTCCTGTTCGCAGTATCGGTAATATTACTAATATCAAATGAAATGGCTACAGATAAAAGCATGCTTCACTATATTCTTTATGCATATATTGTGTACCTGTTATATCTTGCTTGTTGTGTAGTCTTTATAGCCTACAGATACAAACAAATCATTTTTTTAATGCTGGACGATTCAAAGCCTACAATATCAAATGATGAGGAAGAAGGCGATGATGAGTAGAAAAATATCGATACAACTTAACGATGTTGTTGGACATTCCGAAAGTTTCGATAATCTCAAGGCACTTGAAAGTTTTTTAAAAAATGAACAAGAATTTTGGACATCAAGAAGCTCTGGATTAAAAAATCACCAATACTTTAATCAACAAGGCTACCTACAAAATGCGATTCAGATTATTGATGGCTGGAAGGCAAATTTGGATTCTTGGGATGAAAATACTTTCAACAATAGCTTCAACTCACTTCGTCAAAATCAGCTAAACAATTTCCAGTCGAACTGGCTTTGGAGTGGGCATACTTTTGTGCAAGCATGGCTAGAGGCATATAGAATACATGAACAAACAGGTTTGGCTTTTATTAATTACATTCAAAAAAAGCAAATCGACAACATTCAGAACTATAATTATTTAAAGGGATATCTACTTGCATATGAATTTGAGATGCAAGATGAGTCCTTTATAACAAAAAGACGAAGTTTAGAAAAAGCATCTTTTAGCCAATTACGAAATCGGCTCGACGAAACAACAAACACGCTAGTAAAAGAAGTAGATGAATTTAAAAGCGGTTTCAATAGTTGGCACAATCAAACAATTAAAACTATTGAAAGCAGCATAAAAACTCAAAACGATGGATTTGATGATGCTCAAAACGATAGATCTGGAAAATTTGAGCAGTATATGTCGGAGTGTAAGACAAAGATAGAAAATCTAGAAAATACATACCAAGAAAAACTAAGACTTGAGAAGCCAGCACAGTATTGGAGCAGCAAAGCCAAAGAATATAAAATACAAGGAGATAAATGGGCTAAATGGTTCGGAGGAATACTGGGTGCTGGCTTTGTAATTTTTGTGGTTTTATTTTCTTGTTGGCTTAGCGGCAAGGAAGTTGGACTAAAGCTTGACAGCTTGCAAGGTGCAATAATCTTCGCAACCGTATTGACAATCTATGCTATTGCCATACAGTCTGTATCAAAAATGGTGTTTAGTTCATATCATCTGCAAAGAGATGCCGAGGAGAGAGAGCAGCTAGCATTTGTATATTTGGCCTTAACTAATGAAGAAAAGCAAATTGATGACGAGAGCAGAAAGATAGTTTTGCAAGCCATATTTAGCAGGGCTGATACTGGTCTCTTGAAAGATTCTAGCCCAACAATGCCTAGTGGCGGCTTGGTTGATCTTATGAAAACAGCAAAACCTCACTAATAAATCTTGTTTTGATAACGCAAGATAAGCGGCGACGTAAAAACGCCGCCTGTTTTGCATCCGCAAAAGTAATTTCAACGCTTCTTAATACCGTAAACTAACCGCATTTTAAACACCAATCTTACAAATCCACCGTGCCGTTAAAACTTACACAGTAATTTTCTTTTTTAAATAGCAAAAGTTAGGATTTTCTCTCGCCGCATAGCTACTATTTTGCCGTAAAGACAAACTACGCAAAAAAGGAGCTATAAACTATGCAATCTAAAAAAACTACAATCTATTTAACTTCAAAAATTGATGCACTATTAACAGGCTTTGCCGAAGCAAACAGTATGAGCAAAAGCGAAGCGTCAGCCTACTTAATATCAAGGGGGCTTGAAAACATAGATGCAATCGACAGAGCAATATTTGAAATCCAAAGCCAGCAAAAACAGTTTAACCGTCTAGCAGGACTAATAATACAAGTATATAAACAAGCAGTTATCTCAAAAGCCTACTCGAAAGTTGCAGGCTTAAGACAACAAATTTTCACCCAAGAAGAAACCGAACAGCTAGAAAATCAAGCTATTAAAAAAGCCTTTGAATCGCTTAAGGCAAAAGAAGGCGTGTCTGATGAGTAACATAGATACCAGATGTCAGATTTGCCATCAAAACCCTTGCAAATGTAAAGTGAAAATGCCGAAAGCCAACACATCCAAAGCTTTTGCCGGAGGCAAGAGCTTTGGATACGGCACAACAAGCTATAGAGGCGGGTTTTTCACACGGGTAAATACCACAAACAATGCAAATGTGGTGGTAAAAACCAACTATGCTTATGCTGGCAAACAGCGAGACGGTAGCTTCAAATCAAAAAAGGACATAGCAAATGCGTTAGCAGCAAGCCAAAGCTACACTGCCAGAGAGTCGGCTCAAGACAGAGAACAACAAAAGGACGAAACACTATCAAATCTATATGACCTAAACGGCAACAAACTCTCGAAGGAAGAGCTTGCAAACAAAGAGCAAGAACTAAAAGAAAACGGCGTATCTGCCATGCGAAGAGGCGTTATATCGCCAGACCCAAGGTTAAACTTATCAGCCGAGGATATAAAAGATATAGCCGCAAAAACAATCAAAGAGTTCCAGTACCAAACAGGCAAAGAGTTTAGCGGAACCATAGCCGTCCACTCTGACACCAACACAAAGCACGCTCATTTTGGCATATATGGCGAAAAGAAAAGCATCAAATGGAGCAAAAAAGAGCTCCAGAAATTCAAAGACATAGCCAAATCAAAAACCGACGAACTCGTAAAACAAAAAGAAGTAGAGCAAAAACTATTCAAACACGAAGATAAATCACAAAACATACAAAAAGACAAAGGAGCATCATGCAAACTATAATCAAACACATTAAACAATCAAGCATTATTGCGGGATTTACAGCTTTTGCTTTAGAGAGGTTATTTGAGGCGGAGATACTAACTTTGCCGTATTTGTCTGTTTTTTCTGAAAATACAGCCATAGCTATTAAAAATACTATATTTTTCATGGAAATAGAGAAAATTTTATCTATATTAGAGCATATAAACTACTTTCTGACCTACTTTATTCCAGCGTTTGCGATAACTCTTTTTATATTGATTAAATATTTTGGCGGTAAGCGAGAGGAAGTCAAACGAGGCGGAGAGCTAATATCCGCCAAACAGCTCAAAAAAGAGCTTACGAAAGACATCTTGCGAGAGCATAAAAGAAATGGCTTGGACGCTAGACTATATCTATCAACAAATAAAATCCCGATAGCCGAAAATATGGAAACACGGTCTTTTTTCTTCCTAGGTGCGGCAGGTAGCGGAAAAACGCAAGGAATACTAAATATAGCCAGCCAAATAGAGAATTTTCCAGCCATATTTTATGAACGAAAAGGCGATGATTTTATAGCACCATTCTATAGAGCAGATAAAGACTTGCTTTTTAGCCCATTTGACGAAAGGACTGTAAAGTGGAATATCTTTGATGATATACAAAGTGACGGAGATATTAACTTCTTTGTAAATTCCATTATCCCGTTAGAATCTAGCTCAAAAGACGCACACTGGGATGAGCAAGCTAGAATAATTCTAAAAGCCGTGTTTTTACATATATGGAAATCGCAAAATCCAAGCAACAAATCACTCATAGACTTTTTACTTGCAAATGCAGACATAACGACACTCAGAGAATCGCTTGTCGGTAGTAGCGTGGTTAAACAATACGGACTATCTGGAGATATTCAGGGAGCACTAACCGACGACAATCAGGGTCAAAGTGTTCTAGCTACATTTAACAGATACAGAAACGCTATAAAACTAAGATGTATGTATATTTCAGATGAAGAGGCAAATTTTAGCGTCAAAGCGTACATAAAAGCCGTGGTTAATGGAGAAAATAAGAGACTGTTTTTATATAACGCAGAGCATATCCAAGGAGAATACAATCTATATCTGAACCTACTAATAAATCTGTTGTTCAAAGAAATTTTGAGTTTGTCAAATGATTTGCAAAGAAGAATATGGCTCATATTTGATGAAATACAAAGCCTAGGAGCTAATGGGGCTGGAAAACAGGGAAAGGGCACAATATCGAGCCTAATTAGTTTTCTGGCTGAGGCTAGAAGCAAAGGAGCATGTACTATCGTAGCTACGCAGAGCTTGCCTATCTTGGAAGAACTTGTCGGCAAAAACAATATGTTGAGTTTACTACAGCTTTTAGCCACAAAGATTATATTCTCATACGACGAGCCTTATGGGCAGAGGCTAATAACAGACTTTATCGGAAAACAAGAAATCATAAAAGAAAAACTGGGAAGAAGCGAGTCTGTAAATACCTTCTCTAATGATGCTAGAAATACCCACACGACGGAGGAAAAGACGCAAGACATATTACTTGCGAGCGAACTTGCAAATCTAAGAGTGCTAAACGCATATCTAAAAATTAGCGGATATAACATAGCAAAAGTGGAGTTTGAGATAGCAAGGCTGGAAAGAATATCGGATGGATATCTGGCTGGAGAGGTTGGGTATTTTACGGAGAAAAAAGAGGAAAAAATAACAGATTATATTTAAGAAAAACTTGCTACCATTTCACAAAAAGTGGTGCATTTGAGTGTTCCATCATATACTAAGAAGTCGATAAATATGGGCTTTGTGAGGATTCAATTGGTTCCTCTCATCCGCACCACTTACTTAAAAATCACTTTCTATTATTCATTGTTGACAAATTTAGACCATAATTACTTGCTATTTTATCAAATAACCTATACAATCAAACAAAAGTACAATCAATAAAAAAGGTGAGATATTAGCTTATCTCAGAAGTATATATATGCAGTTTGGTTTTATAAAATATTTTTTAGAAGCAAAAACTAACCAAGCGGTTATTTTTGCATTGACATGCCTTTTATTACTGATATGGCAGGTGCCTTTTTTCGAGTTTTTGCACGGCAAGCATGTAATGCCGCTCTATATCCACACATTTATAGAACTGGCTTCAGTCGCCGTAGCTATAGCTCTTTTTGCGGTCGTATGGAGCAAGCACAACAAGCTCGAACTTAGCAGCCTCATTATCCTCTCCGGTCTTCTATTTTCCGCCGGACTTATGGATCTCGCCCATCTTCTATCGTACAAAGGAATGCCCGATTTTATTACCCCTGCCGGCAGAGAAAAGGGGATCAACTTTTGGCTCGCCGCAAGATTTATTACGGCTTTGGCGTTTTTTATCGTGGCCGTCCGTATAGACAGGCCGTTTGTCAATAGATTCGCCCATAGAATAGTTTTGATTTTTTCGATATCCATAACCCTGCTTGTATATTGGCTGGGACTATTCCATCAGGATTTATGGCCTAGGACGTTTATCGAAGGCGAAGGGCTGACTCCGTTCAAAAAAGCGTCGGAATACTTTTTTATAGCCGTTTTGCTTATATCCGCCGTATTGTTATACAAAAAAGGCGTAGCGGAAAAATCAAAGCAGGCGCTAAATCTATATGCGGCTGCAAGCATTACCGTTTTGAGCGAGTTTTGCTTCACCATATACTACGACGTAACCGACGTATTCAATCTGCTCGGACACATATTTAAAGTTTTCGCTTTCTATTTTATATTCAAAGAGGTGCTAAGAAAAGTCCCGGAAGACTTGAGCAACTTTTTTAGTATTTCCCCTGATATGCTCCTGATAGCCGATACGGACGGTAATTTCAGAAGAATCAACAACACTTGGGAAGAGACCCTTGGATATAGCAGCAACGAGATACTGAGTAAAAACATTTTTGATTTTGCGCATCCGGAAGATGCGGCCTCGGCCAGAGAGCTCGTAGGCGCGCTCGCAACAAAAAAGGCCGTTACGGGCTTTGAAAGCAGATGCCTCAGAAAAGACGGTTCGTATCTCTGGGTTGAGTGGAGTGCAGCATCTTTCGGAAAGCTTATATATGTTGTTTTGCGCGATATTACCGAACAGAAACGCTCTGAAGAGCTGCTAAAGTCATTCAACGAGAAATTGGCCAAACAGGTAAAAGAAGAGGTAGAAAAACGGCTCCAAGTCGAAATGGAACATACGAAAACACTGGAGAAGATGAACGAAGAGCTCCAGATAAAAGTCGAGGAAGAGACACAAAAAAGGCACGAGAAGGAGAAGATGATCCTAAAACAGTCAAAATTGGTGGCGATTAACGATGTTATTTCCGCTCTTGCCCACCAATGGAGACAGCCTTTGAATACGATCGGGCTTCTTGTCCAGGATATGGGAAGCTCTTATAAATACGGCGAGATGAACGAAGAGTATCTGACGGACCAGATAAGAAAAGTGATGCAGCATCTTGAGTATATGTCAAAGACGATAGACAACTTCGCCCACTTTTTCAGGCCGCAGTCCGAAGCAAAAGAGTTTGACTGCATAGAAGCTGTAAAAAAAGTCCAGCTCTTGGTCGGAGAGCAGTATAACTCTTTGAATATAGCGCTGGAGGCGACGTATGACCAGACAAAGAAACTATCCGTAGTCGGCTATGAGACGGAGTTTGAATATGCGCTTTTAAACATAGTTTCAAACTCCAAAGACGCTATTTTGGACAAACAGGCGAAAGATAAAGATTTTATCGGCCGAATAGAGATACGCTTGGCTAGGGCCGGCGACAACATACTGATAACGATAGAGGATAACGGCGGTGGCATTCCGGAAGAGATAATCGAAAACGTCTTTATGCCGTATTTCTCTACGAAATCGATAGCGGTAGGCGCGGGAATGGGGCTTTATTTCACCAAGATGATCATAGATGAGCAAATGCTAGGAAATATCGAAGCCGAAAATACCGGAAACGGCCTGATGGTCACCATTAGGCTTCCAATAAGAGCGGAGTAAAGCGATCTATCTTCCAAGCGCGGCGGCATACAATACTTTTTTATCGCTCCCCAAAAAAGAACGGACCTCTTCGTCATAATACGCCCCGATGCCGCTAACGCCTATGCCTAGCATCTGTGCTTTTACGTAGATACGGTGCACAGCCAGCCCGGCCTCCAAAAGCGAACACCACAAATCATCGGCTTTGGCCAAAATAAACATAGTAACGGCGCCGTCGCTCCCAAGCGCCTGTTCCAGGCACAGATATCCGGCTTTTTGCGAAAAATCGCCGCTTTTTAACAGCCGTCCGCCAAGATACAGACCACTCTCAACTCCATCGACACGGTTGACGACATAGAAAATATCTATGTGTTCGCCTTGAAAACAACTATAAATCTGCTCAAACTCATTTTTGGCGATACCTCGCTTATAAAAAGCCCTGATAGAGCGCCTGCTCTTTATGGCGTCCAACAGATTTTCTCCATCATATTTTCGGGAAACGATAGCCGATTTTTGTTTTTTCGACTCTTCGATAAGCCACTCCTCAACAAAATGATTCGTCTCAAAATAATCATAAGGCATGACAAACGGCAACGCAAAAGGCGGTTTTTCTATATCTACCCCCACTCTTTCGCCGCATACGGCCGCACAAACCGCAAACTCCTTATTTTCAAAACCGAAAAAGCTATTTGCGCCGTCAAAATCCAGATCGCTCTCAAAATCCACATTTTTTTCATGCGCCGACGAGGAAGCCTCTATGCATCCGAGCAAATGCCCGGCATCCAGCAGACAATATCTGATGCATCTGTTTTCATACTTCCAAGAGCTTCTAAAATATGCCGCACTGATAAAAAAACAAGAAGCCGTACACTTTTGCCCTGTCTTTCAAAAAATACTCCAGTCCGTAAGCCGACACAGGAGCCAAAAATACTAGCGAAGCCGAAGACACCTCATAGTGATATATCCCGTCTTCGAAGCCGGCGACGCCTCTTATCTGCACATACAGCTCATTCGGATATAGCGCTCCGGCCGACGGATTGATACGGAGCGAATACGAACCGCCGCCTACCGCTTTTTTCTCAAAATTTATAGAGGCTATATGCGCCAAAAAGGAACCCTCTTTGCTTGTCTTGTCTATATTTATCCGACTATAAAAACAGGGGTAGTTTTTATACTGTTTTGGTTGCGCATTCCAGTTGATAAACCTCTGCCTGCTTCGAACGGACATATAGGAGTGGTCGGTAGAGCCATATTTATCCATAATTTGCGCCTTTTTTCGTAAAATACGATTTATTTTTGCCGATTATTATTAAATAGACGACAGTTGTCAACCCCACAAGTTAGGAAAAAATGAACAGAAGAGATTTCTTGATAGCGTCAGCCGCCATATCGACAGTATGTCTACCGGAATTCGCTAACGCTTTTGATTTATCAAAATTCCTGTCAAAATTAGAAAAAGAAGAGTCCAAAAAAGACGATAAGCCTCTTGAAATCATAGAAAATGGCAACGAGGAGAGGTTTATATGGCTAACCAGGCGCGATAGCGGCGAACAATTCAAAGAGGTATTTTTCGCAAACGGCAAATACAACTTTGAAGCGTACAAGAAGTTTTGCTGGCTAATGAGGGATATAAGGGGTGGGAGCGAAGTCGTATCGATAGACGCGAACTTGTTAAACGTAGCCTATAAAATACAAAACACTCTTCTTGGATTCAATATCAGAAAACCGATAAATATCAACAGCGGATATCGTTCGCCAAAAACGAACGCAAACACGGAAGGGGCCGCCAAGAACTCGTTCCACACAAAAGGCAAGGCGATAGACATATCGATAGAAGGACTAGACGCGTCGCTAGTAGGACATCTTGGAAGGATTATGGCAAGCGGCGGCGTAGGATTTTATCCTATGAAAAACTTTATCCATCTTGACACCGGCGACAAGAGACAATGGATAGTTGACGACAAAAACGATTTTAGGATGCTGAACATATAGAGCCGACTTCGCCTCTAAAAGCCTTTACGCATTCGTCAAGCTCGATTAGAAGCTTTTTTGCGTCGATGGTTATGTTTTTGACGTTCTCTAGCGCCTCCCCGATTTGCCGGAGCCTCTCAAGCCTAAAATTAGCAGCCGTTCCCTTTAGTTTATGCCCTATATTGTTAAGCAAGGCAAGGTCGCTTGAGTCGGCTGCGTTTTGCATCTGTACCACCATTCCAGGCAATACGTCCGCAAATTTGGCCAGCAGATTTTTTACGGTGCACTCGTCCAGCATCAGCATATCGCACGCTAAAGCCAGATCAATAATTTTTGTATCTCGCATACTAAAATCCAGTGTCGATGTGCGTTATGATTTTAGTATACACAAAAGAAGTGTGTTTTTTGTGTTTTTTTTGAAGAATTTGGAGTGTGCGCAAAAAGGCGCACTCCCTACCGCGAATTTTACGCTTTTTTGTGTTTATCGAGCCAAACCATGATGCCTTTTTGGGCATGAAGCCTATTTTCCGCCTCTTGCCATACGAAGCTTTGTTTGCCCTCCAATACGCCCTCGCTCACCTCTTCACCTCTGTGCGCAGGCAGGCAGTGAAGGAATATGGCATCCGGCCTTGCAAGGGCCATCAAGCTCTCGTCTATAATAAAGCCCTCAAAATCTTTTAACCTTTTTTGGTATTCGTCCTCTTGCCCCATACTAGTCCAGACATCCGTAGTAAGCACGTCCGCCCCCGTCGCAGCCTCTCTTGGATCATTGGTGATTACTATTTTGGCTCCGCTTTTGGCCGCAAAGCCTTTCGCCTGCTCCACTATAAAATCAAGCGGCTCGTATCCTTTAGGAGCCGCTATCCTGATTTCGAACCCTAGTTTGGCGGCAAGATTTAGCCAGCTGTTCGCCATATTGTTGCCGTCACCTATGTACGCGACTACCGGATTTTTATCTTTGCCGAGCTCTTTCATCGTCATATAGTCAGCCATCAGCTGCACGGGATGGTAAAGGTCGGTAAGACCGTTGATTAGCGGTACTTTCGAGTATCTGGCGAACTCCTCTATCTTCTCTTGCTCGTAAGTCCTTATCATGACCATATCGCACATAGAGCTAATAACCCTAGCCGTATCCTTGATAGGCTCGCCGCGCCCTAGCTGCAAGTCCTTGCCTGAGAGAAAAAGCCCTACCCCGCCGAGCTGATATATACCCACCTCGAAGCTAACCCTAGTTCTGGTGGAGTTTTTTTCAAATATCATGGCAAGCGTCTTGCCTTCCAGGTAAGGGATATGCTCGCCTTTTTTCGCTTCGCATTTTATATGGATCGAGAGGTCTATAATCTCAAGTATCTCTTCTTTTGAAAAATCTCTCAGACTCAGAAAGTGTCTCACAAACTATCCTTTTTTATTAGCCGTTTATTAACTGCGCGGCTTCTTTGGCGTGATACGTAATGATGATCCCGGCGCCAGCCCTTTTTATAGAAAGCAGCGTCTCCATCATCGCCTTATTATAATCAATTAATCCCATTTTGCCTGCCATTTTTAGCATCGCATACTCTCCGGATACATTGTATGCCGCGATAGGGGTGTTTACGCTCTCTCTAATGTCTCTTATTATATCCAGATATGCTAAAGCGGGCTTAACCATCAAAATATCGGCGCCCTGTCTTTCGTCTTCCAGGCTCTCCTCTATCGCCTCCAGACGATTGGCCGGATTCATCTGGTAGCTTCTTCTATCCCCGAAACTAGGAGCGGACTCGGCCACATCTCGAAACGGACCGTAGTATGCGCTGGCAAACTTCGTAGAGTATGCCATAAGCGGCATGTGCGAATATCCGGCTTTATCGAGAGCTTCTCTTAGTATCTCTATGGTGCCGTCCATCATACCGCTAGGGGCTATCAAGTCGGAGCCGTGTTTCGCATGGATAACGGCCTGTCTCGCCAAAATCTCAAGAGTGGCGTCGTTGTCCACTGTTTGCAGCTTTGCATTTAGTATGCCGCAGTGTCCGTGGTCGGTATATTCGCAAAAGCATAGATCGGTCGCCAACATAGCCGTCGGACATGCGTCCTTTATCGCTTTAAGCGCCTCTGCGATTATGCCGTGCTCGCATAGCGCATCGCTCCCTATGGAATCTTTGACGCTAGGTATGCCGAAAAGTATAAACGAGTTTATGCCCATCCCCTGACACAGCCTGACCTCTTTTATGGCTTCGTCTATGCTCATCTGGAATACGCCCGGCATAGAGGCTACTTCGTTTTTAATACCCTTGCCTTCCCTGACGAAAAGAGGGTATATAAAATCGTTTACGTTCAGCCTGGTTTCAGTCAGCATCTCTCTGATTTGCGGATTAATTCTGACTCTTCTAAATCTCTTAAAACTCACACACATGCCTTATTCTATTCAAGTTGGCGTCAATTTTATCAGAAAATCACACATAGTAAGATAAAATAATCGCAACCAAGCGAGATAGAAGGATTTAATATTTTACCGATCGAAGTTTCTAACACGGCCAATCTCCCCTCCAGATTCGGCGATTTTTTGATACAGGCTTTCAAGGAGGGAGAGAAAGAACATCTTGTGATTAGAACGAAAAATATAGATTGCGATACCCCTCTCGTACGCGTACACTCCGAATGTCTAACCGGCGACGCGCTGGGCAGCCTCAGATGCGACTGCAGGGATCAGCTCGGCAAAGCGCTGGATATGATAACCAAAGAGGGGTGCGGAATGGTTCTTTATCTGCGCCAGGAAGGGCGCGGCATAGGTCTTTTAAATAAAGTAAACGCCTACAAGCTACAAGACGAGGGGCTTGATACATACGCCGCAAACCATCAGCTAGGATTCGACTCCGACGAGCGGAACTTCGATATAGTCGAATATATGCTCTCATATTATGGAATCAAAAAAATAAGGCTGCTGACGAATAATCCTAGAAAACTAACAAGCATCAAAGGCGTGGAGATAGTCGAGCGCGTGCCGATAATAAGCGAACCGGGAGAACATAACAAGAACTATCTAAAAGCCAAAAAAGAGCGCGGCGGGCATCTGTTTTGATGATAGGGGAAATAGTATCGTCATACGGCATAGATACGACGCAAGAACAAAGCGAGAAGCTTTTCTCTTTTTGCGAACTTCTCAAAAAATGGAACAAAACGCACAGTCTGACATCCATGAAAACGGATAAGGATTTGTATGAATCTGTCGCGGACAGCATATATCCGCTCACTTTTCTGGAAGAGTTTGGAAACGCTCTAGACATAGGAAGCGGAGCCGGCTTTCCGGCCTTGCCTCTCGCGATTATGAAAAACGATACGCCTTTTACGCTCTGCGAACCGCTTTCGAAAAAATACGCGTTTTTGCAGTTTGCAAAAATAGAGCTAGGCTTATCAAACGTGACGGTCAAGAAAAAAAGGGTCGAAGAGATCGAAAATGAACGGTTTGAGCTGATAACTTCGCGCGCGGTAGCAGACAGCGGCTTTCTCGTCAAACTCTCAAAACACCTCATTGCAGACGGCGGAAACTGGCTTTTTTACAAAGGCGAAGAGTCGGCGTCGCAAATAGACGGCGAAAACGTACGAATCTACTCGAAAAACAAGCGACACTATATACTTATAAGGAACGAAGAGTGCTAAAATTTCTGTTTAATCTAGCCGTAATTATAATAGTAGGCTATATCATATACGTAAAGTTTTTTAAAAAACAAAAGCAGGTCTCAGGCGGCCACAACGAATTCAAGAAGATGGATAGTTCGGTAATGGTCGGCTGCGACAAGTGCGGAACATTCGTAGAAACGGGCGACAGCATAGCAAAAGACGGAAAGTTTTTCTGTTCAAAAGAGTGCGCAGGAGTTAAATAGTGATAATAATAGGCGGACGAGAAGAAGTTAGCACTGGGGAAGAGCTTAGCTTTGACGCAAGCGGCCCACTTAGATATTTCAAATTCGACATAAACGAGCTCGCAAACTACAAAAAGCTTTGCCAAAACGGGATAGAGCTCGCTATAGGCGTATCCGATATAAAAGAACTCGTATACGCATGCAACATAGGCGCCAAATATGTCATAGCGAATAGGGAAGACGCCGCGATAATGCAAAAAATCGTAGATTCGTATATGTACGATAGCAAGCTTCTTGCAATAATATACGAAGAAGAAGATATAGAGTGGGCCGGAGCCACGGAGGTGGACGGCGTAATATTCGATCCGGACGAAAGACTTTGAAGATATACGACATAGCGATAGTCGGCGCCGGACCGGCCGGCATAGCGGCCGCAATAGAAGCCTATGCTATGGGCATCACAAACATTATCCTCATTGAAAAAACATCCAACCACTCATCTACGATCAGAAGTTTCTATAAAGACGGCAAAAGGGTGGACAAAGAGTGGCAAGGCCAAAAGCTAGAGAGCGGCGGCACGATTACTTTTTTTGACGGCACGAAAGAGAGCACGCTGGATTTCTTTGACGATCTGCTCTCAAAACACAAGATAGAGTCGAAATTCGGCGAAGAGGTCGAAAAGATAACAAAAGAGGGCGATATATTCGATATATCGACAAGCGCGGACACATACCGCTCAAAAGCCGTCGTTCTGGCAATAGGCAAAATGGGAAAACCGAACAAGCCTACATGCCCCATTTCGCCGGAAGCAAAAAAACGGATACACTATAACCTCGATAACTGCAGCAAGGATGAAAGCATACTGGTAGTCGGAGGCGGAAACTCCGCCGCAGAATACGCCGTAGATTTGGCTGAAACGAACGACGTGGCGCTCTCGTACAGAAAGCAAAACTTCACAAGACTAAACGCAATCAATCTGCTGAACATAGAAAGGCTAAGCTCTCACGGCAAAGTCAGGATGCTGATGGGAACGAACATAAACTCGATAGACGAAAAAGACGGAAAGCTGAAAGTGTCGTTTGACGAGATAGAGCCGGAGTCGTTTGACAGAGTGGTATTTGCGATAGGCGGCTCCACGCCGAATGACTTTCTTAGAAAATGCGGCGTAGAGATAGAGGCCGGCGAACCGCTGCTCTCAAAAGAGTTTGAAACCGCGACGCCGGGTATGTTCGCATCCGGAGATATAGCCTTCAAAAACGGCGGCTCTATCATAGTGGCGCTTGATATGAGCTACAAGATAATCACCCTCATAAAAGAGAGGTATCTCTAAAACTCTTCCCTTTTGGAGCTGGCCAACAATCTCTCCACACTAAGCTTTGGATTTTGCCCCAAGAGCAGGTTTACCACCTCTTCGGCTATCGGAGAGTAGAGCCCGCTTTTCGACGCTAGCTTTAATACCGCCTTGGAGGTTTCTATGCCCTCCGCCGTCTCGCCAAGTATTGAGAGTATCTCATCTACGTTCTTACCCTGCGCCAAAAGCAGCCCCACGCGGTAGTTTCTGGATTTTTCGCTCGTAGCCGTTAAAAACAGATCCCCTACCCCGCTAAGGCCAAGGAACGTCTCTAGTTTTGCACCAAACGACATACCGAATCTAGTCATCTCCGCAAGACCCCTCGTAATAAGGGCCGCCCTCGCATTATTTCCTAGCCCTAACCCGTCGCATACGCCGGCCGCTATCGCTATTACGTTTTTGTAGGCTCCGGCCACCTCCGCTCCGGTAACGTCGCTAGAGGTATACAGCTTTATAAACGACGGGAAAAACGGCAAAAACGACTCCGCGCACTCTTTTGAGCTGCTGGATACGACAAGGGCGGTCGGAAGCGAATTTTGCACCTCTACCGCAAATGACGGGCCTGATAAAAAGGCTAGGTTTTCCTTCGGTACGAAATCTTCGTATATCTCATTTAGAAACCTTCCCTCCTTGCTCTCTATGCCCTTGGAAGCGACGAGTATTTTTTGGCCTTTAAAAACGAAATTATCCTTTAGAAAGACCGGGAGGCTTTGCGCCGAGACCGATACTATAATATGTTCGCAGGAGAGCGCCTCGTCAAGAGAGCAAAAACCTTTTACGGCTCGCGGCGTCCTAGACCAAACCTTCGTATCCGCTTTCTGGCCTACCGCGAACGCTAGTGCGCTCCCCCATTTGCCGAGCCCTATTACTCCGATGTTTGCACTCATAAGACGGCTCCGCACTCTTTCGAAAATCTCAAAATCTCTTCCTCTTTTCCTATTACTACGAGTATATCGCCCGCATCTATCTTGTGGTTGAACGCGTTCACGTTAAAAATAAACCTTTTGCTTATCTGGTTATCCAAAATGCCGAGCACTATCAAATCATACCTATCCTGGATGTTTAGATCGAAAAAATGGCTTTTGTCTACGCTTGAGCCAGGCATCACTTCGATTTCGGATATTTTTATTCCGTGTCCGTAATAATCCTCTATGTCCCGATAGACTATCGACTCCAATAGCCTGAGAGCCTCCGGTCTCTTAAGAAGATGAAACACCCTGTTGGCGCCTATCTCGTTAAAATCTATCGTCTCGTTTGCCCCGGCCAAAATCAGCTTTTTTTTGGAATCGACATCCGAAGCCCTGGCCAGTATGTTTACGTTCTCGCTTATAGAGCGCACGCTTAGCGTCGTATATAGGTTTATATCGTCGTCGTTCGATACGCAAAAAAAGTCCGTAACCGAACTGCCGACGCCTATCTTGGTTAGGTTCGTATCGTCGGATAGATCCATAAGCGCCGGATGGAAGCCGTCTCTTAAAGCCTCTTCGTAGCTTGCGGCATCTTTGGCTACAAGCACTATTTCGTCGTTTGAAAACCTAAGTCTCGGCAAAAGCTCCTTGGCGACGGCGGAGTAGTCATAGATAACTATCTTTCTACGCATCCAAACCCCCTTTTAGGAGTCTTAGATGCAGACCCTCTATCCTTTTTGGCCTGCCTATTACCACCAGCCTATCGCCTTGATACAGTCTGACGCTGTCTTTCGGGTTGAACAAAAACTCGCCGTCTTCCCTTATGACCCCGAGCACGAGACAGCCAAAATGCTCCGTCTCTAAAGACGATAGCAGCAAATCGTCTCTGGCGTACTCGACCAAGAGCTCCTCGGCCAGAACATGCTTATCGTCGGCGACAAGCTCATATACGGCCTGATACGATACGGGTGAGTTCAAAAACTCCGCCAATACCTGAGCGCCAAGCCCAAGTCCTATTATCTCGTTAGCCCCGGCAAAGAGCATCTTGTCTTCGTTTTTCGCATCGTTGGCTTTCGAGATTATTTTTAAGGCTTTAGACATAGACCTGACGGCCAGTATTATCGAGATGTTTACTATGTCGCTTTTGGTTAGGCATATAACGGAGCTTGCTTTTTGGGAGACCTCCAGAGCCTTTAGCGTCTCAACCTTCGAAGCGTCCGCTAAAAACGCCTTGTATCCGAGAGCTTTGGCGTGGTCTATCCTGCTTTGCTCTATATCCACGACGACAAAGTCGGCCTTCGCCTCGTGCAGCCTCAGACAGAGCTCGTCCCCCATCTTGCCAAAACCGCACACAAGGATATACTCCTTTAGTTTGCCTATATGTTCATGGCTTCTTTGCTCCCTGACGGCGCTTATTTTTTGGCCAAGCGTCGTCGTGACGAGGGAGGTTAGCATCGCAAGTACGCCGAGTCCGGCGAATACGAGGAATATAGAGGCCACCTTTGACTCTATCGTGGACGGGACCACATCGCCGTAACCGACCGTGGCGATAGTTATAACGGACCAGTACACGGCGTCGAAGTAGGTATTTACTTTCGGATTATCGGCCTCGAACACATAAAATAGGGACGATGCGATAAATACGGTCATCGTAATAAGAACGAATAGTATGCCAAATTCGTATTTCTTCGTGGCAAGTATCGAGAATAGCCCTCTGGTTATCTCCGAGTATCTAAATATCTTAAATAGCCTAAGCGGCCTAAGCTCAGGATGGATCGAGAGAAGGTCTATGATGCTCATAGGCTGCAATGCGAACATCAGCTTGTTTTTGAAAAGCTCCACAAAAAGCTTCCACCATCTCGGCTTTACCCTAAGCTCCTCCCACTCGCTTATTCTGGCTATGACTATCTTGTGCATATCGGAATGCACCCAAAATCTCAAAAGATACTCCAGGCAAAAAACGCATATAGCAAAAACCTCGATAAAGACGAGCCATATCGCGGATTTGTCTTTTATGTCGTGCAAATATATTCCGACGGTCACCAATACGATGGTTATCATGGAGTAGTCGAAATATTTTTTATATCTGAAGGATTCGTTTAGAAGCAGGTTTCTAAAAAATGATTTAGCCGCGCCGTAACCGACGGACGTATCCAGTCGGTAGGCAAAGATGAGAAGTCGCTTGGCTAAGAAATTACCCATTTAGCAGCTGTTTTAATAGCTCGTTTACTTTTGCAGGGTTCGCGCTACCCTTGCTTGCTTTCATAGTTTGTCCGACAAAATATCCAAATAGCGCCTCTTTGCCGCCTCTATACTCTTCCAGCTGTTTTGGATTGTTTTTAATCACATCTTCGATGATGGCGATTATCGCGCTATCGTCGCTCACTTGTTTTAGCCCCAGCTTTTCTATAACGGCGTCTATCTCTTGCGAAGGAGCCTCCACAAGGTCGTCAAGCACGTCTTTTGCGGCCTTGCCGCTTATAGTGCCGTCGCTAATCCTTTTTGTAAGCGTCGCTAATTTTGGCGCGTCTATCCCGCACTCCGCAAGCTCTACGCCTTTCGAGTTTAAGCGGCCCAAAAGCTCCGTCGTCAGCCAGCTGACCGCAAGCTTCGTGTCGCTTCCCTCCTTTATCATATCCTCAAAGTAGTTCGCCATATAAAGGTCGTTCGTCAGTACGCCCGCATCGTACGCTTTTAGACCAAAGGAGCCCATAAATCTCTCTTTTTTCTCGTCCGGAAGCTCAGGCAGCTTTTTCGCCTCCTCCATCATCTCGTCCGTGACTATTAGCGGCGGAAGGTCCGGATCCGGGAAATATCTATAGTCGGCGGAACCCTCTTTGCCTCTCATCGAGCGTGTTTCGTTTTTTGACGGGTCGTAAAGCCTTGTCTCTTGCACCACCTCTTTTTCATACACGCCGCTCATCCACGCCTCGCGCTGTCTTGCCACCTCATAGTCGATTGCGCGCTGGATGAACTTGAAGCTGTTGATGTTTTTGATCTCCACCCTGGTATAGAGCTTCGTATCGCCGACCGGCCTAATGGAGACGTTCGCATCGCATCTGAAAGAGCCTTCTTGCATATTCGCGTCAGATATGTCAAGATAGGTCACTATCGCGTGCAGCTTTTTAAGATACAGCACCGCCTCAAGCGAACTTGACATATCCGGCTCGGAGACTATCTCCACAAGCGGAGTGCCGACGCGGTTTAGATCCACTTTGCTATACCCGCTCTCATGGATGTTTTTGCCGGCATCCTCTTCCATGTGAGCCCTGGCAATCCTAACGGTCTTGGAGCTTCCGTCTTCAAAGTCGATGCTGAGTTTTCCGTGCTCCACTATCGGTATCGTAAATTGCGAGATCTGATAGGCTTTCGGCGAATCGGGATAGAAGTAGCTTTTTCTATCGAATATGGACGCTTTGTTGATGGTCGCGCCGACAGCGTTCCCAAAAAGCATCGCCTTTTTTACCGCTTCCTTGTTCAAAACCGGTAAAGCGCCAGGAAGCGCTAGACACGTAGGGCATGTATTTGAATTTGGCTCGTCCCCGAAGCTAGTTGAACAGTTGCAAAAAATCTTAGTTTTCGTATTTAGCTGGACGTGAACCTCAAGCCCTATTACCGTTTCAAACTGCATAAATTTTTCCTTATTTCGTAAAGTAGCGAATCGAAGCAAAGCCGAAAACACCCAGCTTTCCAGCCTCTTCTATTTTTTTATCGTCGTCTATACCGCCAAGGGCAAACACTCTATCTCCGTCGATCTCTCTTAGCATCTTGGCAAACGCCTCAATACCTATCGCATCGCCTTTGCCGGGGGAGTCGAATAACGGACTGAGCGTAACGAAGTCCGCTCCGGCGCCTAATGCCAGCGCGGCTTCGTCCGCGCTATGGCAGCTGACGATACATATAAGAGCGTTTTTTTTTGCAGAGCCGACCAGGCCGTTTTGGTCGCTTCTTAGATGGACGCCGTCAAAACCGTAGGCAACGGCTAGCTCTATAGAGCCGTTTATAAGAGAACAAAACCCGCCCTCTTTGCAGCTCTCCTTAAAAGCGTTTAAAAGCTCTTTTTTGTCGCCCCCGGTTTTATCCCTGAAACAAACAAAATCAGGCTTGTATTTTATTAAACTTCGGTTTAATGCTTCTTTGAATGTGTCCGGTTTTGTAGTGTAGTAGTGCGGGTCAGTGATCAGATATTTTTTCATCTGACGGTTTTTTGAGTTTTGATAGCATCTCCCTTAGAAGTTTAGTCTGTTCTTTTTTCTCCAGCAGAATATCTTGCAGCATCGAAAGCCCTTCGAAAAAAGCAACAAATAAAAACCCAAAAGCAAGGCCTAGTACGGCAAGTACGAACGCCGTGAAAAATCCGGCTTGAAGTCCGTGGGAGAAAAGATAGGCGGCCAGCCCGAAAGAGAGAGCCCAAGAAACCCCGAGGCAAAAGCTGATCAGGATCTCAAGGTATTTTTGGCGCATATTAGTGTTTGTTTTCTTCTTCCATCATTACGGCGCCCGCAAGATAGACGTATGTAAGTATCATAAATATGAACGTCTGAAGGATACCGAAGAAGAACAGTAAGAAAAACGCCGGAAGAGGCACTATCCAAGGCACAAGCATAAGAAGAACCGCAAGGAACATGTCGTCGCCCTTTACGTTACCCATAAGCCTGAAAGAAAGAGAGATTATTCTTGAAATGTGAGAGATTATCTCTATAGGAAACATCAAAGGCGCAAGGATTTTTACTGGACCCATGAAGTGCGCGAAGTAGTGCACAAAACCTTGGTGTCTGATACCTTCGAAGTTATAGTATATGAACACGATTAGCGCAAGCCCTAGAGTCATATTGATATTGCTCGTAGGGGATTCGAAGCCAGGGATAATACCCATCATATTGGATACGAATACCACAAGGCCTATAGTGGCGATAAGCGGAAGATATCTTCTGGCCCTCTCTTCGCCGAATACGCCGGCGCCCATATTAATTACACCCTCAAGGTATGTTTCCATAACATTTTGAAGGCCTCTCGGAACGAGTTTCATGCCTTGCGTAGCTACTACCGCCACAAGAAGAACAACAAGAACGGTCAAAAGAGTATGCGATACCAAAATCGCAGCTTGCGAATGGCCCAAAAAGGCGCCAAAAAACGTAAAGAGTCTATCACCCATATTTTGCCTTTGAGACTAAAGTTTTGAGGTATTCTACCTCACCAGTGTTTAAACTTTTATAATTTAATAACGGCAAATTATATACTAATGCGCAAAGCCTTTATGGCGAAAAATGTCTATTTTTTATTCATATCTAAATTATTATGCATCTTTCCAGTGTTTTTTTGAAACCATCTCCGTAACACGGCGTATCATGCTTATACCAAGCTCGTATTCGCCTATAAATACGTCTTTTATGCCTTGCTTTAAGAATAAATCAGCGGCTTCTTCGCTATGAGTTCTGACAACCGCCTTTATATCAGGGTTTATTCTTTTTGCCTCTTCTACTATCATGCTTGCCTGAAAAGCGTCCGGTATCGCCAACACTATGACTTCTGCATGTTTTACGCCGGCAAGCATCAGAGCCTCCTCGTCCGAACCGTCGTCGCAAACGGCCGACAGACCGAGTTTTCTAATTTTTTCTACCTTTTCTCTCGTCTGCTCGATAATCGAGAAAGCTATATCCTTAGACGAAAGAAAATCCGCTATACGCCTTCCTACCCTGCCGTAGCCAACAAGTATAACTCGCGGCTTTATGGCGTCATAGTCTATATTTTTCAAACCGGTATCATTGTGCGACTTGTCAAATTTGGAGGAAAATAGTTCAAACCTTAGCAAGAAGGAGCGCACGGATTTTACCGAATTAAACACCAATGGGTTTAAGGCGATCGATATCAACGCTCCGGCCAATATATAGTTTTGTCCCTCGACGGGGAGTATGCCAAGCGCAACGCCCATTCCGGCCAGTATGAACGAAAACTCGCCTATCTGAGCCAACGATGCCGATACGAGCAAAGCCGTATTTACCGGATACCTAAAAAACAAAACTATCAAAAATGCGGCTATGGACTTTCCAAATATTATTATCGCTATCACGGAAAGAACATGCAACGGTTTGTCGAATAGTATCGACGGGTCAAACAACATTCCGACCGATACGAAAAACAGTACGGAAAAAGCATCCCTGAGCGGCAAAGACTCTGCCGCCGCCCTCTGGCTAAGAGCGGACTCTCGCATCACCATGCCGGCAAAAAACGCTCCCAGCGCAAACGAAACCCCGAACAGGTGCGCCGAACCAAATGCAATACCCATGGCTGCGGCCAAAACACAGAGAGTAAAAAGCTCTCTTGAGCCGGTCTTGGCGGCCTGCAACAAAAGCCACGGGAAAAATCTTTTGCCGACTATCAGCATAAGAGCCACGAAAATGGACACTTTTCCGATGGCAATAAGGAGCGTCACGAAAATATTGCTATTTGCGGACGAGCTCCCGACAAACGAGGCGGCGATAGTGGGCAGAAGCACCAATACCAAAACGGTAGCCAAATCCTCCACTACAAGCCAACCTATCGCGATCTTCCCGTTAACGGTCTCCAAAAGATTTCTATCTTCCAGCGCCCGAAGCAAAACGACGGTGCTGGCAACCGACAATGCGAGGCCGAAAACCAAAGAGGCTCCGAGATTCCACCCCCAAAAAGACGCCACCAGCATACTGAGCATGGTTGCAGCCGCTATTTGCGCAACCGCGCCAGGAAGGGCGATTTTTTTTACGGACAGCAGCTCCTCTATAGAAAAGTGAAGCCCTACGCCAAACATCAGCAAGATAACGCCTATTTCCGCAAGTTCTTTGGATAACTCCAAATTGGCCACAAATCCAGGGGTCGCAGGCCCTATGACTATTCCGGCCAGCAGATATCCGACAAGCGCCGGCACCCTGAGCTTGGTGGCTATAAAACCCATTACAAACGCTATTGCCAATGCGGCCGAAATCGTAGTGATAAGCGTAACGCTATGAGGCATACTTTTCTCCGGATATTTCTATTTTTTCAAAATTTAAGACGCGCGAATAGCGTTAAAATTTGTATATAAGCACGTCCAATGTAGAGCTTTCCAGTATATCGAAGGCAAAAAAACTAAATAATCCGGTTGTGTGAAGACATATTAAATCAACTTGCATCGGAGAAATCAGCTCCATGAAGAGCTTATGGTTCATACTCCCACGCATAATCCTTAACTCTACCCTATCGGACGGTAAGCCGACAGACTCTATGAATTTTTCCGCCTTGTTTTGTATATCCGATTTTATGCCGTTTTGAAAATCGTTAATCGCATCGTCGCTAAAGCCGTAATAGCTGCTTAATCTACTCTCAAAAGGAACGCTGTATACATTCAGCAAAACCAGCTTCGCGCCTCCAAACATTTCGGCGGCCCTTCTTATGGTTATTCTGGACTCGTCCGAAAAGTCGGTAGGCACCAAAATTTTATTATATATGGGGGCGGTTTTGTTTTTCGCAATTAAAACAGGGGCGATAGAGCCTCTAATTATATCCTTGGTATGCGAGCCGATAAACAGCTCCTCAAAAACTGAGCCTTCCCCTTCGCATCCTATTACGACGATAGAAGCGTCGAGCTCTTTTGTCAACTTGGATATCTCATCCTTCACAGCCCCTTTTCTGCAAAAAAAATCGTCAAATTTTATACTCGGCATATTCGCCGACAAGGAGTTCAGGCATCGCAAACGCAAGCCGTTGATATCATCTATCCTTTCAAAAAAAGAGTCCTCCAGAATATGCGCTATATAGAACTTGGCGTTTACGGAGCTTGCAAGCCTGGCCGCCTTTGACAGCATTTCAAAACTGCCGCCCGAAAAATCTGTCGCCGCCAATACAACCAAATCTCGCATCCGCAATCCTTTTAATATGTTTTATTTTGCAGATATTAAAACAAAAGCTTCTTAAACTTTATATAATTGACGAAGAAGTCCGCTTCAAGCGGCGGACTTTCAAGCATTATGCGCTGAGGGAAGACAAAGCGGAGCCGGTCGTCTGCGATGAGTATGACGAGCTCATCTGCTGTATATACGCGGAAATAATTTTTTTAAGTTGCGAGTCGTTCATGTTCGAGAACTCCTGCGAATCTATAACGCCGTTTCCGTCGGCGTCCAAAGACGAAAATGCGCTACCGAAAGACGAGCCGCCGTCCTGCTCTTGTCCAAGCCTCATTTTATGCATTTTCGATTTCATCTCCGAATGCAGGCTCTTCATAAAGCTATCCATCTCTTCTTGGCTAAGCGTACCGTTTCCGTCTGAATCGAACTTTGCAAACTTCTCGTCCAGATTAGAGACGGCCGAGCTTCCGCCTGGGCCTTTACTTAGAAAATCGGAAAGCTCCGTTTTATCTATGCCGCCGTCGCCGTTACTGTCGGCTTTTGCAAACATCTCCTTTCTTCTAGCCGCCATCTCCTCTTCGGACGGCCTCTGCCTTACGCTTTGGGCGGAGTAGCCGCCGCCGTAACCGCCGTATGAACTTATAGCACTCATAATGGAAGACTCCTTTCTTTAAAATACGCTTTTTTAGCGCATAGCATAATCGCAGGTTGAGGTAAACAGGCGGTAAATATGAGGCAAACGAGGTTAAACGAAACCGTTTACCGACGGTTTACTCTTATTTGATATGATAATAAGCATGAAAGAGAACACCATAAAAGCGGCGCTGATAGAAGACGATTTGGATATGTGCAAAATTTTGGCCGAATATTTGGCGGAATACGGCATAGAGCTTTACTACTTCAGGCTTCCGGAAAACGGCATAAAGGCTCTTGAAACGGAGCATTTCGATGTGCTGATACTGGATCTTAGCCTGCCGCAAATGGACGGCCTGGAGGTCTGCAAGATAATAAAAGAACGGACTCCGGCATTGCCAATCATAATAACGTCCGCCAGAAGTGCGGTAAGCGACAGGGTGCTTGGACTTGAGCTTGGCGCGGACGACTACCTGCCGAAACCTTTTGACCCCAGAGAGCTCGTCGCTCGCATCAGGGCGCACTCCAGAAGGATCGAAAGAAGCGGCGCGGAAAACTGCACTTTTACGATAAACGAACACTCCATGGAGATATTTAAAGAAAATAGGGCGCTACAACTAACCCCCGCCGAATTTGAGGTGCTCAAACTGCTCATAGAAAATCCCAACGCCGTACTCTCAAGAGACCAGATAGTAGACAGCGTCGAATCGATGAGATGGGCGAGCGTCGGCAAGAGCGTAGACGTGATAATCAGCCGCATAAGACAAAAGATAGGCGACGACTCCAAAAATCCGAAATATATAAAAGCCGTCAAGGGCTTCGGCTACAAGTTCATTCCGTGAATAGGCACTCCATAACGACCAAAATATCGATTTTTTTCGCTCTTTTCGTGCTTCTCATCCTCATTATAGCCGCCGGGGCGATGCGCGCAAACCACTTCCAGCAGCATAGGCACTTTTTTGACAAAATAATACACAACGAAGAGCTGTGGCAGCTTCATGCGGAGCCGGACAAGACTATATATATCCAAGAGTTTGAGGTATCACTTCTTTCACAGCGAGAGACCCAGAGGATAGTAAGCGAAAAAAAACCAAAAGATATGCCCCATCGTCCAAAGCCGCGCCAAAACAGCCAATCGCACGGTGCGCCGACGCCGCCTTTTGAAAAAATAAAAATATACGGGGATATTTTTCTTGGCGAAATCATCGTCATAGAGACCGACGCCGGAAAACTAGGATTTAAAAACGAATCGCAAAATACGACGTTCTATCTCTACTTCTCGGTTATTTTGTCGGCGGTTTTGCTTGGCGTCACGTTTTTATATATCGCCATTATAAAAAGCCTGAAACCGCTAAAAAAACTGGAGGAAGACATAGAGGCTTTCGGCGGCGGCAAGAAGCCAACACCGGGCGATTATCCACAAAACGAGATAGGACGGATTCAGCGGGCGTTTTTTAATACCTCGTCAAAAATATCCAGCCTTATAGACGCCAGGGAGATTTTTCTAAAAAACGCCGCGCACGAACTAAAAACGCCTGTCGCAAAAGGGGTCATCGTCGCGCATATGCTAAGGGAGGAGAAGCATCAAGAGAGGCTTCTTGAGATATTCTCATCGATGACGCAGATAATAGACGGAATAATGACGGCCGAAGAAGTGATAGCGAAAGGTTTTGCGCCGAAGATAGAGCCTATTTTGCTGCGCGGTTTCGCCGAAAAAATAAGAAAAAAGATGCTTTTAGGCAGTGAGGAACTCTTCTTCGATATAGAGAGCGCCGCAATCGTGATGGCGGATCCGAAGCTTTTGGAAATAGCCCTTGGCAACCTATTCGAGAACGGCGTGAAGTTCAAAAACACAAAAGACGCCGCACTCTGTTATTTTAAAAACGGAAAAATATCGGTAAAAAACTACGGCGAGCCGCTGGATTACGAAATTGAGAGATACTATGAGCCGTTTTTCAAAGAGACGAGCATAAGAAACGAAAACGGAATGGGGCTCGGCCTCTACCTTGTAAAGAAAGTGCTTGAAATACAGGGGCTAAAACTATCATACGCATACGAAAACGGGGCGCACGTATTTAGCATCGGCTAACCCAGCTTCTCTTGGCCTATCCTATAGAGGGAAAAATCATACTTTATCGGATCTTTAGGGTCGAACTCTCGCAACTTTTCCGTAATCAGTATCGCAGATTTAAGATCATAGCTCTTACGCTCCAAGAGCCCAAGTCTTTTTGAGACGTTAAAGGTATGGGTGTCAAGCGGAAGAAGCAGATCGGCCCTATCCACCTTACCCTCCCATAGCCCCATATCCAGACAATCTTTTCTAACCATCCACCTTAAATACATGTTCCATCTCTTCAGGGGCGAGCCGCTCTCTTTTATCTCGTCCCTTCCCACCAAAAAGTCAAGTCCTTGGGTATCCGGTTTTAGTATCGAGTTTAGCTTCGAGATAACAGCCCTGATACCTTCAAGCACGGAATGTCCATTCTTATAGCCGTTACTAAAAAATTCGAAAACTCCGCCCTCTTTTTTTAACTCGTTTAACGCTTTAAAAAAACGGACGGTATCGGACGGCGTCTGGAAACGGTAGTATCTATCGCCGAAAGCGGACTCTATATCTTCCGCCATAAAATCCAGCGAAGACAAGAACTTCACGATCTGTCCGGCATTGCCGTAGGCAAACAGCGCGCACGCGAGAGCTATATGCTCATCGTTGTATCGTTTTGCCACCATAAGCGGATCCGGTCTATCGAGGCTTAGCTCGCACTCTTTGTTTCTAGCCTCGTATTCGGCCTCAAGCCTCGCCTTCAAATCGCTCATATCGCCGAGCTTTTGGCGTTTATTTTGTTTTGCAGCTTAAACGCCGTTCCGACAAGCGAGAACGTAACCAGGAATATCATCAGTCCGGGGAAAAAACTAACCCACCACGCTATATCCATCACGTCTTTGCCGTCGGAGAGCAGTCCGCCCCAGCTCATATCGGGCGGCAGTATACCAAGACCCAAAAAGCTTAGCGAGCTCTCCGCCAAGATAGCTCCGCTAACGCCGAACACGAAGCTTGTCAGCAAAATAGGAGATAGCATAGGCGCATAGTATTTGAGGATTATTTTTATTTTTGAGACGCCGGCTATTTTTAGGATTTTCACGAACGGCTTATCGTTTATCGCATATACCTCGCTTCTCAGAAGCCGAGCCGTACCCATCCACGAACTAATCGCTATGATGAATATAAGCAAAAACGGGGAGATATCGACATACGATACGAGGGCGAGAAGCAGGAAAAAGGTGGGAACCGTCAAAAAAAGGTCTATGGCAACGACGGTCGCCTTATCGACGATACCCCTGTAAAAACCGGCGCTGACCCCTATCGCCAAAGAGATTGCGGTAGATACGAAAGAGGCCGCAAAGCCTATCATGAGAGAGTTTTGCCCGCCCTCCATGATTCTCGCCAACATATCGCGGCCGAGCCTATCCGTGCCAAACCAAAACTGGGAACACGGAGCGGCCAAAATACTATTTTTGTCAAATGCGGACGGATCCACGCCGTAAACAAACGGCCCGACAAAACAAAAAACGGCTATAGCCGTTATGGCGAAAATATTTAAACCAAACTCTTTCATTGCGGCCAGTATAAAAAAATAGCGTTTAAACTATTGTTTTATTCCAAGCAGCGTGTTCATCATCTGGTCAAGCGTCGTCACGACCTTTGCGGAAGCCGAATAACCGGATTGGAACTTGATCAGGTTTACCATCTCTTCGTCGGTAGACACCTTGGAAATAGCGGACATCTCTTCGCTGACTGCATTGTAGACGGCCTTTGAGGCATCGTTGTTCAGTTTCGCGGTCTCGGTATCGGCGGCGACCCTCGTAGCCGTATCGGAATAGAAGCCCGATATCGTATTGATATTAATGCTTCCGTCTCTCATTTTGAATTCCAGCTTGTCATATTGGAGCTGCAGAATTTTGTTCGCTACGGTATTGTCGCCCAAAACAGGTTTTGCGTACGAGTGTATCAACGACGGATCGTCTATAAACTTTTGGGAAAGACTGAAGTTGGCTCCGCTCGTACCGTCGAACAATCTTCCAAGCCCAAGGGCGCCAGCAAAATTTGAAGGCGACGTAGGACTGTCCTCTATCGCTATTTTATACCCTCTGCCGGATGCCGCAGCCGTTTGGAACAGGTCAAACTCGCCCTGGTTTCCGGGAACGAAGCTGGCGTTAAAAAAACTGCTCAGGTCGTTTGTCGCATTACCGTCGCCGTTATCGTCTTGAAGCGCGTTTATCTTTGCCGCTATGGAATTTAGCGTATCGGTATATATATCCACGTTGATCGTACGTCTAGCCGCTACGTTTCCGGAATTGTCGTATACCACCACGTCAAACGAGCCGTTTTTGATATTTAAAGGCAAGAAAGAGAGCGGTTCGGTTCCAAGAGAGCTTACTTTGTTTGATCTAAATTCGCTGTCCGCGCTTGCGGCATAAGCGTTATTCATATTCTCGATAAAACCTCTCGAGAACGTATCAAGCCTGTCTATATAGTCTTGGAGCTTCCCGGATGTCGGCATGCCGCTAGAATCTATCCCGGTACCGCGAAGGTCGAGTATGGCGCCGAGTCTTCCGCCTGTAATTTTGGAGGATATGTCTATCTGCGTATAGTCTTGGTATTGGAAATAGATACTGTTAAACTGCTGGCTGGAGCTGTTATTGTCTGCTCTCAGTATTATCGGGTGATACGACGAGCCATCCACCAGTGGATAGCCGCCGACCTGGACTACATACTGCTGCGTGCCGTCGGCTACGTTAGGGTCCACAAGCATATCCGTTTTGACGCCGTCTTTGCTTACGACTATATTAAGCAGCTTTGAAAGGGCTGTTTCCCTCTTATCCCGCTCATCCCTCAGGTCGTTTGCCTTATTTAGGCCGTTAGCCTCATGCGTCGAAATCTTCTGGTTGATTTCGGATATCTCTTTTGCGAGCCTGTTTATCTCGTCCACTATCGGCTTCATTCTGTCGTTTAGAGAGTTTTGCAGCCTAGAAACCCTATCCCTAGTATCCTTTACTATATTTGCGAGGTTTTGCGAATGCTCCGCTACTGCAATGGCAAGCTTGGAATCGCTCGGATTGTTGGCATAGTTCTGCCATGCGTCGAAATAGTTTTGTATATACTTGGAGACGCCGTTGCCGGCAATATCCGGAAAATATTTCGACACTTCCGTCAGCGTAGTCTCTTCGAAGTCGGTAAACTCCTGCTGCATAGATGCGCTCGTAAGTCTCCTATACACAAACTCGTCATGTATTCTGGTTACGTTCAAAACCTCCGAGCCGGTACCTATATCGCCTGGCGTAGTCCAAAACGGCGTCTTTGCCTGTATTGTCGCTCTTTGTCTCGTATAATCCGGGTTTTGCGCGTTTGATATGTTGTTGCTTGTGACGTTTACGGCAATCTGCGAAGTTTGCAAGCCGCTGTACGCAGTATACAGCGAATCGAATATACAGGCCATCTTTTAAGCCTTTATTTCGAGTATGCTTGTACGTCTTTGCATCAAGCCGTCATAGCCGGCTTTTTGCTCCTCTTTCGGAACTATCTGCTCCAAAAGCGAATTATAAAAAGAGCTTACGGCTATAACAAGCTTTGCGTAGTGCCTGTTTGTAGATTTAAGTTCGGTTAGCTTCGTCCTCATATCGTCAAGCAAATCTTTTTGCGAATCCGAAAGCAGCTCTTTTAGGTCTGCCGACGGATTCTTGTTTGCCATGGATACGATTTCGGAATCTATCAGATTTTTATACTTCTCGAAAGAACCGAGGATCTCCTCTTTGCTTTTCAATCTGGCAAAGAGCTTTTCGTGTTTTGCAAGTTTTATATCGTCTATATCTGATTTTGTGATGTCTATGAGGCTTTGCAGCGACTCAATAGCAAGATTAAGGTAGTGAACTAACATATTAAACCCCTTTAAAATACGAGAACACTAAAACTCTAGCAGAGCCTTAGCGGTCTTTTGCATATCGAGCTTGTAATCCCCGCTCTCTATGAGTTTTTTTAACTTTTCTACTTTAGATTCTTCTTTCGAAGCCTCTTGCGTGTTTTGCTTTTTTTCTGCTCTCATCCCGTCTAACTCCAACGGTTGATTTTTTACTCCGGATACGCCGGAATTAAGTGCGTTTACCATAACTATTGTCCTTTGAGAATGAAGGGTTTGAATGTTAGTTCACGCACCATATCGGCAACGAACAGCAAAACTTTAGGCCCTCTCTTTCAAAAAGTTAAACAGCATATCGCTATATCCAAACCCGCCGGACACCGAATTGGATAGCGTATCGGTATACATGGACTTGTATATATCCTTACCGGCGTCATCCGGAAAAATGGAGTACTTCTCGTCAAGCGCGATATCAAGCATCTGCTTTACTATGACAGACTCAAAAGCGTCGGTTTTTTCTTTCAGCTTCGCGTCATCCTTGCTAAGCGCGCTTACGTTTCCGGTTTTTGCCGCCGAATAAGAGTATAGAGCGTTTGAAACATCAAGCATCACAGACTCCTTCTATATTATTTCCAAGTCGGCCCTGATGGCACCGGCGCTTTTCATGGCTTCGATGATGGATATGACGTCCCTAGGCTTCGCGCCAAGTTTTTGCAAAGCCCTCATCAAAGTCGAAAGCGTCATTTGGGATGCAGGCGAGGAGACTATATTGGAAGCTATCCCGACTTTCGCCCCGTCGCCCATATCGACTATATTCTTGCCGTCCGCCTCAGGCTCTTTCGCACCGTCTGCACGCACCTTTATCGTGATATCGCCGTGCGTTATGACGACCGGCTCTATCTTTATATCAGCACCAGCAACTACCGTTCCTGTTTTTTCGTCTATTACGATTTTATTCTCTTTTTCGGCTTCGACTACGATATTCTGGACTCTCGCCAGAAACTCGACCATACTCTGCGTCTCAGGCTTCAGCAGCTTTAGCGTTCTAGAATCCTCCGCAAAGGCTACGCCTCCGCCGATCCCTTTATTGATTGCGTCTTGTATTTTGATTGCGTTTTGAAAGTTTGCTTGTTTTAGGCTCAGCATTACGCCGTCTTTTTGGGCTATATTAAAAGGGATTTCCCTCTCGATGAGTCCGCCGTTCCTGAGAGTGGCAGACGTTACGTGATTTTTTTGCCCTTTTCCGCCGGCGTTGAAGCCGCCCGTAGAGATAGTTCCCTGCCCTAGGGCGTATATCCTGCCGTCAACGCCTTTTAAGGCCGTCAGAAGCAGCGTCCCGCCCTCCAAAGATTTTGCGTCGCCTATCGAGGATACATAGACGTCCACCTTGTCGCCCTGCCTGGAGAATGCCGGGATACTAGCGGTCACCATTACGGCCGCGATGTTTTTTGATTTAATGTCTTTTGGATCTATCTTTACGTTTACCGTTGCCAAAAGATTCGAGAGTGATTGTGTCGTAAATACGGACGTAGAACCGTCGCCTGTGCCGTTAAGACCGACGACAAGACCGTATCCTATAAGCTGATTATCTCTCACGCCGACTATATTGGCAAGGTCTTTGACTCTTGTGGCAAAAAGCGAATCGCATAGAGTCGCAACCAGCAGGCATAGGCCGAATATTCTTTTCATTATCACGCACCCTCAAGGCTATTTAGCCTCTTCAAAGCAAAGCGCGTTCCAATAAAATTCTACAGAGTGTAGTAGGCTACCGAGCTTTTCCCGAATTTTTTTGATTTTTGCAAACTAAAACTACCTATTTTATCCGGCAATTCATATCCGGTCATATATTCTACGGCCACGATGTCTAGCCTTTTTGGCCTGATTTGTTTTATTAGGCCGATCGTTTCCTCATATATTCCATCCATATTTTCCCTAATGCTAAACGGAGGATCGAAATAAAATATCCTCTTCTCCTCTTTTTGCAGACTATTTAAGAGATTTGGGAAATATTCAAAACTATCGACATTGTAGGCCTTTGCGTTTTCGGCGTCCAAGGAGTCCAGATTATCCTGTATGCAATAGTAGGAGTTTCTGTTTTTTTCAAGAAAATGCACAAACCCTGCTCTGCGGCTAAGAGCCTCTATGCCCATAGTACCGCTACCGGCGAATACCTCTACGAATACGGCGCCTTCTATCTCGCCTTGCAACGTATTAAACACCGACTCCCTGATAATGCTTTTCGTGCTTCTCGTTACCGAAATATCGGCGAGCGTAATGGTCTTGCCCTTGTATTTGCCGGCAATTATTTTTGTCGTTAATTTCTTATTGATAGTTTTCATCTATGCTCTCTTATAGCCCTCAAAAGATCGTTTACGAAACCTTCCGTCAAACGCCTTACTCTCTTTTCCAGCTCTCCCGGTTCGGCTCTATGTATGGCCGCGGGATGGACGTTTGGTTTTTTTAGTTTCAAAAAGTATTCATCCAAAGATTTCAAGAGCTTCGTTTTTGAAAAAGGCTTCTTTAGGTTCGAGCCTTTTTCGTCGGAAATTACGAATACGGGCTTCTCCGAATCTATTTTTTTGTCCGAAATAACAAAGTCGCATGCGGAATAGGAGCTTAGCCTCTCTTTTAAAAAAACTTCTAAACATTTTTTCAAAAGCGGTGAATCACAAACAACTGCAATCTTCAAAACTGTCGGCCTCGTATGAATTTTAACAGTGATTTTAGCTTAATTCAAATTTTAATAACTTATGTCGATTTAATTTCCAAATTTAGAGTAGTCTTTTATAAAGAAGAAGGATTAAGATAATGGAAGTCCAAAATATTACGGCTCCGGATTTTGCTCTTCAAAGCGGAATGAAATCTGCTTTACACGAAACACGAACCGAGAGTGTCAAAAGCAGTTCGGCTACCGCGGTACAAAAAGAGAGCGACGATGCGGCAAGCAAAAAGAAGCATGACGATTTAAAACAGGAGCTGGTAAAGCTTACAGAAGATTTGAATAAAGAGATGAATCCTCTTAATATCAACGTAAAATTCGGTTTTGAAGATAAGATTGGCGAGATGTTCGTATCCGTATATGAAAAAGACTCGAACAAGCTTTTAAGAAAAATACCCTCCGATGAAGCCATATCCCTAATGGCTAAGATGAGGGAGATAATAGGCATTATATTCGATAAAAAAGCATAAATAAAAAAGGATTTAAAATGGCTGGAACAGTAAGCTCGCTCGGAGTTTTATCAACCGGAAGCAGTGCGCTCAACGCAGATTTGGTCGACAAACTAAAGGCGGCGGAAAAAAGCGCGGTAATTAATCCGATCAACACCTCTATCAATAAAATCAAGACGCAGCAGTCCGATCTATCGTCGCTTATAGTTTCACTATCATCATTCAAATCTGCGGCGATGGATTTATCAAGCGATACCACATACCTCAAAAGAAGCTCGACTTCTACCGATACAGCCATAGGCATAAGCGCGAGCGACGGCGTGCAAACGCAAGATATAACTATGACGGTAAGCCAGCTTGCCCAAAATCACGTTATCCAATCGAGCGGTTTTGCGGCGTCGACTTCCACCGTCACCCTTACAAACACGACGCTAAAACTGGAAGCGAACGGCTCTACCTATAATATCGACGTAGCGGCTGGGACTACGCTTGAACAGCTTGCCCAGAAAATTAACGACTCTACAAAAGGCGCGATTTCGGCGTCGACTCTAAACACAGGGGTAGGCTCGAATCCGTATGTTATGGTCTTGAAAAGCAAAGATACCGGAGCGGCCAGTACAATTAAAGTAACGGAAGGCGTCGGTCTCAATACCGGGCTTGTGCCTACGTTTACCGGCAATAGCGCAGTGCCAGACAATACGGCGACGATGACCGACATAGCGGCCGGCGATATAAAAATAAACGGCATCAGTATCGGGGCAATATCGATAAGCGGTAAAAATGCGGCAGATAGCGCAACGGCGATCAGGGACGCGATAAATCTGAAAACTACGGATACGGGCGTTAGCGCAGAGATAGACGGTAGCGGAAAACTAGTGCTGAAAAATAGTAGCGGCGGCAAAATAGAGCTCGTCACCGCAAACGGGGCGGCAGCGACGACCGGCCTTTTGGCGTCCGATGGAACAAATACGACTACGGCTACGGCGCTGCAAGCCGCTCAGGATGCCAAGTTTACGTTTAACGGCATCAATATGCAGAGATCCACAAACTCTATTACCGATATCATTACCGGCGCGACGATTAGCTTAAACAAAGTTACCTCATCCAACGTCAATCTATCTATCAGGCAAGACACAACAGGCATTCCAGACCTTGTGAATACATTCGTATCCGCATTCAACTCTGCGAGTTCCAAGATAAAAGATTTGACGGCATATAACAGCGATACGAAAAAATCAGGCAGTCTGCAAGGAGTGTCGGACGTAGCGTCGCTATATAGCACATTCGCATCCATTATTACGTCCCAATCAAAAAACGGCGCATCATTAATGGATTACGGCTTTAGTCTAGATAAGACAGGTATGCTGTCCGTCGATATGACGACGCTAAACAGCAAGCTAAGCGAAAATCCGTCCGCACTAGAAGCTCTCTTCAGAGGTTCGTCAACCGTAAAAAACGCAAAATATACGGCTCTAATGAGCGCCACTACGACCGACACGGTGGGCGGTTTTGGCGATATTGTTATTAACGGCGTCAGTATTATAGGCGTAAATACGTCATCTACGAATACAGCCGAACAAAACGCACAGCTGTTCGTTACCCAAATAAACAAACAGACGGATGCCACGGGAGTTAAAGCGTATACAGACGGAAACGGCAAACTGATGCTAGAAAGCTTGACGGACGGTAAGATAGAGCTTGAGACAAATGCAAATGGGGCATTGGCGTCCGGGCTTTCTTCGTCATCTACCGTATCGGCTCCCATGAATAAGCTTATGGTCGCCGTTGGCTCAACGACGACTGAAGACGGTATATTCTCGCAGCTGAACAAAAAGCTTGCCTCAATAGTGACGAATACCAACTCGAGCCTGAATTTGTTTAGCAACTCGTTGCAAAGCCAGCTTGACACACAAAACAAGAGCCTAGAGAGCGCAACATCCAGACTTGACCAAAAATACGAGATGCTCGCAAGCCAATACGCCCTCTATAACTCAATGATAAGCAAATTTCAGCAATCATTCGCGAGCTTACAAATGCAAATAAACAATATGTCATCTAACGGTTAAGGTATAAAATGAGATCCAACGCAATAAACGCATACGCACAAAACGCCGCAAGAATAGAGTCCCCGGAAAAACTGGTACAGATGTTGTTCGAGGGGGTTCTTAGGTTTACGGCGCAGGCAAAAAAAGCCATCGAAGACGGCGATATAGAAAAAAGGGTTTATTGGATAAACAGATCTATAGATATTTTCGCAGAACTAATAAACTCTCTAAATTATGAAAAAGGCGGCGAAATCGCCGAATATCTAAACGGGCTTTACAGCCATCAGATATTCCTGCTTAGCTCCGCCAATCTGGAAAATACTACCGAACCGCTAGAAACGGTAATAACGGTAACGAAAGGACTTATAGACGCCTGGAAAGACGTAACGGGGAGCATGTCGTCTTGAGTGACTATATAAAAGAGCTTAAAATAGCGATCGTAAACCACGATCTTAAAAAAATGGAAGAGCTTTCAAGCGTAGCGTTTGAAAGCAACAATATAGATGAACTAAGAGAAGCGGCGGCGATGGTATCGGAAGCTATAAAGCTTCTAGACAAAGAGTGCTCAAAAACAGTGGAGAATATGAACAATATCCAAAAAATGAAGCAATATGCGTCGCAAATAAACTACAAGGACTCTCTTTAGCTACTTAGGCTAAATCATCAGGAGGCCATTTTTTGGTGCGTCTTTCGCAGTTGCTCAAAGGCGTTCTGGACTCTTCTGAATTTCATAGTATATCTCTTAACGGTCTCCTCATCCTTGCCGTACACTCTATCAGGATGATAAATCTTAATTAGCTCCAAATATCTCTGCCTAATAAGCTCGAAACTATCGCCGTAACGAGAATTCAGCTCCGCATAATAAGAATATTCAGCGTCGCAATCCTCGCCCCACGAGAAAAAGCTTTTTTTCCTGCTTTTCGTATTTGCGTTCAGCCTTACAAGCTCTTCTTCGTTATAAGTAAACCTTACATGTAAAAAATCGCTAAACTTAACTTTTTTTGCGAGCAGCTTTCTAAGTACAGAGTACTCTTCTTTGCTTTTTATGGGTATCTTGGCCACCCTTTGGAAGTAGTCCACATCCACCTTGGAGCCAAAAAAGTTTTTTCTCAAAAACTCCACGACCCTTTTCGTCTCCTCCGAAAACCTAAAAAAAACGCTGTTTTTATGGCACTTGACTATTACTTTCGGGACCAGGGAACCCTCTTTAGAGTTTGAAAACTCTACAAAAAAAGGAACGTCCAGATTGAAATCCATAGAAAGCTTGTCGCTTCTGCTTTTATTGAGATTATTGAGCAGACAACTCATAAAAAAATGCCGTTTTGTCCTATCTTCCGTTTTTGGAAATACGAGAATAGACTCTTTGAGATGTATAAAGAATTTGAAGTTTTTTTGTATATAGCTTTTGATGTATGAAGAGTATGCCGCATCGTTCGCATCGACTCTCGCGAGTATCATGTTTTCGGTATGGCTAATAGCAAAAACCTGGCTCTTCACTCAAAATGCTCCGATTTTTTACAAATTACTAGCAAAAAATGTTCCTTGTTTTACATATATTTTGTAAAATCCGACAATGATTAATGAGAGCGATAAATATATAGAGCACTTGGAAAACAGCAGATTTTACGAAGCGCACGAAGCATTCGAATATAGATGGAGATATGAGAGCGACCAGGAGTTAAGAGCGCTTTTGAAAGGGTTAATAAACGCGTCCGTAGCGTTTGAGATCAAAAGAAGGAAAATCGGCGATTATTCAAAACCGTGGGAAGCTTTCTTGAAGGCAAGAACAAAATTTGAAGGCTCGAATCAGAAGTACGGCTTTTTAAAGGAAGCATTCAAAACGGCGGAGGAGACCGCTTTGAATATCGGCTTTAGTATTACCTAGCGAACTCTATCGCCCTGGTTTCCCTAATTACGCTGATTTTTATCTCGCCTGGATACTGTACGCTTTTTTCAACTTCAGAGGCGATCTCCCTAGCTATCAGAGTGGACTCATCGTCGTTTACCAAAGAGGCGTTCACTATCACCCTTATCTCTTTACCTGCGGCGATAGCGTAAGCGTTTTTGACACCGTTATGCGCAAGCGCTATTTTTTCAAGCTCCTCTACCCTTTTTAAGAAGCTCTCAAGCACCTCACGCCTAGCGCCTGGTCTAGCGGCGGACAGGGCGTCGCCAGTGCAAACCGCGGCGCACTCTATCGATTTTACCTCCTCCAGGCCATGGTGCGCATAAATGGCGTTTATGACGACCGGGTGCTCTTTATAACGTTTGCATATATCGGCTCCCAGATCCACGTGGCTTCCGGAGTAGTCATGCGTTAGCGCTTTTCCTATATCGTGCAAAAGCGCCGCCCTTTTCGCAAGCGCTTCGTCCCCGCCGAGCTCCGCCGCTATTATCCCGGCCAGATGAACGACCTCTAGCGAATGCGCCAATGCGTTTTGCCCATAGCTGGCTCTATATTTTAGTCTTCCGATTAGCTTGATGAGCTCTGGATTCATAGGCCCAACGCCTAGATCCATAACAATATTTTCACCCTCTTCGTACATCTTCTCGTCAAATTCACGCTTGACTTTTTCATATATCTCTTCTATTTTTGCGGGCTGTATCCTGCCGTCCTCTATCAGAAGCTCGAGCGTCTTTGTAGCTATTGCCCTTCTTAGAAGATTAAAGCTGCTGACTATTATCGCGTTTGGCGTATCGTCTATTATGATATCGACACCGAGCAGCATCTCGAGCACTTTGATATTCCTACCCTCTTTGCCGATTATGCGCCCTTTTATCTCTTCGCTGTTTATCGGCACTACGTTTATCAGTCTCTCCGCCGCAAACTCCCCGGCATATCTGGTGGTAGCCTGCGCTATTATATAGTTCGCTCTTTTTCTGGCCTCCGCTTTTGCCTCGGCTTCATAGCGTCTTACTATATGCGTTATATCCTCGCGACAAAGCTCTTCCGTTCTTTTTAGCACTATCTCCTTGGCCTCGTGTCTGGTAAGACCAGCTCCCGCTTCGGCTATTCTTAGCGCCTCCTCGGCTTTTGCCTCATAATTTTTTCTTAGCCTCTCAAGCTCCTCTTTTTTGGAGACGATATCCTGTTTTAAGGCGTCTATCTCTTTTTTTTGCGCATCTATATTTTTGATTTCGCTTTTTATCTTTTCAGATAGGCTCTCTTCTTTTTTGGCAAGGACGTGCTGCTTTGTATCGTACTCGTTTTTTAGCTTCGCAAGTTCAAGCTCTAGTTTCTTTCTGGACTCAAGCTCCAGATTTACCTCTTTTGCCTTTATTCCTTCCAGTTTTAGCTCGGCTTCGTGTTCTATGGCTCTAGCTTTTGATTTTGACTGTTCTACGTAAATTTGATATTTTGCCGAATCTATTTTTTTTGCTATTAAAAATCCCGCCACTCCCGATGAGATTGCGGCGGCCGTAACCGTTAACGCTGTTGTAAGCATTTTTTAGTCTGCCTTTTACGAAAATTTTATTTGGTAATACTAGATAGTCGCAATATACGTCGTGCGGCTCGCCTATGCTCTCTTTTGAAAAACAGAAGCTTCTTTGTACGAAAATCATATGCGGCCTATAGCCGAGCGCGCCGAAAAACCTATCGTACATACCTTTGCCGAATCCGATTCTTCTGAAGCCGCAATCGACGCCCAAAGCAGGAACTATCGCTATATCAATTTTTTTTATAAATTCAAGGGAATTATTACAACTCAAGATATTAAAAGCGCCTTGTTTTAAAGGCAACCTGTATTTTACTATCTTAAAATTAATATCCTCTATAAAGGGGATATAAATGCGTTTTTTGTGCGCAAGTAATTTTTTTACCACTATTTTGACACTTGGTTCCATAGAAAGTGGCAAAAATAGTAGAATATTTTTGAAATCGCTTCCGGATAGAAAACTCAAAAGAATTTTTGCAAAGCTCTTATCTTTGCAATAGACGCCTTTTTTTGCGGCATCATTTAACCGCTTTTTGCACTGCTGCCTAAAAACCGTTTTTTTATCTTGCAAAAAATCCTCCGAACTCCACTGAATTAAGCCCTTAAAGTTTATAATCTTTCGGCTGTAAAAACAAAAATTGGACTAAAAATGAAAAAAATAATCTCGATTGGACTAATTGGTATTTCATTATTTCTTTTCACGGGTTGCGACAAGAAGGGCGACGCGAACTCTCTTGTGAGCACGAAAAATCTTGTCAAAAACATAGAGCTTACATCTATAGACGGGCAGAAAATTACGATGGTAAATACCGGTACGGGCTTTACTTTTCAGGGAGCGGAAGGGAAGATGGTACTCCTAAACTTCTTTGCCACCTGGTGTCCTCCGTGCAAGGCGGAGATACCGCATCTTGTCGAGCTTCAAGAAAAATACAGGGATAAATTCGCCGTGGTAGCCGTACTGCTTGAAGAGAACAAGAAAAACGAAGATGTATCGGCGTTTATAAATGAGCATAAAATCAACTATTTCGTATCGAACTCTCCGGCAAACTTCGAAGCCGCCGAAGTGTTCGGAGTAAAAGGTTTTCCTACTATGTATATGTTTGACAAAAGCGGCAAGCAGAGGGCGTTTTATCCGGGAGCTACGCCAAAGGAGATAATCGAGCAAGATCTTTTAAAGACGATAGGGCGATAGACGGATGTTCGGACTTCTAAAAAAATCGCTTCAAAAAACAGTATCGGCAATCACCGAAATAATAGGCGACAAGCGTGAGACGATAAGCAAGGACGAGCTTGAGGAGATACTTGTAACCAGCGACATCGAATACGAAATAGTCGAGCAAATGCTAGAGACCATGCCAAACTCCATCAACAAAATCTCTTTGCAAAATGCGCTTACGTCCGTCTTTTTGGATAAGCATATCAAACCGGCGAAAGAGATCTACTCGGCGAAACCTTTCGTAGACCTCATAATAGGTGTTAACGGAGCCGGAAAGACTACGACGATAGCAAAACTGGCAAACCTCGCGAAAAAAGACGGCAAAAGCGTAATGCTGGGGGCCGGGGATACGTTTCGCGCTGCGGCTGTCGAGCAGCTAGGCATCTGGGCGAACAGACTCGGCGCTCAAGCCGTCACGTCGAAGATAGGGGCAGACCCATCTAGCGTCGCTTACGACACGATAAATTCCGCCATATCGAAAGGCATAGACTACGCCATCATAGACACGGCCGGAAGACTCCATACGCAAACGAATCTGGCCGAAGAGCTCAAAAAGATAGTCAGGGTGTGCGAAAAAGCTATGCCTGGAACGCCTCACAGGAAAATAGCCATTATAGATGCGACGGCCGGTAGCTCGGCAATCAATCAGGCAAAAGCGTTTAACGAGATGGTAGGCCTTGACGCGGTCATAGTAACCAAGCTTGACGGAACCGCAAAAGGGGGCGCTATATTCTCGATAGTAAGAGAGCTTGGACTTCCTATACTATACGTCGGTGTCGGCGAAAAACCGGACGACATAGAGCTGTTCGATACGAAAACTTTCGTCGACGAATTTGTCGGCGCAATCTTCAAAGACTAAGCGATGGCAAAAGCAAAAACTCTCTTCGAATGCCAAGCGTGCGGATACCAGAGCGCCAAATGGATAGGCAAATGCCCCAACTGTGGCGCCTGGGAGAGTTTTTTGGAGGTCAAGGAAAAAGACCTTGAAATCGCCAACAAGCCGTCCCATCCGAAAGCAAAAAAAGCCGTATCGATAGTGGACGTAGAGGAGACGGCGATAGATAGGGTTCCAAGCGGGGATGATGAGTTTGATATAGTGCTTGGCGGCGGGATAGTCAAAGGCTCGCTCGTACTAATAGGCGGCAGCCCGGGCGTTGGAAAATCTACGCTGCTTCTAAAAATCGCCGGGCTTTTGGCCTCGAAAAACAAAAAGATACTCTACGCCGCAGGCGAAGAGTCGAACCAACAGATAAAACTAAGGGCCTCAAGGCTCGGAGCGGTAGATAGGAACCTCTACATACTCGGCGAAATAGAGATAGGCGCGATACTGGATGAAGCAGGAAGCGGAGAGTATGAGCTAATAATCATAGACTCCATACAGACGATGTATTCGAGCGCACTGGATTCGGCACCCGGCAGCGTATCGCAGGTAAAAGAGATAACGTTCCAGCTTATGCGCCACGCAAAAGAGCGCAACATCACAGTATTTATCATAGGCCACATAACGAAAGAGGGTTCGATAGCAGGCCCAAGGGTGCTTGAGCATATGGTGGACACGGTGCTTTATTTCGACGGCGACGGCAGTAGCGATATCAGAATACTCCGCTCGTTCAAAAACAGATTCGGCTCTACCAGCGAAATAGGGATATTCGAGATGACCGGCGACGGACTCGTAGCCGCCAAAAACATCTCGTCCAAATTTTTTAGCAAGGACTCTACAAATCCGGGGTTTGCCATCACCGTACTGATGGAGGGCACAAGGCCGCTAGCCGTAGAGGTGCAGGCTCTCGTCTCGGAGAGTCCGTATCCAAATCCAAAACGATCCACAAACGGCTTTGACAGCTCAAGGCTTACGATGATACTGGCGCTTTTGGAGAGAAAACTAGGCCTTGCGCTAAGCCGCTACGACGTCTACATCAACGTCGTCGGCGGAATCAAGGTAACCGAGCCGTCAATAGACCTCGCCATAATAGCGGCGATAGTCAGCAGCTTTAAAAACAGACCGATAAACCCTGAGACCGTATTTATCGGGGAGGTAAGTCTAACCGGAGACATCAGGGAGGTCTCAAATATAGAAAACAGGCTCAAAGAGGCGGCGTCCCAAGGCTTCAAAAAAGCGCTGACGCCGAAGCTGCCAAAAAACATGAAGACAAACGTCAAATGCTTCGAAGTAAACGAAGTGGCAAAACTTATAGATTGGATGTAGGATGCACGAAAATCAACTCTTTATAGTCTCGTTCATAATATTTTTTGCAATTATCCTAAATCTATTTCTAAAAAGAATAGGCATCAGCACCGTTATCGGATACATCATTACCGGTATAACCGCAAGGCAGTTTTTCGGCCTTACCGGAAGCGAAGAGCTGACGGCCATAGCGGAATTCGGCGTCGTATTTCTGATGTTTATGATAGGGCTGGAGTTCTCGTTGGAAAAACTGAGCTCCATGAAAAAAGAGGTTTTAGGGCTCGGCGGTCTACAGATTCTGGTTAGCGGGCTAATCTTTGGCTTCGTGCTACACCATCTACTGGACTTTGACAAAAAAATAGCCGTAGCGCTCGGATTTACGCTTGCCCTCTCATCTACGACCATTATCCTAAAGATACTCCAAGAGACAGGAAAAATGGGGAGGAACCACGGCAGAAACTCCATCGGCATCCTGCTGATGCAAGATATCGCCGTCGTTCCTATTTTGATTCTTGTGACCATACTGGCCGACACTTCCAAGGATCTTGGCACGCTGCTTTGGCATACTGGGCTAAACTCTATAGGCGGAATGATAGCTATCTACTTTTTCGGCAAATACGGAGTATCCTATTTCCTAAAACACGTGACCGGCGCAAAATCAAACGAACTATTTATGACGGCGGTACTGCTGATAGTTATTACCTCTGCGGCTATAGCGCACTTCTTCCATGTGCCGTATTCGCTCGGCGCATTCATCGCGGGCATCATCATCTCGGAATCGGCTTTCAAGCATCAGATAGAAGCCGACCTTATCCCGTTTAGGGATTTGCTGCTTGGCGTATTCTTTTTGTCCATAGGCATATTGATAGACGTACATTTTCTAATCAAAAACATACTGCTCATCGTTTTATTGACGGTGGGAATCATGGCGGCCAAGACGGTAATAATCTTCTATCTTTCAAAGATATTCAGATATTCGTCTAGGACGGCTATCAAAACGGCGATACTGCTCTCGCAGATAGGCGAATTCTCGTTTGTAATATTCGCATACGCCAAAAGCATCTCTCTTATTACGGAAGAGTTGGCGCAAACATTCATAGCCGTCGCGGCGCTGTCGATGATAATAACGCCGTTTCTAGCCAAATATCTAGCGGAAATCTCTTATAGATTTACAAAAAGCAAAGACAGCGACATCATAGAAAAGTCTTCCGGCTACAAAAACCATGTCGTGGTCATCGGTTTTGGGAATACCGGAAAGGCGGTAATAAGAAATTTGTCGGTTAACGGTTTTGAATACATAGCCGTAGAGAACCAAAGAGATCTCGTATACGATGCGCAAGCAAGGGGGCACAACGTCATATTCGGAAACGCGATGCAAAAGAATATGCTGGAGACGCTAAAAGTCAAAGAGGCGTCAGCCGTCGTCGTCACGATAGACAGAGAGGAAGAGCTGCTAACAATTTGCGAAATAATAAGATTCAACTATCCGAAAGTAAACCTTGTGGCCAGAACCAGAAACGATAGGGAATATAAGCTAATAAGAGCCGCCGGCGTTGATTTGTTGGTGGATGAGAGCGAAGAGGTCGGTAAAAAACTGGTGGAGATGGCGTTAACTTGCAAGATACACAAATAAGCCCGAGGGCTTATTTGGCAATTATAGGTTGTTAGCCTTTTTGTATTCCATGATCATATTGTACGCTTCATCTTTTAGGTGAAGTTTCTCTTTTTTTAGTTTTTCAAGCTCGATAGTATCTATATGCGCGCCTTCTTGATCGATTTTGTCGTCAAGTTCGTTGTGTTTTTCAAAAATTTTTGCAAAGTGCGCATTTTCTACTTTTAGTTTTGAAACGATATCTCTATATTCGTGGAACATATCTTCTCCCTTTAAATTTTGCTTAAAAGTATTCTACAAAAAAGGCGCTTAAGTCCTATAATCGGCGTTGATTTTGACGTATTCATACCCCAGGTCGCACCCGTAGGCCGTAAAGCTCTCTTCGCCAAGCCCTAGGTCGCAAATAATCGCAAACTCGTCTTTTTTTAGCACAGCCGCGGCTTTTGCTTCCATCTCTTTATCGAAACTTATTTCGCCCTTGTCAAACACGGTCACATCTTCAAACGAAATCACAAGGCTCTCATAGGCGCACTCTACGCCGCTAGCGCCTATCGTAGAGGCTATCCTGCCCCAATTCGGGTCGCATCCGAAAAGCGCAGTCTTGACAAGCGGGGAATTTGATAGAGCTTTTGCCGCCTTCTCTGCGTCTACGGCGCTTTTTGCCCCTTTTACTCTAAAGGCGCATAGTTTCGTAGCCCCCTCCCCGTCTTTTACCATCGACGTCGCAAGGTTGTGCATCACTATTTTCAGCGCCTCCCTCATCGCATCTTTGCTGTACGCTCCGCTTTTTTTGTTGGCGAGCACCATTACCGTATCGTTTGTAGATGTGTCCCCATCCACCGAAATAGCGTTAAACGTAGTATGACTTACCTCCGCCAGAAGCTCTTTTATATCCGCTTTTGGCATATCGCCGTCGGTCGCTATGAAACATAGCATCGTCGCAAGGTTTGGATTTATCATACCGGCGCCCTTCGCCATCGCCCCCACCTTGAAACTTCTGCCGTCTTCAAGCTCCACTTTGAGAGCTATCTCTTTTTTCCATCTATCGGTCGTCATGATAGCCCTGGCCGCTGCATCGCCGTCTTTTACGCCAAGATCAAACTTCTCAAACGTAGCCGCTATCTTCTCTTTTGGAAGTCTGACGCCTATTACGCCGGTCGAGCTCATCACCGGGTTTTTGATTTGCGGATATTTTGCTTGCAGGGCACTAAGAAGCTCTTTTATATCCTCGACGCCTTTTGCACCCGTCATTGCGTTTGCGTTTTTGGCGTTTACGAGCACAAAGTTGGTCTGGAAATTTCCAAGTTCTTTGAAGTGCGCTATCGGAGCCGCTTGAAATTTGTTTTTCGTAAATACGGCGTCAACTTCGCATATAGAGTCGGAATAGATATAGGCTACGTCAGGCTGATCGTTGCCCCTCAGCCCGGCGCTCACTCCGTTTGCGAAAAATCCTTCGGCCGCACATACTCCGCCGTGAATAGGTAAAATTTTGAACATCATATAAAAACCTTTTTAATAATGATACTTGCACGAAGCGATTATGATACTCTCGCCTGTCACCTTATAGATAAGCCTATGCTCGTCGTTGATTCGCCTAGACCAATAGCCGCTGAAGTTGTGCTTCAAGGCTTCCGGTTTGCCAAGACCTGTGAACGGACTTCTGTCTATGTCTTTTATTAAGGTAATGATTTTTTGATATATTTTTTTGTCGTTCGTAGCCCAGTTGCCGAAATCCTCAAATGCGGAGCCTTCAAAAAGGACTTTTTTCATTGAAATAGCTTTGCGTCCGCTTCTACTAGATTTTTACCGTCTCTGATATTTTCAATTGCACTAGTCAACTTTGTTTTATTTACTTCTGATTTTTCCAAATACGCAGTGTCGTCTACTTCTTGTACGCTTAGCTCTATTTTTTTATCGCCAAACATTACTTTTAGCTTCTCTATCAAAGATGCGTTTATTTCGTTTGGTTCAAGTATAAATGTGGCTTGCATATTCAAACCTTTAATAGTATTTGCGGATATTTTAGCGTAAAAGAAGGGAAAAGAAGAGGGAAGCGCTTAAAAAATTAAGCGCCTTTTTTCATTGTTCTAAGAGTAGAAGCAGCTACTTTGATTTTTCTAGTAGTTCCGTCTTCAAGTTGAATTCTTACCGTTCTAAGGTTTGGTAGAAATCTTCTTTTAGTTTTGTTGTTAGCGTGGCTCACGTTATTGCCGGCTTGAACGCCTTTACCGCTTATCATACATCTTCTTGCCATTTTAAAGCCTTTTAAAAATTTTTAGAATTTTTGCCGGGATTATACTTTAACGAGCCTTAAAATATAATTTCACAAAAAGATAAGGTTTTGTTTATGCTGATAGCACCTAGTATTCTCTCCGCCGATTTCGGCAATCTGGCCCGTGACGTAAAGGCGATATGCGACGCCGGATGCGACCTTGTGCACGTAGACGTGATGGACGGCCACTTCGTCCCAAATCTCACTATCGGCCCCGTAGTAGTAGAAGCGGTGGCGAAAGCCGCAACGAAACCTCTGGACGTGCACTTGATGGTGGAAAACAACAGCTTTTTCGTGGATATTTTTGCGCCGCTAAAGCCTGAATACATCACTTTCCATATCGAAGAGGAAAAACACGCCCACAGGTTAGCCCAAAAGATAAGAGGCTTCGGCATCAAGCCTGGCGTAGTACTAAATCCGCATACGAACGAAAAAAGCCTGGAGTATATACTGGATGATGTGGATATGGTGCTTTTAATGAGCGTAAATCCGGGCTTTGGCGGACAAAAATTCATAGAAAACGTCGTGCGAAAAGTAGAGAGCCTAAAAAACGAGATACTTAGACGCGGACTAAAAACGCTGGTCGAAGTAGACGGCGGGGTAAACGACAAAAATGCCGGTATCTTAAAAGACGCCGGAGCGGACGTGCTGGTAGCAGGCAGCTACGTATTCGGCTCAGGCGACTACAAAAAAGCGATAGATAGCCTACGATGAGGGTAAAGATCTGCGGGCTGACAAAGCTCGAAGACGCTTATGCGGCGATAGACGCGGGGGCGGATGCCCTCGGATTCGTCTTTTACGACAAATCGCCTAGAAACATCTCGGCAGAGGCGGCGAAGGAGCTCATATCGAAGCTGCCTCCTTTTGTGGAGCGGGTCGGACTGTTCGTAAACGAAGAGGCCTCAAAAATAGACGAGATCTGCTCTTTTTGCAACATCTCCCTAGCCCAGATACACTTCGAGGCCAGCCCCTTTTTCTATGGAAAACTCGAAACAAAACACGTCAAAGTCGTAAGAGCGGCAACAAAAGAGGATATATCCCGTCATTCGAGCGAATACCGTTTGGTAGACAGCTTTGTAGAGAGCTATGGAGGAGCCGGGAAAAGGCTAAACCTAGAGTGGTTTGACGGCGCAGACACATCGCGCATCATACTTGCAGGCGGCCTAACGAGCGAAAATCTAGCCGAATTAAAAGGTCTTGGATTTTACGGCGTAGACGTCTCCAGCGGGGTCGAAAGCAGTCCGGGCGTAAAAGATAAAGCCAAGATAAAAGAGTTCGTACTAAAAGCCAAAAGCCTATAGAAACTCCAATAGCTTTTTCGCAAACTCGTTTGGAGCCTCGCTTATCGCTTCCATCTTATGCAAAGCCAGGTATTTCAGGCAATTTTTGACCGGCTCCTGATCGCTTACGAAATATCCGCCGCCAAGGCCTATCGTTATTTCGTTCGCCACCATCCTCTCGGTATCTTTGGCAAAAGTAAGCCCAAGCATCAAATACTTCTTGCCCTCTCTAAAATCCTTGAGTATCGGCGGCAAGGCAAACCCGCCCATCGCCTCGGTAATCCAATCGACAAAGTCGGCGTCCGAGACTATCAGCGACCCGGTAGGAGTTATGCACCCCATAGGCTTGAATATTATGGGTTTGTCAATGGTTAGCGCCTCTTTTTGTATCTGTTTGTAGGCTTTTGCTGCCACATCCCACTCGAATATCTCAAACCTGTCCAGACTGGCGCCGATGCGAGCCTTGCCCTGTATCAGATAATGGGGCACGACAGAGTATATGGATAGTATCTGGTCGTCATAGTTGGTGTCGACTATGTATTTTGGCATTAGCTTTTGTATGAGGGTATAAACGTATGATTTTTCGAACTCTTTTTTGTAGATAGTCTTGAGCTTCTCTTCGAGGTATTTTCGTCCGCGGCTCTGCTCCATGCTCATGGCGGCTCTGGCGTACTCGTACATCAGTCTTGGCGCCATAGGACTGCCGTCGTTTAGCGCCAATATGATCGTATCGCTGTCAAAAGGCACGTCCGAGCCGTCCGAGAACTTCAGGCCGCGATAGTTTCCCATCCCAAGATACAATATACATTCGCCCTCTTTTAGCTCGTCAGCTATTTTTGCCAAATCAGCCATGTTGACACCTCGGAGTTTTTTGACAAACTACATTGCATTTGGCGTTCCCGTACGCCTTACAAAAACCTCTTTAGGCCGCCGTAACACAAAATCCTGACAACGCCGAGCGAAACGCAAAATACAAACAGAGCTTTTAGCGCAAGATCTTCAATGAAGCCTGAATACTCCAAGACAATAGGATGCGCCAGATATACGCCAAACACGAGCGGGGCGAGCTTTGAGGCGTACTCTAACGCCCTGGCCTTCTCAAAACCCTTGAAAAACAAAAACATCGATACGCCCTGAATGAAGACGAGCGGCGAAGAGTAGTCGTAAAACAGTCCGGCAAGCTCGCCTTTTTGGAGCGAAAAAACTCCCGTCAGATAAAAAATAGCAAAACTGGAAGCAGCAAACATCAAAAGTGCGGTAGGAGGCTTTGAAAACTCCATACGGGAAAGATAAAACCCGAGCATAAAATATCCAGAATACGCCCCGAATTCACGATACGCGAAGCCAAATTTCAGCCCGCTCACGCTCTCTAGATGCGGCAACAAGACCGCTACGACGAGCCAGATAGCGAGAAGCAAAAACGCCTCTTTGTGGCCCATGGCAAGGATAAGACGGCGCATAAACGGGGTTAGCAGATATAAGATGACGATGACGTACAAAAACCACAGATGATAGTAGATATGTCCGCCAAAAAATGACGCCGCAAGCTTCAACGGCTCAAATGCTTCACCCTTCACAACCACTCGAAACGCCGCATAGACTGCCGACCAAAACACAAGCACCGGAATAATCTTCGTAAGTCTCTTGCGGTAAAAATCCGCTATATCGTAATCACGGGAGAGCAGCACGGCACCGCTCGCCATAAAAAACACTGGCACGCAAAAGCGGGAAAAAGAATCCAGCAGATTGGCGTACGCAAACAGCGCATCGCCAGGCTGTGTCGTATAAAGAGTCGTGGACGCCGAGTGTATGAGTACGACGGCGAAGATAGCTAGGACTTTGAGGGAGTCGAGATAGTGGATACGCTCACTCAAGCTAAAACAACCTCTTTATACATAGATAAAATCCTTTTTGGCGTAGTGTTTTACTATCGGGTTCATATACTTTAGCCCCACAAAATCTACCTTTCGCACACCCAGCTCTCTTGCCAGCTCATCTGCCACACGCAAAAACTCCAGCCCACTCTCAAGCTCAAACCCGCTATCCCTCTCATAAAACACATCCACATCGCTAGCCTCATTTGCTTCATCTCTAGCGTAGCTACCGTATAGCCCTAGAGCCGTGATGCCGTATCTTTGGCGAAACTCATCTTTTTTTGCCTTTAGGTGTTCGATTATTTGTGCTTTGGTCATTTTGTTTCTCATAATTTATTAGGTTTTAAAGATTATACAAAACGAAGTTTATTTTTTTAAGAAGTTTCCCGCCATATCTGGCGGGAATGGGGTTATAGTAAGTTGGTAAGGATTGTGGAGACTTTTTTTGCAAATGCCGACGGATCTTTGAGGCTCTCGCCTGATAGCATCACGGATAGGTCGAATAGCACTTCGCCTATCTCCGCCACCTTCGCATCGTCAGCTGCTTCTAGCTTGCTTATTATCGGGTGAGTCGGGTTGATTTCAAATACAGGCTTACTCTCAGGCGCCTCTTGACCCATGGCTTTTAGCATCTCTTTAAGCTGTGCCGTCATATGGGCATCGTCAAATACCACGCAAGCGGCGGAGTCTCTCAGGCTTCCGGATACCTTCACCTCTTTGACTTTGTCGCCTAAAGCAGCCGTGAGCTTCTCTACCAGCGGTTTTAGTCTTGTTGTCGTCGCTTCGTCGACTTCGGCTTTTAGGATTTCGTCGTTTAGCGACGCTGAAACATTTTTGATTTCAAAGTCTTTGTATTTATTTACCGATGGCATTACGATGTTGTCTATCTCGTCGTCTAGCACGAGCACTTCGATATTTTTGGCTTTGAAGCCCTCTAGTATCGGGGAGTTTTTGGCTAGGTTTTCATCGTCGCCTACGATATAGTAGACCGCTTTTTGGTCAGCCACCATTCTAGTCTCGTACTCTTCTAGGCTAACAAAACCCTCCGCCGCCGTGGATTTGAATCTCATAAGCTCCAATAGGTCGTCCCTGTTTGCGTAGTCTGAGTAGAGACCCTCTTTTAGCGCTCTACCGAACTCCTTGAAGAATTTTTCGTATTTTTCTTTGTCGGCTTTGGCTAGTTTTTTGAGCTCGCCTAGTATTTTCTTAGTAGACGCCGTTTTTATAGTGCTCAGTAGCCTGTTTTGCTGCAATATCTCACGGCTGACGTTTAGCGGTAGGTCTTCCGCATCGATGATACCTTTGGCAAATCTCATATATGTCGGCATAAGCTCTTTGTCGTCATCCGTGATAAACACCCTTTTGACATAGAGCTTCACGCCCGCTTGATAGTCCACCCTGTACATATCCATCGGGGCTTTTTGCGGGATATAAAAGAGCGTCGTATACTCGTGCGTACCTTCCGCTTTCGTGTGTATGTGCAGGAGCGGCTTTTCGTTGTCGTGTGTTATCGCAGAGTAAAACTCATTGTACTCATCTTCCGTGATTTCGTTTTTTGCCCTTCTCCAAAGCGCGCTTGCCTTGTTGATTTGCTCTATGGTTGTCTCGGTCTTGCCCTCTTCGAGGTATTTCTCTTTTTGCATAAATATCGGAAACGGGATGTGGTCAGAGTATTTTTTGACGATTGACTCAAGCTTCCATTGGCTTAGGTACTCCTCTGCGTCGTCCTTGAGAGTTAGCGTGATTTCGGTACCATGAGACTCTTTTGCGCCCTCTTTGATTTCGTACTCGCCGCTACCGTCAGACTCCCAGATGAACGCTTTGTCTTCGCCCGCTTTGCGGCTAAGTACGGAGATTTTGGAGGCTACCATGAACGCCGCATAGAAGCCGACCCCAAATTGTCCTATCAGGTTGCTATCTTTTTTGGCGTCACCCGTAAGCTTCTCGATAAACGATTTAGTACCGCTCTTTGCAATGGTCCCTAGTGATTCGACCATATCTTCGTCGTTCATACCGATACCCATATCGCTTATTTTGATGGTTTTCGCATCTTTGTCGTAGGTGATCTCTATTTTACCGCCACCGGAAAACTCTTTGTACTTCTCATCCGTAAGGGCTAGATACTGGAGCTTATCCATAGCATCCGAGCCGTTTGAGATGAGCTCTCTTAGGAATATATCCCTATCCGAGTATAGGGAGTGTATCATCAGGTTTAGCAGTTGTTTGATCTCTGTTTGGAAAGCGTGTTTTGCCATTGTAAACTCCTAAAGTTGATAATATAAAAGTAAATTGTAAAGTAATTTTAGCAGATAAAACTTTTAAGTGCTAATTTTTAAAAGCGGCTGGCCGTGTGAACCGTCCGCCGAGGACCTAATCTTGGGCTTCGCTCAATATTTGAGCATTAATTTCGCGTCTTGAAAAATAATAAGAGATAGCAGCCATGCTCCCGTAGCTGAGCACCAATGCGGCGCTTACGCTCTCCAGGGTCGGCGAAAACGAATAGGTCAAAAATGCAAAAACAGGAAATACGAAGCTGCCTATCGCCCGTACGCTCATCGACAAAAAGAACCTATCGAGAGACTTTAGCACCGCCACCTGATAGGTATTCATGGAGACGAAGAATATCGCCAGAGAGAGCACGAGCAGAGCGTCTTTGGCGGCCATATAGCTCTCGCCGAATAGCCACACTATGAGCGGTTTTGAGAAGAGGTAAACGCAGACGAACACCGCCGTCACCGCAAATAGCGAATACCTGAGCGCAAACGCGTCAAGTCTCCCGATCGCGGCAAACTCTTTTTTGGCCGCTAGGTGGGAGAGCTCTGGGAGTATGAATTTGACGATAGGAAAGACGAATACGGCAATGAAGTACATAAAAAAGCTTTTTACGACGACCTGAAAATCCCCCAAAATCTCCATGGAGAAGTTATATCCCACAAATACGACAGCCAGATAGATGATGAGCATTCCGAAGACGAACTCTATACCGCCGAATACGGAGTTTGAAATAAAACTTTTTGCCCTATCGTCCAGAGGCACGAGCACAAAAGGCGGCTCAGGATAGTTTTTCCTCATCCTTACATATATGTATCCGCTGACGCTTATCATACCGAGAACCGAGGATAAAAAAAGCGCGCCCTCGGAACGGACGGAGGCCGCATAATAAAAAGCGAAAAACCAGACTATCCCCATCAACGGGTCAAGCAGCGTCGTTACGTTGATGTCGTCATACATCCTATACATGCTAAGCTGGTTTGAAAAGTAGGTATAAAGCCCAAACGACAAAAAAAGCGCCAGAAGATAAAGAGTCGGAACAGAAAAGCCTAGATGCGGCAATACCGCTACGCTAAAGATAAATCCGACGATAGAGACGGCAAGGACGCAGATACGGAAAATTCCGAGTATCTGCGTCGTAGGCGTGCCTTTATTGTATGCCACGGTCATGGAAGCCCTGAAGCCTATGAATAAAAGCATAAAAAGCCCGACTACGTCCAATGTCGTAAAGAAAAGCGCAAGGTCTGTTTTTGAAAAGAGCGACGTAGCCACGCTCTTGAAATAAATAGATATGACGATGGATGCGATAGTAAATGCGATACTGAGTAAAAACGCTTTTTTCAAAGCGCCCCGGCCTTTTTCATAAAGAGCGCAAATCCCCTCTCCTCTTTGGGTCCTATACGGTAGCTGATTAGCTTTAGATACTCTTTTGCGTCTTTACGGCTAAAACCTTTTTGCTTGACCTCGGCCTGCAGGATGTAGTGCGGAATATTTATTTTTTGGCGGTTAAACTCTTTTGAGAGCCTCTTGTATCTGCCGCCTCTGCGGTTGAAGCAAAACCTCCCGAACACAAAAGGCAACCCCGTCTTAGCGTTCCACTCAGCCGCCAAATCTATGTACTCATCTGGGTTTTCAAGGTATTTTAAGAGCGCCTTGTCGCCAATAAACACCTCGCCCTCCAGCCCCAGTACACGGGCAAGTCTATTTGAAGTAGCGGATTCGTTGTCGTTTTTTTGCGCCCCAAGCCTTATAATCACGCTTTTTACCGCACCCTTCGCCACTATGCCGCTAGCCGTTTTGTTGTTCCTCGTGCTTTCGACCGAGGATATGAACGCAGCGTCCACCAGCTTTCTTCTGAACATCTCGTTTATCTTGGACGGATATGAGCCGCGCTTCGTGCTTTGCAGGCTCTGGGAAAAGGTTTTCGGCCTTCTCTTTAGAAAAAACCGGAACGGCAAAAGGTTCAGATATGAGATATTGGCGATCTTCAAGATTTACGCTTTCGTTTTTGGCTTATTTTACCGCCTTACGCCTTGTTTAACGCAGCTTTTAGTATGATTTTTAAAAAATGAAATTAGGAAAACTATCTTGGTAAAAGTAGAATTTTTGGGGCCGATAGGCATAAAAGATATGGAATTCGAGGCGGCCACGCTTTTGGAGCTAGGCGAAAAGCTAAAAACGGTTGACGCCCTAGCCCCATGGCTGGCAAACTCCGCCATAGCGATCAACGACACATTGGTAAGCGAGAAAAATACTCCGCTAAAAGACGGTGACAAAATATCGATACTTCCTCCGGTGTGCGGCGGATGAAAGAGCTTTCGCTTTACAACGGTCCGCTCGACGTCGAAGCCATTTTCAACGGCTGGCACGAAGAGTACAAAAACAAAAACATGGGCGCGTTCATCACGTTTGTAGGTATCGTCAGGGACGAGGACGAGATAGAGGGGCTCAGCTTCGATATTTACGAGCCGATTCTGAACTCTTGGCTTAACGAATGGCAAGCAAAAGCCGCCGAGCAAAACGCTACGATACTGATGGCGCACTCCAAAGGCGACGTACCGTTGCATAAAAGCAGCTACATAGCCGCAGTGCTTAGCCCAAAACGCAAAGTCGCACTAGCTCTTATCAACGACTTCGTCGAAGACTTCAAAGCCAAAGCCCCTATCTGGAAATACGACCTAAAAGGCGGCAAGCGCGTATACGCGGATGATAGAAGCACCGCGTTGCCGTCCGCCGGACTACTGGCATAATGGAGAATCTGGCTCAGTTTTTCGTAGAGATAGTAAGCGAGTGGGGCTATCTAGGCATATTCATACTGATGACGCTAGAAAGCACCGTGTTTCCTATACCATCAGAACTGGTAATGATACCGGCCGGATATTTGGCGCATCAGGGCGAACTTAGCGCTACGCTTAGCGTAATAGCCGGAACGGCCGGGAGTCTTGCGGGAGCGCTGATAAACTATGTAGTCTCGCGCAGATACGGCAGAAGTTTTCTTTGGAATCACGGCAAAAAAATCCTCGTATCCAGAAGAAGGCTTGCGCAGATGGACTACTTCTTTCGCAGATACGGCGAAGTTACAACGTTTTTAGGCAGGCTTATCCCGGTCGCCAGACACTACATATCAATCCCGGCAGGACTAGCCAAGATGAGGCTATGGCGCTTCATGTTATTTACTACGCTCGGCGCGTTCGTATGGATGGTCGTACTTGCGGCTCTGGGATATTTCATCGGCAACAATATAGACGAAATCAAGAGATATACCCATCTCTTCGGATACGCGGCGATAGCGGCCGCCATCATCATATCGGCATACTACTACTTCGCGAAAAAGAGGAAAATTGCAAAAAACTGACGAACTCTACGCGAAAGCGGCCGCCGCCTTCGAAAACGGGGACTATGAAGCCGCCAAGAAGTGGGCGAACGAATGCCTAAAAGTCGACAAAAAAGAGTTTAGAAGCCTAAATCTTCTAGGCGTCCTCCTGGCAAACGAGGGAAAACTGGAAGCCGCGGCTAACGCATACCAAAAATCCTTGGAAGCAAATCCAAGAAATCCGCAAACACTAAACAATCTCGGCAACACATACGCCAAAAACAACGACGCCGAAAATGCGCTCAAATACTACAAAAAGGCGATAGAGATAGACGGCTCGTTCATTGTCGGCAGATACAACATGGCAAAAACGCTCGCCGAACTGGGACGATACGAGGAGGCTACCGACGAAGCGCTTAAATGCCTGGAACAAGACGCAGGATTTTTAAAGGCGTATCTGACGGTGGGCATTTGCCTAAGGGAACAAAATAGATTCGAAGAGGCGAAAGAGGCCTACAAAAGAGCCATTAACGACCCTGATAGCGTAGTGGACGCGTTAATAAACCTCGGTACGCTGGCAAAAGACGAAAAAAACTTCGCCGAATCGGAAATCTACCTGCAAAAAGCGGTAGAGCTTGACCCAAACAACGCTCTTGGATTTAACAATCTAGGCGTCACCCTACAAGCCGCAAAAAAATACCGGGAGGCGCTGGAGGCGTTTTTTAGGGCTATAGCCATTTTGCCTAGCGAAACCTCTTTTTCCAATCTCGCCAGCCTTCTCATGGAGCTCGGCGAGTATCAAAAAGCGAAAGGCGCGATATTAAAAGCGCTAGAAATAAACCCAAAAAGCGTGGCGGCATACGTAAATTACGGAGTGCTCCTAAAATGGACCGGGGAGTACGAAGAGAGCGCAAAGGCGTTTATGCACGCGATGGAGCTTGACCCGACCAATATGCCGGCAAAAGTAAACCTCGGAATACTGCTAATGCTTTTTGGAGATTACGAGCAAGGCTTGGCGCTATACGAAGCCAGGGAAAAACCGACTATAATATGCGACAAACCTCTATGGAGCGGTGAGCCGCTTGAGGGCAAAACGATACTCGTATACCACGAGCAAGGTTTTGGGGATACGATAAACTTCGCCAGACTACTCACAAACGAAGCGTTCAATGGCGCAAAAATAATATTTTCGCCGCAAGACGCCCTTCAAAACATATTCAAAAACTCGACGCTACCGTGCATTACGATGGATCATGACGAAATAGAGAGGCAAAATCCGCACTTCGACTACCACTCCACGCTAATAAGCCTGCTCCATATATTAGGCGTAAACAAAGACAACATTCCGGCAAACGTTGCCTACATCAAGGACGACGCCAAAAAAGTGGAGTATTTCAAAGGCAAACTACAAAAAGACAAAATAAAAATAGGCATAGTATGGCAAGGCAACAAGCAGTACGTAGGCGATACGAAGCGTTCCGTGTCGGCCGCTTCTTTCGGTCTTTTAAAAGATGAGAGAATATCGTTCGTATCGCTTCAAAAAGAGTTTGAAAAAGAGGATTTGGAACAACTCCGGGAGTCGCTGGACATTGCGGATTTTAGCTCCGATATAGCGGACTTCTCGGATACTTCGGCTCTAATAGAGTGCCTAGACATGGTAATCACGGTTGATACGTCGGTAGCGCATCTTGCGGCCACAAAAAACAAACCGACATGGATACTGCTGCCGCTGGCGCCGGACTGGAGATGGGGGCTGTCAAGCGAGAATACGCCTTGGTACGGTTCGGCGAGACTCTTTAGGCAGACTCAGGATGGCTGGGATGACGTCTTCGTAAGAGTAAAAAACGAGCTCCAAAAAACCTTGCAATAGACCACAACCGACTCCTCGGCGGAGCGCCCTCGCGGTTTGCCGCTCTTAAATATTGCTTATTGCAATATTTTTAACCTGCACCGCTTCTTTCGTCTAAAATTTTCGTATGATTTTGGACGAAAAACTGGAAATTCTATCGGACGCCGCAAAATACGACTCCTCATGCTCGTCATCCGGCTCGGACAGGCCGGCGCAAGCAGGAGGGATAGGAAACGGGGCGCTTGGCGGCATCTGCCACTCTTTTAGCAGTGATGGACGCTGCATCAGCCTACTCAAAGTCTTGCTTACAAACCACTGTATATTCGACTGCGCTTACTGCAAAAACAGAAGCGGCAACGATATCAAAAGAGCCGCTTTCAGCCCGGAGGAGCTGGCCAGACTTACTATCGAATTTTACAGGCGAAACTACATAGAGGGGCTGTTTCTTAGCTCCGGTATCGTCAAAAACGCGGATCATACGATGGAGCTAATGCTTCGATGTATACGGCTTCTTAGAAACGAGTATAGATTTGGCGGCTATATCCATCTAAAACTGATTCCCGGCGCATCAAACGAACTGGTGCTGGAGGCGGCGAGACTAGCAGACAGGGTAAGCTCAAACATAGAAACGCCAAGCGAAGAGAGCCTAAAACTGCTGGCGCCCCAAAAAAGCAAACAAAGCGTCCTCTCTCCGCTAGCCCTGGCCAGAGAGACGAACATCTCGATGTCTACGCAGATGATTATAGGAGCGACGCCGGAGAGCGATCTCGATATAGTGAGGCTATCCGAGAGCCTGTATAAAAAGAGGTTTTTGAAGCGTGTCTACTACTCCGCATACATTCCGATCAACTACGACAAGAGGCTGCCCGTGCCTCTGTATTTCAAACCGCCCTTGCTTCGGGAGCACAGGCTATATCAGGCGGATTGGCTGCTTCGTTTTTACGGTTTTGGCTCATCAGAGATCTTGGACGAAAAAAGCCCTTTTTTGGACGAGAGGCTAGACCCCAAAAGCGCATGGGCTATCCGGAATATCCATCTTTTTCCGATAGACGTCAACCGGGCAAGCTACGAAGAGCTCGTGCGAATACCGGGGCTAGGCCTCACCGGAGCCAAAAAAATCATAGAGGCGAGACGCTTTAAGAAACTTGGGATGGACGAGCTAAAAACGCTTCGTATACAAACCAAAAAATGCAGATTTTTTATCGTCGCGAAAGACCACTTCCCGTATGAACCGCCACAAGAGAAGATATATGCGGCGTTGGCAAATACGGAAGCAAAAACCAACACGGTAAATCTATTTTCACTAAACGGAGAGGCTATATGACGACTGCGATATTTGACGGAAGTTTCGATGGGCTATTGGAGTTGGCCGCTTTTTTGCATACAAGCGGACTTCATTTCGACGAGGTGTCGGACAGAGAGGACAACAGCTCTCTTTTTAGCGAAAACATATACACAGAAGGCGATGCGCCGATAGAGACCGAAAAACTAGAGCTACAGAAGCTAAAAACAGTTTTTCTGGCCGACGACAAGGCCGCATACAAGACGATAGTCCGCCACTACTTCGAAGCGATGGACGACAAGTTCACGATGGAGACGAACGCCAAGCTAAACGAACTGGAGCATCTTGTAAGACGTGAGGCTCATAAATATACCGGATTTACCAGATTTGAGATGACGGATGTCGGATTTTTCGCACGCATAGCGCCAAAGCACGACATACTGCCTCTTATCGCACCCCACTTTTGCGAGCGGTTCCGGGACGATAGGGTGATATTCGATGAAAACAGGCAGGCGGCGGCGCTAATCGGTAAAGAAGGATACAAGCTCGTATCCGCGACAATAGATAGTTTTGAAAGACACGAAGAGGAAAAAAGATTTGAAGGGTTGTGGAAAAAGTTTTTTGAGAGCGTATCTATAAAAGAGCGCGCAAACAAGAAGCTTCAGCGCAGCTTCGTGCCGCTCAGGTATAGAAAATTTATGGGCGAATTTTCTTCTTCAGTATATACGCCACAAGCACAAGCGTTACCGCATTCGCAGCTATAACCGGAGTGGAGCCTATCATAATTCCGTATATAAGCCACAAAAAGATACCGACGAACAACATAGAGAAAAGACCGAGAGACAGATCTTCGGTCTTTTGCGTCTTATGCACCTTCATCGCCTGCGGCACGAATGCGGCAGTCGTCAAGAACGCCGCCGCAAACCCTAAAATATCGGTCATAAGCTACTTAAGGGTGGCTATATACTCTGAAACGGCCGCTTTTTGTGCATCATCCAAGCCTTTGGCCTGACCGACCATTATCATTTTTTGCGCTTTGCCGTATGTGCCGTCAACATAGCCTTTTAGTCTAGAAAGCGCCTCTTCTTTTGAGAGTCCGGCAAGTTTCGGATAAGTAGCTTTGCCTTCGCCGTTTTGGCCGTGGCATGCGGTGCACCTGGACGCAAATATCTGCTTACCTTCGGCCGGGCTTGTGGTAGAAGCCGCCACCTCTTTTGCCTTAGGCTGCTCAACCGGAGCTTTCTCTTTTACTACCGCAGGAGCTTGTTTTACCGCTTCGGGCTCTTTTTGCGCCTGCGGTTTGGCGGCCTCAGTCTTTGGCGTAGGCGTGGTTACCGCCGCGCTATTCGCGTCTGCGACAGGCGCGTTTGTTTGTATCTGGGTTACCCTCTCCTCTACTTTTTTGTCGCCGCCGCATCCGGCAAATATAAGCGCAGCTGTAGCAACACTTACAAGCATAAGCTGTTTTTTCATCCTATTCTCCTTTTTTGATTTCCAAATATTTTAGCAAGAATTTCAGGCGCACTCCACTCTTTTCTTACTTCATCGCTAAATATTAGCCGTCCAAGGTCGATTTCGCCCATTTTTTTGCTATACGCGTCCTCCTTGAAGCACTGCGCGTATCCGGTCTCGGTCTCATGGACTATTATGCTGTGCAGCTCCACGTTCGCCTCGCCGTTGGCAAAGCTGAACTCTCTTAGCACGGCGTCTACCGCCACGAAAAATAGGCGGCTAAACTGCTCTGCGGATGGGCTGACCGGCAAAAGCGCCCATCTGTGGCTGTATTTTTTGGCAAACTCTATATATCCCGGTTCGTCCATGTCCCAAATCGCTATAGCGTGATCAAACGAATCGACTACGTCGCGCATTGCGCCCTTCATCAGTCCAAAATCCATAACCATCTGTCCGTTGTCGAGCGTATCGGAACTTAGCAGTATCTCGGTCTTATAGCTGTGTCCGTGTATCGAGTATTTACATCTTTCGGTCGAGCAGCCGCGCACTATATGGGCGTTTTCAAATTTAAAAAGCTTTCTGATTATCACTTATATCTCCCTGGTTGCCCAATTATAACATAGCCAGCCGTTTTCTTAAGCCCTCGAACAGGTATCCGCAATACTCTTTAGAGGCGAAGACCTTGCCCTTTGTATCAATGTCGTTTACCGCCGCGAGAAGAGCGCTCTGGAGCCTGCCGATAAGCCCGTCCAACCCAGCCTCTTTCGCCATATCCATCCACGTTCGGTAGTCGTTGACATACCCTAACATCTCCTGTATCTTTTTGCATACGAGCGAACCCTCGTTTGCGTCCATAAATACGAAATCGAGCTGATACCTATATCTTTTGCACCGTTTGCGCACGGTATGTAGGCCGTCAAAATCGTACGGCTCCGCGGCTATCAGCTTTTTATATCTATTTGACGTCTTTTTGAGTCCGCGGATTATCCGCTCAAGGGCGTTTTCGCGCAAATCCTCGATTGTTTCCTCGTCGCCTCTCAACCATCTAAAAAACATGGCATATTCGCTCAGCGCACTCTTCCAGAGAGCCGTACCGGATAGCATATACGTAAGCCTTGATATGTATTCGCCCTTTTGCGCACCCATCACCTCATATCCGGCAAAAAGCCCGAGTCCGTCGATATCCCGCAGTTTGGAGCTGACTGATATTATATTTTTAAGGGAGTCTTTAAATTCGGAACCAAACGAATAATCGAATGTTTTTTCAAAGAGGGAGTTTAGGGATGAGAGTTTGCGGATGGCTACGCGCAGGTCGTGCAGGCATTCGCCCTCTTCGCCGCGCATCAGCATCTCGCTGTTCGTCTTTATCGCTTTGATTATTTCAAGCAGATATCGCTTTTGTTTTTTTAGCAGCCCGGCGTTCTCTTTTCTCATCTGCCCGTACGCCGCGGCTTATCCGCCCGTCATATAGAAGGCTCTGCCGCTTATCTCGGCATCCTCGCCGCCCCAGCGGTTTTTTTGGGGCTTGTCTTTTATCACCTTCTTGAATATCTCTATCGCGGCCGGGATGTCGCCGGCCTTCACCGCGTCTTTGATGCTTAGCGCCTCGTCGAAATATAGACACGGTATCAGGTAGCCTTCCGCCGTCAGACGGAGCCTATTGCACGAATCGCAGAAATCCTCTTTGTGCGGCTCTATTACGCCGAATTTATAGCCGTCCTTCATGCGATAGAGCTTTGCCGGAGAGCTGAACTCCTTTTGTATCTCCTCGAATTCGTACTTTTGACCGATGATGGAGAGTATCTCTTCCGAATTTAGCCCGACCGCGCCTTTTGCGGCGTGCGCGTTTTCCATAAACTCGATGAAGCGCAGCATCACGCCCCTCTCTTTGGCATATTCGATGATGTCCAGCAGTTCGTCGTCGTTGACGCCTTTGAGCGGTACGGTGTTTAGCTTTACCCTAAGCCCAGCTTTTAGCGCAGCGTCTATACCGGAAAGCACCTGCTCCAGCACGTCTTTGCCTCCCGCTATCTGCTTGGCAGTCTCTGGACGAAGGGAATCCAACGAGATATTGATGCGTTTTAGCCCTGCATTGGCTAGATTTTGTGCGCACTGGGAGAGCAAAAAGCCGTTCGTGGTCATCGCTATGTCCATGTCGGACTTGTAGTCGTATATCATCTTTAGGAATTTATCGAGGTCTTCTCTGAGCGTAGGTTCGCCGCCGGTGATACGTATCTTCGTGATGCCCTCGTCTATCGCGGCTTTCACGAAGCTGAACATCTCCTCAAAACTCAGCAGGTTTTCTTTGGGCACCCAGCTAAAAGGCTTGTCCGGCATACAGTAGCTGCATCTGAAGTTGCACCGCTCCGTTACCGACAACCTTAAATAATCTATCTTTCTTCCAAATCCGTCTATTAACATATTATTGAATCTTTTTCGCTTATTTCATTTTTCGGCAAGGGTAGCCAAAAGAGGATAAAAAAGCAAAAAACGGGGGTTTAGAATAACGGTTTTATTCATAAATAAATTTTACAACATCAGCAATACTTTTATTGCCGCATACAAAATCATTTCTAAACAATAATACATTTTCCGGACTAGGTAATCCATAGACTATAATTTTAGATTTGACCTCAAGTCTCATTAAGAGTTTATTTAGCTCTTTCACAATCGATTCTCTTAGGATTGCCTTTGCATGATAAAAGCTCAGTAGCTGATAAAATATATAAAATTCGTTTTTATCATTAGCATCGATATTCCGTTGATTCCATCCAAACATAGAGGCACTTTTAGCAATATAGATATGATTTGCCCTTGTATATGTTGAACTATAAACATGATTTGAATATTTCATATTTTGCATATCTTGCATAAAAAACTTGGGACCCATAGAATCAAAACCATCTATGCGGGATAGCATGCGCTTAAACCCTCTCTTGCCACCAAGTGCTTTTGGAATTTCAATTCTCCAAATATTATTTGTATCTAAAATATTTACAGTCTTATTGCTTGGTAACACTTGCAAATATTTACCAAAAAACCTAAATAGTCCATTGGTTGGAAGTCTAACGAGTCTTAATTTTTCATTATCAGCATCATATACAATCTCGCAGGCAAAATCACCACAAAACGACATATTATGCACTATTCCTCTGATGGCTTCACTAATTAAGTCCGTATCATCACTTGCATAACCATTATGTGAAAGCTCTTCGCAAATACTAATAGTAGCCACTCTGTCTGCATCACTTTCAGAGGCAATCTCGCACCTAAATTCAGAAGGCTTGCTGCTTATTTTATACGGCATAATAGAGTTATGCAAATCTTCCGACAGCATATATCCATTAAAACCAAGTCTTTCATCGTTTGAATAAACTTGAATTGCCTTTGGTGATGTTGGAAAATCAATTTTCATCTTGCTGTCTTTTATATTTTTGCATTTTCTCTTCACTTCCTGTAATAGAACGAGAAATATCTCGATGTGCTCTTCCAAAATCCAGAGATGCATCTTTCTTTTCTAAATAAAAATGTATAAAAATATCGATGCCGTCATAGTGGCTATATCTATCTTCCACAAAAATACGCACTAAAGGACTATCATGCAAAGCTATTACTTTCGGAGTAATAAAAAATGAGTTATCTTTTTCATAAAACTCATCTTTTTTGATTTTACTATCAAGAAAATTTTTTATTTTTTGCATCCAATGATATTTCATCTCATCACGAGGCATTATCGAAAAGTTACCTTGAGATAAACCAATAGCTGCGACAAAAAACTCTAATTTCATAGCTGTTTTTTCAAAATATACATCCCACGCCGCCACAACAGTGTTCCAATATTCTTGATTTTCGTAAAATTCCGACATCAGTTTTGCATATCCACTTATCTCAACAAGCTCCAAAATAGGAGTAATGGCTATTTTTAAATTTTGTTCAACAAGAACATCTGACTGTATGCCATTCGGCTTATGCCTATCAAACGCCGTAAAACAATTAACAAAATAAAAACTGTAAAGCGTCTTAAATGATTTTATATCGTTACTTAACAGTGTATTTAATATTTCATCGCCAAGTACGGTAGTAAATCGACCAAAATAATCAGGATATTCATTGACGTGCTTCTCTAGTCCTAGTTGCACACAGGCAATACCCATAGACTCCAAAATATTCTGTTTTTTAGTGGCTAACTTTGATTTTAAATCTTCAAAGTCTATCTCGCCCCATTCTATAAAATCAACTTTTCTGCTAGCCTTCAAATCAATCCAGACTTTTTCTAAATCTGTTAAATTGAAGAACACTTTTTGATAATATTCCCAATGCCTAGCTATATATGCGGCTTTATACCATGCCTTGTCATCCAAAATGTCAGTAATCAAAAACAAATCTTCTGTCAAGAGCCTCTTAATGCTTTCTGCAAATTTCTTTGTTTTTACTCGCTTTATAACTTCATTTTGGAACCAATACGGGGTTATAATCTTATTTTCTATGGCGTATTCATAGTTTATAGTCTTCCCTAAAAACTCCAAATCCCCCAATAGATACGCTTCAAAGCCATGTCTATAAATATCTTTTTTACTAAGCCAATCAATATTTTTTAATCTCTCTTCATCTTTAAGATTGTTAGACAATATTTTCTGTGCAAATGCCAAGAAAATACTTATTTCTATGGATGCCAAATGGTCTAATATGGCTAGTATTTCAGGCTTTGTCTCATTGTTGGTCGTAGAAAGGCAAGCCAAAATCTCTTTTTTCAACTCACCATAAAAATTTATTGCCGCTTCAACTTCTAGCTCAAGTGTCAAAAAGTGCAGATACTGTTCAATTTGCGACATCATATTAAATACCGTTTGGTATCGTCTGAGTTGCAAATTTACAATTACACTTTTAAGCACATAACCCCAAATACTTTCCTCAAGCCACAATAGGTTGCTGGTTTTTTCTGGTTGTGGTGCAGAACCCGTGCTGCTATATATATTTAGATTGTTTAGCTTGTACCAATCCTTATGTAGATATTTTTGGTCAAACCATAGACTGTCAGTCTGTATTTGTTTTTTTATATTTGCATACAAAGATAAGAAAGCTATTGATCGCACATTTAGACGAAACAAACCTTGATTGTTTAGCTCTTTTTGCTCCAGTGCAAAATCATATAGCGTTATAAGTGTTGCTATTTCATTATGCGCTAATTTGTTGCAGTGCTGTTGAAATTCTTTTCTTTTGAAATATTTACCGTTGACGGTCGCACCTCTTGCTAAATAGCTAAGATTAGCGAATATACTTTCAGCCAATTCTGTCGGGTCAAAAAGATTAAATGCTCTTTTGCCTAATTCAATAAATGCAAAAATAGCCATAGCACTTAAAATTGACATCACAAACGGCGCAACATATATTTTTTCAAAACCAACCAATCTAAGTGCCACTAGACAGATTGATAAAAAAGTTACATACGCCAAAAAGCGCATATATGCATTTCCGCTCTTCTCTGCCGAAAGTAGACTTCTAATATTGCTAGGGAGTTTAGAGTAGAGAGCAGACTGAATACTGCTAAGCGCCGCATAGTATAAACCTATAAAAAGTCCGCCTATTGCACTAATAGCGGTTAAAAATGTTACATACTCGCTATCCGATACTGATATAAATTTTGGTCTCCAACCAAAGTTATATGCAAAAAATATTTTAATATCTGGTTTTATAGACAGCATTATGTAATCTAAAAACTGCAAAAAGACCATGAAGCACAACGTAAGCAATAATGGTTTTATGGAATAACGAGCAATTTTTTTGTAGTAAGGAATATCTTGCTTTTCCCTAAAAACACTAGAAGACACAAACAACTTTCGTCTATCAATATCGAAGAAAAAGGCTTCAAAATATCTCTTAATTTTCCAAAAATTACGACTTTGATAAAGAAGTAAAAACACTTTGTCTTTCATTGTTTGAGCCGTTAGGTTTTTGTTTTATTTTATCTTAGATTTTTTTTCTTTATAAAAACCTATTCTCATACCACCGACTAAAGATATAAAGCGCCCAGAGGTGGTGCTTGAAGCCCTTGTCTTTTCTAGGCTTTAGATAAAACTCTATGTTTTTCATATCAAAAAGCCCTGTCACATCAGCTACGCGGCGCACGACGTCCAGGTCGCCGTCTTCTCGCAGCCACTCCATATACGGGTAGCTAAATCCCTTCTTGCGGCGGGAGGCGATGGAAGGATGAAGTATGTCTGCGAACGCCTCTTTGAGAAACGATTTTGGGGATGAGGGCAGCTTGTACTCGCTAGGGACGGCGAACGAATGGGCGACGAACTCACGGTCCAAAAACGGCGCACGCACCTCCACTCCGCTATTCATCGATACCCTGTCTACCTTGTGTAGCAGTACCTCGTCCAGCCATACTCGCAAATCCACCGCGCTAGCCCATCTCCAGAAGTCGCCATCGCCGCTTGCCACAAACTCTGCGGTTACGCCCTCCAGCAGCCCCATCGAATCTATGGCGTTTTGCAATAGCAGCCTCTCCCTTTGCGAATCCAGAAAGTTCTCGCCGTATCCGCGGTATACCGGCTCGTCCTTGAATACTCGGAGAAACCACTCCCACTCTTTGTTATAGGCTACGTTCGCCTCAAAATAATTTTTTAGCCACCCTTTGTATGGCGTGTTTCTCATCGCTTCGAACTTGGCGTACTCTGTATATTTGTGGTATCCGTAGTACTGTTCGTCGCTGCCCTCGCCGCTCAATACGCACTTGACGCCAAGCCCCCTGATACCGCGCATCAAAAAATCCAGAGGCAGCGCAGCCGGATCATTGAGCGGTTCATCCATATACTCCGTAAAACGCTCCAGTGAGGCGAAAAAATCGCTTTTTTTGAATACGAACTCGGTATGCTCGGAGCCGTAGATCTCGGCGCTCTCCCTCGCCGCGGCGCGCTCGTCATACGCCTCGAATCCGTCGTATCCGACCGTAAACGTGCGAAGCCTCTTGCCGTCCACCTTTGCTGCGGCGGCTAGCACCAGTGCGCTATCGAGACCGCCGGAAAGCAGCGAGCCTATCTCTACGTCGGCGTTCAGCCGTAGCCGCAAGCTCTCAAAAAACAGCTCTCTGGTTCCAGAAATAGCCTCTTCTTTCGTCATATCTCGCACGGGAGCAAAAGGAGTACCAAAGCGTCTTATCGAAATTTTACCCTCTTTAAACTCCAGTAGCTCGCCTGGAGAGAGCCTAAATACACCCTCGTATATCGTATGCGGAGCCAAGGAGGAGAGGAAGCCGAAATAGCCGTTTAGCCCCTCTCTTGAAATATTTTTTGAACCAAGATGAGAAAGTATGGCTTTGATTTCGCTCGCGAATATGAGCGAACCGTTTTGGAGAGAGTAAAAAAGAGGTTTTTTGCCGATAGGGTCGCGCGCCAAAAGAAGCTTTTCGCCGTCATAATAGGCGATGGAATACATGCCTCGCAGCTTTGTCAAAAAAGCGGCGCCTTCACGCTCCAGTCCGGCGAGTATCACGTCGCCCTCCGAGTAGGGCGCTTTTATGTCCAGTTCCGGCACCAATGCGCGGTAGTTGTATATTTCGCCGTTGAAGACGAGCTTTGAGCCGTTATAGGCAAAAGGCCCGCAAGGCTCGGACACATCCATGATGGCAAGACGGGTCTGCCCCAGATAATACCCCGCCCCCTCGTCAAACCCAATGCCGTCCGGCCCTCTTGGGACTAGGGATTCGAGAGATTTTTTAGCCGACTTTGCGTCATAGCGGCCGACTATACCAAAGATACCGCACACTTAATTTATGATCTCTTCCACCAATTCATCTAGATCTAAACTCATCTCGCCAAACACTCTATCAGCATCTGTTCTTTTGCCTAAATTTTCCACACAAAGAGCAACAAGTTCATCCACTGTATCTGCTTTCTTCATGAGGCCTTCATCTATAAGAAGTTTGTCGTAGTGGCTCACAAAAGAACGCGTAGATATGGTAGGAGTCCCAAAATAGCAAGCCTCAGAGTTTAATGTGCCCCCGCCGCCTATAAAAAGATCTGCATATGCCAATAGATGCTGTACTATCATTTTTTCTTGCAATACAGTTACAAAAGGCAAAAGCTCAGCCAATGGCTCTGGCTCATATCTAGGTATAGCAATAATATTGGCATCAATCTTATCCTTTAGGATTTCCAGCCCTTCGTACAAAATAGGATATTTTTTCATAACATAGCTAGCTTTGTATTCCTCTTCCCTGACAATTACCGTCGGCTTAGCAGGATTCATCCCATACTTAATTAGAACATTTTCATAATATTTTCTATCAGGCTTAAAATCAGCAAGCCATATAAGCACATCTAAGAAATGATATTCAAATATCTGGTCTTTCTCAAGACTAAATCTCTCAAATATTTCGCATGGAACCATATATGGACGAAAAGCCTTTGTTGACAGCGGAAGAGTTAATCTCGCCTGAGGAAGTGCTCTTTTAAAATTAGAACCATAGTCGGACAAAGGAATGTCATAAAAATTATAAATAGGAATCCCAAGACCAAATGCAACCCTATTTGCATCAACGGAACAAAGGCAAACAAGTTTTTCTACGTTTTTATCCCTTATAAACTCCATAAGCGCAAACTGTCTGTCAATGCTGGCTTTTAATTTATCCTCTAGTTTTGCGCCGCCAAATTCGCCTATTGAACAAAAATCAATATTATAAAGTCTTAGCAACTCAACAAGCTCGCTGTAGCCATTGCCTTCTCTTGCGGTGACTAGGATATTTATATTTCTGTCTTTTAGTTTTTTAATAATAGCCTTAAAAAACATGACATCTTTTGGTGTTATCAAATCAAACCAAATCATAAGTCTATACCGCCTATATTTGTTACAGAAAACTTTATATCTTTCATCTGTTGCAATTCCTTTTAGCGGCAATTGAATTATTCAATGCTCTTACTACATCTTTTACAACCACAGCAAGAACCTTTCCAATATTTGGTATTATCCTACCAAAAGGCGAAGTTAGCAAAATCATTGATATTTTGCAAAATGGATTGGATGAAGATTTTCTACGAAAATATGTTTTTATGAAATTTAAAATAGTCATATTTTTAAAATCATTTTTATGAAAACCGGTTTGCGTCCTGTCTGGCATAATCCAAAAATCATTTCTTGTTACAAGCTTGAAGCCTTTTTTATGCGCCCTATAAGTGTATTCACTATCGGAATTATAGTGGGGCAAAAAAGATGTATAAAAATCTCCGATTTCAAGAATATCAGACCATCTTAAAAACAAACACATTGTTGTAAATAGATTTATTTCATCCGGATTATCAACATATCTAAACGTAAAATTAGCGGGGTCATAAAATACGCCTGTCTCAATCAGCCTATCCGTTTCATCCATCTTCCACTTAGGAAGTAGCAATGTTTTTTGATTACCCCTCAAGATATTGATTGCTTTTTCAAAAAAATTGGAGTCAAAAGTAGTGTCGTCGTTGGCAAAAAGCACAATATCCGTCAATTCAGGCTTCAACCCATCCTTTAAAAAATTTATTCCTTTTTGCAGGGCGCCGGCCCACCACAGATTGCCGTTTCCAAAAAGCACAGTAGCCGACGGAATGAGCCTCATTACTTCTTCTGCTGTTTTATCGGTAGAACCATCATCAACAACTATCAATTTATAGTTATTATATGTTTGGGCAAGAAGGCAATTGATAAACCTTGCGACAGAGTTAATTCTGTTGTGTGTGGGAAGTATTATAAAAATTTTACCGCTCATATTTACAAAATTTATTCAGATATTATTTTTAAAAAAGTTGCCAAGCCGCTTTTTATCATATCATCGGCGACCACGCTTCCATTGTGTAAGTTAATATGACTAAGCTTTTCGGTGCATTGCCTATTTTCAATCAGATAGCCAGCAACCTTTTCATAATCATACGAATCAACAGCCCAGTCCCTGCATAAATCGCTTAGACCACAGGCAGAGACCATAAAGTCAGCATCTTCCTTTCTATCCAGCAGCCTCAAAAATACACCGCCTTTGCTTGAGTATTCAGCCATAGACTCGCCTTGATGCATAGGAAATGTGTCCAACCATAAATCAATTACGTATCCATAAACATGAGCATCTATATAGCCAGGGAAAATAAACCTTTCCGAAAGCCCACGTCTATCAAGCTTTTCTTTTAAATTTTCAATATTCCCACCGCCGCATGCAATATATATAGTATTTGGATGCTTTTCCATTATTCTCTGAATGGTATCCAAGTATTCCTCGTTATCAAGCTTCACAAGTCTTCCTATGGTACCAAGTATTAATTTATCGGCAGGAAGCGAATCTTTTATCTTTTTTGCTTTTTCTTTTGCGTGTTCATAATTTCTAAACATTGAAGATATCGTCATTTCAAAGTGGTCAAACATATCTCGCTCGTTTTTGTATAGCAAATGCGTAATTTTCTTATCTATCCCATCTATACCATACACAGCGTTGCCATGACTCCAATAAACCTGTCTCTGTGCGACCCTGCCTGAAATTAAGAAGTCACTTATGTCGTATCCATTGTTTGGTGAAATTAGTATATCCACACCATCCGAAATAATTTTTTCTCTGATATGAAGTGCTTTTCTCAAGTGACTATGATATATGCCGTCATTATAGAATGGAACGGCGCCGTCAAAAACCTCAATACCGAGATTTTCAACCATATTTAGACACTCTCCGTCGTTAAGGCTTTTTTCAAAGTAGCTCATTAGATAGACTTTTATCTCATATCTAGACCTAAACTCTTCATTTTGATATAAAGCTTTCCAAAGCGAGTATTGGATCTTAAAAGGAGAGTTCATGGCAAATCTATCCTGCAAAAAGCCGATTATTTTTTTGCCGTTGTTTTGCTCTGATTTGCAAGTAGGTAGCTTTGCCGCTTCTTGCCACCTTTTATAGTATTGCGAGGCTGGAATATCTATTTCATCGTTAAACCGCCTCCACTCCTCTTGGGTCTGGAAGTTGTTGCCCATCTTGTGGTAGATAAAAAATTGGACGTACATGGCTTCGTCGCATTCATTTCTGGCGATATGTTCGTAAAATATCGCCTTCCATTTTGGGTATAGCGAAACCCAAGACGGGTGATTAAAATATCTCTCCACAAGCCACAAAGAGTGCAACGACCAGTTAAATATGGATCGCCTTTGGTCTTTGTCTAACGAAAAATAAAACTCTTTATCCAAAAGCTTTTCGACTACCCCAAGCACCTCTTCAAACGCAACATCGCTATCATCAATAAAGTGGCTCACAAGCTCCGAAAACGAGACACTGCCTACCTCTATCAAATTAAGACGCATAGCAGAGGATAAAAATTTCTCAAATGCGTCTTTTTTTGAGTTTGCCATCGCTGCAAAAAAGCGTAGAACAACAAGAAACATTTTCTCCATATCCGATACGTCTGCACCGTAAAGATTTTGGTCTACAAACTGCTCGTAAGCCTCATACCTAGGATCCGGATCCAGTTCACACAAAGAGTAGTAATTGTATAGGTACATATAGTTATTTTCTGGCACTTCGCCGTTTGCAATCAATATGTCGTATACTTTATTTCTAAGCAACATACAAAGCTCATCTAAAACACTGCTTTTTTCTATATGCTTTATCTTCGATATTCGCCCAAACATATTTACGAAATCGTTTAGCTCATCCTTCGCGTAGACTTCTCTTAAATACAACAGAGACTCTGCGATAAACTCCGCTCCGTCCATCGTATTGCACGCATTTACGAAATTTTGCTTTAATACCATATTCACTTAATCATACTCCAATCCAAAGGCTCGCCTTTTTTCAAATTCCTAGCCGCTTTTTTACCTATAATTTCTCGCATATATTTTGGATGAAGACCAAAGGCAGGCCTAACCGAGCGGATATTTGAGTTGTCAAACTCTTCGTCGGCCATTATATCGGCGCTAACAAAAATACTTCTAGCAAACTCTCTCGATTTTTTAGTTTTTTCGCTAAGCTCGTAACTTACCGCCCCTATAAGCTTTTCGGCGTCCCTGACCGCTAGCACCATCTGTTTAAACTCTAGCGGTTCGAGACTAAAAGAGCTGTCCGGCCCACCGTCGTTTCTGCTGAGTATAAAATGCTTCTCTATCACCTCAGCGCCAAAAGCAGTGGCTACGACCGGAGCTGAAATGCTCATGGAGTGGTCGGAGAGCCCAACCTTACAACCAAATCTCTCCTTCATATCCCTTATCGTAGATAGATTCATCTCATCAAGAGGCGCCGGATAGCTTGAAGTGCATTTTAGAAGCGTTACATCGTCATTCCCTGCTCTTTTGCACGTCTCAACGGCAAGTTCTATGTCGGCTAGTTCGGCGACACCAGTAGATATTATCATCGGCCTGCCTTTTTTTGCAGCGTATTCGATAAGAGGCGTATCGGTAATCTCGAAAGAGGCTATCTTGTAGGCGCAAGGGTTTAGCGCTTCAAGAAAATCGACCGCGCTTTTGTCAAACGGAGAAGAAAACACCTCCATTCCCAAACTTCTAGCAAGCCCAAAAAGCTCCTCATGCCACTCCCACGGCGTCATCGCCTGGGCATAAAGCTCATATAACCCTCGTCCGTCCCAGACGGTACCCTGATTTATTTTGAAGTAGTCGTTATCAACATCGAGAGTTATGGTATCCGGTCTGTACGTCTGAAGTTTTACCGCATCCGCGCCAGCATCTTTTGCGGCCCTTATCGTATCTTTCGCCCTCTCTAGGCTGCCGTTGTGATTTGCCGATAGTTCGGCGATAATAAATACTTCAGCCAACAGCTTCCTCTTTTTTTAACTCGAATATCCCGACTTTGCCGTCGGCACTTTCATATTCTCCGTTAAAGCAAAAACCGAACCGCTTATATAGTCCTAAAGCGGCTTTGTTATCCATATAGACTTCGGCTTCGATAGCCTTTAAGCCGAGCTTCGAAAAAGCAATCTCTATCAGAGCCGACAAAAGTCTGGCCCCACTCCCCTTTTGTGCGGCCGGAGCCTTATAAATACCAATCTGCGCTCTGCCTATTTCATAGTCTATGCCAGATAGCGAAACAACGCCCAAATCCTCGGCCATCCAGTATGCTTTTGTTCTGCTGCTTCTTAGGCTTTCTATAAAACCTTGATGTTCTTCGCGCTTTATAGGTTCTTTGCAAAACATCCTACATCTTATCTCTTCGCTATTGCGCCAACCAAGCACGTCGTCCGATTCTTTTTTATCCATTCTCCAAAAAGGTTTTAGCCTAATGCCCTCTATTTCCAATATTTCGCCCATGCATCCCGAGTATTTGGCTATCCCAAGCCCCATTGCCGCAAGAGCATCTGCGGCAAGCTCCAAAACGCCGACTTTATCAAAAAAGTTTTGACCCGACACGGACATAACGGTACGCTTTCCCACATCCGATAATGCCGCCAAAACACTTTCCAGCCTATCTAAATCTGTAGCGCGCAAGACCGAACAAAAACCCGCTCTTGACAACAATCCGGCATTTTGCAGCTGATTATCCGCGGTAATGACGGCGACGGTCGGCACGCCCATGCTTGCCAGTTCCAAGAGTGTTTGCCCTGCCGCACTCACGGCTACATCGGCGGCAGCCATGCTTTTTTTTACGTCCGCAGCAGAAGCGTTTTTTATTGTTACTATGTTTATATTGCCGCCAAAAGCTTTTTTGGCCGCGGCTTCAAAATCAAAATCTGGCGCGGCTGAACCCAGATTTATGAATACGCTTTTAATCTCATGGGCTATTTTTTTTGCGGGCGCATGCCAAAATTCCCGCCTAAGCAGCGGAGTTTTAGACGCATTATGGACAATACCCGCCGGATAAGACAATCTATCGAAATCATCAATCCATATACAGATTTTAGATGTTTTTGCCGCCTTTTCATATAAGCCAATATCGGCCCCATAAGAATCTATAACGACTATATCCGCATCTTTTAGCTTATCCGCAAAAAAATCGCCATCTTCCGTCCAGTCCGTAAGACCTTCGCCCCTTACGATAAGCTCTGCGTCAAATCCATGCGCCTTGAAAGCGTCGGATATAGCGGTACACCTAGCCATATGCCCATATCCGTAGTTGCCGCCGGCTTCGGTAAAGATGGAGATTTTTAGCAAAAGAACGCCTTGTATATACGCTCGGCAATCTCAAAGTCTTCAGGCGTATCAATATCTTGCACGAAACGCCTATCTATTTTTACGGCGGCGGAGTGAGGAGCGAAAATAGGGAGGTTTTGCAAAAACGCCTCTTTACGCCCAAAATAAAACTGCGCCCCGTCGTGATAGGCGCTTGGCAGATCTTGGCTTCTTGTATTTAGATGCTCAGGGAAAAACATCTCCACGCCGCCGCCTTCGAGGATTTTGAAAGAGCGGAATATCGGAGCCGCAAAATCGCAAACACTAAAACTATACTTCTTACCATCCCGCAAAGCCTCAAAGCCTTCTCTTAAAAGCCCAGGGGTCAAAAAAGCGGAGGTGGCATATACGCAGCACACCGTTTCTATATTTGCGCCCTCTTTTTCAAGCTCATTTATCGCATGCGCGATAACCGGGACCGTGCCCGTAAAGTCATCGCTCAGCTCTTTTGGTCTCATAAACGGAATCTCCGCGCCAAAAGAAGCGGCGACTTCGGCGATTTCGGCGTCATCGGTCGAAACTACTATTTTGTCAAAAAGAGCGCTTTTTTTTGCCGCCTCTATCGGATAGGCGATAATAGGCTTGCCGAAAAACTCTTTGATATTCTTTCTTGGAATTCTTTTTGATCCGCCGCGCGCAGGTATTACGCAGACATTCAATGAGCAATCTCTTTAAGCGTTTTGATTACGAACTCTTGCTCTTCCGGCCCAAGTCCGTAAAATATCGGCAGCGATATGCATTTTTCGTAATACGCCGCAGCATTTGGCGTATCGGCTGGATCATAGCCCATTTTTTTGTAATACGGCTGCATTGTTATAGGGATATAATGCACTTGCGGATAGATGCGCTTTGCGTTTAATCTTGCGAAAAGCTCTGCTCTGGTAACTCCGGCTTTTTCAAAATCGACCATGGCTACATACAGATGGTATGCGCTCCCGATGTCAAAATCATAAAGAGGCGAAATATTTTCAAACTCTTTAAACGCCTCGCAATACTCGAAGGCTATCTCTTTTCTTCTTGCCAAAAACTTGTCAAGTTTGGATAGTTGCGAAATACCTAGCGCGCATTGAAAATCGGTAATACGGTAGTTAAACCCGAGTTCCGTCATCTCGTAATACCATGGATTTGGATTTTTGTTTTCGTCAAAAGCCGCATCCGTATTTTCAAACACTTGCGCATCCCTGGTAATTCCGTGGCCTCTCAGCAAAAGCAGCTTTTTGTATACCGCTTCGTCGTTTGTGGTTATCGCTCCGCCCTCTCCGGTCGTTATATGCTTTACTGGATGAAACGAAAAAGTAGACGCATCTCCGATGCCGGCGACACCTTCTGCGCCAAGCGCGTGCGCGGCGTCTTCTACTATTTTTACGCTGTATTTGTCTTTTAGGAACCTAAGTCCGTCCGGATCCACGCACCTGCCGCTGAAATGAACCGCAAAAATAGCTTTTACGGAACCGTCTTTTTTTAGCGCGTCCTCACAGGCATTGAGATCTATGTTGGCGTCTTGCCCCACATCTACAAAAAGAGGTTTTGCGCCCGCATATAGTATGGAATTGGAAGTCGCTACGAAGCTGATAGGAGTTGTCAATACTTTGTCGTTTTTATTCAATAGAGATAGGGCGGAGAGATGGAGCGCCGCAGTTCCGTTTGAGACGGCAACGGCGTATTTGGAACCAACTTTTTCGGCCAGCGCCTTCTCAAACTCGGCGACCTTGGGACCCGTCGTCAAATACTCCCCGCTCAGGGTTTCTATCAGGGCTACAATATCGTCGTTGTCAATATATTGTCTCCCGTAAGCGATCATGCGCCCTCGATAAGCTTTAACATTTCGTTATTTCCGAGCCACCAATCGTTTTTTTCCGAGCTATATTCAAACCCCTCGGCCACGCTCTTGCCTTTTTCGCCCAGAGGATTTTTGAAATAATCCACGTCGCTATCGGTAAACTTGATAGTCGGCTCAATCACAAAATGGTCGTCAAATTCGATAGTCCTATGGCTATCGTCGGAAGGGCACATCACTTCGTGCAGCTTCTCCCCCGGTCTTATGCCTATGATTTTCATAGGAAGGTTTGGAGCAAGCGCCAACGCCAAATCGACGACCCTCATCGAAGGTATTTTAGGCACGAATATCTCGCCGCCCTGCATCCTCTCAAAGCTTTTTATTACAAACTCCACACCTTCTTCCAGCGTTATCCAAAATCTCGTCATCCTGGCGTCGGTTATAGGCATCTCTTTTGCGCCATCTTCGACAAGTTTTTTGAAAAAAGGCACCACGGAGCCGCGAGAACCGACAACGTTTCCGTATCTAACAACGCTAAAAGTCGTCTTTTTGGATCCTTTTATATTGTTGGCGGCGACGAATAGCTTATCGCTTGCAAGCTTGGTGGCTCCGTACAGATTTATCGGATTTGCGGCTTTGTCGGTAGAGAGCGCAACCACCTTTTCCACCCCGTTTGCAAGCGCCGCATCTATTACGTTTTGTGCGCCGTTTATATTCGTCTTTATGCACTCCATCGGATTGTATTCGGCTATAGGCACATGCTTTAGCGCCGCAGCGTGAACTACAAAATCTACGCCGTCCATCGCTTTTAAAAGCCTGTCCGCATCACGCACGTCGCCGATAAAATACCTCATGCAAGTGGCGTTAAACTCTGAAGCCATCTCGAACTGTTTTAGCTCGTCCCTGGAATAAACTATTACCTTTTTTGGCGTATATCTAGAAAGTATAATTTTTACGAATTTTTTGCCAAAACTTCCGGTTCCACCGGTTATCAGAATAGTTTTACCGTTAAACATGCTTTATTTAACCACCTTTGGAAGCGTAATTCCGGTTTGGCCATGGTATTTGCCGCTTCTATCTTTATAGCTAACTTCGCACTCATCGTCGCCCTCCAGAAATAGCACTTGGGCTATCCCCTCGTTTGCGTATATTTTCGCAGGCAACGGAGTAGTATTGCTGATCTCTATCGTTATGTGGCCTTCGAACTCAGGCTCAAAAGGCGTTACGTTTACTATGATGCCGCATCTCGCGTATGTGCTTTTACCGAGGCATATAGCCAGTACGTTTCTTGGGATTTTAAAGTATTCTATAGTGCGAGCAAGCGCAAAAGAGTTCGGCGGAACTATACATATATCCCCGACAAAGTCTACGACGTTGGCGCTGTCAAAATGTTTCGGATCTACAACCGTGGCATTTATGTTGGTAAATATTTTGAACTCGTTCGACACCCTTATATCGTATCCGTAAGAACTTAGTCCGTAGCTTACTACACCTTGCGTAGTCAGGCCTTCTACAAACGGCTCAATCATCCTCTCTTTTAATGCTTTTTCCCTTATCCAAGAATCCTGTTTTAAACCCATATAAGCCCCAAAATTTAGTTTTTTACCCTTTTTTGTGCTATTATACGACAAATAACCCAAACTTGCGTAACCGACAGGAGAAAAAATGGAATTTGAAAACATAAAAGAGCTTATAAAGATTTTCGATAAAAGTTCTGTCACAAAAATCAAAATATCAAGAGAGGATTTTTCTATCGATCTGGAAAAAGCTACGACTGAAGTCGTGGCGGTAGCGGCTCCGAAGAGTGTTCAGCAAATCCAAACCGTTCAAAGCGTAGCAGTTGACGCCGAGGCTCCAAGCGCAGCGCAACCGAGACATGAACAAAAAGGCGAGATAATCACATCCCCAATGGTTGGAACATTCTATAAGGCGCCGTCTCCGGACTCCGCCCCTTACGCAAAAGTTGGGGACATAATCAAAAAGGGTCAACCTCTGGCGATTATAGAGGCTATGAAAATTATGAACGAGATAGAAGCGGAGTTTGACTGCAAAATTCTAGAAGTATGTGTTGACGACGGCCAACCAGTGGAATACGATATGCCGTTATTTAGAGTAGAAAAGGCTTAATACGTGGCGAAAAAAGAGTTAAAAAGAATATTAGTTGCAAATAGAGGGGAGATAGCACTAAGAGCTATCAGAACCATAAAAGAGATGGGTAAAACAGCGATTGCCGTTTACTCGACTGCGGATAAAGACGCTTTATATCTTAAATATGCGGATGTAGCGGTCTGCATAGGCGGCGAAAAATCTGCGCAAAGCTATCTTAATATCCCGGCAATAATAGCCGCAGCGGAAGTGACGGATGCGGACGCAATATTTCCGGGATATGGATTTTTATCGGAAAACGAACATTTTGTTGAAGTGTGCGAAAAACACGATATAGCTTTCATAGGTCCTTCAACGGCCGTTATGAACCTGATGAGCGACAAGTCAAAAGCAAAAGACGTTATGAAGGCGGCCGGAATACCGGTAATTCCAGGGAGTGACGGCATTATAACGAACATGGAAGACGCCAAAAAAGTAGCGGCCGAGATAGGCTATCCGGTAATCATGAAAGCCTCCGCTGGCGGCGGCGGAAGGGGCATGAGGGTTGTCGAAGATGAAAGCTACCTGGAAAACGCATACCTTGCGGCATCAAGCGAAGCGGAATCGGCATTTGGCGACGGCTCAATATATATGGAAAAATATATCAAAAAACCTCGCCACATAGAGATGCAGATAATCGCGGACAAGCACGGAAATGTAATACATCTTGGCGAAAGAGACTGCTCTCTTCAAAGAAGACATCAAAAACTAATAGAAGAGTCTCCGGCTATACTTCTTGACGAAGCAACAAGAAAAAAACTACACGAGACCGCGGTACAGGCTACAAAATATATAAAATATGAAAACGCCGGAACATTTGAGTTCTTGGCCGATGAGCAAAAAAACTTCTACTTCATGGAGATGAATACGAGACTACAAGTCGAACACCCGGTCAGCGAGATGGTGTCCGGAGTTGATATTATCGAGCTGATGATCAAGGTGGCCGAAGGCGAGGAGCTGCCTTCGCAAGACAGCATAACGCTAAAAGGCCATGCGATAGAGTGCAGGATTACCGCCGAAGACCCTGTAAGATTCCTTCCAAATCCGGGCAAAATCAAACAGTGGATAGTTCCAGGCGGAAGAAACATAAGAGTTGATAGCCACTGCTATGCGGGCTATATCGTGCCTCCTCATTATGACTCCCTGATCGGCAAACTAATTGTTTGGGGCGAAGATAGAAATAGGGCTATTGCAAAAATGCAAGAGGCACTCAGAGAATTTGAGGTTAGCGGCATCAAGACGACTATAGATTTCCACAAGAAAATGATGGCGAACCCTGACTTCGTATCAAACAACTACGACACGAAATATCTAGAAAACTACAAAGGCTAACCTCATAGGTTAGTCCTCCTTTTTGGAACGGATTTTGTTTTGATTGCTCAAAATAAATTAAAGGGCGTATGATGAAAATAGGCGAATCAAGAGTTCAAGATATATCTTTGCAACAACTTCAAAACGATAAGTCTATAAAAAAACAAAAAACCGACAATACCTCTTCGACCTCTTTGTCTACGGAAGCGGAGAGTGGACTTAGTTCTAAAAATGCTTCTTTTGTAGGCGAAATAAAAGCGCTAAACGAAACGATGCTTGGTATAGGTCTGGCGGAAAACTCTATAAGACAAGTAAACGGGGACAAAATGGAGGAAGCCGTAAAAGGCCTTAGGGATATAACGACTACGCTTAAAAATATTCTTGCGAGAAATTTTGCAAAAACAAACGAAAATAGCGAACAATACGGAGTAGAAGCCGTAAAAGCAAAACTATACGGCACAAACCCCTCAAATCTTCACGATTTTGACTATCTATCTACAAAAGCTGCCAGCCTATTGGCATAAATTAAAGGCGGCCAAAAGCCGCTTTTATTAATTTGGCAACCTTAGTACCTTTATTTTTGCGGAAGCCTTTAATTTTTCAAAATAATCTTTAATAGACTCTTCCTCTTTTTTGGCGCTCATTTTCTCCAGGACTTCATTTCTGACGCTCTCAAATTCCGGGACACCAAACTCTTTTTTATCTTTTACATAGAATGAAACAAACTGATCTTTAACCGGCATAATAGGCGTAAAAGAGCCGTCTTTTGTGTTTTTGAGTATGTATACAAGAGCCGGGTCTAGAGATTTTGTATCTATCAAAACCTCTTCTTTTGCGACTCCTTGTCCATCCGACATAGGGGAAAGAATAGTTTTCTCCAGCGCATTTTTGTCTTTTGACGAGTACTGCAATACTTCTATCTTGGCGGGAGTAGAGAACTCTTTTTTGTTATTTTCGAAAAACAGTCTCATATCTTTCTCGTCAACAGGAGCAAACTTCTGATACGTGATTTTATGGAAGAGCTTCTCTTTTGACATTTTGGCTTTAACTTCGTTTTTATAGCCCTCATAATCTATAAATCTTTTTTGCAGGGCATCTTTAAACTGGGAAAGAGTCAGGCCGTTTGATGCAGCTATCTGTTCTATTCTTTTTTCTACTTCAAAATTATCGATTTTAATATCTTGCTTTGAAAGCTCCGCTTCTTCGAGTCTTTTCTCAATCAAAAACTCAATCGCGTCTTGCCTGGATATCTTTTTTTCTTCGCTAAGTTTGACTATTTCATACATCGTAACAACTTTGCCGTTTACGGTCAAAGCCACGCCGTCAACTACCCCAGCATAAAGAAACGAGGCGGCTGCGACACTTAGCAAAAGCATTCTCTTCATTAGTTTTCCTAAAAAGTTAAATTTATCCATTTTACTACATTTATCATTTAAAAAGAGAGTACGCCAAAAGCCGCAAACCCTTTAAAAACAGCGCATTTTTAAAAATAAAAAAATTGGAACGCTTTGTGCTTTATTCACTCAAAATTCAAGTAAAGGTTTGAAGATGGGCTTTCGAATCAACACAAACGTAGCGGCAATGAACGCACACAACTACGGTGTAATGAACAACAGGGAGATTGATAGTTCACTGTCAAAACTATCAAGCGGTCTTAGAATTAATACTGCGGCGGACGACGCTTCCGGTATGTCTATTGCGGATAGCTTGAAATCGCAAGCAAACGCTCTAGGACAAGCCGTTAGAAACTCGAACGACGCTATCGGTATCATCCAAACCGCAGACAAGGCGATGGATGAGCAGATAAAAATACTAGATACCATTAAAGTAAAGGCTACGCAAGCGGCACAAGACGGTCAGAGCGCGCTATCTCGCCAGGCGCTACAAAACGACATCGTAAGACTACTTGAAGAGCTTGACAATATCGCCACAACAACATCTTTTAACGGTATGAGCCTTCTATCTGGGGCCTTTACAAATAAAGAGTTCCAGATTGGCGCATACTCAAATCAAACCGTTAGAGCCTCTATAGGGGCGACAAGCTCGGACAAAATCGGCTCGGTTAGATATGAGAGCACGACCACAATCAGCTCGGCAGGCATATCCGCGCTTGTTTTCTCCAACCCCGACGGCACAAGAACAACTCTACAAGGCGTTACTATTTCAAATAGCGCTGGCACGGGACTTGGTGTTTTGGCAGAGGCGATCAATAAAGCCGCCGACTCTACCGGAGTTAGGGCTAGCTATAGGGTCGTAACGACCGCATCCGCCGCGGTACAAGCCGGAGATATTAGAAACCTTAGGATTAACGGCATAACAATCGGGGATATCCTAGGGCTTAAACCGAGCGACTCGAACGGTAATATGGTCAACGCCATCAATGCCGTTACACACCAAACAGGGGTATATGCGAGCGTCGACATCATGGGTAGGCTAAATCTTACATCTACGGATGGAAGAGGTATTAACGTACAAGTGGGAAGCGCAGGCGGTTCGTATGCCGGACCTAGCATCCTAGGACTAAAAATGTCAGGCGCAGCCACTGCGGCGCTAAACACTAGCAACTTTGGACGTTTGACTCTTGTTACGCTTAGCTCAAAAGACATTATAGTTAGCGATGCGACCAGCTATCTAAACAACAATATGAACTCCGCCGGTTCCGCTACTACCATAAATCTAAGAGACGTTAGGGGTAACTTCCTTGCATCGCAAGGCGTGGCTGCCGGCGCATATGCCAATAGCGCGGAATCCGGTGCGGCATCAACATATCTTGGGTCTGGCGTTACAACAAGAACGGGTGCTATGATGGTTATGGATATCGCCGAATCGGCAATGAAGCTTCTTGATAAAATTAGAGCGGACATGGGTTCTGTTCAGCAACAGCTAATAGTTACGATAAACAATATATCCGTTACTAAAGTTTCGGTTACGTCGGCAGAATCTCAAATTAGAGACGTCGACTTTGCGGAAGAATCGGCAAACTTCTCAAAAAGAAACATTCTAGCGCAGTCCGGTTCGTTCGCAATGGCGCAAGCAAATACCATCCAGCAAAACGTATTGAAATTGCTGCAATAATGCAATTTCAACCGTTTTATCAAAAGCTTAAAACAAAACTTTCTTTTTTCAACCTCATTATTTCCACTTTTGGCCCGCAAGACGGGCCTTTCAAGGTTTAATACATGAACATTCAAACTTACCACAACAACCTAAATGCGCTAGCAAACCAAAATCCGGTCTTATTTGCAAGACTCGCCACGCTAAAAGAAAACCAAAAATACAACGTATACTTTTCGCCAAACGACCCGATAGATACAAATATACAAGAAGTTGCGTCAAAAACATATCTATATAAAAAACCGATAGACGACACGGCAAGAGAAATAGAGAAAAACCAAAAATTTGACAGATATCCGTTCTTGGTTTATTTTGGCTTCGGAAACGGCGTCTTCGTAAAAGCGCTCCTTGAAAATAAAAACCATGAAAGAATCGTCGTAGTAGAACCGGAACTTGAGATACTGTTTATAGCTTTGCATCTCTTGGACTTTTCCGAAGATATACACAAAAATAGACTAACTATATATTTGGCGGAAGACATAGATTTTCATACAGTCAGAAACTATATAGGCAGCAAACAGGTCGGCCACTATCTCAAGCTATACGATCTGCATATCACGTTGCCGTACTATTCTAAATACAATGTCGAGATCGCCAAAACAAACAGGCTGTTTACAGACTCTATTCTTCATTTTGTCAAAGCTCACGGCAATGACGCTACGGATTCGATAATAGGGATAGAGCATTTTATTAGAAATATTCCGAGAATGCTAAAAAATCCGCCGTTCCACTATCTGCTGACGCTTAAAAATGCTGAGACTGCGATTATAGTATCTACCGGGCCTTCATTGACAAAACAACTGCCTCTGCTAAAAGAGATACAAGAGAGCGTGCTTATCATTTGTGTCGACGCAAGCATGCCGATACTCGAAAAATGGGGTATAAAACCGGATATCGTGGCTTCTATGGAAAGGGTGACCGCTACGGCAAAATTCTTTGAAGAGACTTCAAAAGAGTTCCAAAAAGATATAGTTTTCGTCTCATCCGCATTGCAACACAAAGTAATATACAAAAATATAAAAGCCGGCCAGCTTGTAATTCCAATGAGACCGTTTGGCTATATGGAGTTTTTCAATCTCAACGCATACGGCTACTGCGGCATAGGACTTAGTGCCGCCAATATGGCATTTGAAATCGCATATCTAATGGGTTGCAAAAACTTAGTATTCATAGGCCAAGATCTCGCATATGCAAATGACGGCAAAAGCCACGCATCAAACCACGTATACGGCGAAGACGAAGTAAAATCAAAAGAGAGCGACAGCTATATCCCTGCTTACGGTGGAAACGGTACAGTCAAAACAACAGAGATATGGAGGCTCTTTTTGGGCTATTTTATTAACTATGTAGCAGATTCTAAGCATGGCATGACAAGCTATAACTGCACCGAGGGTGGAGCCAGAATAGATGGGACAATAGAAATTCCGTTTAAGGATGCAATAGACAAACTGATAGACAAAAACTTCAAAAAAGAAAAAATCATACTGCCTAGCGTAGAAGATAAAATTATCAAAAAGAATATGCTCTATGCGCATAAAAAAATAGATGAGTTTTTAAAGTATGCGCAAGATTCAAAAAATAAAATAGAGGAGCTTTTTCTAGAAGTAGCAAAACAATGCGATGAGTTAGAAGACCTAAACAAGCAAAACAAGCTTCATGCAGTAGATTTCAACTCAATCAAAAAAACTCTTAAAAAGATCGACAAAATAAAAGCAATGATGCGTACAAAAAAATTTCACCAACTTTTTTGGGATACGATACAGTCGTTTATATTATCGCAAGAACTTGAGCTTGCCGTAATTGCGGTCAAGCCCGCAAAAACGGAAATGGAGCTGAACGCCAAACTTATTAGTTTCCTTTTTGCCCATAAGTCGTGGCTTTTTATGCTTGCAGGGGGAATGGATTCAGTTATTGCGGTTGTTTCAAGGTCAAAAAAAGAAGTGGATAAGGAAGTTATGAAAATAAAGGAAAGAGGCTAAGCCTCTTTCCTTGTTTACTACTGAAGTAGTCTTAGAACGTTTTCAAGGAAACGCTAGAAACTGCCTACTGTAGCAATCTCAAGACGTTTTGCTGAATAGCGTTTGATTGGCTCATTGCGTAAGAACCAGACTGCGCTAGAATGTTTCTTTTTGAGAAGTTAGCAGACTCAGCGGCAAAGTCAACATCTCTAATTTGTGACTCGGCAGCGGTAACGTTAACTTGAGTTACGGAAATATTGTTAATTGTCGCAACAAGCTGGTTTTGAGTAGAACCAAGACCTGATCTAATTCTGTCAAGCATTTTCATTGCGGATTCTGCAATATCCATAACCATCATAGCACCAGTTCTAGTTGTAACGCCGGCACCAAGATATGTACCAGCAGCACCAGACTCAGCTTTGTTTGCATATGCGCCAGCAGCTCTACCGGCAGATGCTTTCCAGTTACCTGCAACCTCTCTTAGATTTGTAGTATATGCGGTACCGCCTGAAGCGATTGCAGTAGCAAGCGCTGAAAAGCCAGATGCACTTACGATAATATCTCTAGCTGAAAGGCTTGTAAGAGTTAGCCTACCAAATGTTGTCTGGCTCGCAGTACCGACATTCGCGGAGCTCAAGCCGGAAGCTATAATACCTCTTCCGTCAACAGAAGTAAGAGTTAGTCTACCTTGATTATCAACACTTGCGGTAACGCCTGTTTGCGTTGTTGCCGCATTAATAGCATTCACTAGTCTACCATCAGCATCAGCTTGTTGTATTCCAGCAATAGTACCGATTGTAGTACCATTAATTACAAGGTTTGAAATACTTGAATTGTTTGCAATTGCGCCAGAACCGGTCGTTCTAACAACCGCACTCGCTTTTACGCCGGTAACGTCTGAGAATCTATTGATGGCTTCCGCTAGAGCACCCAAGCCTTTACCTGCAGTATTTGAAACAACAACAGAGTTAATGGTAGTAGTAGTACCATCCGCGTTTTTGAAAGTTATATTAGAAGCAGTACCGGCAGCTGTTAGAGTTGCCGAAGTTTCAGTTCTAACAGAACCTATTTTGGCAGATGTAGTATCGCCGATTGTTACGTTAACAGTCTCTCTCGAGTATCCACCGATTTGGAATTGTTTGTTAACAAACGAACCAGATAGAAGGTTCATACCGTTGAACGAAGTCGTATTAGCGATATTGTCAAGCTCTTCCATTAGTTTAACGATGTCGTTTTGGATAGCTTGTCTTGATTGCGTACTTTGACCGTCCGCTGCAGCCTGTGTAGCTTTAGTTTTGATTGTATCTAGTATTTTTATTTGCTCATCCATCGCTTTGTCGGCAGTTTGAACCATACCGATAGCGTCATTCGCATTCTTAATAGCTTGACCCAGTGAGTTAGCTTGAGATTTCAAGCTGTCCGCAATAACCATCCCTGATGCGTCATCCGCAGCGGTATTGATTCTTAGACCTGAAGAAAGTCTAGCAAGAGAAGTATCAAGCTCTCTATTGTTTAGAAGTGCGTTTGAATGCGCATTCATCGCAGCGATGTTGGTGTTAATTCTGAAACCCATCGTAAATCCTTTTGTGTTTGATTTCGGCATCCTTGCCTTACAAAAACAATATCGTAAATTTTCTAAAACAATTTAATTTTTTTTCAGTAGAATTTTCGCCTCTTTAAAAGAGCCCTATAAATTAAGGTATATATTTGAAAAATTTAATAATAGTCGAATCACCGGCAAAAGCAAAGACTCTAAAAGGGTTTTTGGGCAAAGATTATGCGATTGTGGCCAGCAAAGGACACATACGGGATCTACCTAAAAATAGTTTCGGCATCAAGATAGACGGCGACAAATTCAACCCGGAATATTCGGTTACGGAAGATCATAAGGCAATTGCGGCAGAACTAAAAAAACTTGCAAAAGAAGCAGAAACCATCTACCTCGCAACGGACGAAGACAGAGAGGGTGAAGCGATAGCCTATCATATAGCCAAGATAATCGACAAAGATGAAACGACTCTTCCCAGAATCGTTTTTCACGAGATAACAAAAAACGCTATATTAAAAGCGCTAGAACATCCAAGATCCCTAAATATGGATATGGTAAACGCGCAGCAAGCAAGAAGACTGCTGGACAGGATAGTCGGCTACAAGCTTTCCCCTCTTATAGCGTCAAAGATACAAAAAGGGCTTAGCGCAGGCAGGGTCCAGTCTGCGTCGCTTAAAATAGTAGTCGATAGAGAGCGTGAAATAAGGGCTTTTATTCCGATAGAGTACTACGATATAAAAGCATTATTCGATAAAAAAATAGAAACGACGCTAGCCGAAGCATTCGGCGAAAAGATAGATAAACTAAGCGTAAAAACAAAAAAAGAGGCCGATAAGATATTGGCGGCCGCAAACTCGGAAGAGTTCGCCGTAACAAAAATAGAGAAGAAAAAGAAAGTATCGGCCTCCCCCGCCCCATTTATGACATCCACGCTTCAGCAAGCCGCATCCTCGCAACTCGGCTTTTCACCAAAAAAGACGATGATGGTGGCGCAAAGACTATATGAGGGCGTAGAGACGCACAAGGGCACTAGCGGCGTCATCACATACATGAGGACGGACAGCCTGAACATAGCCAAAGAGGCGCAAGAGGCCGCAAGAGAGTTGATAGGAAAACTATATGGGGACAACTATCTACCGAAATCGCCGAAAGTATATAAGACAAAATCTCAAGGCGCGCAAGAAGCGCACGAGGCGATAAGACCTACGATGATAGAGCTGACGCCAAACGACGCCAAGAGGTATCTAAAAGCGGATGAACTAAAGCTATACACCCTGATATATAACAGATTTATGGCTTCGCAGATGAAAGACGCAGAGTTTGAAAGCCAAAATATATTCATAGCCTCAAAAAGCCTGGTATTCAAGGCTAGCGGCTCAAAACTAGTCTTTGACGGCTTTTATAAAGTGTTGGGCAGCGACGACAAAGACAAACTGCTGCCGGACGTCAAAGAAAAAGAGAATCTTAAACTGCAAAAGATAACGGCCGAACAGAAATTCACGGAGCCGCCTTCTAGATATTCTGAAGCAGGGCTAGTAAAACAACTTGAAGCGCTGGGAATAGGCAGGCCTAGCACGTATGCGCCCACCATCTCCACCCTAGACGATAGAGGCTATATAAAAATAGAAAATAAACAGATTGTCCCGGAGGAGGTCGCCTTTAAGGTAATAGAGGTTTTGGAAAAGCACTTCGAAGAGATAGTCGATAGCGGCTTTACCGCCAAAATGGAAGAGGAGCTCGACAAGGTAGAAGAGGAGAAAAAAGATTGGCAAAAGCTGCTTTTCGAGTTTTACGAGGGCTTTATCAAAAAGATAGAGAGCGGTAAAAAAACGATAGAGAGCCAAAAAATAGCCATTCCGATCGATGAAGACTGTCCGCAGTGCGGCAAACCTCTCGTGAAACGAAAAGGGCGTTTTGGCGAGTTTATCTCATGCTCCGCATATCCAAAATGCAAATACACAAGAAACATAAAAAAAGAAGGCGAAGAAGAGAAGCCGCGCTCGGTTGAGACAGATATAGATTGCGATAAATGCGGCGCCAAAATGGTTATAAAATCATCCAGAAGAGGCGATTTCCTTGCATGCTCGGCATATCCGAAGTGCAAAAACACAAAACCGCTCAAAGAACCGAGAGCGCTAAAAGTACCCTGCCCGCTATGTGGCGGAAAGATACTCGAGAGAAGCTCAAAGAGAGGCTCGTTCTTCGGATGCGAAAATTATCCTAAATGTACGTTTACGTCCAGGCATGAACTAAGCGAAGTAAAATGCGAGGCGTGCGGCGGGCCGACCGTGCATAAAAAGCTAAAAACAAAAGAGTATTATGAGTGTATAAATACGGAGTGCAAGCACAAAACGGAACCAAAGGCTAAGCCATCAAAATAGGTATTTTATCCGATACCCACAGGAAAGCTGGCAGGGCTAAAAAAATCATAGAGCTTCTAAAGGCATCAGGATGCGAACATCTAATACACGCCGGAGACATAGTAGAAGAAGAGATCCTAAGGGAGCTGCAAAAAAGCGGGCTGCCTTTTACGGCGGTGTTTGGAAATAACGACAAACATCTAAGAGAGCTGCAAGATGAGTTCGGACTCGTATATGAGCCCTCATATTTCGAACTTGGCGGCCTAAAATTCAAGCTGATGCATATACCTATATATCTGAGCCCGGATGCCGACGTAGTCATATTCGGGCATACGCACAAAAAATATATAAACTTTACCGGCAAAACGCTATTTTTGAATCCAGGTGAAGCGTGCGCCAGAAATAAGGATTTATCGGAGTGCCTAATACTGGAAATTACCGATAAAAAATTTATTATCACATACCATTACAGAAAAATAAAAACAGATGCGTGGAATACGCATGAAACGGAATTTGAACGATGAGCAGACAAATACTTCTATGCGCGATATCAAATGTCCAAAGCGGCAACTGTGCGGAAGATTGCGCGTTTTGCGCGCAAAGCGCAAAATATAAAACAGGTATAGAAGCTTTTAAATTCAAGGAGCCGCTGACGGTAATAGAGGAGGCAAAAAAGGCCAGAGCGGCGGGGGCAATAGGCTTTTGCCTGGTTACCAGCGGTTTTGGGCTTGATAGCAAAAAGACAGAGTATCTTTCAAAGCTTGCGTCAAAAGTAAAGAAAGAGGTCGACGGGCTATTTCTTATTGCATCGGCCGGGATAGCGGATACGGATGCGCTAAGAGAGCTGAAAAAAGCGGGGGTAGACAGCTACAACCACAACCTTGAAACGTCAAAAGAGTTCTATCCCGCCATCTGCACCACCCACTCATGGGAAGAGAGATACGCAACATGCGAAAACGCAAAAAGCGCAGAACTTATGCTCTGTACGGGCGGAATATTCGGACTTGGGGAGAGCGCCGAAGATAGAAAATCTCTTCTGGCCTCCCTAAAATCTTTGGCGCCTATGAGCTCCCCCCTAAACTTCTACCACCCAAATCCGGCTCTTCCTATAAAAGAGAACGCTCTAACGGCGGACGATGCGCTAAACATCATAAGAGAAGCCAAAAAAGAGCTTAAAGATACCGTAATAATGGTAGCCGGCGGCAGAGAGCACGTATTTAAAGAAAGACAGATAGAGATATTCGACGCCGGTTGTAACGCCATTATCGTTGGAGATTATTTAACCACTTGCGGCCAAGAGCCTACAAGCGATTATGAGCTGCTCAAAAAAGCCGGACTGGAACCGCTGACGGAATGTCCGTTTCATTGACCAAAGAAACAATGCTCCATCCGGAGCAGAGCCTCATCTATACTAAACGTTAAATCTAAAGTGCATTACGTCGCCGTCTTGCACGACATACTCCTTGCCCTCTAGCCTCATTTTTCCTTTTTCCTTGGCGCCTTGTTCGCCGCCGTTTGCGACGAAGTCGTCATACGCTATCACTTCGGCGCGGATAAAACCTTTTTCGAAGTCGTTATGTATCACGCTGGCGGCCTTAGGAGCTTTCCATCCCTTCTCGATAGTCCAGGCTCTTACCTCCTTGACGCCCGCAGTAAAATAGCTAATCAAGCCCAACTTATGAAAACCTTTCCTGATTATCTGATCAAGCCCAGACTCTTCAACGCCAAGCCCTTCCAGCATCTCGATCCTCTCTTCATCGGATAGTCCGACAAGCTCTTCTTCTATCTTTGCGCATATCTTGATGACGTCGGCGCCCTTTTCTTCCGCAAACCTAAGAAGCTTTTCGTAATGTTCGTTCGTTCCGGCCAAAGCGTCTTCATCGACGTTTGCGGCATACATTATCTCTTTTGATGTAATCAGCCTAAGTTCGCGGTTTAGCTCCAAAAACGCTTCGTCATCCCTGCCTTCAAACTCTCTGGCCATGCCGCCGTTATTTAGGTGGGCCAGAAGTTTTTTGGCGATTTCCAGCATAGATGCGGCTCCTTTGTCCGTCTTCGCCTGCTTTTCCAGCCTCTCTATCCTCTTCTCCAGGCTTTGGATATCGGCCAGCAATAGTTCGGTCTCGATAATCTCGATATCCCTTAGCGGATCGACGCTATTTTCTACGTGCGTTATATTGCCGTCCTCAAAGCATCTAACCACATGGAGCACGACGCCTACGTCTTTGATGTGTCCCAAAAACTGGTTTCCAAGCCCCTCTCCCTTGCTCGCGCCCTTTACAAGCCCGGCAATATCCACGAAATCAACCGTAGAGTGTTGCACCTTCTCCGGCTTTACTATTCCGGCCAGCACGTCAAGCCTCTTATCAGGCACCGGAACTATCGCCTTATTCGGCTCTATCGTACAAAACGGATAGTTTGCGGCTTCCGCGTTTTGCGCTTTTGTAAGCGCGTTAAAAGTTGTTGATTTTCCTACGTTCGGTAGACCTACCAGTCCTACGCCAAGTCCCATTAATTACCTTTTTGCATTTTTTTTAAAAATTCCACCATCGTTCTGACCGGCGTACCGCTCGCTCCGTGCGGATTGTAATCCCACGCCTTTTCTACATAGGCAGGGCCTGCGATATCCAGATGCGCCCATTTTTGTTTGTTCTCGTCATATATGAACTCATCCAGGAACATCGCCGCAGTAATAGCTCCGCCGTATCTAGAGCTTGAACAGTTCGATATATCGGCGACTTCGCTTTTGATAAGCTTTCTAAGATGCTTATTGAAAGGCAGCGGCGCCATCAAGTCGCCCGCGTCTTCGGCGGCGGATAGAATCATTTTTTTCAGCTTCTCGTTGTGCCCGAGTACTCCGCTCGTATATTCGCCTACCGCAACCACGCACGCTCCGGTAAGAGTGGCCATATCTATGATATAGTCAAACTGCTGTCCGGCTTTTTTGAAATAGTCTTGGATATAGCAAAGCACATCGGCAAGCACAAGACGCCCTTCCGCATCGGTATTTCTTATCTCGATAGTTTTTTTGTTTTTGGCCCTCAAGATATCATCCGGCTTATACGCGTTGCCGCCTATCATATTTTCGCATAGACCAAGCACGCCATGAACCTCTACGTTTAGGTTTAGTTCGGCTATCGATTTCATAATGCCTATAACGGCGCAAGCGCCCGCTTTGTCGGCTTTCATCGTCACCATGTAATCTGACGGCTTCAAGCTAAGACCGCCGCTGTCGTAAGTAAGCCCTTTGCCTACCAGCACTATTTTTTTAGCCGGCTGCTTGCCTCCTTTTGGCTTATAGCTCATATGCACGAGTCTTGGAGGATGCGCGGAAGCCCTTGCCACGGAGAGGAATGCGCCCATCTCTTCGCTTTTTAAGAACTTTTCATCATACACCTTGCATTCAAAGCCGCCCTCTTTGGCGCTTTTTTCGGCGATAGCGGCCACTTGCGTAGGCGTAGCGTCATCCGGCGCCGAATTCACCACGTCTCTTACGAAATTAACGTTTTCAGCCACGAGAGAAGCGGCTTCCAGCGCTTCATTGATGCTTTTTTCGCTTGCCCCGGATTTCCTACCTAGCACGGAAGCTATATGGACGCTCTTTAGCTGGCTCTCTTTTTTTTCGCTTTTATACCAGTCGAACGAGTATGAGCCGAGTATCGCCCCTTCCGCGAAAGCCCTGCAAAACAGCTCCACGTCCGAATATCCTTCTATTTTTGCGCTTTTAAAATTGAAGTTTTTAAGCGCGGAGCAAGCTTTTGCCGCCGCAACTTTTATCTCCTCGGCATCAAACTCTTTTAGTTTTAGATAGAGTTTTTTTGAGGAGCTGACATAAAACGTATCCGTGCCGTCTTTGAAAAATCCGGACTCCTCAAGGGCCTCTAGATCGTTTTCGCCTACCAGTTTTTTAATTGAAGGTTTTTTCTCCAAAAAAACTATTTGCACGTCGGCTTTTACGGAGTTTATATCTTTATTTTTGAACGATATTTTCATTTGTCTCTACCCTCCGGGTTTTTGGTTTTGAAACTTTGTTTACATAATAATAAAAAGTGCCGAGTATTACGGCAAGAAGCGGAATAGCAAAATACCAATGCGATTTTATATATTTTATCGCGTGCAGAATCGGCTCGCCTAAGAAATATGTCAAAACTATCGTTATGGCCGCCCAGATAAACGCGCTGATAAGGTTTATAAAAGCGAATTTCTTCTTGTCGTACCTAGTGGTGCCTATCGCCATCGGTATGATAGTCCGAAGACCGTATAGGTAGCGCTGGATAAATATGATAGGCCAGCCGTACTTTTTTAGAAGCAGGTGAGCCAGGGCGACCTTTCTTCTGTGGCTCCTAAAGTATTCCAGGGTATATTTTTTGTTATATCTGCCTATATAAAACCAGAACTGATCGCCAAGAAAGCCGCCGACGCCGGCAACAAAAACGGCCAAAAACAGGTTCATATGTCCTGTATGCGATAGAAGGCCGGCCATGACGAGTCCGATCTCGCCCTCCATCATACTCCACACAAACAAGATAGGATAGCCGTATTCCGTAATAAGCCTTATTAGCGCCTCTTCCATAGTTCCCCGATAAAAATTAAACTGTCAGAATCGAATAGACTTCGGTCAGACTCTCCAGCTTTTCACGCCCAGGCAAAAAACTTAGCTCTACTACGAAGCAGGCCTCCACGCAATGTCCGCCAGCCTTATTGATAAGGTTTGCGGCCGCCACGGCCGTTCCGCCGGTAGCTATGAGGTCGTCCACAAGAAGCACCCTTGCCCCCTCTTTTCCCCTGAATGCGTCAAGGTGTATCTGCACTTCGTCGGTGCCGTATTCCAGGCTGTATTTTTCGCTCACGACCGTGCTAGGCAGCTTGCCGGGCTTTCTAATAGGCACGAATCCGAGCCCGAGAGACGCCGCAAGCGCGGAGCCGAATATAAACCCCCTGCTTTCAATGCCTGCGATATAGTCCAGATTGTAGCCCTTATATCTTTCATTTAGATGGGACATGAGCGTGCCGTACGCCTCTTTGTTGTTTAGAAGCGTCGTTATATCCTTGAACATTATCCCTGGCTTCGGAAAATCAGGAATATCCCTTATGGATGAGTAGATAATATTTTTTTGCGACTCGTTAAGTTCTTGCATAAACCACCTTTTTCCTTATTTTTATATCAGGGCTTCTATTTTGTTTTCGAGCTCTTTGATCCTGCTTTTTAGCCTGTCGTTTTCTAGCCTAAACTGGCTATTTCTGCCCTTGATCGTCTTGACGTCGTTTCTAAGCTTTCCGAGCTCTTCGTTAAGTATATCGATGTCGCCGAGGCTTCTTTGAAGCTGTATCTGATATTTTCTGATAAGATTTTCGGCTTCTTCGAGCGTAGTTTTGGTGGCGCTGGTAGAGCTTTTCTCTTTTTCCGAGAGGTTTTTGTAGTAATACATTCTAAACAGCAAAAAACCGATAAGCAGAAGATTTACCGTTAAAACAAACCAATCAAAAAATATCATTTGGCTACTTATTAAAATTTAGAAATTCTATCTTGATGTCTGCCGCCCTCAAAAGAAGAAGCAAACCAAGCCTCTATAATAGACTCGACAACGCCGAAACCTATCGCGCGCTCACCCATGCAAAGCACGTTTGCGTCGTTATGGGCCCTTGCGGCAGCCGCCGTGTACGCATCATGGCAAAGAGCGGCTCTAATGCCGGCATGTCTATTCGCCGCCATACTCATTCCTATGCCGCTTCCGCATATAAGCACGCCTTTTGAACCCTCGTTCGACAAAACTGCCTCGCATAGCTTATTCGCATAATCCGGATAATCCACCCTATCCTCTTCGCATCCGAGATCTACGACCTCTATGCCTCTTTTTTCTAAAAGCTCTTTCGTAAAACGCCTAAGATTCTTGCCCGCATGGTCGCTAGCTATAAAATACTTCATTCTATCCCTTTGAAAGCTGTTGCTTTTCGCTCATTTTAGCCAAAATGGTTTTAAGCCTACTGCGTAATATTCCCATCTTGCGCGCTCGTAGCATTCAAATCGGAATCGGAGAGCGCGCCGGGGATAAAGAAGTCTCTTTTCACGTTCGGCCTATGCTGCAATACGGCGGCGTTATATTTTGCAAACACCGGAGCGGATACGACGCCTCCGGTCATTTTGCCCGGGAGCGGCTTGTTGTCGTCGTTCCCGAACCACACAAGCGTCTGCACGGACGGCGTAAATCCGCAAAACCAAGCATCCCTATAATCATTCGTAGTCCCCGTCTTGCCTGCAACTTCAGTGCCTGGCGTAACGGCTTTTGTACCCGTACCTCTCGTTACGACGTCCCTCATCATATCGATAACGGAGAACACCTTTGACGGATCGGCGATAGGCTCTTTTTTGGACTCGAACATCACCGTCTGACCGTTTCTTGTTTTTACGCTCTTCACGAGCCTTTGAGAAACCTTTGTGCCGTAATTCGAAAGAATCGTATATATCTCGCTAAACTCGAAAGGCGAAATCGTGTAGCTTCCAAGAGCCACCGACAGGTCGCCCTGAACACCCTTGAAACCGAATCTGATAAGCTCTTTTTTTACGCTATCCATTCCGAGCCTTTCGACAAGATCGATGGTGGCTAGGTTTTTTGAATGCACGAGCGCCTCTCTCATGGTGATCGGGCCTTCATATTTCAAATCATAGTTTTGCGGATTCCAGGCGCGCCCTCCGAACGTATAGCTTTTTGGGGTATCGGAGAGCATACTGTCCGGCGTAAAACCGCCGCTCTCTATGCCTACGAGATAGATAAACGGTTTAAAGCTGGAGCCGGCCTGCCTTTTCGCCTGGATGATCCTATTAAACGGACTTTTATAAAAATCTACGCCGCCAGACAACGCAAGCACGTCGCCCGTGGCTTGCTCTACGGATATAAGAGCCCCGTTAAAGTTTGCCATATTCGTTTTCGCGCCGTAGTTTTTTATTGCCTCATCGTATTGAGCCTTCAAAGCGGCGTCGGCAGCTTCTTGAAGCGGCAAATCAATAGTCAAATCAACCCTGTATCCGCCGTTTTTTATATCCGGATATTGAGGGGCGAGCATACGCATCGCCGCATCTACGGCGTAAGGGGCCTTGTTGTAGTTGATAGGCTCGTTATATACGGCCGGATGCTCGGCAACCCCTTTTTGGTGCGTGTCGTCGTCTATCCAACCAAGGTACCTCATACGATTGATAACGGTATTCGCCCTCTGGTTCGCGCCTTCGAAGTTTTTGACAGGGTCAAAAAAACTAGGAGCTTTCGGAAGACCGACAAGTATCGCTGCCTCTTTCAGCGTCAGCTCGTTCAGGTTTTTTCTAAAATAACCCCAAGCCGCGGTCTTGATACCGTAATATCCGTGTCCGAAATATATCTGGTTGAGATATCTCTCGAGTATCTGCTGTTTTGTAAGCTTCTCTTCGATTTTAAAAGCGATTAGGGCCTCTTTTATCTTTCTGGTTACCGTTTTCTCGGAAGACAAAAGCGTAGTTTTGACAAGCTGCTGCGTCAATGTGCTGGCGCCCTCGACGGCCTTGCCGGCTATGATATCTTTGACTATGGCCCTTAGTATCGCTTCGAAGCTGATCCCCTTATGCTCGAAAAACGCAGTATCTTCGGTAGCTATCAGCGCCTCTATCAAGATATTTGGCATCTCTTCATAAGGCGCGTACACCCTGTTTTCGGTATCAAAGACATTCGCTATCAGCTTGCCGTTCGTGTCAAACACCTGCGTGGTAAGCGGCGGATTATAGTTTATGAGCTTGTCCAGGTCATAGCTAAAAGACCTGTAAAAGTATATAAGTAAAAAAGTCAGCAAAGTAGTGACCAGCACTGCTCCGGCCGCAACGTATCTCATCATTTTCTAAATTCCCTACCGTTAAAATCTGCTTCTATTAATCTTTTTGTATAAGATGATTTTGGATTCGAAAAAAGCTCTTTCGAGCACCCGGTCTCTATATTTTTACCATCTTGTATAACCATGATTTTATCGCAAAGCTCTCTTGCGAGATGAAGCTCGTGCGTTACGAATATAAGATAAAAACTCTTTTTTTTCTGCAAATCCCTAATCAGCCTCACTATCTCATGCTTCGTGTCGGCGTCGAGAGCCGTTGTCGGCTCATCCATCAGGAGAAGTTTCGGGTTTTGGCTAAGAGATAGGGCTATTATAACCCTCTGTAGCTGTCCCCCGCTAAGTTCGGACGGAAACCTATCCATAAGCTTCGCGTCAAGACCCATCTCGACCATCAACTTTGCGGCAAGCTCCTTTGGCACACCCCAAAACTGTCTTTTTATCCTGCTCATAGGAGAGAGGGCCGTAAAAGGATTTTGTGGCACCAACGCTATGTCTTTGCCTCTTTTTAGCGAGTCGATGCCTTCAAAAACCATCTCGCATTTAAGCTCTTTTGGCAAAATCCCCATAATGGCCTTTAGGGTTAGCGACTTGCCGCTTCCGCTCTCCCCTACTATCGCAAGCGAGCTTTCGACGTCGAAGGCTATATCTACAAGCTCTTTTTCACGGCTTTTAACGCATATTCTCTCAAACCTTAGCAAACGGCTTCCTTTATTATCCCAAGGGCTTTGGCGAACTTTTTTTTATCTTCGCCCAGCCTAGCTATAAGCCTAATGGACGCGACCTTAACGGTTGGGGGCCTGATAAAACCGGTTAATATACCGTTATTTAACAGTTTTTCGTGAATCCTTTTGGCATCCCCCGCCTCTATCATTATTATAGGGGTTGGAAACTTTTTGCCGAAAGCTTCTTCGCACATCGAAAGCCTCTCGTTCAGTTTTTTTCTCAGGTTCTTATGGTTTTTGGTTATTTTTTTGACCCGCTCGTTCGCAAGCGCCGCATCGAACGGAGAGAGGGCGGTCGAATAGATAATCGGCTTTGCGCGGTTGACCAAAAAGGATATGACCTCTTTTTCGGCAAGTATATACGCCCCGTAACTGCCGATAGCCTTTGAGAGCGTGCCCATTTTTATATGGTTTTGTTTTGGCGAAATACCATAATAATCGTAGAGACCGCCGAGTCTCTCGCCTATGACGCCGTATCCGTGCGCTTCGTCTATCACGAGATACGCGCCGTATCTATCGGCAAGCTCGACAATCCCTAGGGGCAATATATCGCCTATCATCGAATACACCGACTCCACAAACACGAATACCCGCTTTGCGCCAGAATTTTTTAGCCTACGCTCTAAATCATCGGCGTCGTTATGCGAAAAAAGCTCGTATCTAGCCTTGGACTGCGCCAAAGCCGCTATGCCGCTAGCGTGATACTCTTCGTCCATAAGTATCAAATCGCCGTGCCCTGCAAGCGTGGATACCAGAGCGGTATTCGCCAAAAAACCGCTGCCGACGATTACGGCGTCTTCAAAGCCGTGTAGTTTTTTTAGCGTGTTTTCCAGTTTTTTGTGGGAGTTTTGATAGCCGTAGACCAGTTGCGAAGCGGACGGAGCAAAAGCGCCATCTTTTTTGACCGCATCAACGGCCTTATCGAAGCTTTTTGCGTCTTTCTTGAAGCCTAGATAGTCATTTGAGGCAAAGTCTACGGCATTTTTCGGCAAAAGTCTTTTGTTTCGGAGTCTTCCTTTTTTTGCCAGCGCGTCAAGCGACTTTTGAAACTCATTCATCTTATAAACGGCAGCAACTTCTCTATTGTGAGACCCATAGCGCAAGACTCTAGCCCCCTTTGGCTAACGATATACTCTTTGCAAAAGCCCTCGACCATGCAGCCGCCGGCCTTGCCGTCCCACTCGTTTGAGGCAAGATACGCGTCTAGCGCCGCACTCCCAAACTCTTTAAAAAAATACTCCGTAATCGATAGATCTATAAAGGTAAGCGCCTTTGAGGCGTAAGCGGTGCATGTGACGATACCGACAGATTTTCCGCTTTGCTTTAGGAGTATCTCCCTGGCGTCGTTTTTGTCTTTTGGCTTTCTCAGGATCTCTCCTTCGGCGGTCACGACTGTATCCGCACACAAAATAGGAGTATCTATACCGTACTCTTTTTTCGCCCATTCGAATTTGCCCATCGTGGCTTTATAGACAAACTCTCTTGGCGTTTTTGCCTCTACCGTCTCCTCGTCAAATCCGCAAGACTTCCGCACAAACTCTATGCCGACCTCGCGAAGTATTTTAGCTCTTGTCTCGGACGAAGATACGAGATATAGCACTTCTTAGTAGCCCCTAAGAACGATGCCGAGCATAATCTCAACAAGACCCAAAAAGATGTTCGTAGGTATCAGCCATTTGGCGAGAGGGGCAAGCGTCTTTTTGGTAGTCTCCAGATCTCCAGATTCGAAAACTCTTTTGGCCTTCGTGAACTTGAAATATATTACGCCGTAAACGACGGCCATCAACATCCAAATCTGAGACTTGATATGTACGACCATATAAAGCGTAGGGACCGCCTTAAAGCCGATGCCCAGCATCATTACGATACCAGTTATTCCAATAAATACGATAGCCGTAGAAACCATCAGGAAAAATCTGTTTAGCGTGGCGATAGTAAGCTCGAGCCTTTTTTGAGCGTCCTCTATGACTCCGAGAGCGGGATGCAGGGCAAACCTGATGGCGACCATGCCCCCAATCCACGTAACCGCAAAAAGAACGTGTACAAAAACTATAATTCTCGCATACTCTGCAAAAAAAGCGCTCATCTTAGTTTCCTAGTTTTGATTTTACGAACTCTATAGCGGCGGCTTTTAACTCCTCTTTTTTGCTTACGTCTTTCGCGCTGCCTGACGCAAAGTCAGGTCTGCCGCCGCCTTTTCCGTCTGCGGCCGCAAGGGCGGCTTTTAGCCAATCGCCAGCATGTACGTCGACGCCTTTCGTGCCGCATACCGCGGATATCTTATCGTCGCCGATTTCAAGCAGCATGACGGCGGCTTTTTCGTATTTGTTTTTTAGCTCATCCACAAGCGCTTTGATATCCGCCCCGTCCACAAAGTCGCATATCACTTTCGCGCCGCCGACATCTAGCGTCTGAAGCTCTTTTTTGCCGCTGCTTTGGGCTTTGGCAAGCTTCTCTTTTAGCTCTTTTATTTCGGCTCTCAGTCTTGCGATGCCGGCCTTAAGGTCTTTATTCTTAAGCTCGCTCTCAAGCTCGGCGACAATGGTTCTAAAGCTTTTTGCGTACTCTACCGCGGCCAAGCCGGCAACCGCCTCGATACGTCTAACGCCAGCCGACACGCCGCTCTCTTTTACGATATAGAAGCTGCCTATCTCGCCCGTGCTTGACGTATGGCATCCGCCGCAAAGCTCCACCGACGCGTCTCCGAAGCTCACCACGCGCACGCTGTCGCCGTATTTTTCGCCAAATAGCGCCATAGCGCCGCTGTTCTTGGCCTCTTCTATGCCCATAATCTCCGTCTTGCCGCCGATATTTCTAGCAATTAGGGCGTTTACCTTTGCCTCTACCTCTGCTATTTGTTCGCCCGTCATCGCTTTTGGAGCCGTAAAGTCAAACCTGAGACGTTTGTCGTCCACATCGCTGCCCGCCTGCGTGACCGTATTGCCTAGCACCTCCCTTAACACCGCATGGAGAAGGTGTGTCGCGGAGTGATGTTTTGCCGTCTCGCCTCTAGCGTTCGAAACGACCGCCCTTACGGTATCGCCTACCGATATTTTGGATGTCGCATTCACTTTTGAGAGGTTAAGCTCAAAGAATTTCCTAGTATCAAGGACTTTGGCGACGCCTTTTATCTCGCCGGTATCTCCGGCTTGCCCGCCGCTAGCCGCATAAAAAGGCGTTGCATCCAGCATCACCCAGCCCTCGCCCGTAAGCTCGTTTGCAGCCTTAAAATCGCTATCAAGGAGCGCCAGCACTTTTGCGTCCGCTTCCAGTTTGTCGTAACCTACAAACTCGTTTTTGCCGAATTTTTCAAGAAGCTCTTTGAAGTCGCCCTCGTTCGCGGCGTCCCCGCTGCCTTTCCAAGCCGCTTTAGCCCTCTCTCTTTGCTCTTTCATCTTTGCGTCAAAGCCCTCATTGTCAAGGCCGACGTTCCGCTCCCTAAGCATATCTTCCGTAAGGTCGAGAGGGAAGCCGAACGTATCATACAGCTTAAACGCGGTCTCGCCGCTAAATATCCTAGGATTGGAGCTCATCTCCCTTTCGAACAGCTCCATTCCCGCAAAGATAGTAGAGAAAAACCTCTCCTCTTCCGCCTTGATGCTCTCTTTGACATATTGCGCCTTTTCCGCCAGGTACGGATAGCCGTGCCCCATTAGCGAAACAAGGGCGTCGTAAAGCGCATACAAAAACGGCTCTTTAAACCCTAGCTTATACCCGTGTCTAACCGCTCGTCTAAGAATTCTTCGTAGGACATATCCTCTGCCCTCTTTATCAAACGTCACGCCTTGCGCAACAAGGAAACTTACGGCTCTCAAGTGGTCCGCGATTACGCGGTAGCTGGCGCCGGATGCGTATTCGTATTTTTTGCCCACTTTTGCCTCTATAGCGTCGATTAGCGGCATAAAAAGCGAGCTGTCGTAGTTTGAGAATTTGCCCTCTTTGATGGCGGTGATTCTCTCTAGACCCATTCCCGTATCTATAGAAGGCTTCGGCAAAGGTATCATACTGCCGTCTTCAAATCTTTGGTATTGCATAAACACAAGGTTCCAAATCTCCAAGAACCTATCGCCCTCGCCGCCGAAATAGTCCTCGGACGAGTTGAAGTGCTCAGCCCCTTGGTCAAAGTGTATTTCAGAGCACGGTCCGCAAGGCCCCGTATCGCCCATCTGCCAGAAGTTATCCTTGTCGCCCATCTTGACGATACGATCTTTTGGTACGTACTTCTCCCATATTTTGCCGGCCTCGTCGTCGCTATCGTGAATAGATATCCAAAGCCTATCCTTTGGAAGCTCCATCTCTTCCGTTATAAACTCCCACGCATATTTGATGGCGTCCTCTTTGAAATAATCCCCGAAAGAGAAGTTGCCTAGCATCTCGAAGAACGTGTGGTGTCTAGCTGTAAAGCCGACGTTTTCGAGGTCGTTATGCTTGCCTCCGGCCCTGATGCAGGTCTGGCTGCTTGTAGCGCGAGGCGGGTTTGGCACAGGCACTTCGCCTGTAAATATACTCTTAAACTGCACCATTCCGGCGTTCGTAAAAAGCAAGGAGGCGTCGTCAGGAACCAATGGAGAGCTGTCTACGACGCTATGCCCTTTTGACGCGAAATAATCCAAAAATGACTTTCTAATGTCCATCATGACTCTTTAATATTTAAAAATTATGTGTAAAAAATGCGCGGATTATACCCAAATTAGAGTGAAATTTCCGTGCCGATTCCTTCATTGGTGAATAGCTCCAAAAGTATAGAGTGCTCTACTCGTCCATCTATAATATGCGCTTTTTCTACGCCGCCCTCTACAGACTTTAGGCACGCCTCGACTTTCGGGATCATGCCGCCGGCTATCGTGCCGTCTTTTATTAGCGCGTCTATCCCGGATTTATCCAGACTTGTAAGCAGATGCTTCTCTTTGTCAAGAACGCCGGCCGTATCGGTCATGAATATCACCTTTTTTGCTTTTACGGCTACGGCTACGGCGGAGGCAAGCGTATCGGCGTTGATGTTATAACCAGGATGCCCCAGCGTTTCGCCCTCGGCGATGGATGCGATTACCGGGACAAATTTTTCGTCCAGTACTTTTTCTACGATAGAAGGATCCACTTCGGTCACTTCGCCGGTTAGTCCCATGCCGTCCTTTAGAGGTTTTGCTTTAAAAAACGATGAGCTTTTGCCGTTTAACCCGATAGCTTTTGCCCCATGTCCGCAAAGGAGCGACACTATCTCGTTGTTGATGGCTCCCCACAGCACCATCTCCACGACCTCCATCGTAGCCTCATCGGTTACGCGTACGCCGTCTATGAATTTCGGCTCGATGCTTAGCTTTTCCAGAAGCTTGTTTATCTCTTTGCCGCCGCCGTGAACGATGATAGGCCTTACGCCAACCAACGTCAAAAGCAGTATGTCTCTAGCAAAAGAGGTTTTGAGCTCATCCGATATCTGCGCCGCACCGCCGTATTTTATAACCATCGTCTGCCCGCTGAACTCCTTGATATAAGGAAGCGCGTTTAAAAGTGTTTTTGCGGTTTCTACTTTTTTTTGCATAGCTAATCCATCTATAAAATTTTTCTATAATTTTTGCAAAAGCTAGCTTTATCGAGGATGTGGCAAGCCCACAGGAGAGGTTTACATGGCTAAAAAGAAAAATATTCGAGCCGATGAATAAAATGCTAGAAGAGTCAGAAAGATAGGCACTACCCGATAAGGGTAGCCTCTTCTTTCGACCTCTCAAGTTCCGAGAGCATATCTTTTATCTTCGCTTCAAACGTCGCAACGATTCCGGAGGAGCTAGGAAATTCCGCGGCTATATTCTTATAGGTCTCCAATTTATAGGCGACAAAAGAGCTAAAAGCGTCTATTATTCTCTTGAAATCCTCCACCTCGCGAACCAGCGCGAACAGCTCTTTTAGCATTCTTTTGCGTTCTTGTATCTGCAAGGCGTATCCGCAACTTGCGGCCACAGCCTGCAAATCCGCTTTTGAGACATACACGCCGCTAAGGTTGGGCGATAAAATAAACTTGGTTAGCTTTGACTCTTCTTCCACTATTCGCTCCTTGTAAGTATTGATTCTCTGGGTGCGCTCTCTTTGAGCGTCTTTAGCGCGTCATCCGGTATATTCGGGAAAAATCCGAACCATTCAAAAAAATTGAGCCTTAAGCCCTCAAGGACTCCCTCCTCGCTAAAATCAGGTCTAACCGGGGATGTTACCGGATAAGCCGAGCCGTCTTTTATGTCAACTCTTGAGACGCAGCCGTCCTTGAGCCCAAAAAAAGCAAGCATATGCACGCTATCCGAAAACTCAGGATCTATAAGCATGGATATTATCTCGGAGTTCCCGATATTTTCGAGCGTAAACGGTATCTTGTCTTCTACGATGCTAAAATTTATGAACGCCGCATCGACGCCGTTCGACTCAAAAACATAGTTGTAAAGCTGGTATATCCTGCTGCCCGATAGCGAAGGGCAAAGGATGGCGAATAGTTTGGTGGTTTTTGCGATCATCTATAATCCTAAAAGCTCTCTTGCGTCTTCAGACTCGGCGCTGCAACGAGGGCACTCGGAGCTGTCTCCGCTAAATACGGAGCCGCAAGATTCGCAGAGCCTCGCTTTGAATTTTATAAGCGCCTTTTTGCTCTTTGTCTTAAATACGGATGGATCAAAAGCGGGCAGCGAACTTATAGACTTCTTCTCGCATACGTCTTCGCAAAGAGCGCATCTTAGGCACAGATGCGGGCTAAAAAGTATCGCGTTTTTCATCTGCGTCACTTGCAATGCTTCGCTCGGGCAAAGACTATAGCACAAAGAGCAGTTGTCACATGTTTCATCTATATGTTTATCGGTTGCGAAAGAGAGCCCCCTTCCCCACTCTTCCCCGACAGGTTCCAACTTCTCGGCAATTCCCAAAAAAAGCTCTCTTTTAAACGGCAGTTTTTTTGTTTTTAGCAAAGCGTAGTCTATCGTCGTTTCTTTGTCCGATGCGAACTCTTCGTCGCTTTTTAGCCTCTCTCCGGCTTTTTTGACGCCCTCTTTTGTAAAAAGCCCAAAAAGAGACCTTCTCGACGAGTCTACGCTATTTTCCTTGCTATCTTCCGGCAGGGCGGAATAGTTTGCAAACGCCTTTTGGCTCACTCCATAATAGCCGCAAAGCGCATTCGCCTCTTTGATTCTCTCTTCTATCGTCTCTTTAAGGGCGGCGCTTTTGCATCCGTCGCAATACCCAAGCTCTACAGAAATATCTTTCTTGGACAACGCCAAAAGACAAAAGAGCTCGTCCGCGCAAAAAGACGCCGCGCAGATACCGTCTTTTTTACAATCAATGGCAGCGTCGGAAGAGGACAAAAATCTCTCTATAAAACCTTCAAAAGAGAAGGTTTCTATCGCCGATGTCGGACACGCGCCCGCACATGCGCCGCACTCCACGCAACCGTCGAGATTTATTCTGACGGAGTTTTGTATCTGAGCGATGGCGTCATAAGAGCAAGAGTCGATGCATTTCGAGCATTCACTAGAAACGCTGCGCGTCCTAACGCAGCTTTCAAATGAGAGTTTTATAGCCACTACGCGCTAAGCTCCTCTAAATCGGAAAGGAGAAACTCCAGGGCTATTTCGGCGACGTCCTTATAGAAAGGGGTCTTTGAGGCGTCCAAAAGAGCCGGTAAAAACATCATCGCAAACGGCAGCAGATGCGTCTTTATAAAATCCTTTTCTATATCCCTGATCGTTTGCGCATACTCCATCTGCCCATCATCGGCGGCATCTCTCTCATTTTTGATCAGGTTCATCAAAAACTCAAACTCCACGCCTATATGATCCCCCGACACGACTCTCGCCTTATCAAGTTCTACGTCAAAACCGTACTTTTTATAGTATATCTGCACCGGATTTTCACTGCCGGAATTTATCATCTGGTCTTCGGACGTATAAAAGCTCTCATACGGCACAAGCCTGATAAGGAACAGATCCACATAGTGGGAGGCCAGCTCCTCGGCGATTTTTGCAGCGTCATTTGAGAGGTAGTCGTCCGCCTCTTTCGAATAGACAAACAAGGAACGAAGCGTATCGTCGTTTTGCAACGCCTCTATCGTCTCTTTGTCTATCTCCGCTATTAGAAGCCTGGATATTAGCGTATAGTAGAACTCTCTTACTTTTATCTGATCAATATTATGCAACTTAAAACACCTTTTTTCACTTTTGTAAATCGTAACTCTATCACAACTTACAAAAACAAAAAGCCCCCACAAGGGGGCCAAAGCCGTTAGGCTTTCGAAGGCATTTTGTACGCTTCTCTAGTTAGAGGAACCCAAGGTCGTTTAAGATGCTCAGGTCTTCTTAGTCCTTTTGGCCCTGGAGCCGGACGAGTAAGCTTATCTCTCCACGCTTGGAAGATTTTCATATTGTTGTCGATGTTTACTTTTACGTCGCCGATTTTATCGTTCGCTCCCGCTTTTTCAACAAGAACTTTTTTGTGCCAGCACTGCATACCGCCGATTGGGTCAGGGTTTGAGCTGAACGTGGCGTTTTGGAATGTGCCGCTTAGACCGTTCCAAGTGATATGTTTCATATCCTTGTTAAACTCCGCGTACGGCCATCCGTTGGCGCCAAACTCTTTCGTCTCTTTCGGATTTTGAGGCTTGATGCCGTCTTTGTAATTCAAAGAGTACACAGAACCCTCTTTTTTCAGTTCGGCAAGAGGAGCGCCCGTGCCGAGCGGAACAAGCGGCTGCTCAAAACCAGGGATGTCGACTTTGTCGACAAGTCTCCATCTGCCTGCATGGTGCGAACATGTAAGCGTACCAGGAAGTATACCCTCAGTCGTTACGCACATACCCACAAAGTAGCCAGACTCAAGATCTGTTACCGTATCCACCACTTTTACCTTGATAGGATCGCCGGTTTTTACGCCAAGTTTTTTGGCGTCGCCAGGAGCCATCCATACAGGGTTGTGGTTTTGGCTGATTTCCATTAGCCATTTCGAGTTGATGCTTCTCGTATGGATGTTGTACGGCAGCCTAAATATCGGGTTAAGCGCAAAAGCGTTCGGCTCTTTCATGTACATGTGGTTTACGTGGCTTGTTACATGCACATATTTTTTCTTTTGCTCTTCGTTTTTCGGATACATAGGCAGCGCATATTCCGGCCAGCCCCACTCTTTCATCCAGTCTACGTAGAAATCTAGTTTTTTGCTAGGCGTCTCGAAACCGTCTACAAGTTTGCCCTCATACTGGACACCTACGTTATTTCTGCCATCCGGAGTATCCACGTATGCGACATTCGTTCTAGGGTCTACTTTTACGCTCGACATAGGATACTCTACAGGCGCCTGCCAGAACTGCATCGCTTTTGTTTTGATCGTATGTTTCTCGTGATCGACGTGAACTTCTCTTTTGTATATGTCGAATACGTCCGTAGCTTCTGTCCAAGTACCTCTATCTCTCATAAAGTCGTAGTTAGGATACTTTTGCGCAAACGCCGCAAGCTCTTTTTCAAGCGGAGTTTTTGCGTTTTGCGCCTTTTGGGCGGCAGCCGTAGCGGCGGCGGCGGCAAGGTTAGGCAAGTTTGCAAATACTGCGTCGTAATACTCAGGTATCGTTACCGGTTTACCAGGGTTTGCTTTCGACTCCCAGTATTGTCTGATACCGAGGCTTCCGTCCGGGTCGGCGGCGAAGACAAGGTTTATCCACATCTCGTTCTCTTCCCAGATTTCGCCAAGACCGGCTTTCATGTGCGCCTCTAGCGTAGCCCTTGCCGGATTTTTCGGTTTCCAGCCGCCTTTTTCAAGCATAACTCTTAGAACAGGCTGTCTAAAGCTCGTCCAAGCCTCAGGCTTAGAAGCTTCGGAGTGCTGGTCATGTCTCTCTGCGGCAAGACCCGTCGGCAGGATATAGTCCATATACCAGTTTGTCTCGGACCACGTAGGAGACGGATTTACCGTAAGCTCCATTTTTGTCTCGTCTTTTAGCACGTCTACCCATCTGAAGCCGTCCGGATTGATCCAAACCGGATTGTATTGTCTAGGGAACCATACGGCTAGTTTGGATGGAACGCTAAGCCCTTTTGCTTTCCATTTTTCCTGCCATGCGGTATCCGCAAGAAGGTGAGGCAGACACATGGATAGCTCGTAGCTCGTAAGAGGCCACTCAGGCGGCCAGCTAAGTTCGTTCCACTCGTTTACGTTCGGAGCTTTCTCGGCTTGGCAAGCTTTTCCGCCTTTTCCAGCGACGAAGATGGCTTTCATATGCTCAAAGCCGAGCTGACCCTTGCCTTGCATAGAACCGACAAGAGAGAGGGCGAATATCATGTTCTTACCGTATAACCAACCACCCCTGTTACCGGCGGATGGACCTCTCCAGTTAAACGACGTAATCTCTTTTCCGGCCCATATGAAATACTCGTATAGTTTTTCAAGTCTATCAAGCGGAACGTGGCTCTCTTTTGAAGCCCACTCCATCGTATAGTCTTTGTACATATCTTTTAGAACTTCTATGAAGCTATCGAAGCTGCCGTCTTTTGGAAGAGAGGTTATGAAGCCCTCTTTTTTGAGGTACTCCATGTACGCTTTGTCGTCCATAAGATTTTGCCAGTTGTACCAATCTTTTACGAATTTGGCGTCGTATTTGCCCTCATGCAATATCTTGTTTGCGATTGCAAGGAATATGGCAGCCTCAGTACCAGGCCATGCCGCTATCCATAGGTCTGCAACACCGGCAGAGTTTGACATCCTAGGATCCATGACGACAAGCTTGGCTCCCGCTTTTCTAGCCTTAGATATAAGACCGGCTGATTGCTGGAAGTAGTGTCCGGCATCGGCGGCGTGAGACGAAGCAAGCAAAACAAGCTTAGAGTGCGCCCAGTCTGGAGCGGTTCTATCGTCGTTTACCCACATCAAAGAACTAGCTCTACCGTTTGCCGAGCAGATATTTGTGTGCGAGTTCGTACAATCTTGTCCAAGAGTATGCCAAACCCTAGGCGTAAAGCCGTTTTCGTTCGGTCTACCTACATGGTACATAATCGCTTTTTTGCTGGTAGCGTCGCCGCTTTTTAGCGTCTCTCTTATTTTTTTACCGATTGTAGTCAGGGCTTCGTCCCACGTCGTTCTAACCCATTTACCCTCGCCTCTTTTTGAGCCAGGGGCTCTTTTTATAGGGAACGGGATTCTATCCGGGTCATACATCTGGCTATATGCGGCGATACCTTTTGAACAGGTTCTACCAAGAGAAGCCGTATGCAGAGGGTTACCGAATATTTTTTTAACAGACATGCTCTCTTTGTCTACGTACGCAAGAAGGCCGCATGACGCTTCGCAGTTATTACATGCCGTAGGTACAAGCATATAATCGTGTACTTTTACGTCGTGTCTTGCGATACCGCCGTTTTTCCAGTCGTCGCCGTCCATCTCTTTCCAAGAGTTCCATTTGTCAAACGGCGGATAGTATGCAAAGTTTCCGTTCGAAACCGGAATTTTGTCAAACTTCGCAACATCGCTTCCGGCTTCAAGCGAAGGAATAAATGATTTTACCGCACCGCTAGCAACGACGCCAACACCTGCGCCAACGACCGATAGTTTTAGAAAATCTCTTCTTTTTATCATCCTCTGTCTCCCTTAACTTAGCGGTATCATTTGCGGAGCTACAAGCCACGCATGTTTTACCATCCAAAGCCCTACAAGCGCCAGCACAGCGGCAGGAAGTAGCAACATTGAATTTTTTGTTCTATTTGATACGAATGCAAGAGCAGCCGGAATAGCGAAAGCTATAATCAGACCGAGTGCAAAATAAACAGCCATAGCTCCGTGAGTTAGATAGTGAACAACCCACTCGGCTTCTTCGGATTTTGTCGGAGCAAAAATTAGCTCTGATACGTAAATTATTAGAGACGCCAAAGCCGCAAAACCAAGAATTACGCCTAGTTTTTGTTTTTGTGCATCGTCAAGATTGATTTTGCCTACGATTAGCAATATGGCGCTTCCGGCAAGTCCGGCGGCAAGAACCATTTGAACTATTTCGGTCGGAGTTTGCCAAATCTCTCTAGCGTTCGAAAGACCCATAAGACCGGCGGTATATACAGTCGTCAAAAACGCTATCACAAGACCTGGAATAGCAAGTTTCGAGAATAGTTTTTCGTCTTTTTTGATTGTCGCCCAAAGCCACAAAACAAGAATAAGAGAGTATATGTTTATAAACCATGCGCCCCACGTGATTGCGGACGTAAAGTGCGAATGAAGGAATATATAAAACGCTCTAAACGGCTTGTGAAGGTCGATAACCGTAAACAAAAGCGTAATACCGACAAATATAAGACCCAAAACAGGAATAATATATTTATAGAAAGTCTCGCTTGACGGATATTTTCTCATCATATAAAGACCAACGAAGAATACGCCGGTTGCGATAGATTTCGCCCACATATTCATAACTATTATCCAGCCCCACGCTATTTGCGTAAATAGTACGTCAAGAGTAACTATCGCCGATTTTAAAACCGGAACATTGGCTACAAGTGATTCGAATATCATCAGTGGCCTCCAACGTGATTTAGGTGTCCGATTTCATTAAACAGGTTAAATCCTTCGGCTCTTGTACTTGCTAGCGGATTTAGATGAATATCTCCGGCTGAAGTATAGAAATGCTTAGGCATCGTGCCTTTTTCAGGTTTTCTGACCCTTGTATCTTTATGGGCGGCTATATATTGGCTGATTTTGCTTGACGGATCGTCAAGGTCGCCGAATACGTTAGCTTCGGTAGGACAGATTATTACGCACGAAGGCGCAAGACCGGCTTCTACCCTATGCGCGCAATAAGTACATTTATCGGCGGTATTCGTTTCAGGGTCTATATAGATAGCGCCGTAAGGACAGGCTAGTACGCACGCGGCGCAGCCGATACATCTTTGCTTATCTACATTCACAATGCCGTTATCGAGATAGTGAAGCGCGCTCACCGGGCAAACCCTTTGGCAAGGCGCGTTTTCACAGTGGTTACATCTAAGAGGCGTAAACGCTCTTTTTACCTCAGGGAAAACACCGAAATCTACGTATTTTACTCTCAGTCTCCACATGGACAAAGGTACGACGTTCTCTGACTTACAGGCAACTTCGCACGCTTTACATCCGATGCATAGGCTAAGATCAACTAGGAAGCCTAGTTTCATATAATCTCCTTTTATAGTTTTAAAAAAGGCACTTATACTTGAAAGCCAAATGTTAATAGGGCTTTGCAAGCACAGCAAGGAACGAGCATTCTACATAATCAAATTTTAATCGCAACTGAAAAATAACCCCTATAATAATCACTATTTCTAATGAATAAAATAATACGCCATTAATAAGCTATAAACGGTAGGGAGCAGGCAACGCAAATAAATATATCTGTGTGTTACCAAAAGTATCTATTGAGGCTCTATTTTGTATAATCCGGCAAAAATTTATAGTAACAAAGAAGCAAAATGGAGCACAAAACAATTTTTCTAATATTAATTTTATTTTATACGTTATATACGATCTCAAAAATATTCGTCAGCGGCTCGCAGATACGCTTTCTCAAAAAATTCGACGGGGAGCTGCCGGAATTTGACGCCGACGAGCTCGCAAAAGCAAAGAGCTACGCCGTCATGAAGGAGAGGTTCGCCCTCTTTGAGAGCCTGTTTGACATATCCGTTTTCTGTCTATGGGTCTTTGTCGGTCTATATATGCTTCATCCGCTTTTATCGGCAAGCTCTTCGCTTCTTCAAGCGGCCGGGGTCGCCGCTTTTCTGGCAATCGGCTTTATCATGGAGCTTCCGATGAAAATAGCCTCCGTTTTCTGGCTGGACAAAAAATTCGGATTTACCGCTACCACGCCGGGGCTTTTTGCGCTGGACAAGTTAAAAGAGTTCCTCTTGACGATGTTTTTTGGCGGAGCGATCTCTTTTGTGGCCATACTATTCATAAACTCGTTCGAACTATGGTGGCTTTTTGTGTTTGGGCTGATCGCCGCCTTTATAATCGGAGCAAATATCTTGTATCCGAACTTCATAGCTCCGCTATTCAACAAGTTTGAGAAATTGGAAAATAGCGAAATTACCGACGGACTAAAAGAGTTGGCCAAAAAAAGCGGTTTCGAGCTAAACGAGATATACAGGGTCGACGCCGGCAAAAGAGACACGAGACTCAACGCATACTTCGCAGGAATAGGGAAATCAAAAAGAGTCGCCCTATACGATACGCTTATAGAAAAACTGTCAAAAGAAGAGATATTCGGCGTAGTCGCCCATGAGCTTGGACACTTCAAGCACAAACACATATTCTCTTCCATGGGCACGATGATGGCTGCTTTTTTTGCTCTCTGCTTTTTGCTTGGAACGATCGAGGCTCCTTTTTATAACGCGATAGGCTTAGAAAAAAACGGCGCCGGAACGGTAATCGTCTTCATGCTGTTTTCATCCGCGGCTCTATATTTTCTGATGCCGCTGATAAATTTCATATACAAGAGAAACGAATTTGAAGCGGACGCGTACGCCGCCAAGATGGGTTTTAGGGAGTCGATGATAGGCGCCCTCAAGACATTGGCAAAAGAGAACAAAGCGTTTCCGGTTGCGTCAAAAATAAAGATATTCTTCGACTATACGCATCCGCCTATCACCCAAAGAATAGAGAAGCTAAAAGCGGTATGAATCTAAAAAACGCCATCAAAATAGCAAAAAGCGAGCTAAAACAGATAGATACCGCCGCCAAAGAGTGCACATGGCTATTTGCCAAAAACCTTGCTATGAGCAGCGCGAGCGTCATAGCAAACGACGACGCCCAGATAGACGACGCCGTGTTCGAGAGTTTTTTGGAGCAAAGAAAGAGGAATGTTCCTTTTGAGTATATAGTGGGCGAAGCGTGTTTTTACGGATACGATTTTTTTGTGGATAGCCGCTGCTTGATCCCGCGACCGGAAACCGAGCTTCTAGTCGAGCTTGCTACGAAAATCGCACATGAGATAGGCGCAAAGTCGCTTTTGGATATATGCACCGGAAGCGGAGCCGTGGCATGCACTATGAAAAAACTTATGCCAAACCTATCGGTAACGGCTTCCGATATTAGCCAAGAGGCGTTAGAGGTGGCAAAAATAAACGCACTAAGACTCGAAGTTGATATAAATTTCTTATTATCAGATCTTTTTAGTAATATAAAAAGTGATAGTTTTGATATACTAACCGCAAATCCGCCGTATATACAAAACAGCTACGAGCTAGAGCAAAACGTGCTGCACGAGCCGCATCTCGCCCTATTCGGAGGAGAGAGCGGCGAAGAGATAATAAAAGCCGCCGTAGACGGTTTTTACGAGATGGGCTTTAGGGCTTTCGTGTGCGAAATGGGTTTTGACCAAAAAGCGCCGATAGAGGCGATACTAAAATCGAAACCGGCATCAAGATTCGGATTTTACAAGGATTATGCCGGTCTTGACAGGGGTTTTTGGATTATTAAGGAAAACAGATGATCAAACTTTTTACCTCATTCTACCTCTTCTCCCTTGCGGCTTCGGCAATGGGCGTTTTCTTGCTGGGCGCGATGGTGGCGCCAATCATATTCCACTCGGAGATGGTTTTCGGGGTAAAGCTTTTGGCAAGATATGACGCCGGACTTATGATGAGCGAGATATTTTCGAGATTTAACTATGTTTTGCTTACGACGGCGGCTATTACGATAGCGTTCGAGGGCTTTTTGGCCGTCAATAAAAGAAACAGCAAGACGATGCTCGCCATATCTTTCATCAACGTAGCGGCGATAGGGCTCTACGCCTTCATACTTACCCCTCAAATCATAGGATACCAAGCTATGGGCGAAGAGGCGCTTGCATCAAAAACATTTGAAACGGTGCACAAAATCGCGGAATTCGACTTCAAGCTCCTTCTGGTGACGCTCATTGTTGCTTTTTTTATGAGGATGTCAACCGTTTTACCGTGCAATATATGGAAAGAAAAAACGTCGAATGATTAAGATCAGGAACCTAAAAAAAAGTTTCGGCAAAAAAGAGATATTAAGAGGCGTAGACCTTGACATCAAAGAAGGGGCCACGACGGTCATATTCGGCCTCTCCGGAAGCGGTAAGTCTACGATAATAAAACACATAGTCGGTCTTCTAAGGCCGGACGAAGGCGAGATATTCGTGGACGGCGAATTGGCGACTTCGCTTAAAGACAAAGAGCTGCTCGAGCTTAGAAAGAAAATAGGTTTTTTGTTTCAGAGCGGAGCTCTGTTCGACAGTATGAACGTATACGACAACGTCGCATTTCCTCTTAGGGAGCACACCTCAAAGTCGGAAAGCGAGATAAAAAAAGAGGTATACGCCGCCCTGGAGATGGTCGCCCTGGAACCGGAGAGAGTGTCAAAACTTTATCCAGACGAGCTTTCCGGAGGCATGAGGAAAAGGGCGGGTCTAGCCAGAACGATAATATTAAAACCAAAAATACTGCTATACGACGAGCCTACGACCGGTCTTGATCCGATTATAAGCGACCAGATAAGCCAGATGATAATAAAACTTCAAAAAGAGTTTAAAATCACGTCCGTACTGATAAGCCACGATATCAAAGAAGCGTTCAAATGCGCAGACTATGCGGCTATGCTATATGAAGGCGTTATTATAGAAAAAGGCGAAGCGACCGCCTTTAGAAATACGGATAACCAGATAGTGCAGTGTTTTTTGGAGGGCAGAGAGATAAAAAACTAAGACGGGATAAGATCGGTAACCACCCTGTCCTTGCCCGCTCTCTTGGCTTCATATAGCTTTTCATCGGCCCTTTTGAGCATCGCCTCGAAACTATCGAGCAGCGTAGCGCAAACTCCGATGGATACGCTATATGTTAGTATCTCTTTTTCTTTTGTAATAATTTGGCTTTGCCTTACCGTATGTATCAGTTTCTCAAACGTATGCTCTATATATTGATCTTCTACGTTCGTAAGAAGCACGCAAAACTCCTCGCCCCCGAATCTGCAGATGACATCAGATTTTCTGAAGCACTCGTTTAGGCATCTGGCGAAATCTTTTATGACAAGGTCTCCGACGTCGTGGCCGTACCTGTCGTTTATCAGCTTGAAGTTATCGATATCCATCATGCCTATGATAAAATCTATATTGCCTCTCGCTGCATTAGCGTACAACGTCTGGCCAGCGCTCATCAAATATTTCCTGTTGTAAAGCCCGGTCAAAAAGTCGAAATTAACAAGCTCTTTTTGGAACGCAATCAAGGATAGATGCTCTACGTTGTTGTTTACCCTGCAGACAAACTCCTCTTTGCTGAAAGGTTTTTTGATATAGTCGTTTGCTCCAAATTTCAAAAATTTAGATACGACCATTTCGCTTGTATCTCCGGATATGGCGATTATGGAGAGCTCATCTTTGCTTCTGGTCTTTCTGAGTCTGGTAACCAGCTCGAAACCGTCTATACGAGGCATAAAATAATCCGTTAGCACAAGCTGGATGCCGGAGTGTTTCGCCATCAATTCCAGAGCTTCTTCTCCGTCTTTTGCCTCATATGTTTTGAAAAGCTGGTTTTTAAGTATGGAGGCGATACTGCTTCTGTATATGGAGGAGTCGTCGACTATTAGCACTTCCGTCTCGCTATTTCTGGCCAGCTGCCTGATTAGATTGACGAGATAGTCCATATCCTCTATGCTTCTTTTGAGCACATAATCTACTATATTCTTGGAAAGAAGCTTATCCCTGATATCGTCGTCGAAGTTTGAAGCCAGCACGATAACCGGTATACGTTTTAAGAGCGCATACTCCATTGCCTCTTCGCCGCAACCGTAAGACTCATAGTCGATTATCGAAACGAATAGGCCGTCGTTTTTGTCGATTGTTTTTTTGAAGTACTCGAAGTCTGTAGCGATCTCTACGTTACAATTCAAGTTTTTATATATTTTCGCCGCTATCGCCTTGGCAAAAGCCTGGCTCTCCTCAAAAAGAATAATCTTTTTATCGGAAAAATCCTGCTCCATCAAATCGAGCATAACTTTCATGAGAGCCCCTTTTGTGTAAGGTAAGGTTAGTCCATTTGGCGTCTAAGGTATGTAGGAACCTGTAGCTCGTCCTCGTCAAAAGTAATGTCGTAGCCGCCGCTTATTTTCCTGATGTTTCTTACTTGCACTTTTTCTTGAGCGAGTGCTTCTTTGTCGGCTTGCTTAATAGTATAGCTATTCGCAGCCTCTTTCTCAAATCCCGTAGCTACGATAGTTATTACCACTCTGTCGATATCGAGATTTTCATCGGTTGTCGTACCGAATATTACGTCGGCATCTTGGTCTGCGCTCTCGTATACTATAGACATAGCTTGCTGAATTTGCACGAGCGGATAGTTAGGATGCATATTTACATGCACAAGCACGCCCATGGCGCCGCTGATAGAGATATTGTCAAATAGCGGGGATTCTATCGCGTTTTTCATAGCCTGATATGCGGCGTCGTTACCGCTGGCCTCGCCAACACCCATTAGAGCCGTCCCTTTGTGGCTCATAACGGTTTTAAGGTCGGCAAAGTCAAGGTTGATGTCGTTGTCGCCGTGCTTTAGAATTACGCCGCTGATGCCGGTTACCGCTCTAGAGAGTACGTTGTCTACGATTCTGAAGCTATCTTTGATACCCATATTTTTATCGACTATAGCAAGCAGCTTATCGTTTGGAATCACAACGATAGAGTCGCACACTTTTTTTACGCCGACCAGCCCCTCATCGGCGAATTTTCTTCTTTTTTGACCTTCGAATATGAACGGTTTTGTAACTACTGCGACTGTCAATGCGCCAACCTCTTTGGCCGCCGCCGCTACAACTTCGGCGGCGCCAGTACCGGTACCGCCTCCAAGTCCAGCGGCGACAAATACCATATCCGCGCCTTCAAGCATAGATTTGATCTCTTGATAACTCTCTTCCGCGGCACCCCTGCCTACTTCCGGCTTCATGCCGGCACCTAGGCCTCTCGTAAGTTTTGCCCCAAGCTGAATTTTTGTAGGAGCCAGAGAGCCGTCAAGCGCTTGCGCGTCGGTATTTGCAACAACAAGCTCTATACCGCTGACATTCTCGTTTATCATGTGGTTTATCATGTTGCAGCCGCCGCCGCCCACACCTATAACCTTGATTTTCGCACCCGCTTTTGTTCTTAGTTCTTCGACTTGAAACAGACCGTTCATCTATCTTCCTTGGCTGAATTTAAAATAATTGGGTAGCCCATCTCCAGAATCTTACAAAGTAAGCCTGTACACCGCCGCCTTTTCTTTCAGGCAGGTCGATATGTTCTAGGAGTTTTTTATTGGCTTCTTTGGAGCCGCTCTCTTTTAGCACCTTCTCGGGAGCCTTATACTGTTTTGGCTGATCAAAAGCCGGAGATGCCTTATCGCTCTCCTCTTTTAGCTTTTCGGGAGCTACCGCCGCAGGCGTGAAATACTCTTTAAGCCTTAGCCTCTTCGCAGAGTCTATTTCATAAAGGGCATTTTTACCAGATGCATATAGGACTAGGCCTATAACAGTAGAGCAAGACGGATCTTTTAGGTTTTCGAAGAGGCCGTCCATATCTTTTGGCTTTGCGAATCTGACGGGCATATTGTCAAATATGCTGACCGCCAAATCCCTTAGTCCTTCCAGCTTCGTCATGCCGCCCGTAAAGACTACGCCGGCACCTATTTGGTTTTTAAAACCGCTTTTTTCAAGCGACTTTGCGAGTATCATAAGCGTCTCTTCCGCTCTCGCATATATGACGCTGGATACTATCTCAAGCGAAACCTCTTGCCTCTCGGACTCGTTTCCGACAGTCGGAAGTTCTATGATGGCATTTGAGCCGGAATGAAGGGAGCCATACTCGAGCTTTACCGCCTCCGCATCACGGATTGGCGTATGTAGCGCCATTGAGAGGTCGTTTGTTATATGGTTCGAGCCTACGGCTAAAAAGTCGTTATATCTGATGGCGTTACCCAGGTGTATCGCCAGATTGCTTGTAGCGCCGCCTATATCTATTACGGCCACCCCAAGCTCTTTTTCATCCTGATTTAGTACCGCTATTGACGAAGCGTAAGCGCTAAGTACTATATTCGATATCTCTAGCCCCGCAAGCTTGACTGCTTTTCTCAGGTTTTCAAGACTTGATTTTTGGACTGTAACGATATGCACGCTAACTTCAAGTCTATTCCCGCTCATATCGATAGGATCTTCTATGAAATCCTGCTCGTCAACTTTGAAATCGTACGGAAGCACGTGTATCGTCTCGTACTCGGAAGGAATATTCGCATTATAAAGAGCCGTCTGTATAGCCCTATTTATCTCTTTTAGGGTTATCTCCCCGCTCGGCACGTTTACTATGCCGTGCGAATTTATGCTTTTGGTGTAAGCCCCCGATATAGAAACTACCGCTTCGCCAAAATCCACCCCGGCTATTCTTTTTGCGTCGGATACCGCGCTTTTTATAGACTTGGATGCGAGCTCGATATTTGTTATGGCGCCTTTTTTAAGGCCGTTTGATTTTGAGATGCCGGTGCCAGTTATATGTGGCTCCCCGGCTCTTATCTCAGCGATAAGGGCGCATGTTTTTGTAGAGCCGATGTCTATCGCTAAAATCGGCTTAGAAAAGTCCAGCTTTGTCTGATTGTCCATTTTTACCTAATTACTTCTTGGCATTTTCGCCGTCTTGGCGCATATAGAGTTTTACCTCATACTTGTTTTTCAAATATTCTAACACATTTTGATTAACAAGAGAGGCTTTCGCCCCTAGTATCAACCTAGAGAACGTTTGCGCCTCCTTGGCCGCTTCCTCTTTTTCCAGCAATTTCTGTTCCAAAACCTTAAAAAGCACTGCCTTGCTTGGCAAATATACCGCGCCGACCGGCTCTTTGGATTCAAAGATGGAAGCCGCCGTTTGCGCCGCTTCCTGCTCGTTTAGGCCCGCGATAACGCTTTTGGTGTTTTTTGATAAAAATCCTGCGTCGCTAGCGTCAAATCCGGTCTTTAGCAGCCTCGCCGCCTCATCCTTCATGGCTTTTAGCGCATTTTCTCTCTCGAGGGCCATTTTGGCTATAGGCTTTGCCTCTTCGTAACTCATCTCTTTTGATGGGGAGAATTTTGTTACTTTGAGTACCACAAAAATGTCACCCATCAAAATAGGTTTTAGAGTTGTGGCCTCTTTTACTTTTGAAAGTTCCGCTTTTATTTCGTTTGGAATTGGGGCGCTTGATAGTCTAAGACCGCTAATCTGCTTGCCTTTTAGCCTACCCTCTTTAAGCTCCACGTATTTTTTGAGTGCATCTTTTTTTGCGGCTTTGATTTTGGTGTTTTTTATTATAAGCGGCTTTGCTTCGTCAAAAGAAACCTTCTTGCCGTCCTTATAGTATGCGGAACCGTTTTCGGCATACTCCCTTTTTAGGTCGTCTTCGGAAGCGGCTATATTTACGGAAGGAACCTCTATGCTTTCGACGTCAAACTGGGGTTCGCTTTTGAATTTCGCTTTGTTCTTATCCCAAAAAGCTTTTACGTCGTTCTCAGCGGCAGGTTTTACAAAATTCGCGGCATCGATTATTTTGATACCTACTCTATCCTTTGAAAGAGCGGCGGTAGATATAGCGGCGAGTTCGTCTTGGCCGACCGACGGCTGTAAAACCGTGTATGCTTTTTCTATAAGGAGTTCTTTTTTAAGCCCGTTTTCAAAATCCCTAGGCGTCATACCTACGTTTTTAAGAGCCAGCGTATAGCTGTCTTTATCAAACTTTCCGCTTTTTTGAAAAGGCTCCATGGAGGCTATCTTATTTGCGACCTCTTCGTCCGTTACGCGAAGTTCAAGCTCGTTCGCAAAGTTTTGCAAAAGAGCCTGGTTTACCAGCGTCTGAACCGCCATATTCTGAAGGTTCAAGGCTTTTGCTGTCTGCTCGTCAAGCTTCCCGCCGCTCATTTTCGAGTAATAATTGTAAATATTTCCGTAAAGAGTTTGATAATCTTCCTTACTTATTTCTACATTTCCGACTTTCGCCACCTTGCCGGCCATAGAACCGTAATCGTAGCTTCCCCATCCGACAAAACCGGCGCCCACGAACGCTATTGTTGAAATCCAAATCGTTACAACGAGATATTTTCGATGCTTTTGCATCCATGTGATCATATAAAATGCCTTGGCTGTTAAAATTAATCCGATTTTATAAAGATAAGTATTAAAATTCGGTAAAAAAGGCTTCTTGGCTCTATGGATTTTAACACTCTCGCAAAAGATGATCTCTCTTTAATTTGGCATCCTTGCATGCAAATGAAAGATTTTGAGAAGACGCCGATAATCCCAATCAAAAAAGCGCAAGGCGTATATCTTTACGACTTTGACGGAAATGCGTACATAGACGGCATATCGTCTTGGTGGGTAAACAATCTGGGGCACTCCAACGAAAAGATAAACGACGCCGTAAAGGCCCAGCTGGACGACTTTGCGCACGTCATGACTGCCAATTTTACGCATCGCCCGATGGTAGAGCTGGCAAAGAAACTTGTAAAGAAATGTAACGGCAGCCTAAGCAGGGTTTTTTTTGCCGATAACGGCTCAAGCGCCATTGAAGCCGCCTTGAAACTCAGCTTCCAATACTTCAAAAACATAGGCCAAACAAGAGAGCTGTTCATAGCGCTTGAAAACTCCTACCACGGGGAGACGCTGGGCGCTCTTAGCGTCGGCGACGTGGCGCTATACAAAAAGACATACGAAGAGCTTCTGATAAAAACGGTAATAACGCCGTCGCCAAAAGACAAGAGCGAAGAAGAGTCGGAGAGGGCGGCAAACGAACTAGACAGGAATCTGGCGAGACTCGAAGGCAGGGTATGCGGAGTTATCGTGGAGCCGCTCGTGCAGTGCGCCGGATATATGCGTATGCACTCCTCCTCTTTTCTTGCGAAGCTAAGAGAGATTTGCGACAAGCACGGCGTACATCTGATACTCGACGAAATAGCTGTAGGATTCGGACGAACCGGAACTTTTTTCGCCCACGAACAGGCGAAAATCAAGCCGGATATTATGTGCCTCTCAAAAGGGATTACCGGCGGCTATATGCCGCTCTCCGTCGCTATGTGCAGCGAGGCGATCTACTCAGCTTTTTACGACGATAAAGTAGAAAAGGCGTTTTTGCACTCCCACTCATATAGCGGGAACGCTCTAGCATGCGCTGCGGCGAATGCCGTTATGGATATATTCGAGCAAGAGGACGTCATCGGAAACCTACAGCCCAAAATCGGCAAAATAGCAAACCGGCTATCAGAGCTAGAGAGCGACGAAAAAATAAGCAATATCAGACAAACCGGCATGATTGCGGCTTTTGAAGTGGATACGGCGCTTGAACGTCCGAGCCTGACGATATTCAAAGAGGGGTTAAAACACGGCGTATTCGTAAGGCCGCTAGGAAATACGGTCTACATAATGCCGCCGCTAACCATAAACAACGACGAAATAGATAGACTGTTCGACGCAGTCAAAAAATCAATAACGAAAGCATATAAATGAACATTCCCCATAAACCTGTCTTATTAAACGAAGTGCTGGAGGTATTCAAAGAGCTCGAGAGCGGCGTATTCGTAGACGCTACGCTAGGATACGGCGGACACTCGGAGGCCATTCTCTCCGCCCACCCGAATATCAAGCTGATAGGAGTAGACAGAGACGACGAAGCTCTTGCGTTCAGCCAAGAGAGGCTCAAAAAATACGCGGACAGGGTAAGTTTTGTCAAATCCGATTTCGGCTCGGTTTTTTCAAAAATAGACGCAAGCAATGTCGTCGGTATACTGGCGGACATAGGCGTATCCTCATTGCAGCTGGACAAAAAAGAGAGAGGCTTTTCGTTTGAGAGCGAGACGCTCGATATGCGCATGGACAACACGCAGGAGTTTAGCGCATACGACGTAGTCAACGGTTACTCCGAGCCGGAACTGGAAAAGATCATAAGAGTCTACGGAGAGGAGCGCTTCTCCAAAAAAATCGCCTCGCTGATAGTTAAGAAACGTAAAGAAGCGAAGATAACAAGCGCCAAAGAGCTGGCGGCATTAATTTCGGCAAACTTCAGAGGCGGCAAAATACATCCGGCCACGCTGACTTTTCAAGCCATCAGAATAGAGGTCAACTCGGAGCTGGAGCAGCTTGAAAATTTATTGGAAAGTGTAAAAAATATTGGAAAAAATGAAAAAATTTTAGGTATCATATCTTTTCATTCTTTGGAAGACAGAATAGTAAAAACAGCTTTTAAAGAGTGGTCCCGCTCTTGCGTCTGTCCGCCGGAAGCATTTAGGTGCACATGCGGAAACAACAACGAGCTTGGTGAAATTATCACCAAAAAACCACTTACGGCTACGGATAGCGAAATGAAGGCGAATCCGAGAGCAAGAAGTGCGAAACTAAGGGCATTTAGATTTTATGGAAACGGTTGAAAATCTGCACGATAAACAAGAACTTCTAGACGAATTGGCCACCCTAAGCGGCAAAGAGGAAGGTCTTGGCCTACGGACGGTGCTTACCGCGCTTGCCACCCTTGTTTTGGCCGTCGGCATAACGATGCCGAAAATTTATCTCTCGTCAAGCATCTACTACCTGAGTCTGGAGACCGACTCTTTATATTCGAGCTATAAGTCGCTAAAAGAAGAGAACCGCTATCTGGAACAAAAGCTCGAATTTATGAGATACAAAAACTCGGTACTAAGAACTCTCGACTAAACCCATCCTTTAAAATATAATTAAGAATTATTTCATACAATAGTCTCCACATCCAAAAAGGAGACTAGATGAGCGAAGCGAAGCTACTGAAAACGATAAAACTGGCGAGCATGGAAGGCGGGAGCATTACCCTTAGCCGGATGGAACATCCTTACGGGGATAGCTCAAAACCGGTTGTCAGCATAGGCGTAAGTCTCAAAGGCGGGGAGCCGGATTGGAAAGTCCATATTCCCTATGAAAATATCGACGAGCTAATATCTGCTCTCAATGAAGCTAAAAACAACGGATAAGGAAAACATAATGAAAAAAATAGCTACTGCTTTGGCGGCGTTGCTGCTGGGCGCTTCGGTTTTTGCGGCAGATTTCGAGCTTGACGGCTCGCACTCGAGTGTAGGCTTTAGCGTCAAACACCTAATGGTAAGCAATGTCAAAGGCAAATTCAAAAACTTTGACGGAAATTTCAGCTATGACGAAAAAAGCAAGAAGATAAGCGCGCTGGAAGGAGTCGTGGAAACGGCCAGCGTAGATACGGATATACAAAAAAGAGACGACCATCTTAGGAGCGCCGACTTTTTTGACTCTGCCAAATTTCCAAAAATGAATTTCGTAATGACCAAATATACACCCCTAAAGGCGGGTAAAGCAAAAATCGCCGGCAACCTCACAATCAAAGGAATCACAAAGCCGGTAGTTTTTGACGCGGAAGTAAGCTCTCCGGTCAAAGATCCTTGGGGCGGCACCAGGGTGGGAATGGCCCTATCCTCAAAAATAAACAGGAAAGACTTCGGTCTTAATTGGAACAAAGCTCTAGAGGCCGGCGGTTTTGTCGTCGGAGACGAAATAAAGATAAGCGTAGAACTCGAAGGTATCGCAAAATAACGGCACAGAGGCTTATGCCTCCGTGCTTTTTACATCATAGACTTATTGCCCATTCCTCTTTGGGTATTGTTCATATCCCCGCGCCCAGGTCTGTTGCCTGGTGATTTTTGCGGCCTTAACGCCCTCATAGCTTCAGCCTCTTTTTTTCTGCACTCTTTTAGGCCGTTCGTATCCGTCGCGGCATCGACGCAGCTTTTAAAATCCTTAATAACGGACATTCTCTTGTCCGCCATCTCGCTCATCTGCTTTTTAGCGATTTCGAAATTCGCAGGATTATTTGGCCCCTGGGCAAACAAAGCTGCGCTCGCCAGAGCCAAGCATCCAAACACCGAAACAACAAGGCTTTTCATATCAAACCTCCAAAACGGATTTATTCGCATAGCGTTCCTATTCTACTCCTATATTTTAAAAAACGGAATAAAAAATGAACAGCTGCTCTTAGGAGAAAGAAATGCAGCAGACAATAGATTTTGAAAAACTGGTGGAGCTACTCTCGAAATATGCGCAAAACGAGTTTGCAAAAGGCGTGCTATCCAGATATATAGCCGCAAAGGCATTTGAAGCCGGGCATCTATATTCTGATATGGGGCTTGGCTCCAGAATGGAGCTCAACAAGCTCATGGCCGCAAATTATCCGTTGTTGTGGGCTATGCGGCCCACGGAGAAAAGATGGAAAAAATTTCTATTCGACGAGATAGGCTCTGTAGCTCCGGCATGTTACGGCTGTCAAGATATCGGCAACTGCTTTAAGTGCGATATTTTAGAAGTCGCAAGTAGTTGATTATATTTTGAGCAGTTTGGATTAATGCTTTGCTACATTTTTGCGCTAAAATCTCGCAAAAGCAACTCATAGAGGTGCCACATGGGGCAAAAAAACTTACAAAATTGTAGCGACTGCGTCAAGCTTGCAGAGCTTGAAACGTTGCTTGAAATATCCAGACTCTTGATGGGCTCGCAAAGCCTGGAACAGAAGGTCTCAGACTCACTAAAGACGTTAAAGAACTATTTGAAGCTTGAAAGGTGCTCCATACACCTCTTGAATGACGAAAAAAAAGAGCTTAGCATCTTTTCATCCATAGATCTAACGCCAAAACAGAAAATGCTGGCCTCCTACAAAGTAGGCGAAGGCGCGACCGGTCTCGCCGCAAGCACCAAAGAGCCGATCGTAATAGAAAATATACACAGCGATATACTGTTTTTGAACAAGACCGGGGCTAGGCGCATAGACGATATCTCCTATATAGCTACGCCTATGATAACCGGCGATAGCGTCGTCGGGGTCCTGGGGGTCAACTTGACCAAAAAAACGGCTCTCGATTTTGAAGAGTGCATCAACTTTCTAACCATCGTCGGCTCTACGCTTGCCCAGGCAATAAAACTAGAAAGCGCGCACAAAGAGGAGAAAAAGAAGCTCACCGAGCAGAACACATACTACAAATCCGAGGTTCTGCAGGCGTCCAACTTTGAAAACATCATAGGCGAAAGTGCCAAGATGAAAGAGGTGTTCGGCGTTTTGAAAAAAATAGCGGCCTCAAAAGCGACGGTGCTAATAAGGGGCGAAACAGGCACTGGCAAGGAGCTGATAGCGGCCGCGCTACACCAAAGCAGCAGCAGAAACGAAGGTCCTTTCGTCAAGCTAAACTGCGCGGCAATACCGGAAAGCCTTCTGGAGAGCGAACTATTCGGGCACGAAAAGGGCGCCTTTACGGACGCCAAAGAGATGAGAAAAGGGCGGTTTGAGCTGGCCGACGGCGGAACGCTGTTTTTGGACGAGATAGGCGATATTTCCGCATCTTTGCAAGTAAAGCTGCTTAGGGTGCTGCAAGAACAGGAGTTCGAAAGAGTCGGCGGCAGCAAAACGATAAAAGTCGACGTACGGGTAGCCGCGGCGACCAACAGAAACCTTGAAGAGATGGTCGAAAAAGGAGAGTTCAGAGAGGATCTGTTTTATAGGCTAAACGTAATCCCCATAATGCTTCCGCCGCTCAGAGAGAGGGGCAAGGATATATTGATGCTTGCAAACCACTTTTTATACAAGTTTTGCAAGCTGCATAAAAAAGAGCTTGAATTCGGCGAGGATGCCTATGCGGTGCTATCCGACTACTCGTGGCACGGAAACATAAGGGAGCTTGAAAATACAATGGAACGGATCGTACTCCTTAACGACAACGGGGTTATCGGGCAAAACATCGTTGCCGCGGCGCTTCCAGGTATGTATATAAAGGAGAAAATGGGGGATAACCACTCCAGAAAAGACGGGGTGGTAACAAAGCAGGAGCTCGAGTCCATAGAAAAAGAGGCGATCATAAACGCGCTAAAGGAGTGCGGCGGAATACAAGCGAAAGCTGCCAGGAAACTGGGTATTACGGTAAGGCAGATAGGATACAAAATCCTCAAATACGAAATAGACGTTTAAAAATAAACAGCCGTCTGCTAAAATTTTAAATCTTTAAAATAGCGGACGGTTATAAAATATGTTCATACTAAAAACTCTTCTGGAAGCTTTTTCGCATATACTGCATATGGCGCTAAACATCTATATATGGATCGTAATCATCCAGGCGCTTCTAAGCTGGGTTCGCCCAGACCCTTACAATCCGATAGTACAGATACTATACAAACTTACTATGCCGGTCTACGCGTTTGTAAGAGGCAAGATAAGAACCGTATTCGGCGGCGTGGATTTGACGCCGCTAATAATAGTCTTGGCGTTGCAGTTTTTGGACATATTCCTTGTTAAGATAATAAACCATCTTGCGGCCTCTATTTAGTCTTCTTATTGCGGCCTGCCTCTGCTTTGGCATATCCCTGGAGAGTCTCAAAAAAGAGCCCTCCGGATACGCCAAAGACCTCTTTTTGCTGGATATTCTAAAGGGGGATATTTCGGACAAAGAGGCATATGAGGCGTTTTTCCTGACAAAAACACCGAAAACGGACCATTCATCGCTGCTACTCAAAAAAACGGCCTCCAAAAAGCTGGCGAAACTATTCGACTGCATGGACAGCAACATCTCAAAAGCGCTCAAAAAGACACCCGAGTGCGCCGAGCTCGGCGTAAACTATAAGAAAATATCGAACCTGCTACTGTCTGGCTCAAACGAGCCGGCCGAACTGTCGAAAAACATAAGAGAAGCCGCGCCCGAGAAAGCCGCAAAAATAGAGATGCTTTCGAAGGCGGCTCTTGAGCGCAGGCCACTTGACGCAAAGAGCGTAGAGATATATTTCGAGACCCCAAAAGAGTTTCGGGCGGCTTTTTTTGATACGCAAAACGACGACTCGAACATAGACGGCATACTTGCCTCTCCTAGCGCAAAAAGATTTGTAAAATGGGTATTGTTCGACGCAAACCAGACAAAGCTGCAAAAAAGTATCGCCAAGGCCGAACCGAAGCCTTCATACGGCGAGGAGACGCTTTTTTTCATGGGCCTTACAAAGCTGAAACATGGCGAAGACGCCCTGAAATGTTTTAAGATGGCGGCCGAGAACGCAAAAGGCGCAGATGGCAAAGACAGGGCGCTTTTTTGGGCTTACCTGAGCACCAGATCAGAAGAGTTTTTGAAACAGTTATTAAACGGGAACGAACTAAACTTCTACTCGATGCTGGCGAAAGAGACTCTTGGCGCAAAGCAGAAAAATATAGAGTTTTTGCAAGCGGACGACGCAAAAGAGAGAGTCTCGAGCGAGCGCAACACGAGCAGCCCTTTTTATTGGCAAAGGTTTAGGGCCCAGATAAAAAATGCGGGGCCGCACGAGCTTGAAAAACTGGTAAAAACCGCATCCGAACAAAAAGACGCGGAAGCCTACTACGCATACGCGAAAGAAAGGCTGGACGGATATAAAAAAGAGTATTTTTTGCTGCCATACAAGGATGCGTTTAAAGATTTCAACGAATCCCAAAAGACGCTTTTGCATGCGATAGGCAAGCAGGAGAGCCTTTTTATCCCGGGCGATGTCAGCAGCGCATACGCCATAGGCGTAATGCAGATAATACCGATACTCGCCGAAGAGCTGGCGCAAAAAAGAAGAGAGAAGCTGTCGTTTTTCGAGCTTTTCGAACCGTCAAAAAACATATCGTATGCGGCAACGCATTTTAAGTGGCTTGAATCAAAAGTAGGACACCCTACCCTGATAGCCGTCTCCTACAATGCCGGATACGGGTTTTTTAGGCGGATAGAAAAAGATGGGTTGTTTAGGTTCGACGATGACGCAATGCTGGCCTACGAGCCGTTCTGGTCGATAGAGAATATACCGTATGACGAAACAAGAAACTACGCAAAAAAGGTGTCGCTAAACTACTCGGTATATTCGGAGAAATTCGGCGAAAAGATCAGTCTAACCCAACTCTTGGAAAACTTAGTTTCGCTTCGCCGTAAGCGGGATTAGACACTTTCAGCGTAAGCGGCTCGCTGCCTTCTTGTTTTGGGAATGAAATCAGATAATACCTGCTCCAATTATCCGTATGCGGCATCTTCTTATAGAGCTGGTTTTGCTCTTTTTTCTCTATGAACTCTATTTTTGAAGCTTCCAGATACTGCTCCTTAGGCTTTGCGCCGCCCAAAACCTGTTCGCTTTTTGCAAGATTTTGCATCTGGAGCCTATACTCTTTATTGAATAGGGCGCTCTCTTTCTTGCCGTCATAATCGTCAGGTATATAGACGCCTACAAAAAAATACTCCGCGTCTTTGTATTCGGACGGGTAGAGAGGGTTTAGGTATGTGGCCGTAATCTTTATTTTTGTCTCGAGAGAGTTTAGTATCTGTGCATTCCTGGTCTCTCTGAGCGCTTTTTCGTATGATTCATCTTTTTTAAACATATCGAAGGCGTTATACGTAGAACATCCGCCCAACAAAAAAGCCGCCAAAGCCGCAGATACTATTTTTTTAACCATACAAAATCCTCTCTAAAATTGTATAAATTATATTAAACAAGCACTTAGGGCAACTATGTATAATAAAGGACTCAAAAATCTGCCAAAACGGTATATATGGATAATCTGGAAAATATAAAAAGGTTCATCTCTATCATAAGAGACCAGTCGGGACTTGAAAAAACGGAGGACGGACTTTTAAAGTTCAGCACAGAGGACTCCGAAATGCTGATGGAATCCGTAATAAATATGCCGGGGGACCATCAAAAAGAGAAGTTGCGCATAGCGATCAAAGAGGTATTTGACCTAGACAATAAAGACATCGTAATATTCAAGCAAAACAGCATATTCATCAAAAGGTGGGGCGGCTCTCCTGTTTTATACCACGAAATCGTCGACAAGATACGGGACGCCATCTCCAGGGAGAAATCAAAAGATAGGGAAAACGGCTCGTCCGAAATATCCATCATAAGCGACTGCATAAGCATCAGCACCGAGGGGCTTTTCGGGGAACTAGGAATTAGCGCTAGCGACCTGACGGCCGAATCAAAAGAAAAAATCAAGCAAAAGCTCAAAGAGCAGATAATGCTGTCCGACAAGGACGTGATACTGTTTTTGAACGACAAGGTGGTCGTGCGCCGCTTCAAGCTCCAAGAGGGAGACGAACGCAGAAGGGAGCAGCGTTATAACGGCCTACCGAAGGAGGAGCTCGTCATCCTCAAAAACTCTATTTTCGAAAGCCAGGAGACGGAGCAAGAGATAGTATCCGACATAACCTCCCAGTTGCTCGAAACGGAGCTTGACTTTGCGCGCATTACGCACGGCTATTTCACAAAAAACTACATCAAAACCTTCCAAAAGACTATTTTTAACTTCCTAAAAGAAAACCTGAGCGAAGAGGATATGGTATTGGAGGGTCTCGCCAACTTGATCCTCAGGGAAAACTGGATCCTGGTCCACACCAAGATGGCCATCGCAATACTAGACCTCGTAGCCGAGAAAAATCCGAACGCGGAAAACTTTCTCAAAAACTACTCCGGCGAAATCGAGCTTGACGCCGAGAGAAACAAATACCAGCTACCGGAGATACTGGATAGAAACGGCAATAAATGGAACGTGCCTTCCATCGTCGGCATAGTAATGCAGAGAAAAAAGCTGCTCGACTCGTTCGGCTCAAAACAAAAAGCGCTAGAAGACCTGAAGGCGCACATAGAAGAGCTATACGCAAAAATAGACGAGCTAAACGAAGAAGAGGTAAACACCAAAAAAGAGATAGAGTCTATCGGATACGAGTCCAAAGAGAGGGCGTCGATAGAGGCCGCGACGAACGCGGAGATAAAAGAGCTGCGCGAAATGCTCAAAAGATGCAAGGACGAGGACGCAAAAAAGATACAAGCGGACATCAGCGACAAAACGCTTTTTTTAAAAAAACTGGTCATACAAGAAGACGGCTATTTCACCAAGCAAAAACGGCTTGAGCACCAACAAAAAAATATCGCCGGGAAAATAGAAAAGATAAATTTCGACATCAATAAACTGCAAAAAAAATACAGGGAAGAAGAGGAGAAGAGCGCGCAGTTCATCTCCTCCCAACAAGGACTGGACGAAAAATTCGAACTACTTAGCGAGGCGTTGACGCTGGCGCTAATGAAAAGAAAGGCAAAACTATAGATGAAAGACAAAAAGCTACTATTTGTTGAAGACAACCTTTTTGCGGCCGAGGCGATAAAAAGCTTTCTAGAGAGTCGTTGCTCGGTAGTATCGATGGCTCTTAACGCCGAAGAGGCTTACGAGGCATTCAGGCAAGAGTCTCCCGACATAGTAATAACCGACATCTATCTGCCAGGCAAAAGCGGGATATGGCTTATCAAGACTATAAAGGAAGAGAGCCCGAAGACAATAGTTTTTGCCATCTCCGCAAACAACTCTCCGGACAACATAAAAGAGGTCAAAGAGGCCGGCGCCGCAAAATTTTTTCCGAAGCCGCTCGACCTCGATATATTGGAGGCGGCGATAAAGGACGCATTGGCAAACGATGCGTGAAGCGATTTTCGGGTAACTTTTTGGTTTAATATTATTTTTAGCGCCATTTAACAATAATCTATATTCCCACGCTCGCTTAAAAAATAAGGATGCAGGTATGGCAATAAGCAACCTTGGCGCCGATTTTTTGATAGACATTTTAGAACGGCAGAACAACCTGATAGTGCGGGTGGATGCCGAGAACCGCTTTTTGTACATCAGCAAAGCGTATGCGGACTTTTTCGGCCTGGACCAAGAGAGCATGCTGGGACGCGTATTTATCCCTCCTATCTACGAAGAAGACATACCGATATTCGAGCAAACGCACAAGCAAATAAGAGAGAGTAAAGAGCCCGCCTCGCTTGTGCAACGAGAGCTTACGCAAAACGGATGGGCGTACTTCGAATGGAAAATAACCCCTATCCTGGATGAGAACGGCGACATCAAGGAGATTCAGTCCGTCGGGCACGACATAACAAGCCTTATTTCAACCAGAGAGGCGCTAAGCCAAACAACCTCGCTGCTTTATACGGTCATACACTCTAGCCCGGATATGATATTCGTCAAAGATTTTAACGGCAACTACAAACTAGTAAACAAAAGCTTTGCCGACAAATTGGGATATCCGCCTGAATACTTCATCAATAAAAACGAGAGGGAGTTCTTTTCAGACATCTCCACCCTAAAGCTTTTCGAGTCGCAAAACGAAAAGGCAAAAGGCTCCCAGAATACGATTAGCATGGAAGAACAAAGAATCGTATTCAAAGACGAAGAGAGATATTTTGACATGAGCCTGTCGCCGCTTTTTGCGGATGAGAAAGGGCCCTCTTTGTATTTTGTGGTGGCGAGGGATATTACCGAGAAGCTAAATAACATAGAGAGGACGAGGCTACTGTTCCAAGCTCTGGAGCAAAGCTCGGCGGCGGTAATAATAACCGACATCGACGGCCTAATAACGTACGCCAACAGAAAATTTAAAGAGATGTACAGATACGAAGATAGCGACCTTCTGGGATGTACGCCTAGAGTCCTGAAGTCAGGCCTGACGGACGATAGGATATATCGCCAAATGTGGGAGACCGTGCTGGCCGGCGAAGAGTTCAACTGCGAACTGACCAATAAAACTAAAGACGGGGAGCTAAAATGGGTGCTCATCTCCGTCTCCCCGATCAAAAACGAAAGAGGCGAGATAACCCACTTCGTAGGGGTAAGCGAAGATATAGGGTTTCAAAAACGGCTAGAGGGCGAGCTTAGAAACGCGAAGCAGAAGCTGGAGAATATCAACGAAGCGCTTGAAAAAGAGGTCGAAGAGAGAACGTCCCAGCTCACCCTCTCGAATATGATGCTCAGATCCCAAATCGCCGAGAGAAAGAGAGTGGAAGAAGAGAAAGAACAAAAAGAGAAGCTCCTATCTCAGCAGTCGAAACTAGCAAGTCTTGGCGAGATGATAAACATGATAGCGCATCAATGGAGACAGCCTCTAACCGCAATAAGCACGGCGGCCATCAACATCAAGACAAAGCAGGAGCTTGGACTTCTGAACGAATCGATACTCGACTCGATACTCGACAATATCCTCTCCCACACGCAAAAGATGTCCAGCACGATAAACGACTTTATGAATTTTTTCAAACCCTCAAAAGAGCGGGAGTATTTTGCGATACAAGAAGCGGTCGACGAAAGCATCAAGCTCATAGGGGCGCAGCTTTCGGCAAGAGGCATCGCCATAACCCAGGATATAACGTGCGCAGTGCAGATAAACGGTTTTAAAAACGAACTGGAACAGGTGCTTATCAACATACTCTCAAACGCAAGAGACGCTTTTGAGACGTCAAATACCCCAAACAAGGCGATTTCCGTCAGCTATAAATGCATAGACGACGTCTTGGAAATTGAGGTATACGATAATGCCGGCGGAATCGAGGAGGCGATCTTGGACAGGGTATTTGAACCGTACTTCACGACAAAAGAGCCGGACAAGGGAACCGGCATAGGGCTATATATGTCAAAAACGATTTTGCAAAAAAGCTTCAACGGCGACATAAGAATAGAAAACAGATATGAAAACGGAATACGCATCGGCGCGAAATGCACGATTACAATAAATCAACAAAAAGGCTTGTCGCATGGAAATTAAAACGCTAAAAGAGCTTGCAAAAAATCTCACCGTTTTATACATGGAAGACGAAGCCATGATCAGGCAGCAGATGGAGGATATCCTAAAAAATATCTTCAAAAGCGTCACAACCGTCACAAACGGACAAGAAGGAGTGGACGCGTTCATAAAAACTGGTTTTGACATAGTAGTCACCGACATACAGATGCCTCAAAAAAACGGTCTAGACGCGGTAAGGGAGATAAAAGCCATCAGCCCGCATACTCCGATAGTCGTCACGACGGCGTACAGCGACATCAACCTCTTTTTAACCTCCATAGAAATAGGCGTCGACAGATACATACTAAAACCGATAAGCGTGCCGAATCTTTTCGGCTCGCTCCAGGCGGCGTGCGAAGGGATAATAAATAGACAAAAGGCGGAAGAGCTAAACAAGAAAAAACTCCTGGAAGAGATAAACCAAGCCAGCGCGGATATAGCAAAAAAGCTTGCGGACGTCTTCCCCAACCCGGCGATCGCCCTCTCGAACAAGAAGCTAAAATTTGCGAACGAAGCTTTCGCCGAACTGCTCGGCGAAGAAAATCTAAAAACGATAAAAAGCGGCGAAAAAAATCTAGGCAACTTCTTCGAACAAAGAGACGGTTTTTTGAGGGATATGGACTCCATCGATGAAAACGACTACTCCTCAAACCGCGCCATCATAAAAACAAAAGGCAAAAAACAGATATTTCTGATAGCGAAAAAGAAAATTACGATAGCGGACGAACAGCTAGACATATATACGCTTAGCAATATCACGAAAATAGAGTACCAAAAACTGAAAAACCAGAGCTACGCCGAGCTTCTGGAAGAGATCCTATTCACAAGATATAAACAGATTATCTCGACTCCTGCCGAGCCTAGAATAGAGGCAAAGCAAGAGCCAAGAAGCGCTCCTGCGCCACAAGCTACGGAATATCTATATCTAAGCGAAGCCGAAAAAGACGTGCTCAGAAGAAGCCACCAGAAAAAATATTCCGCGCTTGAGTATATAGCCGAACTTGACCAGAGCCTCATAGAAGAGATTGACGAATTTGCGGAACTGGAGAGGGACTGGTCTGAGCTGGTGTCTGATTTTGAGGATAGCGCGAACTGGGTTGCGGTCGAAAAAATAGCCGAAATAATCCAAAAATACTCCAGAACCATAGCCTCCCTAATAGAGTTCGAAGACCTCTCCTACGCCCTAAACTCCCTTGCGAAAGTACTCACAGATACGCAGCCGAACGAAGAAAACAGAAGGGTGTTGCTGCTCTTTTTGGATACCATCAGGATGGATTTATGCGACTGGAGGGATAGGATTTTTATCCAAAAAAACACCGGAGATATACACTATCTAGACAGCTCCCTCTTTAGTTCTTGCCTACAGCTTCAGCTAAAGCTCGGAAATCCCGGCGTCAGCGTCCCGGATGACGACAACGATCTGGAGCTATTCTGATGCAGAACCTAGATATAGTAAAACTATCAAAAATCTCCAAAGAGCTAAGAGTTCTATATGTCGAAGACGACGATTTTATTTTGGAGAGCATGCGCTCTCTTCTAAACGACATATTCAGCGAGGTCAAAACCGCATCGAACGGCATAGAGGCGCTTGAGATTCTGAGCCGGGAGGGCTTCGATATCATACTGACCGACGCGATTATGCCCCATATGGACGGCATAGACCTGATAAAAAGGGTGAAAGAAGAGTTCCCGAAAATAAAAATAGGCCTTATCAGCGCCATCGACAACGAGTTAATCGAAGAGTTCAAAAGGCTGGGAATCGAGCAGTTCATAGCAAAGCCGGTAAACCCTCCGGAGCTTTTCAACGCGCTATTTAATCTATGCGAGCTTGCCAAGCAAAAAAATTAACCGCTTTTTATTATAATTTGATAAAAAAATAAAAAGAAGAAGATGAAAATAGCGGTAGCATTCACTGGTCCATCAAACAGCGGCAAAACAACGGCGATAGTAAAAATAGCCGAAAGACTGAAAGAAGCCCATAAGGTAGCGATCATAAAAAACGACCCCAAGGATAAGGCCGTATTCGACACCGAAGGAAAAGATAGCAGCAAGTTTTTTGCTACGGGCGCGAACGTGGTTGTCAGAAGTCCTTCCAGAACCACGATGTTCAAAAACGAACCTTCGAGCCTGGATGAAATAATAGAGATGCTCGGCAACTTCGACGTGCTTCTTGTCGAAGGTCTCAAGACGTTGCCGATTCCTAGAATAGGAATCTTCAGGGGTTCTTTGGATCCCGACTATTTCGGCTTCGTCAAAGCGATAGCCATAGACGACAGCGTAGACATATCAAAATACGACATCCCTAAAGAGCTGGAGATACTAGACCTAAACAACACCGAAAAAATAGTAGAGTGGATTTTTAAAAACGCAAAGGAAATATGATGACAGAGGTTATAGAGGCTATAAAACGAAGCGCTTTTAGAATCCAGGAGGCGATAGCGTACGACGACACTGGATACGCCGAAAATGAAAACGCAAGCGGCGACGTGCAGCTAAAGCTGGACATTAAAAGCGATTATATAATACAAGAGGAGCTGGCAAAAGTAAAAAGCGTAAAGGCCGTAGCAAGCGAAGAAAAAGAGACGGTAGACATGCTAAACGAAGGCGGCAAATACCTTGTCGGATACGACCCGCTTGACGGTTCAAGCCTTATAGATACGAATCTCTCCGTCGGTTCGATATTCGGCATATACGAAGACGATTTCGGGGGTTCTAACATCAAGGCGGCGGTCTATATAGTGTACGGTCCAAGAGTCGAAATGGTAATAGCCACGGACAGCGTAGAGCTGTACAGACTCGACAAGAACAGCGAATTCAAGTTTATCCAGACGGTACATCTGCACGAAAAAGGAAAACTAAACGCCTCAGGCGGCACGCAGGCGAAATGGCCTTCATACCACAAGGCGATGATAGACACGCTATTTGCGGAAGGGTATCGTCTTAGATATTCCGGGGGCATGGTGCCGGATCTCCATCAAATCCTTGTAAAAGGAGGCGGTCTATTTAGCTACCCGGGCACGCTTGACAAGCCTGAAGGTAAACTGAGAATGGTATTCGAGGTCTTCCCTTTTGCGTTCGTATACGAAAAAGCCGGCGGCAAAGCGGTAGACGGGCACAGAAGGCTACTGGAGCTCAGCCCGAAAGACCACCACTCTACGACGCCGTGCTTTTTTGGCTCAAACTACGAAATAAACAAGGTTCTCGATGTCTACTCCAAAATCGTCTGACAAAAAAGACGTTTTCGAAGAGGCGCTTGACGCAAAACTGGATGTTTTAGCCGAGTGCCAAGCGTCAAACGACGCGAGCGTTGTTTTTGACGGCAAAGCGTACGGTTCTTGCATGCCGTGCCCTAAAATAATAGGGTGCGAAACAAGGCGCTCATACGTAGCGGCGGTCTATAACTCGATGAGCAAGGGCGATACCGGCGGGTTCGAATTTTAAATTTTTAATACACTAGGATAGCTTTTTATGAAACACGACCATTTTTATCTCACCACTCCGATTTACTATGTTAACGACGCGCCACACATAGGGCATGCATATACTACGATAATAGCCGACACTATGGCCAGGTACGCAAGGCTTAAAGGGTGTAATACGTTTTTCCTAACCGGCACGGACGAACATGGACAAAAAATAGAGGAGTCGGCAAAAGCCAGAGGCAAGAATGCAAAAGAGTGGGCGGATGAAAATAGCGAAAAATTCAAAACCCTTTGGGATGATTTTGGAATTAGCTACGACAAGTTCATAAGAACGACGGACGAAGAGCATAAGCTAGGCGTACAGGCGGCGTTCCAAAAGATGTGGGACAAAGGCGACATATACAAAGGCGAATTCGAAGGCAACTACTGCGTATCCTGCGAGACGTTTTTTACGAATACGCAGCTCGTCAACGACGAATTCTGCCCCGATTGCGGCAAGCCTACCACCGTGCTAAAAGAGGAGAACTACTTTTTCAGGCTATCAAAATACGAAAAACAGCTTAGCGACTGGTATAGCCAAAACGAAGAGTGCATACTTCCGAAATCGAAGAAAAACGAGGTCGTAAAATTCGTAGAAAGCGGACTAAGAGACCTTTCCATAACAAGAACAAGCTTCGAATGGGGCGTCAAGCTGCCAAGCAGCATAGGCGACGACAAGCATGTCATCTATGTTTGGCTTGACGCGCTGCTAAACTACATAACGGCGCTAGGCTACGGAAGCGACGAAAAAAATATGGGCTACTGGCCGGCAAGCCTCCAGATAGTAGGCAAAGACATACTAAAATTCCACGCCATATACTGGCCGGCATTCCTCCTAAGCCTAGACCTGCCGCTGCCAAAACATATAGCCGCCCACGGCTGGTGGACGAGAGACGGCGAAAAAATGAGCAAATCCAAAGGCAACGTCGTAAATCCGAAAGAGATTGCCGACACGTACGGTCTTGAGAACTTCAGATACTTTCTACTCAGAGAGGTTCCTTTCGGACAAGACGGAGACTTCTCGAGAAGGGCCTTGATAGATAGAATAAACTCGGATCTGGCAAACGACCTTGGAAACCTGCTAAGCAGAACGATAGGCATGAGCGACAAATATTTCGGGCTCAACATAGAGTTAAAAGATTTATACGCATACCACAAAGAGGATATGGCAAAAATAGACGAGATTACAGCCTCTTTGGAACCGCTTTTGTACGGCATGCAGACGCATAGATACCTAGAAGAGATATGGAAGATGCTGGGCATCGCCAACAAAGCCATAGACACCGTGGCGCCTTGGAACAAAATGAAGGAAGGCAAGGAAGCGGAGGCTATGGCTCTAATAGCCCTTTGCGTCAATGTGTTGGCCAGGGCCGCGCTGCTTCTATCCCCAGTCATGCCAAACAAGATGGACGAGGTCGCATCGGCCATAGGGTTTGAAATAAACACGCAAAACTTTGAAAAGCTGGTGTATGAAAAATCGCCGCTTGCCTCTTCAAAACTATCAAAAGTAACAGCCCTATTCCCAAGAATAGAAGAGATTATCGAAGAGACGCCAAAGCAAGCCGAAGAGGTAAAAAAAGAGGAGAAAAAATACGTCTCCATAGACCACTTCTTTGAAACGGAACTGAAGGTAGGCACGGTGCTTGAGGCCGAAAACGCCCCTAAAAGCTCTAAGCTATTGATACTAAAAGTTGATTTGGGCGACGGGGATATTAGGCAGATAGTCGCAGGGATAAGAGAGAGCTATACCGCGGAGTCGCTCATCGGGACGCAGGTATGCGTAGTGGCGAACCTAAAGCCGGCTAAGATAATGGGTGTGACAAGCGAAGGAATGCTTCTTGCTGCAAAAGATGCAAACGGGCTGGCGCTGGTCAGACCGGAAACTCCAAAACAAAGCGGCTCAAAAATAGGATGAGAATAGAAAACGTCGTAGCCCTAACAAGGGGAGATATAAAAACAACCCCTTCCATAACATACTTTGAAGATATAAAATTAAACCATCTGCATGTTAGGCGCGGCGATCTATTTATAGCCTTCAACCAAGAAGAGGCCGTAAAAGCTATATACAATGGGGCTTACGGCGTAATATACGACTCAGACGAGATAACCCCTACCGACCCGGAAGTCGCCTTCATCAAGGTGAGGGAGGCTTCAGTTGCCGCCTTTAGCCTTGCCAGATACGGAATGCTAAAAAAAAGTTTCAGATTCGTCAGCGTGGACGAGGTAACGCTAGCGATAATAAAAAAGCTAAACAGATCCAAAAACGTAGAATTTATCTATAAAAATGACGTAAGAGGGCTTTTCTCCCTTATAAAAAATGATGACGCCAGCATAGTATTCGGCTCCGACGAAGAGTTCTTATCCGAACTGACTACGGACACCGTAGAACACTTTATAGCCCCGAAAGAGTGCAAACTGCAAATTACCGCATCGACCCTCTTTGAAAGTACGGTGTTTATAGATAATGCGAGCGTCAGAGTGAAGCTGCCGGAGTTTCAGCTCAAATATCTAGAGAACGCTATCAAAATAATGACCGAGATGGGACTCGATTACGATTTAAGCGGTCTTACGTTTACCGAGTTTTTTGACCCGGTATTCGTGGATAATTTTTTATACGCAAAAGAGTTCGGCAAAACATCCAAAGTTATTATTTTTGCAAAATACCTAGATAACCAGTTCTTAAGAGAGACGCTAAGCTATCTTGCCAAAAACACCAAATGGGCAAGGAATCTGTATATATTTCCGCTAGCTTTGCAAAATGTCGAAGATAAGGATATAATTATCACGCTGTACGGTTCGGAACGAGAACTTAGGGACATTCTGGAAGAGAACGACTTTAACTTCGCATTCGTAGTCGACAGCGAAAAAGAGAAGCTGGTAAAAGAGAGAAAAGAGAGCAGCTTGTTCTCATTTGACTTCAACGAAAAGGATTGATATTTTGGACAGTTCCCCCGTACCCCAGAATAGCGCACACTCTACAAAACTTACAACAAATCAACGTATCAGATATTTTATAGAAGATTATTGGGACATTTTTTTCGGTGTTCTGTTCGGCGTTTTGGCCTATAAGCTCCATATTGAAGGCAGTTACGCGCTATCTACTTTTACAAGCGCGATGGCGATTATTTTCTTCTCTATCACCGTATCGGAAATAGCGGAGATACTGGCCGACAGACTAAAAGAGCCCCTGGGTAGCTTCGTTCTTACGTTCAGCGCCGTAGTGGTGGAAATACTTCTTTTATTTATGGTGCTGCTAGAAACATCCGACGGCCTATCTAGCATGGCGGCCGATACCGTAAAAGGCGGTATTATCTCGGCCGTAATAGTCGACATGAATCTACTACTTGGGCTTTCGGTGCTAGTAGGCGGTCTCGCTTACAAAATGCAAGAACACAACGAAGAGACATCCGGAAGCTATATCACAATACTTCTCGTAACGGCTTGTGTTTTGCTCGTACCAAGTATTTTGGCGCTTACAAACCATAGTTCCGAGGTGCTGAACAAAGCAAGCGTTTTCGTGGCCATACTGCTTTTTGCATACTACATAGTCATTCTTATTTTCCAAACAAAAACACATATAAATTTTTTCAAGGCTACGGCTCGCAGCAGGCTTCTTAGATTTAAAAAGAGAATGCAAGATAGAGAAAACGAGGAAGAGGAAGAGGAAGAGGAAGAGATAGACCACTACATATTCGAAAGAATGCCTACGGCGGTAAACTTCCTCTTTATGGCCGGTTTTATTTTGATTATCGGTCTGCTGGCGGAATTTTTGGCTATGGACGGCCTTAAAACATCCGTAAATCTCGGTATATCGCCGGCGGTAGCAGGCCTTATCATAGCGTTCATAGCGGTTGCGCCGGAATTTTTTACGGCGGTTAGGGCCGCCAGAAACGATGAGCCGCAACGTGTGATAAATATAGCGATGGGCGCATCCACCGTTACGATACTGGTAACGGTGCCGATACTGCTTTTGCTTGCCAAGCTTTACAACATAGAACTGCCTCTGAACTTTAACACGCTAGAGATAGGCGCTCTAATTTTCACGGTTCTTCTCGCCTGGAAAACAACCCAGAACGGCATTACCGACTATCTGGAAGGCATCAGCCATCTGGTATTCTTTTTTGCCTATATGCTTTTGGCGGCTTATTTTTAGCCCTAAACCGTTTTGTAGGGGATTTTATCCTCTACCCCTGCTTCTTCAAAACCTCTTAGCCTGAGCCTACAGCTATCGCAAACCCCGCAAGCTATCTGCTCGTTTTGATAACAGCTCCACGTCAAGGAGAGATCGACCCCTCTGCTCACCCCTTCAGCCACTATCTCTTTTTTATATTTATGCAAGAGCGGCGCGAATATCTTAATGGCGGTCTCTTTTTTTGTTCCCTCGTTTGCGCACGCCTCGAAGGAAGACAAAAAACTCTCCGTGCAGTCAGGGTATCCGCTGCTGTCCTCCTCTACGGCGCCAATCACTATGGCCTCGGCGCTCTCTTTTTCCGCTATAGCGGTGGCGATAGACAGAAATATTCCGTTACGAAACGGTACGTACGTTACAGGCACGCCCTCCTCTATTCCCCCGATCGGAACAGCTATGCTTTTATCCGTAAGCGCGGAGCCGCCTACATTCTTAAAAAACGGAAGGTCTATCTCATATTTTTGCAAAACCCCGAGAGAATCGGATACGGCCCTAAATGCCTCAAGCTCCCTTCCCTCAGTCCTCTGCCCGTAGTTAAAATGCACGGCGACGATGCCGTATCCTTCATCCTTGGCTATTCTGGCGGCTACGGCGCTATCCATGCCTCCGGAAATTATACAAACGGCTTTTTTCATTTATTATTTCCTTTGTCAACCAAAAAAAACTTCAGCATACCGATATATTCGTGAATAGCGCAAAGAGAGTTTTCTATATTTCCAAACATAGGCAAAAACGCCAAATAAGATATTGCTGAAGGCTTGGTTTTAAAATCGACCGCATAAGGCGTTACGCTAAACCCATTTTTTTCAAAAATAATTTTTGCTCTCTTCATATGAAAAGCGGATGTCACCAGAACTATCCTAGGTTTTTCTATGCCGTTTTGCCTCATTAGCTCCATCGAGTTTTTTGCGTTCTGAACCGTATTTTCGCTTTTATCGTCATACAATACGCCAAAACCGCCGTTTAGCGTCATCGTAGAGGGCCTCGCAAAGCCAAAAGAATCGGCAATCCTATCTGCGCTCTCCTTTGCCGCCCCGGCCTCGGTTATGCCGTCTCTGGCCGCAAATCCACCGCCGGCGAATATAAGCGGCAAATCATGTTTTTTCGCAAGCGCCAACGCCTCAACAAATCTTTTATAGCTTATAGAGCCCAGCTTGCTATCCGGCACGTCCGCATTTGCGCCTCCACCCAAAACAACGACGGCGTCCGGTTTAAAATTTAAAACCGAAGCTTTTCGGAATTCGTTTTCGAGAGGTTCAAGCAGCAATTTGACCGATAGTCCCGTAGATAGAAAATAAAAAACTATCGCGAAAGAGACGAAGAGCCATCTGGCTCTTCGCACAAACAAAGACGATATAAGAAACAGAAGTATAAAAACAAGCGGGGACAAAAACAGGTAATTAAAAGTTTGCGAAGCGATAAAAGAAGGGCTCAAATTAGACCAGCCTAACTTCTTTTTCGCCCTTTACAAGTTCACCTATTATATAGCCGCCTACGTTTGCGGCGACCTTATCCGCATTCTCCTTTGAGACAACCCATACCATACCGATACCCATATTAAAAGTCCTATACATTTCGGACTCTTCAACGTATTGCGACATAAAATCAAACACCGAAAGCGTTTTGATGGACGATTTCTGAACCACCGCGCCGAGCCCCTCAGGCAAAACTCTCGGAAGATTTTCGACCAGACCGCCGCCTGTTATATGGGCAAGGGCTTTAATATCTTTTTTATTAGCCTTAAACTCTTTTATATATATCTTCGTAGGCTTCAAAAGGGTATCTATTAGCGTACTATCGCCGAATTTGTCCGTAAACCTCATGCCAAGCTTTTCAAAAAATAGCTTCCTTACAAGCGAAAAGCCGTTTGAATGCACGCCGGAACTCGGAAGCGCCACCAGCATATCGCCCTCTTTGCAATGAACGCTTCTATCTATCTCGCTTTTTTCCGCGATACCTACTGAAAAGCCGGCAAGATCGAAATCGTTTTTGAAATACATCCCGGGCATCTCGGCAGTCTCGCCGCCTATTAGCGCGCACTCCGCCATCTTGCAACCCTCCGCTATTGAGGCTATGACCGTTGCTGCGCTTTCAACCTCAAGCCTTCCCGTAGCATAGTAATCAAGAAAAAACAGAGGCTCCGCAAAGTTGCATATAAGATCGTTTACGCACATAGCCACAAGGTCTATGCCTACGCCTTCGAGCTTCCCGCTCTCTATGGCAAGTCTTAGCTTGGTACCCACCCCGTCGGTAGCGGCAAGAAGCACCGGTTCGTTATAGCCTTTTGGAAGCTCAAAAGCCCCCGAAAAAGAGCCTATACCGCCAAGCACACCTGGAATGGCTGTAGCTTTCGCATAAGGTTTTATTTTTTCGACTAGAGAGTTCCCGGCATCTATATCTACTCCGGAATCCTTGTAACTAAGTTGCGGCATTTTAATTCCTATCTTGGACAATTTTAGACCGATTTTAACAAGTTTTCGAAAAAAAACGGCTTAAAACCAGATAAAACAAGGGCTCACAAAGAGTCAAAATCGACAACCACACGGAAAATGGTACAAAAAATAAACAAGAAAGATATACAATATCTCATAATTCGAAACGGATACTATTACATAAACATACCGCTTGGCAACGGAAAGCTATTTCGGAAAAGCTTAAAGACAACGGATATTGTCGAAGCGATTTCATATAAAAGGGAAATAATGGCAGGTGATGACTGGAATAGACGACATGCGGCTAAAGAAATGGGGATAACCATATCAGGGGTGTACACGAAAGCAAGTGAATCCAAGGAAATGGCAAAACTGACAAACGCCATTCTACAGCTAATAGAACAAGAAACAACAAAACTCAAAAAAGTGACAGTCGCACAAGAACACTTAGACGAAGAAGAATTTAAAGAATGGAAAACGGGAAACCGAAGTCAGCAGGCAGAAAAACAAACAACTTTCGGAAAAACGATACAACAAGCGATTGACGAATACTGCGAAAAAAATATTGATAGCGGCATGCACAAAGATACCAAAAGAAGATATAAAAAATTGCTTGAAACTACAGGAGAATGGGCAGGTGGCTGTGACAAAGACATATCAGTTCTGCCAGGGTCGGCAGCTAAGATTTTTGAAAATATCAAAAATCAAGACTATAGGGCCGGCACTATTAACCAGCAAATAAATACCTTTATACGGTTTGCAAATTTTCTTAACGATATGGAGCTCAAAGACAACAAAATACCGTATTCGTCGGTATCAAAGGTTCAAAAAAAGGCAAATGATAGCCAAACTATTGCCTTTTCTCCGGAGGAATGCTACAAAATACTAAATTCAAAACTCTTAAGAACGCAACAAGATATGCGTGCTTTTTTTGCTGTATCAATATACACCGGCAGCCGCCCGATTGAGATTTCGAACTTACTGACCAAAGACGTTGATTTTGAAAGAATGAGACTCCTGATGCCAACTGCAAAATCTAAAAATCGCAACATACCAAATCCCCCAAGGTATATTCCAATCCATAAGGATTTACTGAATTACTTAAAAGCGGTTTCGCCAGGTAAAACATATTTTTTCGAAAAGTTAAGGAAAAGCAAATCATCAAGAAAAAAAACATCGAAAGATACAACAAAATATTGGATTGACAATATATTAAAAGAAGAAAGGGTGCCAAAATACATAATTACCGAGCAGCAAAATGGCGACGAAATACAAGAAATAAAGCAAAATCGAACCTACTACAGTTTTCGCCATTCATTTATGGAGGCCTTGGCGAGAGTTGGCACATCATATGACATTATAGGCCTAATAGCAGGGCACAAACCAAAGACAACAGCCGGAATTCATTATATTAAAGATTTAGAGGCATACTACAATGAGAAGCGGGAGGCAATAGATAAAGCAGTCTTTATCTTGCCGCCCACATCTTAAGGGACAACGAATACTCTCTTCTATGTCTATATTGCCACATTAAACTCCACAATATAAAAGAGGGGTTAAGTTGCTTTATAGACACTCTTTCAAACACAACCAATGCAGACTAAACCCACGTCAGAACAGCTATAAAAACAGCCTCTCCATAGCGTTGTTTTAACTACTCTTATATTTCTTTCAACTTTTTTGTCTATGACGAGGCTAAATCTACAATCATCGCTATAATCGGATAGTGTCCAAAAATAAAAAACCGGGAGAAAAAGATGGAAAACAAGGGCCAAGTCGTCGGCTACATAAGAGTTTCGACAATAGCGCAGAATACCGAGAGGCAACTTCATGGGATGGAATTAGACGCGGTATTCACCGACCTCGTTAGCGGAAAATCGATGGCTGGGAGAGATGAATTAAAAAGGTGCATAAAGTATGTGAGGCAAGGAGACACACTCGTCGTACATAGCTTTGATAGGCTGGCGAGAAACCTAAAAGACTTAAGAAATATAGTTGACGAACTGCTTGAGAAGGGAGTAGAAATAAAGTTTGTCAAAGAGGGGTGGACTTTTAAGCCAGGCGGCGTAGACCCAACAGCCACGCTTATGCTCAACATGATGGGGGCGATAGCCGAATTCGAGAGAATGTTAATCCTTGAGCGAACAAAGGAAGGCGTGGCTATAGCGAAGGCTGCTGGTAAGTTCAGGGGACGGAAGCCGGTTATGAACGAAGAGAAGCTGGCAGAAGCTAAAAGGCTAATAGAGTCCGGAATACCTAAGGCGAGAGTGGCGAAACAGTTCAAAATCGATAGAGGGTCGCTATATAAATACCTAAAAGATGGAATACCGAATGCTTAAACAAACAATACACTTAGCGCTGGCCGCTATAATCGCCATTGAATCAGCTGCTTCAGCCGCTGGGGCCTATGGTGGGAGTCTTGACTGTCCCGGCTGGACCCCCGGCCAACTTGATGAACTAACCGGAAAACTCGTAGGCAGTCCTTCTGTACTACCATGCGCACCAATCTACCCAGACTCTACGCGCATCCAAGATCTCATCCAAGCGGTAGCGGCCAGCGGCGGCGACCGCCTCGTCCTCTACAAAGAATTTGACATGATAGGCAAAGCGCCATATCGCCAGACGTTTGATAAGTACGCCGCCGAGGGGCTCAACATAAAATCGGGGGATGGGAGAGTAAAAGTCGCCGGCAAAATACTTGAAAAAAAGTTCCCGTCCCACGGAGCCATTTTAGGCTTTTTTGATAAGACGACGGGGATAGGGTCGGCGTGGTCGGTATATTCGACTAAAAAACGTCAGGATGGCCGCAACTACAAGGTTTTCGTGGCGGAGGCGGTGGATTTCGCCGAGAATATCGGGAATGCCGCTCTTCGTACGTGTCTCGCCGACCCTACCGCGAACTTTGACATCATAACAAACCAAGCCCTTTTCTACGCAGGCACTCACGCTACGTTGACGCAAAACACCTTGCCGAGCGACAAAGGTATGGTAAAAATACCGTGTTCCGTAATTCCAAAAGACAGGGCAGGAGCGCGAAACTTCTTTTTGAATATGAAGACGGGCGCGACGCCGGGAGCTACATGGAATTCCCCAGACTACAATAGCTTATTTATCGAGAATGGGAAGGTAATTAATTATCAGACGTCTGACGGCGACGCGTTTTTGTCGTTTTATCTCGGCCAGGTCGCGGGGTATATGGACGAGCACCGTGTAGTCAAGGGCGGAGCCGTCGGGATAGTGGCAAATGATATTAAAACGCGGACGTGGCAAAGCGGATGCGGGAAGAAATGCACGAAATACGAAATGAAGCGAAGCCTCGTTACTACAACGGATGGGTATACGTTCGAGCCTATTAGGAATTTATTGCCGTTCGCGGAGAATATGGCGAGCAACTCCATCCAGAGCTGCGATATCAATGTTTATGGAATTCTGAGCGGGTATCCGGTTACGGGCGGGAAACAGAGGTATACGCTCAGGGAGATCGGAGACGGGCATCGTAAACTTGTCGCGTTCTATAAAGGCAATATCTGGTTACCGGAGGATGGGAAGAGGGAGTATGTGAGCGCCGTGTATGATAGCATGGAGGTTAAGAAGAAAGGCGGGTTTAATTGGGGAGGGCTTTTGGTCGCTTCTGCTATATTTTTTGCAACGGGAATTCCTATTGAATTTCTTGTTGCGGATATACTGATTTCAGCAAACGGATACCAGCCTCATGCAGCCTTTTGGTTCCCTTCGAGTGGCGGCGACGGCCCTGGTTCGTTGTCTACGCTTTACTTTAACCAAGCGGCGACCCAGGCGGTATACGGTACGACGGGAGGGGTAGGAGCCATAGCGGCTAAATTCGACGCGATACCGTATTATGCGCGCAAGAAGCCGGTGGATAGACCGGCCGTTTACGACGCCGTATATTATAAATACGAATCGTACGTCCCGAACTATCTGCAGACCGGCGCTATCGTAAGCGACAGTTTCAGCGCCTACGGCACTCAGCTTGCCGCCATAATGTCGCGCAACACTCAGGGGTACACCCACGATATGATGTCTTATACCGGCGCAAGTGCGACCGCCGTGGGGCAAGTCGGCGATATTAATTACGCGTTCTATAATAGCGGAGCGAGCGGGGCGAGTCTTGGTTATTTAAATGTGCGCCAAGACGTCATTAATGCCGCCATGCTGCGCGGGGAGCAGTTCTTCAAAGGGGTTCAGAGCTGGAAGGCGGGAGCTGACGTGTATATGGGTGATACGCTTGGAGATTTGGAATAGGGGTGAGGGCGGCGAGGCTCCCCCGCCTTTGGTTTATTTGGTGGCGATAGTTTTTTGTTCTTTAAGTTCCGTAAGCTGTTCATTTACAATGTCCGCAAAATCGCTATACGCTTCTTTTGTAGTGCCCGCACTCATACCTTTCGCCATAACCCTTAAAACCGTATGAGCACCTGCCTTAGCCTTGATACCTTCAACGCTTTTAATTAGTCTGCCGTTTGCATCATAGACTTTAATATCCCCCATAACGTATGGGTCTTTAAGAAGAACTCCGGCGATAGGCATCGAGTAAAGCTCGGCTTTCAGGAGCCCTCTCTTATAAACTTCCTTTACCTCCACAACAACTTTCACGTCGCCGCTTTTCGATGCGTCGAGAGCTTTAATGTTATCGGCAAGAACAGCCGCAAATTCAGCTTTATCTTCCTTGTCCATTTTATCGGTGGACTCTTTACTTATCTTACTATCATCAATAACCACGCTATATGTCTTAAGCTCTTTGCCTTGATACATACCCAAGTTTTTGACTTCGCCTACGCTTTTTTGGGCGCACCCAGAAAACATAAACGCGCCAAGCGCTACTACTGCTGCCATTTTGATTGTTCTTGTTATGTTGGTCATGCTGGTCATTTTGGTCATATTGGTCATTTGGACTCCTTTTTTTAAATCTGGAATTATCGCATCGCGGCGGCGGGTACTTCTTTGATTATATCTTCGAGATTATAAAAATATGCGCTTATAGTGATAAACCTCACAAACACAATAAACAAAGCGGTTAACACTAAATTTCATTCCTAATTCCGAAAAAAATAATCACGGCTATAATCAAGTTAGTTTGGAGTTCGAAGATTTGAAGATAATTAATTAAAAACAAATTTCGAGAAGCTGACCTTTGCCGAGCGATGCTTCTCGAAAATTAGGATACATACATGGGTAATTATATCGAAAAAACCGCCTTTTTGGCGGGATACAAAAAAGTTTATACGTTTACCGTAATGCCGTCGCCGAGAAAAAAACTAAAAGTTAATCAGAGGCATGCCGCAAAAGCGATAAAAGAAGCGTTAGGGCACGGCGTCTCCGTATATCTTGCCGTATGCGGAGGACGGCACAAGAAGTGGAAAGCCGTAGATGCCGACAGGGCAGAGGTAGCACATATTCATGGGGCATTTGGCTGTAATACAGAGATGGATTTTAAAAAAGCTAAAACCGAAATAAGAAAAAAGCTGAATGCTGCAGGCATACCGGCAACATTAATAGGTATAAAACCACTATCGAACGCGGGATGGTTTGAATATATCTACGACCACGAAAATATCATTGAGGCTACCGCTAAAGATAAGAATTTCTCTCGGCTAAAAGAGAACTCCGAAACCGCCGCTATGTTAACCTTCGTCCCCCAGCGTATAAAAGAGAGGCTCGCCGACGAGACACCGCCTATGCAAGAGGGAGCCACAACTACCCCTGCACCTCCTCACCCTTTCGCAAACTACAAGGCAAGCTTCGAGAGAGCTGCAGCAAATGCTGATGAAAGCAACTATATAGAAGATAATCCATTAAAAAAGGCTCTGGTGTCAACATTTAATGCGGTTAAGAGGGGTAAAGACTATATAGTTAGCAGAAATAAGTTTTTTAAAAAGTATTACGATGAGGAAGAGGCGAAAGCGTGGACTTATGAACGTTTTGAAGCATGGATAAAAAACAGGGCTACGTACGCTAAATATATATTAGCTGCCATAAGGTCCAAAAAAGAAGGCAAGACAAAAAAAGCTGTAGAACTTGGATTTGAACTCGGAATACCGGCTTATACAGCAGGGGCAATATACGGCTCCAATGTGTGCAGGAGGAGAAAAAACAGTGAGGTAACGACCGCCGAGGAGTGGAAAATAATTTGCGAATGGGTTAAGTATGACGAACGAAAACGGCTATAATCAAGCTGAATTCAAAAAACAAAGGATTTAAAATGACACCGGCAGAAATGGCAGCAGCAATGGCAGGCGATGCGAACAAAAGGGCAGAAATACAAGATGCAATTCCGGCAAATATAACCCTAACCGCAGAAGAGGTGGAAGAGATTATAAAACATTGCTGGGATGCTCCGAGTATTCCGGAATGCGTAGCCAAGATGATAGCCAAGATAATGAGAAGAAAGGAAATAAATATAGATTCCCCCGGCTTTTAACCAATAAGGCTTTGGCAAGAATATTGACAGTATTCTTGCCGTTTTCAGAGGCCTGCCCTACTGTTTTAAGCCTTTGGACTTATTTTGCAATTTCGTTTCCAGTAAAGCCTGTCTATAGAGGGGTTCTGCTAATGCTACTAATTTTTGGAGCTCTTCAAGTCTTTCGTCGGTAGTTGGATGCGAAGCAAATAATGACTTGCTGCCTCCGCCGAACATTTTTTTCATCTTCTCAAAAGACGATATCGCAGCCCTTGGATTGTAACCAGCCTTTGAAGCTATTTCCATACCTATAGCGTCTGCTTCATGCTCTTGAGTTCTGCTATAGCCCATTATAACTGCTTTTCCGCCTGTTTGTATGGCAGTATTAGCGTATCCTGGCACCTTATAAAACTGATTTATTCCGGCGATAAGACCGCCGAGCATATTAACTTGACCCATCTGCTCTCTTGAATGTTCTTTTACTGCATGGGCCGCTTCATGACCAAGTATAAAAGCTAATTCATCATCGGAAAGCCTAAGCCTATCCAAAAGACCGGTATAAACTACAATCTTGCCACCCGGCATACAAAAGGCATTAACTTCGTCATTTTTTAACAAGTTAACCTCCCATTGCCACTCTTTGGCTATAGGGTACATCGTTGCGGCCTGCTTTGATATTCTTGTAAATATTCTTGCCACTCTCATTGATTGTTTTTTGTCATCAGATGGCCTCAATTTTTTCTTAACATCACTATATGCTACGAGCGATTGCTCAAGCATAGACTCGGAAGAAGGCGTTATCGCGGGTATCATCACCTGAGTACGATTGTTGTCCAGAATGCTACCATGCTTTGAATTATCGGGCCCTACTCCACTTCCAAGATTGGCGCAACCGCTAATTGACAATATCAAACAAATAATCGATATATACAAACTACTTTTTGCCGGCATATTCTTCCTCCTTTTGTTTTAACCATTCTATTTGCTTTACAAGATATGCTCCATCATCTATGGAACCAGCCGCAATTCTTTTGGCCTCTCTGCTAAGATAGGCATTATCTGCTTCCGCCTTTTGATACCTTGAATTTACAAAGCTTGCTATTATGCTTTCGCCAAGATTTTGACTCAAGCCTTCCCCATAAAACTCATTAGAGGAAGAATCTCTCGCTCTTCCTTTTTCAATATTTTCAAAAACACTACCAAGGACAGATTGCGCATATAATGGGAGTTTTTTGTTTTCTCTTGCTTCCAATATAAAATCTTTCTTATCGTTAACTCTGGCTATTATTGAATTATTATAATAAAGCACCTCATTTGCAACCAATATCTCATTCATCAACGACCTTTCATATTTTTCAAGACCATTTTTTAGGGCGTCGTTAAAATCTTTTGCGGAAACAAAACCTTTCAATGGTTTCTCGTTTTTACTTTTAGATTTCATCGCCAACAAAGCAAGTAAGAATATAAAAGCATTGGCTTGGGTTACGGTTATTGAAAGAATAATCAAAACAGCCATTAACTTTTTTATCATGTCTTACTCTTTTCGACTATGATTGATATATACTTAGCTCCATATACTTTTTGAATATCTATAATAGACGGCTTAAGAGATTTTAATCTTGGCCTTATTACTAAGTCTATTAGATTCTCCGGGCCCACTATAATATACGCGGAGGCATTACTGTTTTTGGCATACTTAACAGTTTCATCTATGAGCGCTATGGCCTCCGGTTTCTTTTTCTCGATATCAAACACGGATATAATAAATTCTGGTCGTTTTTCGGTTCCGACTATTGAATTTCCATTATATGATGCGGCAACAGGAGGCTGATAAGTACATCCGCATAACAATACTGTCGCGCATACGCTAAATAATAATAACCTGCCCAATTTCTTACCTCTTAATTTTGATGCAAGAAGCGCCTTATGTAGCCACTAATAACTTATTATAATATACAACACTTAATTACAATTTGATTATTTACGGTCATATGCACCAAAGAGGAACAATAAAAACTATCCATATATTAAATCAAAATTTCAGCTAATTTCTCGAAAAAAGTTTTCATTCTCCATATAATTAATCAGGACGGCGTGCCACCACCTCCTATTCTCTTGCTCAATAGGAGGTTCTGCGAACCGTCCTATTTCGCCACACCATTCGGTGTGGATTCGGAGAATAACATGCAGCAACAATTATCCCCTCGCAAGTCTGGGGTAACTATCCAGACTTGCTCTAATTTCGTCGAAGCGCTAAAGCATAATAGGCGAGTATATACACCCTCTTATGCCTATAGCGAGCTCTCTCACGAGAACGAAAGCATCGACATAGCCGACATTGCCCAGTACGTTGACGACGTCAAGTCCGCCTACATAGAGCGGACAGGGAAAAGTATGCCGTCTAACACGGTGTATTTGCGCGAGGCGGTATTCGTACTCGATGCCCATCATACTATGGACGATATGCGGAAAACTACTGATGAAATAGCATTGAAATTGGGGCTAAAGGCTCTCCATATATCCATTCATAGAGACGAAGGCAAGAGTCTGGAGGAGCGCAATTGGCACGCCCACGTAATCTTCGGAACTATCGGTGCAGACGGTAAAACGGTAAAACTCGGCAAGAAGGAGCTAATCAAGCTCCAAGATATTGCCGCCTCAACCTTAAGAATGCAGAGAACGGAGCCGTTTAAAGGAGGAAAACACCTTGGGCATAAGGAATATAGAAAAGCTATGGCCAAAGCGGAACAGAGCGAAAGGGAAGCGGAGAAAGCATGGCAGCAAAAACCGCCAAGAAAGCCAACAGAAGAAGAGTTACTTGGAGTCCTCAAGACCTTCAAAGAGGATGACACGGCGCAAAACAAGCTATATAAAACGTATACCGACATAGTAAAAGCGTTTAACCTTGAAAAGAAAGAGGAACCGAGACAAAGGGTGGTTTTTGGATTTACAGATAAAGAGAAGAGATATATAGAAAGCCTTAAACGGCAGATATTAATACTTCAAAACGGGATAAAAACCATGGGTAAGTACGGTACAGAGGAAGCAAGCAGGATATTTACCGAGGCCGGGGCTACAATCATCCGAGTACGTGAGCTCGAAACTAAAGCTAAAGAGCTCCAAAATATAATCGTAACCGTTAATGAGAACAACAGTTTGGCGGCACACAAACTAAGAGAGGCGAACCAGGCAATAAAAACCCTTGAAGGCAAATTGGAAAACGCAAGGAATGAGGCCATAGAGAACGCTGATGTAATAAAAGAGCTAAGGGTAGAGATTAGCGGGATAGCTGAAGATTTGGCAAACGAGCGCCCAATTCAAATGGATAGATATAAAACCTTAAAAGCAGAATATAAGACGGCCAAAGAAAGAGCGGCGGAGGCATACAAAAAAAGGCTTGGTAGAGAAGATATTGGTGGTGGATTAGGGCGTTAAACTAAAAAGAGGGGTTAAAGTGCAAGGAGACCTCGCCATCGCCTAAAAAAGACGCGGTGAGGAGTAAAAAAGGTTCCGTGCCGCCGAAACTTTTTTAACGGAAAATAGACAAAAAATGCCCACATTTATGAAAATATTTATTAATATTCTGCGCTATAATTTCTGTCACAAAAAATGATACAAAATGAAAGAATAAGCGGCAGACAAAAGGCCGAAGTCATAGGAGGCGATTACGTATGACCGATTTTAACAAAAAAGAGCTAAAATCGCTTGATTTTTAGGCAAAGGAAAACTAAATATGCGTTTTGAAATTAGCCCACAGCAAAGCGAGGCGGCGACAAAAGAGATGCTCTCGTTTGTACCGCTTTGCACACATGAAAACCCTGCCGTCTGCCTAACAATAGGCGGCGAACTGCCGAATGCGGCCGCCAAACTCGCAAAAGATGTCGCGTCTATCGCGGAACTATCTGGAAACAGCGGCTTTGAAAGCGAAAAATTCGACATCATAATCTCATTCAAAGAAAACCAAAATCTACAAGAAATATTTAGAATACTGAAAAAAGATGGAATATTCTGCGCAAAAATAGGCAGCGACACAAAAAAAGAGCTGGAAAATGCCGGAAACTATTTTAGGATAGCGATGCCATACAGCAATATGGAGCTTATTTTTGCATCAAACAAATACCATCCGACGGCAGACCTAATATTGGACAGATCCGATTTCGCAGAGGAGTGTGAATATTACAATAGCGAAATACACATTGCGTCTTTTGCTGTTTACGAAAAAGCAAGAAGGGCGCTAAGAGGCGTTATCAAAAATTAACGCTTGATCGTCGCCTCCGGCGGCGGCGCATCAAGTATGGATGTAGCTCCGCCCTCATTTTTGCCGTCATACTTCATAAGAACTATATCTACGCGCTGATTCAAAAAATGTTTACCGCTTTCACCGTCTTTGCTCACCGGCTTAGTATCGGCATATCCGACAACGCTAAACTTCTGGGGGTTAAACCCTTTGCTTATAAACTCTCTGGCAACGGATGACGCCCTGGCCGACGAAAGCTCCCAATTTGAAGGATATATACTTCCCTTTGGAGGATTTACGGAAGAGGTATGCCCTTCGATCTTTATATTTCCTTGATAGCTTTTTACTGATTTTGCCATTATATCGAGCACTTTTTTTGAGGCCGGAGTCAGATTTGCGCTCCCTTCGTCAAACACTATGGCATTCAGGGTCCTGATCCTAATCCCCTCATCGGTCATAACAACTTCGGTATCGCTTCCGTTTCCGCTTTCGGGGGCGACGTCTTTAATAGCCTGCAGATCCTTCATGAGCTGCTTGGCTGTTTCCATCTGCTGCTGCTTTACCTCTTGGCTCTGCTTGGACTCGTCTTTACTTTTCGTGGTTGTGCTGCTCATTTTGCCTTCTTGCCCGGCATCCTGTCCAACGGGAATCATATTTATCTGAGAAGGCGTAAATTCGAATATATCGCTGAAAGATTTAGAGAGTGCCCTCATTCTATCTTTATTTACGGAGGCTATCGCATATAGCGCAATAAAAAGCGCCAGCAGAAGACTAAAAAAGTCGGCAAAAGGAACCGCCCACTTTTCCCCCGCTTCACACTCGGGGCACTTTTTTTTCTTAGCCATTAATGTTTTTTGCCCTCTTCAGGCTCGCCGCCTACATAGTTATATAGCTTGCTTCTCATCATTTTAGGGTTATCCCCTGACACCAAAGAAACAAGGCCTTCCAGGATAATAGTCTGTTCTTTGATAATATCGTGCGACTTTGCAACCATCTTCCTGCCGATAGGTCCGAAAATAATATATGACGCCGCAATACCTGTAACCGTAGCGGTAAACGCGCCGGCGATACCGTTTGCCATCTCTTGCGGATTATCAAGCTTTGCGAGAGCCAAGATAAGACCCAAAACCGCACCGATAAGACCCATAACCGGGAACGTCTCGCCGGCAAGTATAAAGTAGTGTCCGCAACCGTGATAGTAGTGCTCTGTCTCCTCTATCTCTATCTCCAGGGTCTGTCTTATTACGTCTACATTTACGCCGGAGACGACAAGGTCTAGGCCTTTGCTCATGAATTCATTTTCCACATTCGGAATTTCTGCTTCTAGCTTCAAAAGACCGTCACGTCTTGCGATAATGGCAAAATCGTATAGCTGCTCTATTGTTTTCTCGTAGTTAACGGTTGATTTTTTGAATACCATGCCGAGATTTTTATATGCGCCTTTTACAAAATGCGCATGCGTCGCGGTCATAGACGAAAGCAAAGCCGGAGGGACAACTATCATAATGGACGTAAGATGAAGAATATGTATCGGGTTCCCGCCTTCTAGCGTGTCCCCCACCGCAATAAATGCGAGCGCCAAAACAATACCGCCTAAAACCGTTAAATCCATTAATTACCGCCTACTTAAACTAAGTTTATATTACAACACTAAAATTTAAAGTTTTTGGAAAACTGATATATTGCTATCGGTAATTCCGAATACTTCTTTCGTTTTTTCAACTAAAGGATGCTTTAGAAGACTAAGTTCGGCAGCCTCATCCTCCAAATTTTTAATTTCAGACGCCTCAGGCTCGCGGCTCTTTGTCTCTTGCTCATCGTCAAACAAGCCGGGGCCTTGCTGCACATACTCGCTCTCCTCTTCTTCGTCGTCCACTGGCGTAAAGCCCTTATATATCTCTTCCCTGTCAACATTTTGCAACGCCGTCGGTATAGCGACAGCCTGCTCCTCTTGAGTCTCTTTTGCTTTCGGCTCCTCTTTTTGCACGACGATCTTCGTATCTATTCCATATACGTCCTGGATTATGTGTTTGACTATCGAATAGTATTTAGTAAGAAGCTCCCTAGCCTCGCCTTGCGCTTTGCTGAACCATGTCAAGACGCCATCCTCATAAGACACGAATGAAACGTTCTGGCTAAACACGCTTCCAAGCTCATAGCTTCTCTCATACAGAAGGGCTTGAAGCTTTTCCCATTTGTTTGCGTCCGCGTTCACGCCGTAGGCTGCATCGTTGGTTTCAGGAGAAACCAAATCCTCTTGCGTCTTTGGTTCCGCTTGGCGTTCTTCTTTTTTTTCTACCGTAACCGTTTTCGGCGCGGCGGAAAAATCAACCTGGCTTTCATATTTCGCTATAAGAGAGTCTATGTCCTCTATCTCCATAGCCTCAATCATTTTAAGCACGCTCAGGGTTAATACAAAATTACCTTCGGCGCCCATAAAAAGAAGTTCTTTTGCGCCAATAGCCGTCCTAAAGAATCTCTCCAAAACAAAAAGAGGCATAGCTTGATGTTTTTCCGAAATTGAGTTTTTGAGAAACTCGATTATCTCATTGATAATATTTTCCGCCTCATATTCTTCAAACTCTTTGATAGCGGCGAGAGCGCCTTCTCTATCCTTTTTCAATACAAACCCGAACAACTCTTTGATTTTATCCGGATTGACGGCGCCAAGCAGCTCCACTACGCTTGTTTTGGACACAAATCCTTTTGAAAATACTATGGCTTGATCGAGAAGCGTCAATGTATCCCTAAGAGAGCCGCTTCCGCTTCTGGCGATTATCTCAAGCGCCTCTTCTTCGAACGATATATTCTCTTTTTGAAGCACGTGTTTAAGATGTTCTACGACATCAAAATGGCCAATTTTTTTGAACCTAAAATGTATAGTTCTTGAAAGAATGGTTGCGGGAAGCTTTATAGGGTCTGTAGTCGCCAATATGAACTTGACGTATGCCGGAGGCTCCTCAAGGGTCTTTAAAAGGGCGTTAAACGCCTCTTTCGTAAGCATATGGACTTCGTCGATAATAAAGATTTTATATTTAGCCTGCGACGGCTTATATTTGGTGCTCTCTATTACGCCTCTTATATCTTCTATTTTTCTATTGCTTGCGGCATCCATCTCGATAATATCCAGATGCCTTCCTTCTTCCGCAGATACGCATCCCAGGCAGACTCCGCAAGGCTCATCGGTAGGAGCATTCTCGCACACCAGCGCTTTGGCGAATATTCTCGCGGTCGAAGTTTTACCGCTTCCCCTTAGGCCTGAAAACAGATATGCATGGGAGAGCTTGTCGTTTTTTAGCCCAAGCGAGATGGTCTGCGATACCGACTCCTGTCCGATTAGATCTCTAAATCTCTTAGGTCTATATTTTAATGCCAAAACCCTACTCATCTATAAATACTCCCTTTTAGCCATTCGTCCGCCCTTAGCTTTAGTCTTTCAGGGCTAGATGAGGCAAATAGCCTTAACTGGCTCTCATGTCCGCAACTTTCAAGGCCAAACTCGGAATGTAGATAGCTCACTATCGCCTCTCCGGAATGGACAAGCAAAGAGCCTTTAAAATAATTACTTATGGCATTGGCTATTAATGGAAAATGGGTGCAACCCAAGATAATATAATCCGGCTCCTCTAAATTCCCAAAATAATGCTCAAGCATAGCATCCATAATCGGACCATCCAATATTCCGTCTTCCACAAGAGGAACAAATAAGCCTGTCTCGACCTGGGTAATATTTGAAAAGCCTTTCGTTTCGAGCATTTTCTTGTAAATACCGCTGGACACGGTTGCTTTAGTGCCTATAACGAGTATATTGGAGTCTAGCCTTGGATTTTGATTTATAATAGACAACACCCCCGGCTCAATAACCCCGACAACCTTGAAAGGCGCGACCTTGCGCATTTCGCCCAGGGCATACGAACTTGCGGTATTGCAGGCTACCACCAGAATATCGATATTAAAGTTTTTGAAAAACTCTACCGCCTCCAGCGAATACCTGATGATAGTATTCTCATCCTTTGTGCCGTATGGCACGCGTGCAGTATCGCCGTAATATATTACTTCGTCAAATAGTTTTTCGTCAATTATGGACTTAGCGACGGTAAGTCCGCCGACACCGCTATCAAATACGCCTACAACCAATTTCTACACGCTTTCGTTTTTATTTTATTGTAGCAAAAAGCACTTTAGCAAGCGTAATTATAGGTATTTATCGAATTTAACCAGCAAAAAAGTAATGATTTAGATTTGTAGTAGTTTATAAGAAGAAACCCC
>CAZMPN010000001.1:0-199127 GCA_964568395.1 uncultured Helicobacter sp. | reverse complement strand
CACTCGGACACAGGCACGGTGAGGAGGAGAGCCGCGGCAAGGAGATGGAGTGCATAACGAAAGACCTGACCGCCGTTAATCTAATGAAGGCTTTTGCCGGAGAGAGCCAAGCCAGAAATAAATACGACCTATTCGCCGACATAGCCGAAGAGGAAGGGTGGCATGCTGTGGCAAGACACTTTAGGGAGGCGGCCGAAAACGAAAAATGGCATGCAAGGGCCGAATTCAAGGCTTACCACAAACTTGTAGACGGAGCCGAGACCGAAATAACGCTAAAAAATCTCGACAGCGCCATGGCCGGCGAGAACTACGAACATACCACCATGTATCCCGAGTTTGCCGCGATAGCGGAAGCGGAAGGGCATAAAGAGCTCGCGCGTCTATTCAACGCAATCGCCAAAGTAGAGGTGGAACACGAGAGGGAGTATAAAGCGCTTCAAGACGCAATGAAAGAAGACGGTTTCTTTGCGGATGAAAACGAAGAGATTTGGGTGTGCGAAGTGTGCGGACACATCCATAGAGGCAAAAAAGCTCCGGGCGCGTGCCCTCTTTGCAAGGCGCCGAAAGAGTACTTCAAGAGAGAGAACCTGGGCATCTAGCCAAAATGTTTACGAATGCGGAGCTCCTATGGGCGTTCACGCTCACGTTAATAGCCGGTCTCTCGACCGGTATAGGGGCTTTGGTCGTCCTTACGGTGAAACGCCGATCAAAATCGCTTCTGTCGGCAGGGCTTGGGTTTAGCGCCGGCGTCATGCTCTACGTCTCCTTTATGGAGATTCTCCCGTCTTCGATATCGGAACTTTCAAAAATATACACGCCAAAATCTGCCGAGATAGCCGCAATACTTGCTTTTTTTGCGGGAATGGGAATAAGCGCGCTGATAGACAGGTTGGTCCCGAACGAGATAAACCCGCATGAGCTGCGTACCGACAAACACACGGAAATCAAGAATGCGGCTTTTTTAAAAAAGACCGGCGTATTTACCGCTATCGCAATAGCTATCCACAATTTTCCGGAAGGCTTTGCTACTTTTCTATTTGCCCTCTCTGAGCCAAAATCCGGACTTATCGTAGCAATTGCGATAGCAATTCACAATATTCCGGAGGGTATCGCCGTCGCGCTACCGATACTAATGGCGACGCAAAGCAAGAAAAAAGCGTTTTGGCTCTCTTTTTTGTCGGGACTAGCCGAACCGCTAGGCGCGCTGATAGGCTTTTTACTGGTTTTGGCGACACTGGCAAGCGGCGGATTTATGGGTGTGGCATTTGCGGCGGTTGCCGGGATTATGGTGTATGTATGCCTAGACGAGCTGCTCCCGGCAAGCAGGGTATACGCAAAGGAGCATTTGGCGATCCTGGGAGTCACCGCCGGTATGGCGGTAATGGCCGCATCACTTATAATGCTGGGTTAAAGCCCTAAAACCCGGCTTTTGCAACCCTTTCATTCCCCTTTTTTACGACGGCTCTTCTCTCGATAAGCCAATTTACCATACCGTCTTTATAGTTGTAGACGTTTTTGTACCCTTCTCTTTCCAAAATTCCCGCCACAAGCTTGCTTCTAAGACCCGTTCTGCATACTACGACTATCTGTTTGTTTTTATCTCCGCCGGAAACCTCGCCTAGACTCTTCATAAACTCGTCTTTGAGCGCTCTGGCCTGATTGTCGAAATAAGTTATTAACGCGGCGTTTTGGAGCACGCCGGTCTCGGCCCACTCCTCTTTCGTCCTGACGTCGACTATCAATGCGTCGCCGGAGGAGGCAAACATAGCGACCTCGTCCGCGCTAATATCCTTAAAACCGAAAGCAACGGAGGCCAAAAAACCCATCAAAAAAATTTGTTTTTTCATATCAATTTATCCGATAATTATAATTTTCATAATGGGTAATTATAAAGCTAAAAAGTAAAAAAGGAGTAAACGAAAGATTATTTTTTGAAAAAAGAAAGCCGTTTTAAACGGCTTTCTGCGGGCTGATAGAGTTGTCCATAGCTTCGAACATTTTATCGCAGTATGTTTCCATATCGACGTAGTATTCGTAGATGCTCTCCGATTTATTGTAGTAGTTTGCGTCGCGTATGCAATTTAGCGCGTTTCTTATGCTCTCATGCAGCTGGATGTGGCTTTGTTTTAGAGCCGAGTCCATGGCTTTTCCTTTGCCGTCCATCCATACGCCTAGCCTGCACTCGCTCTCGGACGGAATCTCCTTGTTGATGTTGCCTTGGATTATAAAGCCGTACGTGTCGTATTTGAATATTATGTGCTCTATCTTCGCGAGCGCCATGAAAATTTGGTCTTCCATCGTTTTTGAGCCCAGCGATAGCCTATTCGACTCTTCTTTGATTCTGGAGAAAATCTCGGCAAATGAGGAGACCTTGTCGTTGGAGCTTGCGGATAGCTCTTTTATCATGCTAGAGTCGTCGATAATATCGGCCATCTCCTGCTCTATTACGGAGATGGAAGCCGCTATTTCGGAGGTCGCCTTTTGGGTCTTCTCGGAGAGCTTCCTTACCTCGTCCGCAACGACCGCAAACCCTCTGCCGTGCTCGCCGGCGCGCGCAGCCTCTATCGCGGCGTTTAAGGCTAGCAGGTTCGTCTGCTCGGCGATATCCTTAATGATCCCGACAACGCTGGATACTTCGTTTATCCTGTTTGAGAAGTGGTTTATCGCGGAGTCGGTATTTTCGACGGACTGCATCAGCTTTTGCATATCGTCCGTTATCGCCTTGATGTTTTCCATACCGGCGCTTGACTCTTTGCTGATTTCATGGGTATCCCTTGAGATCTCTTTGATCATCGTCGTGTTTCTGGAGAGATCCTCTTGCATTCCGGATAGATTTTTATTAAGGCTGTTCGAGCTGAGCTTGGAAAGAGAGCTGATAAGCGCGTTTTTTTTATGGAATTCGTGGTTTTCCTTCATCGATCCGATAACGGTATTGATATGGTCCATATTGGTGCCAAAAAGCCCCTTTAATCCCTTTGAGAGGGCCGGTCTGAAGAATTTGGAGTGGTTGGCGTACTCTACCGCCGTATCCACCTCCCTCATAAAAGCCTCAAGCTGGTCTAGCATATTATTGATGCTCCAACAGAGCTGCCCTATATTCCCCTTGTCGGTTATATTAGTAATCCTATCTTCCAAAAACCCCTCGGAGACGGACTTGGATACGCGCGCCGCCTCATCTATCAAGGTTTGGGCTCCTGAGACGGACGCTATCTGCCACACGAGAAGTCCGGCGAATACCAGACAGGCGAGAATGGATGGAACTACCAGCCCCTTGGCCGTAAACATTACGACAACGGAGAACAAAATCCCTACCCCGGCAAAACAAAAAGCTTGAATTTTTATCATGGATGTTGAATTCACATAGGCTCCTTAGTATGCTCTTACGTTCAAAAGTTCGGCGAGATTGAGTTTTTCAAGCGAATCTATCAGTTCCGGTTTTTTCACAAAAAGCTCTACATCTATTTTCTCTATCTCTTTGTATTTCAAAAGGGAGCCGATAATAGAAGACGGCAGAAAGTAGGCCTCCTCTACGACTATCTGAAGCTTCGACGGTACGCTTTTCGAGACCAGCAGCGAAAGTTGTTTCTTGAAATCGATAGCGTCGTTCATGGAGATGCTCTCGCCTTGCAAAAATATTTTAAGGCCGTCTTTTATGGTTTCGGTTACAAGATCCACTTCAATTTCCTTCCAAAAATTTGATCATACTGGCCTCATTGCCGGCCTCGTTATAAAAAAGGGCATCCAAGACGTTGTCGCTCATCAATATGCCCCGCCCGTTAAAACGTACGTTCTTATCTAGGCTTAAAGACTTCAACGTCGTACCTACGTCAAATCCGGATCCTTTATCCTTGATCCTTATTATAACCGCTTTGCGATTCTTTAGCAAAACTTCTTCTAAGCTAATTTTTATTTTCTTTTCTGAGGCGTTCTCTATCTTTTTGATATTCTCCTCCAAGAACTCGTCAAACATATGCGACTCCAAAAGGGCGTGCTTGTGGGTGTAGGATATATTCAAAATACCGTGCTCCAGTGCGTTCATCAAGAGCTCGTTTAGCGCATACTCGACTTGCATCAGGGTCTTGCCGTCAAAATACCCGTTTAGCTCGGCGCGAAGCCTAACATCGACGCACTCCACTATCGACTCGATTGAGGGCAAAATCTCAAACTCGTCTTTTAGCTTCACGGCCGGGTTGTATCTGCTCAAAAACAAAAACGTCAAATCGTCTTCCGGATTGAGCGCCTTCGAAAAAAGTTTTTTCAAAAAAATATTTTTTGTGGGACTGTTTAAAAAATCTTCGTAAAGATAGTCCTTATACACCCCGCCGTCTTGCGTCTTTGTGTCCTTCAGCCCGTCCGAAGAGATGAGCATGCCGTCCAGCTCGCCGCACTCCAGGACGTCTATATTTACGCCGGTAAAATATGAAGTTATAGGGTAGTTATTCGCTTTTTTGACGATGAGTTCGCCATCAAAGCGCTTTAGTAGTATTTCGGGCATGGAGAAGTTGGCTATTTCCATTTTTTTGGATATATCGTCTATATGTACGAAAACGGCGCAGACCATCTCTTCTTCGTTTATCTGTTTTTTGATAAATGACTGGTACTCCTCGATAGTCGAACCAAAAACAAAACTGCCGGACTTCGCCGCCACGTCGACCATATTGTTGATAAAGGAGGCGGATATGATAGCCGTTACGGAGGCGCTAAGCCCTTTGCCCATGGCGTCTATGATATATAAAAAAAACGAACTCTCGGATATTTTTATCATCCCGTATATATCGCCGCTTAGTATGTCGAGAGGCTTATAAAAAGACTCGAACAAGAAGCCGTCCAGTCTTTTATGGGAAAGGTCGTCCACAAGTATCTTGATCTGCTTGTTGTAGGCGTCGTCCTGCTGCAAAAGATGGTACTTCTCTTTTATGGAAAAAAGCTCCTTTTGCCTATTTAGATTCTCCTGCTCTATCTTTAGCTTATCGTTGATCGCCATCATGGCGGCGGCCTCGAGGTTTTGATTGACGCATAGCAGCTCCAGCTTGGCGTTGTCGAGCTGCTTCGTTACAAAAAACTTCTCGACCGTGGAAGCGATATTTTTCGACATAGCCTCAAGCGCCGATTTTTGCTCCCTGCCTAGAGGCTGATGCTCCAACCCTTTGCCTATGCCAAAAAACCCCCACAGCTCGTCGCCGATAAAGAGCGGCACTATGAACACATACCCTATGCCGTACCCCGCAAAACTGCTCATAGGCTCTCCGGGATCGGTTATGCCGCCCTCGTAGCAAACACCCGAATTTAAACTTCCGAATACCTCCGCGAACCTCTCCTTGTCGCTGACAAGTTCGAAAAAATCATAGTTTTTGGCAGGCAGGTGGGCATATTTGTCCTCATAGACGGCAAGCTGCATCATTTTCGTCTCTATAAAGCTCTGAAAAAGTCCTTTTCCGTATATAAAACACCTGGTCGCATCGAAACCGGCGCCTATCGTCGCGACCACTCCCTCCAAAGCCTTTAGTATGTCTTTCTCCAAAAAGAGGCAGTTGCCGGCCTCCATGACCGACTGAAGTATTTTTTTTTGTCTTTTCAGCTCGGCGGCGTTTATTTTGATGTCCGTAATATCGCTAAGCATCCCCAGAGAACCTAGATACTCGCCGTTTGGACCGAAAAAAGTAGAGGTGTTGATACTAAACACCCTGGCTTGCCCGCTTTTGTGCTTTAGACATATCTCATGCCTATCTTCCAGAATCTTCGGCTTTTTGATATCAGCTTCGCACTCTTCGCAGATAAGCTCATATATATTTATGCTGTGCAGCTCGTCGACGCCGTAGCCTAACGCATGAGCCATTTTCGCATTCACGAACAGCGTATCGCCGTTGATATCTATGATCCATATGCCTTCATTCGCCGTCTTGGCTATAGTTTTTAGGACTTCGGCTTCATCGTTCGTGAACGCCTTATCCAAAAACCATTTCATCGGCATTTTCTGAACGCCCCGCAAAAATCCAGCGCATTTCTTTCGACATCCCCGCTCCAAAGCGCGCTTATGACGGCCAGCATGTCGGCGCCGGCATTTATCAAGATATCGGCGTTTGCCGCCTCTATGCCGCCTATCGCGCAGACCGGAACACCCAGCTTTTTCGCCTCTTTTAACACGCCGATATCTGCCTTTTTTGCGTTAGGCTTCGTCTTTGACGAAAAGAACGAACCGAACGCCACATAATCGGCGCCCTCTTTTGCCGCCTTCTTTGCCGCCTCTATATCGCCGTAGCAAGAGACGCCGATTATTTTCTTATCCCCGAGTATCTTTCTCGCAACCCCTATTGGCGTATCATCGCCGCCTATATGTACGCCGTCGGCGTCTATCGCTTTTGCCAACACCACCCTGTCGTCAAGGAGAAAAAGCGCTTTATGTTTTTTGCATATCTTTTTTATTTTTTTTGCGACTTCGTAGAGCTCCTCGTCGCTAAGCGTCTTATCCCTTAGCTGTACGATCTTGGCTCCGCCCTTTAGCGCAAGCGAGACGTACCTATCTATATACTCGTACGGCGTCAAAGAACTATCCGTTATGGCATATAGCCCCCGTAGTTTCATAGCTTATCCAGTATTTACAAATTAGTCTAAGATTTTTACAGAAAATAGATTAATCCAAAAACCGAACAAACTTTAAGTATAAAAAATATACTATTTTAAAACTCACTCAAAGGAGAAGCGATGCAAGCCGCAAAACAACTTTCACTTGATTATACGGCCTTCAAGGATAGGCTTTATTCGATAAATTCGAATCTTGAAAACTTCTGCCAGACAATAGGCATAGCCGCTATTACGGCAAAAAAGTGGAAACACTCCGGGGTGCCTTATAGATACGTGCTTTTGCTTGAATATATGGAAATGGTGGAGGATATGAACCAAAAGTATAAATATTATACTTCAAAGCTTATAGCCAAAGAGGCCAAGCGAAGCAGGAGAATGAGCGCTTAATAGAATTTTGCGTCAAAAACCAGAAATGGAACGCTATTTGCCTTTTTGATTTCGTACTCACGCATAAGGAGCGGCTCGCCCGCTCTTTTTAAAATCTTCAAGCTCTCAATAAACATTACGGATATAATCAAAAAGTAAATTTTCATCGCAAGGATTGGAAGATGGATATTTCCGACCTAAAAGAGATCCTGCTCTACTCTCTTATAGCCAACTATTCGATTATCACGGTCTGGTTTTTGGCGTTTTATTTTGCGCATGAGCGGATGTATGCGCTGCATTCCAGATGGTTCAACATAAAGATGGAGACGTTTGACGCTATCCACTACTGCGGCATGGCCATATACAAGATATTGGTTTTGGTTTTAAACGTAGCACCGCTTATAGCGATTTGTTTGGCGACTTAAATCTATCGGGATTGTTTTATTGTTAGAAGGGTGGTGGCTCGAGGCAGAATCGAACTGCCGACACGCAGATTTTCAATCTGCTGCTCTACCAACTGAGCTATCGAGCCACAAAAAGGAAGCGAAATTATATTCACTTACTCTTAAAGTTTAGCTTAAAGCGAGAACAAACTCTTTAAATTTCTCTCCGCGCTCTTTGTAGCCGCTGAATTGATCTAGGCTTGCGGCTGCCGGAGAGAGCATTCCGACGCTATTTTCGTCCATGCTTTCGCTCATTTTAATAACAGCGTTTTGCAAGACGCCGCATTTTGTATAGCATATGCCGTATCTTTCGCAAAAACCGGCCAGCCTCTCTTCGTTCGAACCTATCGTAAAAACCTCGATATCTTTGCCTTTTAAAAACTCGAACATAGACGTAAGGTCTTGCCCCTTATCGTCGCCGCCCAGCAAAAGAACTATTTTTTTATCCATATAGTTTTTTACGGCCTCTATCGTGGCGTCGAGGTTTGTGGCCTTGCTATCGTCGACCCAGAGGCGGCCTTTTTTGTCCGTAAACTCCTCCTGCCTGTGTCCGTCTATGTTAAAGGAGTTGATAAGCTCGTAATCCACTTCGTTAAAAAGCGCCTTGGTAACGGACAACGCCATCAATGCGTCAAACAAGAATACGCCCTTGAATTTCAGCCTTGAGACGTCGATATCAAAATATGCCGCCAAATCCTCGGCGCTCTCGTACCCAACAAAAAATCCGTTCGTAGGAACGTCTTTGTACTTTGAAGGAGCCACTATCATCTCGCCCTCTTGCATGACTGCAAACGGCATTAGCTTCGCCGCCTCGTACTCCTCCATGCCGCCGTGCCAGCTCACGTGGTCCGGCGTGATAGGAAGCAGTAGATAGATATTCGGCTTTGCCTTTTTGGTGTAGTGCATCGTAAAGGAGCTCGTCTCAAGCACCCATATATTTGCGTTTTCGTCCATATCCGCAAGCGGCGAACCTATATTGCCGCCGACGTCGGCGCCGCGCCTTTTTAGCAGATGGTGAAGCATCTGCGTGGTCGTAGTCTTGCCGTTCGTGCCGCTAATCCATATACTATAAGGCATCGTGTCGGCAAACAGATCGTATTCGCTAATAAGATTTTTTGCCGCCTTGGTCAGCGGATGGTACGGCGGGATACCCGGACTCGTCACCTCCAGACGACTTGCGTCCGGGTCGAAAAGATGGGAAGGGAAAAGCGTATTGCCTTTTTCGTCCGTCTTTATCTCTTTTATATTGTCGTCAAAAATCCTGCAATTACCGTATCTATTTGCAATCGCTTGCGTAGTTTTGCCGTATCCAAATAGCGTCATCAGCGTATCTTAATGGTTAGAAGCGCGATAATATTGGAAAGCAGCGCAATAATCCAAAACCGCACTATTATCTTATTCTCGGCCCACTTTTTCATCTCGAAGTGATGGTGCAGTGGAGCCATCAAAAAGACCCTTTTGCCCCTGGATTTGTAGCTTGCTATCTGGATAATGACCGACATAGTCTCCATCACAAATACGAAACCTATAATAATAAGCAGTATTTCGCTTTTGGAAGCGATAGCCAAAAGCCCTAGAAGCGCGCCTATCGGAAGGCTGCCGCTGTCGCCCATAAACACCTCGGCCGGATTGGAGTTGTACCAAAGAAAACCAAGAAGTGCGCCTATCATACAAAAGGCCACCACAGCAAGCTCGCCTACCCCGATTACTTTCGGCATAAATAGGTATGAGCTCAAAATAGCGTTACCTGTAATATATATCAATACGCCGAGAGAGAAAAACGCAAATACGCTAGGCACCGTAGCCAGGCCGTCCAGACCGTCTGTAATGTTTACCGCGTTGCTCGCCGCGACCATCACGAGCGCCCAGAAAGGTATCGCGAAATATCCCATGTCAAACAGCTGATTTTTAAAAAACGGGACATAAAAAGAGGTCGGGAAGTTCATATAAAAAAACAAAAAAGCGGAAACGATAAAGGCTATAAAAAACTGCCCGTACAGCTTGCCTCTGGCCGAGAGTCCGAGATCGTTCTTCTTGCTGGTGATCTTGCCCATATCGTCTGTAAGGCCTATACCCATAAATCCGAGCATCAAGAATATAGAGGAGACGACATACGGATCGTCCATTTTGGCGGATAGAAAAATGGCCGCCAACGTCGCGCTCATAAATACGAGTCCACCCATCGTCGGCGTATTCTTCTTGCCTTGATGCGACTCCGGAGCTAATGCATATATAGGCTGCTTCATCTTTTTCGCTTTTGCCCATCTAATAAAGCTCGGCATCATAGCCAGAGTAAGCGCAAACCCTATGAAAAATCCGATAAGCGCACGCACCGTAATATAGTGGAAAATGTTTACGCCGTAAAAGCTGTAAAGCCAGTAGAACATTGACGATCCTCGTATTGTAAAAGAACTCTTTGGTTAGGCCCGCAAAAAAGACTAAACAAAGAGTTCCAAAGCCAAATTTTAGTAAACTTTACCTCAAAAGCCCATAAATAACAGGTGGAAACGCCAATGAGAAAAAAAACAGTTTTAATAATAACGGACGGCATCGGCCACTCTGAAAAAAAAGATTTTAACGCCTTTTTGGCGGCAAAAAAACCGACATACGACCATCTGTTCAAAAACGTGCCTTATTCGCTCGTAAAGACGCACGGACTAAGCGTAGGCCTGCCTGAAGGCCAGATGGGCAACTCCGAAGTGGGACACATGACGATAGGCAGCGGGCGCATCCTCTACCAAGACCTCGTGAAAATATCGCTTGCGCTTGAGGACGGTTCGCTAGCTTCGCATCCGAAGCTAAAAACGCTTTTCGATAGCTCAAAAGATATACATATAGCGGGTCTCGTATCGGACGGCGGCGTACACTCGCATCTAAGCCACATAATAGGGCTGGCGCAAATAGCCGAAAAAGCCGGCAAGAAAGTATGGCTGCACGCGATAACCGACGGGAGGGACGTTAGCCCTACGTCGTCAAAAGGCTTTATATCCCAGCTTCTATCAATATGCAACAACAATATAAAACTAGCCACGATAGCCGGCAGATTTTATGCGATGGATAGAGACAACAGATGGGACAGGGTCGAAAAGGCATACAAAGCAATCTCCGACGCGACGCCTAAAATATCCGCAGCCCCTTTGGAGTATATAGATTCGCAGTACGCCAAAGAGGTAACCGACGAATTTTTGGAAGCCGTAGCATTTGACGGCTTTGACGGCATAAAAGAGGGGGACGGTTTTATATTTGCGAACTTCAGGTCGGATAGAGCCAGAGAGATAGTAACGGCGCTGGGTAGCGAGGAGTTTAGCGGCTTTGAGAGGGTCTACAAAAAAATAAACATAGCAACGATGACGGAATACTCCAAGGAGTTCGCGTATCCCGTGCTATTTGAAAAAGACGAGCCTAAAAACACCCTTGCCGAAATAATATCGAGAGCCGGGCTAAGACAGTTTCATACGGCGGAAACCGAAAAATACGCCCATGTCACGTTCTTTTTCAACGGCGGCGTAGAAACCCCCTATCTGAACGAATCCAGGGCGCTGATACCGAGCCCGAAGGTGAAAACGTACGATGAAAAACCGCAGATGAGCGCCTACGAAGTATGCGACGCCGTGCTAAAAGCGATGGACGAAGAGTATGAGTTCGTGGTAGTCAACTTCGCGAACGGCGACATGGTAGGCCACACCGGTGTTTTTGAGGCGGCCGTCAAGGCCGTAGAGGCCGTAGACGCCTGCCTCGGTAAAATATTCGCAAAAGCGGACGAGAGTGGCTACTCGATCATACTTACCTCCGACCACGGCAACTGCGAGGAGATGAAAGACGACGATGGGCATACGCTCACAAACCACACCGTAGGCTCCGTATACTGTTTCGTCAAAGACGAAGGAGTATCTACCGTTAGCGAGGGCGGACTAAACAACATAGCTCCGACCGTACTCGCCCTTATGGGTCTTGAGATACCGGACGAAATGGATAGAGCGTTAATAGAAATAAAAGGATAAAGATGACATTTACAGGCAAAAACGTACTTATCACGGGAGCAAGCAGGGGAATAGGCTCCGAGATCGCAAGATACCTTGCGAAACAAGGCCTAAAAGTATGGATCAACTATAGAAGCAGCGCAGCGGAAGCCGACGCGCTAAAAACGGAGATAGAGACAAGCGGCGGCAAAGCGGCCGTCATAGGATTCGACGCAAGCGACGAAGAGGCGTTTGTAAATGCGGTAAAGACGATAGTCGACTCTGACGGCAGCATGGACTATCTTGTAAATAACGCCGGCATCACGAACGACAAACTTGCCATGAGAATGAAGGTCGAAGATTTCGAATCGGTCATAAAAGCAAACCTGACATCCACTTTCGTAGGCTGCAGAGAAGCGCTAAAAGTCATGAGCAAAAACAAATTCGGAAGCGTAGTGAATATAGCCTCGATAGTCGGCGAAACCGGGAATGCGGGTCAGACGAACTACTCCGCAAGCAAGGGCGGCATGATAGCAATGACCAAAAGCTTTGCGGCAGAGGGCGCGGCGAGAGCGATAAGATACAATAGCGTAACTCCCGGCTTTATAGAGACGGATATGACAAACGAGCTAAAAGACGAGGTTAAAAACTACTACATAGACAAAATCCCTCTAAAAAGATTCGGCAAGCCTGCAGAGATAGCGAGCGCCGTAGCGTTTTTGCTATCCGATGAAGCGTCGTATATAACGGGGGAGACCCTAAAAGTAAACGGCGGGATGCTAATGTAGCGCCAATTTTAGCCACTTTAACAGTTGCTTTGATATAATGTGTGGTTTTAAAATTCCTTTGGGAGAAATTTATGGCTATTTTTGATGATGTAAAAGCGGTAGTTGTTGAGCAACTTAACGTAAGTGCTGATGAGATAAAACCGGAGTCAAAATTCGCAGACGACCTAGGCGCAGACAGCCTTGACGTAGTTGAACTTGTTATGGCTTTGGAAGAAAAATTCGATATCGAAATTCCAGATGATCAAGCTGAAAAAATCCAAACTGTACAAAACGCAGTTGACTTTATCGAAAGCATTAAAAAATAAATTGAAGAAAGCTCCGAATCTCTCGGAGTTTTCAATCCTCACTTCAAATTCTTCGGAGCAAGACCAGTGAAAAGAGTAGTAGTAACAGGCATAAGTATCGTATCTTCTTTGGGCCTAGACGCAAAAAGTTCTTTTGAGGCTATACTAAACGGCAAGTGTGGCATCGAAAGGATTTCATTATTCGACCCGGAAAACTTTCCGGTTCAAATAGCAGGCGAGGTCAAAGGCTTCGACCCGACGGTGGTAATGGACGCAAAAGAGGTAAAAAAATCAGATAGATTCATACAGCTAGGGCTAAAAAGCGCCGTAGACGCCTTTAGAGATTCTGGTCTTGACAAGAACAGTATAAATGCTGATAGATTCGGCGTATCTGCCGCAAGCGGCATAGGCGGATTGCCTACTATCGAAAAAAACTCCGTTATTTTGGCGGAGCAGGGGCACAGAAGGGTTTCTCCTTTCTTTATTCCGTCCGCCCTTGCGAACCTTCTAGGCGGTATCGTCAGTATCGAACTAGGACTTAAAGGTCCGAATCTTTGCGCCGTTACGGCTTGCGCAGCCGGAACGCACGCAATCAACGAAGGCGTCAAATCAATACTTCTTGGGCAAGCGGACGCAATGCTGGTAGTTGGCGCCGAAGCGGCCATATGCCCTATCGGCATAGCCGGATTTGCGGCTATGAAGGCGCTATCTACTAGAAACGATGATCCTCAGCACGCATCAAGACCGTTTGATACCGAGAGGGACGGCTTTGTAATGGGCGAGGGTGCGGCTACGCTTATACTTGAAGAGTATGAGGCCGCAAAAGCCAGAGGCGCTAAAATATACGGAGAGATTATAGGTTTTGGCGAAAGCGGCGACGCGAACCATATCACAACACCCGCTCCGGAAGGCGAAGGCGCCTATAGGGCGATGAAAGCGGCGGTAGAATTCGCAAAGTCCAGAATCGGCGATTTCAAAATCGACTACGTAAACGCCCACGGTACAAGCACCAAATATAACGACTGGTATGAGACGATGGCTCTTAAAAAGCTGTTTGGCGGCAAAGACAACTGTCCTCCTGTCAGCTCGACAAAGGGGGCTACCGGCCACTGTCTGGGCGCCGCGGGAAGCATAGAAGCCGCTATTACGCTACTTGCAATGAGGGATAGCGTTATGCCGGCAACTATCAACTACACGACTCCGGATGCGGATTGCGACCTAGACTATGTACCAAATAACGCAAGAGAAGGTAAAATAGAGATAGCGATGAGCAACTCGTTTGGCTTTGGCGGAACGAACGGCGTCGTAATATTCAAAAAGGTCTAATAGTTTGGCTTTTTATTTAGATTTTGAAAAAAAGATACAGCAGCTCCAAGAAGAGATAGAAATAAGCACCGTAAAAAAAGATCTCCACGCTGCCGAAATACTCAAAAAAGAGCTCGACAAAGAGGTCGTAAAGACATATAAAAATCTTAGCGACTACCAAAAACTACAACTGGCCCGTCACCAAGACAGGCCTTACGCCCTCGACTACATCTCGCTCATAATGACGGACGCCTACGAAATACACGGCGATAGACACTTCAGGGACGACCCTTCGATTGTTTGTTTTATAGGCAAGATAGGCGACGTAAAATGCGTAGTAATCGGCGAAGAGAAGGGCAGAGGCACAAAGAACAAAATACATAGAAACTTCGGCATGCCGCATCCGGAAGGGTATCGAAAAGCGCTCCGCGCCGCAAAGCTTGCCGAAAAGTTCAATCTGCCGGTACTTATGCTAATAGACACTCCAGGGGCATATCCTGGTCTTGGCGCCGAAGAGAGGGGCCAATCGGAGGCTATCGCGAGAAACCTTCTAGAGCTTAGCCAACTGGAAACCGTGACCGTATCGGTCGTCATCGGCGAAGGCGGAAGCGGCGGCGCGCTAGCGGTTGGAGTTGCGGATCGCCTTGCCATGATGAGATATAGCGTATTCAGCGTTATTTCGCCGGAGGGGTGTGCGGCTATCCTTTGGAGCGACGGCTCGAAGGTAGAAACTGCGACAAGCGCGCTTAAAATAACTCCGGACGACCTAAAATCTCTAAACCTGATAGACGACATTATAGACGAGCCTATCATAGGCGCACACAGAGATAAAGAGGGTGCGGCGGAAGCGATTAAGGAATACTTCCTTGGCGCCGTATCAAAACTACGACAGCTAGACAACAATAAGAGATTTGAACAAAGATACTCTAAACTAATGAGCTTGGGTAGATTTAAAGAAGAAAAATAAAAAATATCCGCACCCCGAAGATGGAGTGCGGCAAAACCTTCGGTTAATTACTTCCAGTTTCTGATAATAAGATGGCACGTATTGCAAGAGTTTAGAACCTTGCCGTAAGCTGTAAACGCTTCGCTATAGCTTCCTTTTTCAAGCTTTTTTTGCATTTCGTCTGCATACTTATTTACAAGCTCACCCTCTTTAAGCGCCGTTTTGTGCAACGCTTTTTTCTCTTTTGGAAGATAGTTTACAAGATTGTCTTTTAGCGTAGCTATCTTGTTTGCGGCTTTAAGCGCTTTTATACCGTCTGCCACACCCTCTTTAGAGCCATATAGCAACCCTTTTTGGATTGAGGCCATGGCTTCTTCTTGGGCTTTCATATCTTTCATTATTGCCGCTTTGTCTTCGGCAAGAAGTGCGGCCGGCAGCATAACTGCCGCCGCCGCTATCAATATCGCTTTTTTCATCATTTATATGCCTTCTTAGTGGACTTCTTTAAATTTGGAAACTTTCCATAGGTACGTTAGTACGGTTAGGATGGCAAAATATCCCAAAATCCAGAAAGCAAGTGAGTTTCTCTCGCCTTTTTTAGGATCGCCGACTTTTTCAAGGTGCTCGATAACTTTAGCTTGAGCGTCTTTTGTCAGACCGACTCTCGGCATACCTGTACCGTGAAGAAGTTTTTGCGGATCGTTGATAAAGCCGTCTAGATAATGCTCGCCTTTTGATTTGATGACTTGCGACAAATCAGGCGGAACTGAACCCATATACTCTTTGATTCTAGCGTCGGTAGCTACCCTGCTTATACCTTCGTATTTTATGTTATGGCATCTAACGCAAGCCTCTTCGGTAACCTGTTTAGCAGTCAGGTTTTTGTTTGCGATAGAGGATAGATACGCAACTATATGTCCCGCGTCTTCGGCGCTTATGCCTAGATTTGGCATAGCGTATTTGCCCGGCTTAGCTTTTACCGCGCCTTCCGGATTTTGGATGAAGTTAGCCAGGAAGTTGTGGTCATAAATGGCCGCAACATTTGAAAGATCCGGCGGGACAACACCGTAAGTGTTCGCAGCGTCGGCGTCGCTCATCGCAAGCTTGATGCCCTCTTTGTTTACTGAGTGGCAAGAGATACACTGCGCAGCCACAATCTCTTTACCTTTTGCGGCGTCTCCGCTCGTGTTTTGTTTTGGCAAATCTTTAAACGTAAAGTCTGCAGGAGAAACCTCGGGGTGCATTACATGGTGCGCATAAGGCTCCACGCCCCAATATGTAAGCCCTACAAAAAATATTAGTACAGCTAGTATTTTTAACTCTCTCATTTCCTAGCCTCTCTTTCTTTCTATTTTAGATATTAGCGGCAGAACCACCAAAAGAAGCGCCAGGAAGGAGACAGAGAATACGAAACCTATCCATGCGTTGATACCGGTAGGAGGAAGTTTTCCATAGACGGTAAGTCCTATCATAACAACGATAAGCGCCCAGAACCAAACTTTAAACAGAGGTCTTTTGTGCGCAGGTTTTACGCTTGGATCTCTATCGAGCCATGGAAGCGCAAAGAATATACCGTTTGCGATACCGAAAGCTATAAGACCAAGGTTTGCGCTAAAGAAGAAGCCTCTAAGAACTTCGTAAGACCATAGGAAGTACCACTCCGGATAAATATGCGGCGGGGTTTTCATACTATCGGCCGGCATAAAGTTGATCGGATCCATCGCAAAATTGAAATGGAAGAACACCAGATAGAAGAAGAACACCATAAAGCCGGACAACACGAAGAAGTCTTCGGCAAGGAATGTAGGCCAGAAAGGCATAACTTTCGAACCTTTTTTGTCGCCTGCCTGGAATTTTGCAGCCTCTTTTTCAAAGTCTATCTCTTCGCCCTCTTGGTTGTTAACGTGAGGAATTCTAAGAGAGTACATATGAAGGCCGATAATCCCCATGATAATCAGAGGAAGTATAAGCACGTGAAGCGCGAAGAAGCGAGTCAAGGTAGCGTCTGCGACTACGTAGTTACCTCTAATCCAGATAACAAGCTCTTTACCTATAAACGGGATACCGCCGAATAGGTTCGTAATAACTTGCGCAGCCCAGTAGCTCATTTGACCCCAAGGAAGCATATAGCCAGAGAAGCCTTCAGCCGAGAACGTGACGAATAGAAGCATACCGCTTATCCATATCATCTCTCTGCCGTTTTTGTAAGAACCGTAGTATATAGCTACAAACATATGTATGTATATAACAAGGAATACGACGGAAGCCGCAACCGCATGGATATGTCTAAAGAGCCATCCGTAGGCGACCTCTTGCATAATAGTCCTGTTAACGCTATCAAAAGCCAGCGCCGTATCCGGCTTGTAGTACATCAGAAGGAACATACCGGAAACAACCAGAAGCGTGAATAGCGTCGCAAGTACGACACCGAAGCTCCATAGGAAGTTGATGTTTTTTGGAATCCAATATTCAGTCATCATGACTTTGGTTAGAGCGCTGGTGTTAAGTCTAGCGTCTATCCAGCTTTTATTTTTATCAATAGCCATCTAATCTCCCTCTCTTTTAAGCTTTTAGCTCAGGAGCTAGTTTTTTGTATTCGTCGCCCTCTTCGCCAAGCATAATAGTGTTGCCAACTACTTTATAAGGAGGAACGGCCAAAGGTTTTGGAGGAGGCCCGAAAGTGTTTACGCCGTTAACGTCAAACTCGCCGCCGTGACAAGCGCATTTGAACTGTTTTTTTTCGGCTTCGTACGCCGGTATACATCCAAGATGCGTACAGATGGCGATTACAACCGTATACTGGTCGCTACCTACTTTTACGCTGGAATTGTTTTTACAAGCTGCCATATCAGGCGTTTTTTTAAGTATATAAACCGGTTTGCCTCTAAACTCTACCGTTCTGATCTCGCCTGCCTGCATAGAAGATACATCGACCTTCGTCACACCAGCGGCGACAACGCTAGGAAGCGGATCCCATGTTTTTACCATGCTGTATACCGCTGCAGCGCCGCCTATACCGGCAAAGCTACCTAGAGCGGTGAGGATAAAATCCCTCTTTGACTCATCAACAGCCATAAGTTGCTCCTTGAAATAAAGAAAAATAGCCTATTTGACTATATATGTCAAATTGTAAAGCGTTAAATTATATCTCAAAATTATAAATTTATAAAAAAATTCAATCTAAATTTATTCTATTTTTTAAGCAGCTTGACATACATCAAGATTACGTCTATAGCGGCGGGCGTGACACCGCTGACCTGGCTTGCGCCAAAGAGCGTAGCGGGTCTTGCTTTTTTGAGTTTTTCGACTATTTCGAAGCTTAGCCCCGGCAACCCGTCGTATACAAAATCGTCAGGAATCTTTACATTTATGTAATTTTTCATCTTTTCGATCTGTTTTTGCTGCTTTTTGATGTAGTGGTAGTATTTGCACTCAGTAAGTATCAAATCTTTTATATCATCATCCAGCCCGCTAGTTTCCGGCAGAAGTTTTGTCAGCTTCTCCTTATCAAAACTATTTCTTCCTATAAGATTAATATATAATACCTTATCACTGACTTGTTGTTCGCCCATCTCCTCTAGCAGCGCCAGATTTTCTTTGCTTGAAGTGAAATATTTCTCCTCAAGCTCGGCAAGCAGGGCGGCAACGCTCTCTTTTTTGCGCAACATCTTCGCATACATATCGTCAGACACAAGCCCAAATCCGTGCCCATATCCGCTAAGTCTCATATCGGCGTTATCTTCCCTCAGAAGCAGTCTATACTCCGCACGGGAGGTAAACATACGGTACGGTTCATTCGTTCCCTTGGTTACCAGGTCATCGATAAGAACGCCTATATACCCCTCTTCTCTTCCAACGACAAAAGGCTCTTTGCCTTTTATTTTAAGCACTGCGTTTATGCCGGCCATCAGGCCTTGCGCGGCAGCCTCCTCATATCCGGTCGTGCCGTTGATCTGCCCCGCCAGATAGAGTCCTTTTATCTTTTTGGTTTCAAGCGTATGGTGAAGCTCGGTCGGCTGCACGAAGTCGTACTCTATCGCATATCCATACCTCGTAATAACGGCGTTCTCAAGCCCCTCTACGCTTCTTATCATATCCACCTGCACGTCGATAGGAAGGCTTGTGGACATACCGTTGATATAGTATTCGTCCGCCTCTTTGGTCTGCGGCTCGATAAAGAGATGATGCCTGTCTTTATCTGCAAACCTATATATCTTATCCTCTACGCTTGGGCAATATCTGGGACCGACTCCTTGAATTTGTCCGGAAAAAAGGGGAGCCCTATCGAAGTTACTTCTGATTATCTCGTGCGTATTAGCGTTCGTATGCGCTATATAGCAAGGAAGCTGGTTTGGCGCAAAGCTTTTTTTGTCGGTTTTGAAACTGAATGGAATCGGCTTTTCGTCGCCGCCTTGGATTTCTAGGCGCGAGAAATCTATACTCTTCGCGTCTATTCTAGGACATGTCCCGGTCTTTAGACGCCCTACCTCTAGCCCCAACTCTCTTAGCCTATCGGACAAACCTTTTGCGGCAAACTCTCCAAACCTTCCGGCCTCTTTTTGAAACTCGCCTATATGTATAAGGCCGTTTAGAAAAGTCCCGGTAGTAAGTACTACGGCTTTTGCGCCGTATCTATTGCCAAGCTCCGTTATTACGCCTTTAACCTCTTCGTTTTCTACAATAAGGTCGACGACCAAATCCTGTTTTACTTCCAGATTTTCGGTATTTAGACAGACCGTTTTGGCGAAGTTGTTGTACTCGTCCATATCTATTTGCGCCCTGGAGCCGCGCACAGCCGGGCCTTTGGCGTCGTTTAGTATTCTATATTGTATTCCGCATCTATCGGTCGCTTCGCCCATAAAGCCGCCTAGCGCGTCTACCTCTTTTACCAGATGTCCTTTTGCCAGACCGCCTATGGCGGGATTACAGCTTGTAGCCCCGATCCTATCTACCAATATAGTAAGCAAAAGCGTATTTAGCCCCATCTTGGCGCTTGCCAGTGCCGCTTCTATACCGGCATGTCCGGCCCCTACAACTATCAAATCATATTTATGGGTCATTTTATTAGTCCATTAACATTAAATTAATCTATATTTCTTAAAATGTAATTTTACCTTAGATACGCAAAAAAGGAGCGGCAATGGGTTACTTTTCGGACAAACGAAGCGCAAACCTGAGGGTTTGGCACTGGCTTAGCGCGATTACGGTATTTGGGCTTATGCTTACTTACCTACTTAGAAAAACGGTTTTGAATTACAAGGATAATGCGGCGATTATCCAGTCCAAGCTATCGGAAATCGGTCTTATGGTGGCCGACGATAAAGCAAAAGAGATAGCCAAAATATTCAGAGACAATATGTGGCAGTGGCACTACTATCTAGGATTTTTGTTTGCGGCGCTTTTGGCGTACAGAATATACGGCTTTATGACAAAAACCGACAAGCTTCCGACCTGCAAAGCAAAGGAGCTAAAAGGAAACAGCGATAAAGGCGCAAAAGAGTTTGTAATGGCAAAATACGCGCACGCGCTCTTTTACGTCGCGTCCATATATATGGCGGTAAGCGGTCTTGTTATGTATTTCAGGGAGAAACTGGGACTTTCGAAAGATATACTCGAACCGATAAAGGAGCTTCACGAACTGGCGTTTTGGTTTTTCCTATTTTTCATAGTGGCGCATATAGCCGGGGTTATAAAAGCGGAGCTCTCAAGCGATAAGGGAATCGTATCCGAGATGTTTAACGGAGGAAAGTAGGAGAAAGCCCCGCAAGGGGGCTCTTTATTACAGTCTTGATTCGTATCTTCTCATCATATAGAGTTTTTTTAGAATCTTTTTTCTCGCAGCTATTTTCTCTTTTTTCTTTTTCTCAACATTAGTTTCAAAAAATCTTCTAGCTTTTGATTCAGTAACGATTAGGTTTCTATCGCACTGTTTTTTGAATTTTCTGTACGCTTCGTCGAAGCCTTCATTTTCTCTTAGTACTGTTCCCGGCATAAAAAAATCACCATCCTCTCTGGCCATATTTGCAAGCTTCGGGATAAACTTGCTGACAACAAAGCGAGTATTTTAGCAATATTTTGTAAAATTCCAGCTAAAACTACTGGACTTTTGACTAATGACTAAGAATACCAAATTTATATTCGTAACCGGCGGCGTTTTGTCCTCTCTGGGCAAGGGAATCACTTCCGCAAGCGTGGGTACGCTCCTAAAGCAATGCGGGCTGAACGTAACAATCCTCAAAATGGATCCGTATCTAAACGTGGATCCTGGCACGATGAGTCCGCTTGAACACGGCGAGGTATTCGTAACGTATGACGGCGGCGAGACCGACCTTGATATCGGCCACTATGAGAGATTTTTGGACGAGAGCATCTCCAAGAAAAACAACTTTACTGCCGGTCAAATCTACAAAACGGTAATTGAACGCGAAAGAAAAGGCGAATATCTAGGCAAAACGATCCAAGTAGTACCGCACATCGTCGACGAGATCAAAAAAAGAATAAAAGCAGTAGCAAAAAACAAAGACGTTTTAATAGTTGAAGTCGGCGGCACGATAGGCGATATCGAAGGGCAGCCGTTCATGGAGGCCGTCAGACAGCTAAAACACGAGCTTAAAAACGACGTGATGAACATACACGTGACCCCTATCATATACGTAAAGGCGGCCGGAGAGCTCAAAACAAAACCTACTCAGCACTCGGTACAAGAACTAAGAAGAATAGGCATCAACCCTCAAATGCTCATGTGCAGGACTGAGCAACCGCTTCCAAAAGAGCTCAAGAAGAAGATAGCGATGTTCTGCGACGTAGAACAAGACTCCGTAATCGAGGTGATGGACTCCCAGTCTATCTACCAAGTGCCTCTAAACTTCCTAAAAGAGGGCGTGCTAAAAGCTATTTCGAAACACCTTGACCTTGGCGAGCTAGAGCCGGATATGAAAGAGTGGAAGAAGCTGACCAAAAGAATAGTCGAGCCAAAACACGAAATAAGCGTAGCTTTCGTAGGCAAATATCTCGACCTGAAAGAGTCGTACAAATCATTGACGGAGACGTTCGTACACTGCGGCGCATGGCTGGATACGAAGATAAAACTCAAATGGGTAGACGCAGAGGCTCTAGAGAGCGGCGATACAAGCGAACTAAAAGGGTGCGACGGCATATTGATCCCTGGCGGATTCGGCTCGAGAGGCGTAGAGGGCAAAATCGCGGCAATCAAATACGCCAGAGAGAACAAAATACCTTTCCTTGGCATATGTCTTGGCATGCAGCTCAGCGTTATCGAATTTGCCAGAAACGTGCTCGGAATCAAAGAGGCTAACTCGGTAGAGTTCGACACCGAAACGAAAGAGCCGCTGATATATCTGATAGACTCATTTTTGGACCAGGGCGGCAACAAGCAGATAAGAACCCATCAAACTCCTATGGGCGGCACGATGAGGCTCGGCGAATACGAGTGCGATACGCTTGACGGCTCAAAACTGCAAAAAGCGTATGACGGCGAAAAGAGAATAGTCGAAAGACATAGACACAGATACGAAGCAAACGGAAAATACAGAAAAGCCCTAGAAGAAGCGGGGCTAATAGTATGCGGCGAATCCAAGGGGCTAATAGAGGCGGTTGAGCTACGCGACCACCCTTGGTTTGTCGCGGTACAGTTCCATCCAGAATTTACAAGCCGCCTTCAAAATCCAAACAAAATCATCCTCGCTTTTGCCAAAGAAGCAAAAAAGCAGAGCGATGCGGCTAAAAACTAACCTTTTTCTGCTGCTTCTAGCGGGGTCTTTGCTGGCAGGGGACGGCGTAAGCGCCGAGAACGATAGGGGCGTATATTTTGTGCCGATGCCGCAAAAAACGATAGCCTCAGCAAAACAAAGAGAAAAAGAGTGTTCGCAGTTAGGCGAGGGGTGGAGGGTGCCTAATATAGAGGAGCTATTCGACGCCCCGGCCGAACTCAGGGAAAAAAGCGAGAAATCCCTTTATGCCAGCTCCACGAGACACCCTAAAAGCGACGGTGAAATCTACTACCACTCTTTTGAAAACAGGGACGTAAACCTGCTTGGCGAAAACGAAAACCTCTATCTCGCCTGCTTCAAACAAAAAAACGGCGCACAAAAGAGTGGGCTCGAATGGGGCAAAAGCGAACAGTCCAGAATGGATTTCAAAGAGGCGAAGAGTTTTTGCGAAAACAAAGGGATGAGGCTGCCGACGGCTAGAGAGCTTTTTTCTATCGCCATGATGAAAGTTTTGAACGAAGCGGAATATAACGCCAAATTTGGTTTTACTCAGCCAAAATACTACTGGAGCGTCGACGCCAACGACGACTTCTCCAATACCGCCATCGTGGTGGGCTTTCTTAGGGCCAGTGTGGCAAGTAGCGCAAAGGATAACAAAAGCTTTGTTAGATGTGTAAAAGATGCAAAATAAAGCCCTTACAAAAAAAGATCTAATAGAGATTTTAGAGTCCAGATTCAAAGACGACGTAGTCACCAGCCTCTCAAAACTACCCCACCCCCACACGATGCCAAACTCTCAAGAAGCGGCAAAGAGGGTTAAGTCGGCCATAGAGAACAATGAAAAGATAACGATAGTCGGAGACTACGACGTAGACGGCGTAACGAGCGCCGCAATACTCGAAGAGTTTTTGCAAAAAAACGGCGCCGACGTCGAGACGATAATCCCTTGCAGGTTTAGCGACGGATACGGTCTTGGGCCGCAGATACTGGAGCGCGTAAACTCAAACCTGGTAATTACGGTAGACAACGGAATAGCCGCATTTGAGGCCGCTAAAGAGTGCAAAAAAAGAGGGATAGAGCTAATCATAATAGACCATCACACCATAGGCGAGACCCTACCTGAGGCGTTGGCCATAGTGCATCCAAAGCTAGGCGAAGGCTTTGTTTTTGGGGATATATGCGCGGCGGCCGTAGTCTGGTATTTTATGGCGGCCTTGAAGCTGGAACTAGGGTGCGACGAAAACCTAAAAGAGTATCTGGATTTGGTGGCTATAGCCACGATAGCCGACGTGATGCCGTTAAAAGATATCAACAGGACGCTTGTCAAAGCCGGGATAGAAGCGATAAGAAATTCCAAGCGTCCGGCCATCAGGGCCATCAAAACGAGGCTGGCAAAAGAGGAGTTTAGCTCTACCGACATAGCCTATAAGATAAGCCCTAGACTAAACAGCGCGGGAAGGCTCGTGCTAGCTAAAGAGGCGTTCTCTTTTTTACGGGCAAAAACGGTAGAAGAGGCCGCTGCTCTTTTCGATAAGCTCGATGCGCTAAACGAGGAGCGAAAAAAGATAGAGCTATCGGTAACGAACGAGGCGATGGGGATGGCGGATAGGGACGCAAAAGTCATAGTCGTAGCCAAAGAGGGTTGGCATGAAGGAGTAGTCGGTATCGTAGCTTCAAGGCTGGCGCAAGCGCTAAAAAAACCGGCTATAGTCTTTAGTATCGAAAACGGGCACGCCAAAGGAAGCGCCAGAAGCGCCATGGATATAAACATATTCGAGCTAATCTCAAAAAACTCCCATTTGCTGCTAAATTTCGGGGGGCACAAAATGGCCGCCGGCGTATCGTTAAGCGCGGACAATCTGGAGATGTTCAAAAAGGCGATAAACGAATGCTGTCTGGAGAGCGCATCCGATAAATCGGGATGTCCGAAATACTGTCTAGGCGAGATAGATTTTTGCGAAATAGACGAAGAGCTGACCAGGATATTGGACGAGTTCGAACCGTACGGCGAAGCGAATGAAAAGCCGATTTTTATGGGAACCGCCAAAAAAGTAGTGCAGATGAAAACCATAGGACAAGACAAAGGGTTTAAGCTTACGATAGAAGGCGGCAGCAAAAAACTAAGAGCCGTATGTTTTCGGGCAAACTCTTTTCCAAAAGAGGGAGAGGATATAAACTTCAGATTCTCCGTCTATAAAAACGACTATCTGGGCGGCTCTTTGGAGCTTCTAATCGAGGAGATTATAGCCTCTTAGTCGTTTTTCGCATTCGCGCGCCAGCAGATGCAGTTTTGCCGGCGACACGTTTTGCGGAGCGTGTCGCATAAAAGGCTCATACGCCGCCAAAAACCTATCATACCTGCCGTCCCTATTTTGGGCCCTCATCATTTTTATAGCCGTCTGCATATCGTCAAGATTGCTTTTTGAACAAAACCATCTCTTTTTTGCGCTAATCCCTAATTTAAAAAACTGGGAAAAGAGTATCCCCTCCCAATCATACTTCGTGCCGCACTTTCCAAGCTGGTACGAACGCAGACTTCTCGCTATCTCGATTGGCAAAACCACAAGACATATCTCCCAATCCCCGTTTTCGATACTGAGCTTTTCAAGCCTAAGCACTCTCGTTTTTGGGTCGTTGGAGCAGTAATATCCGTCCAGAGTCTCGATCTCAGAGTGGGAGAGCGGGCTTTTAGTCCAAAACCGTATCATCTTGTCCGCCACGCTGCCTTCGCCCTTGTAAAACACCATCGAGAGCTTAACGAGTCGCATCGTAAACCTCGAATCTACCGTCCAGATGCTCCACTATCGCCGTACAAGACTCCACCCAGTCGCCGCAGTTTAGGTATTCTACGCGGCCTATCATCTTTATCTCGGCCTCGTGTATATGTCCGCATATTACGCCGTCGACGCCCTTGGAGTCCGCGTACCCGGAGAGCACCTGCTCGTAGTCGCATATATAGCTGACGGCTTTTTTGACGTTCTTTTTCATATATTTGGAGAGCGACCAGTGCCCAAGTCCCATTTTGCGCCGCACAAAGTTAAGCGGACGGTTTATCTTCAGCAAAAACAGGTAGCTTTTGTCCCCTACGAGCGCCAGCCATTTTTTCGTCATCGTCACGGCGTCGAACATATCGCCGTGCGTTACCAGATACTCCTTGCCGCTTGCGCTTTTATACATAAACTCCCTATGTACGCTCAGATGCTCGCCCATCGTAATCGGCAAAAATCCGCCCAAAAAGTCGTCGTGGTTGCCTAGGATATAGTAGACATTCGTCCCTTTACGGGCTTTTCTGAGCAGCTTTTGGAGCACGTCGGAGTGGCTCTGTTTCCATCTAAAAGAGCGGCGAAGCTCCCATCCGTCTATGATGTCGCCGACCAAAAAAAGATTTTCGCACTCGATCTCCTTTATGAAATCAAGCAGTTTTTCGGCTTGGCAATCGTTTGTCCCAAGGTGAATGTCGGATATAAATACCGATTTGAAGTTCACAAAAACCCTCTGTTTTTTGTGTCGATTTTAGATGAGTTTTGTGACGGTTTTTAAACAGAGTTTTGCGGAACGAAGATTGCTATTTTATAAACGATAGAGTACTATAAGGTGTTTTCTAAACACGGGCAGGAGCGGCATGTGAGCGAAAGTGAAATCAGCTACAAAACTACGAACAGCTTCCTTCAAATCTACAAAAACGAAACGAAAATCCTACGGATACCGCTAAACGAGTTTAACGGAATCAAAAAAGTAATACTCGACCATCAAACTATAGAGGTAACGTTCGGGGATTCAAAAAAAAGGGTCTATTCGCTGGAGAGCGGTCTTATGATGTACGAGGCGGGAACAAATCTCTGTAAACTGTCGAAAAGCGATAAAAAGCTTCGAAAGCAGAGATATCTGAGCAGGCTCGCGAACGAGCAGAAAGCCTCTTAAGAAACGGCGGGCTAAAAAAGCCTGCCCAGCTTATCGTCAAGCTCCCCGGAGATCTTTTCAAGCTCTCTTTTGAGCTCCAATATCTCGTAGTTTTTTTTCATAAACGCATACAAAAGCGTTTTAACAGAGTTGTCCTCTTGCAGATTCAGATCTTTTGATATCTCATCCTTGAACGCTTCGGCATAGCTGTCCGCCAAAGTTATCTCGAACGCCGAGCCGTTAACGATTAGAGTCAGTTTTTGCATAACCTTTTAGCCTTTCGCGTCCAAGCTTTTTATCTCATTGTTCTCAATTGATGCGATTTTGTGCTCCAAAGCCTTTATATACTCGTCCTTAGCCCTATTCTCGGACTCCGTTTTTATAGCCTTTGTTCTAAGGTCGGAGTTCTCCTCTCTTAAGAGTTCCAGCTTTTGCAAAAGACTTTCTATCTGTAATTTTAGCTTCTCTATTGCTTCCATTTTTAGCGCTTTGGTAGTGTCTGAAACTCATTATATCAAAGCTTCGTTATAATGTAAATACGAAAAAAACGGCAAAAAGTGGCGCAAAAATGGCAAGATTTGAGATAGTTGCAGACATGAAACCTTCGGGCGACCAGCCCGGAGCGATAAAAAAACTCTCATCAAGCATAAAAGAGGGGAACAGATACCAGACCCTGCTCGGAGTCACCGGAAGCGGCAAGACTTTCACGATGGCGAACATCATAGAGACGCTCCAGATACCGACCCTTATAATGACGCACAACAAAACGCTTGCCGCGCAGCTGTACAGCGAATTCAAGGCCTTTTTCCCGAAAAACCACGTAGAGTATTTCATCAGCTACTACGACTACTATCAGCCTGAAGCTTATATCCCAAGACAAGACCTGTTCATCGAGAAAGACAGCTCAATCAACGACGAGCTGGAGCGGCTAAGACTATCCGCGACGGCAAGCCTACTGCAATTCGACGACTGTATCGTCGTAGCCTCGGTATCGGCCAACTACGGACTCGGCGACCCGGCGGAGTATCGCACGCAGGTGCAGACGGTGGAACTTGGTATGGAGTATTCGCAAAGGGAGTTTCTACTAAAGCTGGTAGAGATGGGATACAAGCGAAACGACAACTTCTTCGACCGCGGCGACTTCAGGGTCAAAGGCGAAGCGGTAGATATATTTCCGGCCTACTACGAGGACGTGGCGGTCAGAATAGAGTTTTTCGGGGACGAATGCGAAAAGATATATGAGTTTGACCCGCTTACAAATAAAAAAACAAAAGATTTGAGCGCATTTACGCTATACGCCGCAAGCAACTACATCGTAGGCCACCACCGTCTCGCAAACGCGATAAAGCAGATAGAAGAGGAGCTTGGGGAGAGGCTTGACTATTTTCTCAAAGAGAACAAGCTTGTCGAATACCAAAGACTAAAACAAAGAGTCGAGTTTGACCTCGAGATGATGGAGTCTACGGGAATGTGCAAGGGGATAGAGAACTACTCAAGGTATCTAACCGGCAAAGGCCCCGGCGAGACTCCGTATTCGATGATGGATTATTTCGAGGCGATGGGCAAGGACTATCTCGTTATCGTGGACGAAAGTCACGTCAGCCTTCCGCAGTTTCGCGGGATGTACGCCGGAGATAGGAGCCGAAAGGAGACCCTGGTGGAGTATGGCTTTAGGCTTCCTAGCGCCCTTGACAACAGGCCGCTAAAGTTTGACGAGTTTATAAACAAAGCCCCTCACTATCTCTTCGTATCCGCGACTCCGGCCGAGCTTGAGCTGGAGCTGTCAAAAGACAATGTCGCTACGCAGATAGTAAGGCCTACGGGGCTTCTAGACCCGGTAGTGGAGATACATCCGGCGTCAAGGCAGGTGGAGATATTCCACGATGAGGCCAAAAAGACGATAGCCAGAGGTGAAAAGGTGCTAGCCACGGTGCTAACCAAAAAGATGGCGGAAGAGTTGACGAAATATCTAAACGACCTTGGAATGAAGGTCAAATATATGCACTCGGACATCGATACGGTAGAGCGAACCGAGATTATCAGAGGACTAAGGCGAGGGGAGTTTGATCTGCTTGTAGGCATCAATCTGCTTAGGGAGGGGCTAGATATTCCGGAGGTCTCGCTGATAGGCATATTCGACGCCGACAAAGAGGGCTTTTTGCGCTCCGAGACCAGCCTCATACAGACTATAGGGCGGGCCGCCAGAAACCTCAACGGACGAGTATTGCTCTTTGCGGACAAGATGACCGAATCGATGAGAAGGGCGATAGATACGACAAACGCAAGACGCGAAAAACAGGACGCCTACAACAAAGAACACGGGATAACGCCTAAGAGCACGGTGCGGAAACTGGATGAGAGCCTAAAGATGGAGGATGAGAGCGTATCGTCCCTGGAGATGAAAAAAAGGAATGCGAAGCTTCCCAAAGCAGAGAGGGATGTCATCATCAAAGAGCTGACCATGAGAATGCATAAAGCCGCCAAAGAACTGGAGTTCGAAGAGGCGGCAAGACTGAGGGACGAAATCTCTAAATTAAGAGTGTGAAGCCGCCGCCCTTCTCTCTTTAAAGGTATTCAGCGCTTCGGATAAAACGGATTCGTCAAGTCCGAACAGCTTGGCCTTTATGATTGCTTGCTCGAAATGCTCCTCGCCGAATGTATTCAGAGGCTGCAACGCAGTTTTGACGATACATAGCGCAATAGAGTAAGGAGCGGTAGCCTCTGGAGCCTCCAGCGGAGAATCGGAGTATTTTATAGCCTCTATCAGACCCTCTTCAAATCTCCAATGCTCGAATATAGCGGCCGTCACGGTGGCGGTGGTCTCTCCAAGAAACTCCTTTTCCACGTCCGTAATATTTCTGCCTTCCGCAATAGCGGCCTTAAAGTCCGCCGCCTTGCCCTCTTTTGCTATCTCTTGGGCTATGATTATCTTTCCGGTCTCCTGCAAAAAGCTGGCTACGGAGAGAATATCCATCTTGCTCCTGTCTATTTTTGTATACCAAGTCTGCATCAATGCGTTTTGGAGGCTCGATATATCGGCAAAAGCTTGCGGCGTAATGCCGTACGGCTCGAGGTCTACGCTTAGAAGTTTTTTGACGGCTCCGGAGAGAGCGAGGCCCTTCACTGTAGACATGCCAAACAGCGATACCGCTTGCGATACGGTCTTTATCTCCCTGCTAAAACCGTAAAACGGCGAATTTGCGGCTTTAAGCAGATTTGCCGTAATCATAGGGTCTTTCTCGACGACTTTTATGAGATCTCCGACGGAGCTCTCCGGATCGGCGCAAATCCTCTGGATCTGCGTAACGGTCTCAGGCAGGGGAGGCAGCGTCTTTATCTTCGATAATAGCGAATCATTCATATGGCAAAACCCTTTGTACATTAAAAGCTAAAAGGCTAAAATAACGATATTTTATAAATTCTACACTATTTTAAATAACAGTATAAAGAGAGCGAAATATGGCGCAAAAAATCTTGTTCATTATCCAGGCAACTCTCATTTTCTACTACTTCGCAACGGCGCTTCAGTGGTATTCGTACAAAATAAAAAGAGTCGTATCCAACTTCTCCAAACCTATATGGCACATATACTATTTCGCTCTTCCCGTAGCGGTAGTGGCTATTACCAGTATCGCCGAAAAACCTATATGGGCTGGGCTATACCTCGCTATATACACCGTCTTCTTCGCCTCATGGGTCAAAAAGCTAGATAAAAAGCTCGTATTTACCGCCAGAATAAAAAGGTTTTGCGCTATTTTCGCAGGGCTCTTGCTGCCTCCGGCGTTTCTTTTGCATCAAGAGGCGCAGATCGCCGTACTGATTTTTTCAATCGCGGCTTCGTTTTATCTATCGACCAGGCTTGAGGCGCAGATTGCGGCGAGCTTCGAGAAGGCGGCGACGGCCAAGCTATCGCAGATAGACCCGACGGTAGTGGCCATAACCGCAAGCTTTGGTAAAACAAGCATCAAAAACTTCGCGGCGCACATCCTCTCCAAAAAATTCAAGGTATACGCCACTCCCGCCAGCGTAAACACAAAGATCGGCATCATCAAAGACATAAACGACAATTTGCCGCAAGATACCCAGATATACATAGTGGAAGCCGGGGCGAGACAGGCCGGGGATATAGAGGAGATAGCGAGCCTCGTACAGCCGCACTACTCCATCATAGGCAAAATCGGCGAAGCGCACATAGAGTATTTCAAGACGCTCGAAAACATCAAAGCCACGAAGTCCGAAATCCTAAAATCGGCGAAGCTAAAAAAAGCGTTTGCATACGAAAATAGCGGCGCCAACGGGGAAAACATAACCGTTTTCGGTTTTAAAGAAGGCGCCAAAATAAAAAATGCCGTCTCAACGCTGGATGGTGTCTCTTTTGACCTAGAATTTGGCGGAGCCGACCATAGGTTTGAAGCGCCGAATATTCTTGGCGCATTCAATGCGATAAACATAGCCGCGGCCGTACTTTTGGCGCATGAGCTCGGTATGGACATAGAGAGCATACAGCGGGCGGCACAAAGCCTGCCTAGCGTACCGCACCGCCTGCAAAAAATAGTCGTAGGCGAAAAGATAATCCTGGACGACAGCTTCAACGGCAATCTCGACGGCATAAAAGAGGGTATAGAGCTGTGCCGCACCCATCCAAACCAAAAAGTAATAGTGACGTGCGGGCTTGTCGAGAGCAGGGACGAGCTAAACGAAGAACTTGCCAAGCTTATAGACGATACGTTCGATATAGCGATAATTACGGGGGAGCTCAACAAAAAGCTGTTCGACAAAAACCTGCAAAAGTGCGAAAAGATATTTTTGTCCAACAAGGACGAGCTGCAAAACCTCCTAAAAGACAAAACGGCCCATAACTCCATAGTCTACTTCGCAAACGACGCGCCGGGATATATTTGATGGAACACCTATATGCGCCATGGAGGACGCCGTACGTGAAAGAGAAAGAGAAGGGCAGCTGCGTTTTTTGCGAAATTTCGCAAAACCCATCTTTGGATAGAGAGCAGAGAGTGCTATATAGAGACGAGGTCTGTTTTGCGGTTATGAATAAATACCCATATACGCCGGGGCATTTTATGATAATACCGCATCAGCATACCGACTCGCTTGAAAGCTTGCCTGCCGAGCATTGGCAGCATATGGCGCTACTTGCGCAAAAAGGCGTAGCGGCTCTAAAAGAGGAGTTTCACACAAACAGCGTCAACATAGGTATGAACCTAGGAGACGCCGCCGGCGCCGGAATAGCCGAGCATATACATCTGCATCTGCTCCCTAGATGGCACAAGGATACGAACTTTATCACCGCAATAGGTGACGCCAGGGTCTACTCCATAGATTTCGACGAAGTCTACGAGAGGGTCAAGGCCGCTTTTTTAAGTCGGCTCTAATCTTGCACCTCCTTATTTGGGAGCCATATTTTGAATCTGGCTCCGTTTGGCGTATTTTCGACCCATATCTTGCCACCCAGATGCTCTTCGATAATATTTTTGGACATATAAAGACCTATACCTGTTCCTTTCTCGTCGCCTTTTGTCGTAAAATACGAATCAAATACTTTTCCGATAATATCTTCGGCTATTCCGCCTGCCGAATCCTCAATCGATATTTCTACGCCGTTATCGCTATTTTCAACGTCTATTTTGATAAAGCGCACCGTCGGTTTTCTCTCCAGCAGTACGTCTTTCGCATTCGCCAATATATTTAAGATGACCTGATTTAACTCGTTTTTATAACATATATACGAGTGTTTTCTGATGCTCTCGGAATCAAAAACTATCTCGATATCGTTATTTTTGAACTGTGCTTCAAGTATTTTGAGAGTTTGGGCGACCGCATCCTCGATAAAAAACTGCTCCTCTCTTTTATTCGGGGAGAAGAAGTTTTTGAAATCGTCTATCGTACCGGACATATTACGGATCATCTGCATCGCATTGTCTTTGAACTGCTCCAGATATTTCTCGTCCAGCTCGCCGTATTTATACGCAAAGATAGTATCCTGCACCAAAATCCCTAGAGAGTTTAGAGGTTGTCTCCACTGGTGACCTATGGCTCCTATCATCTCGCCCATCGTGGCAAGCTTGGATTGTTGAATTAGCAACTTGTCTTTTTCTATCCTTTTCGCGGTTTCCTCTTCTACTATTTTTGATAGATGCTCGTTTATACTTTTTAGTTTCTCTTCGGCCTCCTTTTGAGCCGTTATATCCGTATGGGAACCTACCATTCTAAGCGGATTTCCGTCCTCATCCCGTGCGACGACTATTCCGCGGTCTAGTATCCATTTGTATGAGCCGTCTTTCGTTTGGACTCTATGCTCGTTTATATAGATTGGCGTCCTGCCTTCAAAATAGGCTTGTATATCGGAGTTTACCTTCTCTACGTCGTCGGTACATACCCTTGACTTCCACTCCTCAATATCATTACTTATCTCATCCTCCGCAAAGCCAAGCATCTCTTTCCATCTTTTAGAGAAAAAGACTTCGTTTGTCTTGATATTCCAATCCCATATCCCATCTCCGGAGCCTTCAAGCGCAAACCTAAGCCTCTCTTCGGATATGGATAGCTCTTTTGTTATTCTCTCGGCAAGCTCTTGTGCCCTCTCTTTTGTCCGCACCAAGGAGAGCATAATCACAAATACGGCAAAAGAGAGCAGTATGCCGCCTATTAGCACATATAGCGATTCGTTGCTTTTTCCCTCGTCAAAAAAACCTTTCAGCGGCCTAAAATAAAGCGTCCACGTTCTACCGTCTATATTTAACAACACTATATCCGACAACGAACTATCAATGCCGTCTTCATGGCCGAGATGGGCGTCAAACATCAAATTTGCTTTGTCTATAGCAGTCCCGTCGTAAATCTCAAGGTCTATATCTTTATATCTATTGCCCATGACCCCGCTCATCAAATCCTTGGCACGAAACGGAGCGTACACAAATCCTTGTATGGCGGCCATTTTTTGCTCTCTTGTATCAAGTGGCATATTTTTGCGATACACCGGCACGTACATCAAAAAACCGGCCTGCACGTCCACATTGTTCTCTTGAAGTAGATGAACCTTGCCCGTTAGCGCAGACGTACCGCCGCCGAATACAGCCCTGTTTAAAGCCTCTCTGCGCACTTCTTCCGAATACATGTCATATCCGAACGCCCTCTTGTTTCTTTCATTAAAAGGCTCTAGATAGATAATAGATGTGTATATATCCCTTATGCCGACTGGCTTAATATTAAAATCCGGGAAACCCTCCGCTCTTATCCTTGCTATATGTCTCTCTTTTTCAGGAGGATGCACCACTTCGCTATAGCCAAGCCCTTGCACCCCTGGAAAGTTTTGTTCTATTTTGAGAGATTTTACAAAGCTCCGCCACTCCGCTCTTGACACATTATCTGATGCATTAAACAGTCCAGCACCGGCATACAAGGTTTGGCGATATGCGTCCATTCTATTTTTGACAAGCATCGAAGCCTGTTTCGTGACCGTCAAAAATCTAAGACGCTCTCTCTCTTCAAAATTTTTATTTAGATGTATATAGGCGGATATACTAATCATAACACCTATTGTGAGCAGAAGATATGAAGCAAATCTGGTTTTAAAAAACTTTACGCAGGGGCAAGACATAATATATCGCTTGTTTAAAATATAATAAATATATATTCTTATAAAGTAATTCTTATATCTTTATTATAAACTCCTATTCATCATCGCAATATCTGCATCAATTTTCTTCATAATCAGCTCTTTTATCTCTTCGGTCATATCTTTCATAACCTCTCTTAGCCTCTCGTCCAGCCTAAACTGCATCGAGTCTACATCTTCGGCGATAGATCTTAGTATCTCATGATTTTCGGCAACATACTTTACTTTTAAGAGTTTTGAGTTGTAATAGATATAGCTTTTCGTGCCTACAGCTTCAATCACGAATCCTATTGGGGATTCTGATATATCGCCTATACAAACTCTACCCGAACACAAAGAGCCCATATTTACTAGGTCGAATATCTTTTTTGCCTCTTTGTAGTGCATGCAGATATATATACAGGAGCGCACGATGCTCCTGACGATATTTTGCTCTTCTTCGAGGCCTATCTCTTTTTGGTTTTCGTTTTCAGCCATTACCCTAGAAACCTTTTTTAGCTATGCCTATATTGTAATCAAAAAAATCAAAAAAGAATATATAAAAACAGTACGCCGAGCACAATCCTGTATATACCAAACGGCACGAAACTAAATTTTGAGACGAACCTCAAAAACCACTTTATGGCTATCATCCCGACGATAAAAGCGGCGACAAAACCTGCGGCCAAATTGGCGCTATCGCTTCCGTCAAAGTGCGAAAAGTTTTTTAGCATATCGTAGGCGGAGGCTATGATCATCGTAGGGACGGCGAGCAAAAACGAGAACTCGACGGCGCATCTTCTGTTTAGACCGGCCAGAAGCCCGCCTATTATCGTGGCCCCCGAACGGCTCGTACCGGGCACCATCGCGAAAGACTGGGCAAACCCTATGAGAAGCGCCTGTTTGTAGCTTATCTCCTCCACTTTGTGCACATGGTGCTCTTTTTCCTTGTAGAAAAATTCCAACGCTATGAAAAATATACCCCCGGCTATCAGCATAAACGCCACCGTTTCCGGAGCAAAAAGCGCCTTTATATGCTTATATAGCAAAAATCCCAGTATCCCGGTCGGCAGGAAGGCGACGGCCAGTTTTTTTGCCAGGTTGAGATTTTTTATCAGCTTCTCGAAATATATGACTATGACAGCCAGAATAGACCCCATCTGTATCACGACCTCAAAGCTTTTATGTATGTCGGTCTGCTCTATGCCTAGCAGCTTGGACGCCAGTATCAGGTGCCCCGTCGACGATATCGGGAGAAACTCCGTGAGCCCCTCTACGATTCCTAGCATTATCGCTTCAAATATACCCATCAAGACCCCTTATGCCAAATAATAAAATACAGGAATTACCGCGAACGACGCGAACACGCCTAGCGCTACCGCGGAAACGGCCAGCTTTTCGTTGAGCGAATATCTCATCGCGAATACGGCCACCATCACCATAGGAGGCATCGCCGACTCGATTACGGCAACCTTCATGGCCGTATTAATCTCTACGGCGCCAAGCCTCAAAGCCGAGAGGACTACAAGCGGCAAAGCGACCATCTTAAGCAGCAAAATAGCGCCCGTATTTTGGATGCTGCTTCCTATATGCCTAAGATCTATCTTCATCCCGACGGCGATAGTAACAAGCGGCAACAGCACTACCGCCAGCTTCTCGCATCCAGCCAGAAATACGCCAGGCAACACGAACGGCTTCATCGCGAATGCGGCCAAAATAGCCAAGAACGGCGGGAACGTGAAAACGCTTTTGACAAGCTTTTTAAGACTGCTGTCCCTGCCCTGTCCCCATGCGGCAATCATAGAGCCAAAAATCGTCAGAAGCAGGAAGCTGCCGAACTGGTCGAAGAAAAGGCCGTACGATATCGCGTCGCTTCCATATAGCGCCTCGATAAAAGGGAAACCAACGAAAGAGGTATTGCCAAGACCGCACGCCATTATCGCTACGGCGCTTGTCGGCCTATCGAATCTAAGCGCAAGGGAGAGCAAAAACCCAAACAAAAAACCTATAAATATCGAGCAGACGGCGATAAACGCAACCATGAAGCTTTCCGGTTCTATTTTGAGATAGTAGAGCTTCTCTATAATGAGAGCCGGAAAGGCTACCGTGACACAAAACTGTATTAAAACGTCGGAATAATCCCTCTTTGCCGCCTTCATGGCAAAACCGATAAGCAAAAAACAAAAAATTAAAAAAACACCCTCAAACATCGTCAAATTATAGTATAAAGAGATAAAATAGTCGGCAGACGGAGGGGCTTATGAGGCGAAAAAGATTTAATATCATCAAAAATACGAGCCACGGAATAGACGGATTTTTGGAGGTGCTAAAAAACGAAACGGCGCTGCAGATAGAGATCGCTTTGTTCATAGGCGCCACAGCCCTTATAGCGCTTCTCGACATATCCACCGTCTCGAAGGCGCTGCTGTTTTTCTCCATGTTTCCAATCATTATAGCCGAGATGATCAACAGCGCGATAGAACGCACCGTAGACCTCGTAACCTTGGAATTCGACGAAAGGGCGAAAAAGGCCAAGGATGCCGCGGCGGCCGTGGTTTTGGTGTCGGTAGTGTTTGCGTTTTTGATATGGAGTGCGGTATTGATGGGGGAATTTGTACTATAGAGGCAAAAAAGGCTTACCGTACGCGACGCGACTCAGATATAGCCCATTTGGCGGTGCTGGCTTGCTGAAGTGTCTTTTTTTGGCGTCCAACTGCTCCAAAAGCTCCTCTTTGGTATGTCTACCCTCGGATAGCGCAAGCAAAAAACCGACGCTAAGACGTATCTGGCTTCTTAAAAATCCGTTGGCCTCGAAATTAAACACATATAGGCCGTTTTTTTTGTAGAAGCGGGCTTTATATATCTCCCTTATGTCGTTTTCCGTTTCGCTTCCGTTTTTTTTGAAAAACCTAAAATCGTGCACGCCCTCGAACGCACCTATCGCTTCTTGCACGGCTTCCTCGTCGATATGAGGAACAAAAGCGGCATAGTCCGAACAAAACACGGACGGCTTCGTAGCGACGATATACCTATACGAACGCCTAAGCGCGTCAAATCTCGGATTGAAATCGTCGCATACTTTATATAGCTTGTTTATTCGTATATATGGGGAGAGTTTACGGTTTAGGTGCGAGAGCAAGAAGGATGAGGCGCCGTTTCCGACCTGCTCTTCCCAAAAAGGCGGAAGGTCGAACGCTATAGGTTGACGCAAGGCGTGCACCCCGGTATCTGTGCGCCCGGAAGCTATCGGCGCGGCAAAGATGCCGACCGACGAAAGGGCTTTTGCAAACTCGCCCATAATCGTAGAGCGCCCGCTATTTTGTATCTGGGAGCCGTAAAACCGGCTGCCGTCATAGGAGACTATAGCTAGCACTCTCAAGCGCTAAAACCTGGCCGCACCGCTCTTTTTGTAGAGCATAAGCCCGGCAAAGAACCAAGCCGGAGCAATGACTATTATCCCATAGTAGGTAAGAGATGGATTTATAGAGAGCATCAGCGTGTAAAAAAGGGCTATCGCCCCTATAAAATAGATCGGCGCCCTATTTTTTTGGTATCTAGGGTTTACTATGCCTATCGCCGGGATAAAAAACAAAGACAAGATCGGAAACATGGAGGTCAAAAACACGTCGCTGAAATCCTTCGCCCGTTTCTTATCGTTCGCCGCCTGCATCCAGTAGGCGACAAAATCCGCAGCCTCGAACTCTCCGTTTTTCGGCTCGGCCATTATCTTCATCTCTTTAAAATAAAGGAGTTTTGAGGAGTTTAGATCCTCTATCTTGTACCCTTTGCCGTTTTGTAGCAACAAAGAAGGAATGCCGTTTTCGTTAAATATCTTCGCGTTTTTCGCCAAAATCATCGTAGTGGAGTTTCTGTCGGACTTTGCCTCTTCTATTAGCGATGTTTTGGAGGATGTCGAAAATAGCACCGTATCGCTAAAGCCGCCCCCTTCCTCGCCAGAGACGAAAACAAGCCAATCGCCGAACTTCTGGCCGGCTTCGCTAGCTTTTACGTTAAGAGTCGAAGCCCCTTTTTTATTTTCGATGAAATTTTTTGCGACGGCTGTGCTATACGGGTTTAGGAAGTATCCCACGACAAGAAGCGCTGCGCTGAACATAACTGCTATTTTCACTATCGGGGCAAGAAGCCGTTTTGCGTCCAAGCCCAAAGCGAAGAGCGCCACAAGCTCCCTATCGAACGATAGCTTTGAAAGGGAGAGTCCCATCGACAGGAAAAACGCTATAGGAAGCGTGTAGAAAAGCAGTTGCGGCACTCCGAATAGATACAGGGTGGCAAAATCCGCCAAATCTATATTGGCAACGCCGGTAAGATCGGCCAATCTTATGATAAGGACAAGCGACGAGAGCGAAAAAAGCGTCAGGAAAAACGACCAAAAAAACGACAAGAAGTTGTCAACTATGTACGATTCGACCCTTTTCACATCTTATCCCATAAACCAGAGATGTTCTTTGAATACGAAAACCAAGAAGCCGCCGATAGACAAAAAAGGCACGAACGCGACTTCGTTTACCCCTTTTTTTCTATATATCAAAGCCGGAACCAAAGACAAAAGCGCCCCTACGAATATCGCCAAAAAGCCGTTAAGGCTGCCAAGCAACGCGCCTAGCGTCGCGGCGACTATGATATCGGCTTCGCCCAGGCTCTCTTTTTTGAGCGCATATGAGAGGACAAATCTAAGCATCACGAAGAACCCGGCAAGCAAAAAAGCCGATTTGCCGTACTCCAGAAGGTTTATGAAGTTGATAAACGTCGGCATCGGGGCGTAAAAAAGCGCGGCCGAGAGTCCGGCAAAAAACGCCGATAGGTTTATTGAGTCCGGAACCTCTTTGTATCTTATATCTATTATGGAGAGCGCCAGCAAAAGCGTAAACGACACAGAGACGCAAACCGCATAGAAGATGTTCGGCGATTTCATAAATATAAGGGCGAATATTAACCCGCTTAGAAGCTCTACAATCAGATATACCGCGGGTATCCTTGAGCCGCAATAGGCGCATCTGCCCTTTAAAAATAGATATGAGAACAGCGGTATGTTGTGGTACCACTTGATATGGTTTTTACAAACCGGGCAGTGCGAAGCAGGCCTTGCGATACTCTGTTCTTTCGGTATTCTAACTATGAGGACGTTCAAAAAAGAGCCGAATACGAGGCCTAGAAAAAGCGCAAAGACTATCATACTTTTCCAAACCTCCTCTCTCTTGTTTTAAACTCTTCGATCATCGAAAACAGCTCTTCCTCGCCGAAATCAGGCCAGAGCGTTTTTGTAAAAAACAGCTCCGCATACGCCGACTGCCACAACATGAAGTTTGAGAGCCTCATATCTCCGCCGGTACGGACAAGCATATCTACGTCGGGCATAAACGCCGTATCCAAAGACGCGCTCAGATTTTGTTCGTCTATCTCCAAAGATGAGCTTTGCATTTTTTTTACCGCTCGCACTATCTCGTCTTTGGCGCCGTAGTTTATAGCAAGCACCTGCGTCAGCTTCTTGTTTTTCGCGGTCTCGACCCTGATGGACTCTATCTTTTTTACGAGTGAATCCGAAAACCTAGAGATGTCGCCTATTACCTCGAATCTTATACCGTTTTTTCTGTAGCTCTCAGCTTCCTTGTCAAGATAGCGCTCCAGCAGCTTCATCAAAAATTCCACTTCCGTCTTCGGTCTAGCCCAGTTCTCGGTGCTGAAAGCATATAACGTAAGGTATTTCACTCCGGCTTTTATGGCCGATTCGGTTATCGCTCTTACGTTTTTGGCGCCCTCTTCGTGGCCTTTGCTTCTCGCCTTGCCCCGCTCCTTGGCCCATCTGCCGTTACCGTCCATAATAATCGCTATATGCCTTGGCGTTTTCAAAAATTTATACCTTTTTCTCTCATCTTATGCGCCAGCCAAACCGAAAACAATACCCCGACATACACCCCCGCCACTATATCCGATAGATAGTGCGCCGTTATCGCTATACGACTGAGCACCACGAGCGCGCAGAAAACCAAAATAGGCAACGATTTTTTGCCAAAAAACAGCAAAGCCCCGACGCCGAGCGATGAAACTGTGGCGCAGTGCCCGGACGGAAACGAATAGTATAGATATTCGCCGCCGAAAAATTTTATACCGTATATCTGCTGTTCAAAATATAGCTTAGGCCTGGCTCTTCCAAAAACAAATTTTAGTATATCTACGATTAGCCCGCTTCCGGCGACGGCCAAAAATAGATACAAAAAACGATTTGAGACGCTTTTTAGGCGAAAAATATACCTAAAAACGATAGCCAAACCGCCAAATCCCAGAAGATACCATTTTGATTCGCCAAATCTCGTCACCGTCTCGAAAAACTGCTCCAAGGGCCTGTTTGTATAAAAATACTCCGCGACGGCCATATCCAAAGAGTGGTAGCTAAAGACGCAAAAAAAGGCGACGGCTATAAACGAAAAAACGGACCAAAAAAGCTTCATCTAATACCCCCAAAATCTCTGCACAGCTCAAAATCGAAGGTATCCACAATGGCGCCCCCTATTCTCGCCTCATACGAACCGACGTTCTCGTATTCGCCGCAAACAAAGCTCGCATTGATATCCTTATGAAACGTCTTAGGGTTTATAAACAAGAGGTCTTTGCCGATCGGCGAGTCGCCCTCCCAGATATCGAACTGGTCTTTTCTATCATCTATCAGATAGACCGGAGCTTTGGAATAGACTATGGCCCTGCTGGCGACCGTCCAATTCGTGACGGCTAAGGCTTTATTCGCGCCATCTATCCCTTCCAGCCTCTTTGAGGCCTCGTCGCAAGCCTCGCTCCACCCGGCTATATCCCTAAAAGGCGACTTATAATCCGCAAATTTTCCTACTTTGAAAATAAGCTCCGCATGAACGATTAGGGCAATAGCCAGACTTGCGCCGACAATCCACCTTGCAAGCTTCTCTCTTGCCAGGTATAGATACGAAGCGCCTATCGGAACAAAAATGGCGAAAAACGGACTTATCCAGTGCGGCAGGGCGACTTGCCTATACTGCGAGGCCAGCATAAACAAAAGCACCGGAAGCGTGATGGATATTTCAAGTTTATGCTCGCCTTTTTTGAAAGCCTCGTAAAGCCCGTAAAAAGCCATGATAAAAAGCGCCGGATTGTACGCGCCAAACTGCCTGCCTAGAGAAGTAAAAAAGTTTTTGAGGCTTCCTCCGTCTCCTCCCCCTACGTGCGAAGCCTGGTATGCGAAACTTGCGAAGTTGTTGTCTAGATTCCATAGTATTACCGGGGAGACAAAAAGGAGCGACACCAAAAAAGCCGGGATTACTCCGGCGTTAAACGCTATATCAAGCCGTCTCGCCCAAATGACATAGACGGCAAATCCGGCGACGAACAAAATAGCCGTATATTTGCTAAGCCCCAAAAGGCCGAACACCAAGCCTAAAAGCAGATAATTTGTAAGTGTTTTCGAATCTTCCAGCCTTTTTACGGCAAATATCAGCAACAGCATTAGCGTTATCAATAGGGAGTCCGGCATTAGCGTCAGCAATAGGACGCCGATAACCAACGAGGCGTTAAATGCGGCTACCGCCCAAAGGGCAGCCTTCTCACCCCTCTCTTTTAGCAGCAGGTAGACAAGATAGCTGTCGGCCGCACCGAGCAGTATCGCCGGCACTCTAGCCCAAAACTCGCCGGCACCCAAAAAAGAAAATAGATAGTGCACCCAGCCAACAAGAGGCGGATGGTCGAAATAGCTAAGGGCGAGATGTCTGGCGTATAGCACATAGTGGGCCTCGTCCACCCCGTATCCGAAAAATGGCGCCGTTATAAGCCTAAGAATCGTTAGCGAAACGATAAGGGCGAATATCGGCTTTTTAAACATCTAGACCCTATTACGCTTTTTTGTGTTTTGCTTTTTTCGCGTGTTTTTTGGCGGCTATTTTTTTGCCGTGCTTTGCTTTCACGACGTGTTTTTTGGTTTTTTTGCCTGCCGTCTTGGCTGTTTTTTTTGATTTTTTGTGCGTTTTTGCTATGACCTTAGGCTCTTTTACGGTCTGGGCTTTCGCATCGGCGGCCACCATGCTCTCTTTTGGAGCCGGTTGAGCGTTTACTACCGGCTCGGCAGGCGCCTTTTGTGCGGCGGGCGTAGTGAAGTTATCGGCAAAGAGGGACAGCGCGAACGCCGTTAAAACTAAAATGGTTTTTTTCATATTTTTTTCCTAATTTAAAATTACAACGCTTTTTTAAGAACGTCGAAAACGAACTGGGGCGAAATCACCTTCACGCATTGATTGTCGTCGCAGGCGCTTTTGCGGTGGTTTGCCGCTGAGACGCAAGGCGAACATGCAAGATGCGCATATATTGGCGTGAAGTTGCCGAGACTTCCATAAAGCGCCGGCGTCTCAGGCCCGAAAAATACGAACGTAGGCAGCTCGGTGACGGCCGCGAAGTGCGCCGGGCCGCTATCGTTTGTAAGCATCAGGCGGCTAACGGCGTATAGGGGAGCTAGCTCCGCAAATGTCGTACTTCCGGCGAAGTTGACGCATCTATCCCCTAGATTTTGGCGTATCACGTCGAGCCCTTCTCGCTCGCTAGGCGCACCGGTAAGGAGTATGATGATGTTCGGATAGCTCTCAAGCAATTTGCGCCCAAGCTCTATATAGTACTCCCTGGGCCATCGTCTTAGCGGCATGAGGTCCGAGGCGTTCGCGTTGAATATGACTATATCCTGAGAACCGTCAAAAATAGGCATCGCGGCTTTTATTTTGGCTATCACGCCCTGTTTTGCTTCGTCAGAAATCTCGGCTTTTTTGAGTCTTATCTCCTCGTCCGTTACGGCTTTTTTGGAGTACGGCGTCTCCTTCGCGTCACTTAAAAGCGCATTTGAAAGAGATATAAAGTTTTTGGCTATGTGCATATGCGGGTTGTAGGCGACTTTGTGCGTGAGCATATCGCCGCGGTAGAGCCCTTCGTTATGAAACGCGTGATATCCGACACGGTTTACGGCACCGCTAAATCCGGTAAGAAGCGCCGTTACACGGGAAAATAGCTCTAGGTCGATGACCGAATCTATCTTTTTTTGTCTGCACCAGACCAAAAATCTAAGCACGTCGGCGGCAAGCGTAAAAAGCGAATCCTCTCTAATCGTAAAAGTATTCTCTTTTGATACGGTGTTAAGCAGCCTGAGGCTCGGCTCGTTTTTTTTGAAAATTACGAAAAATAGCTCGCAGCCGTTACTTTTGAGACGCTGCATCATAGGATCGCAAAGTATCGTGCTGCCCATCTCGCTAAGCTCTATGAGCAGGACGTTTTTCGGTTTTTTAGGCGTGCATAGCGCATGCAGGGGCTTTAGCAGATATGTCGATAAAAAGCAGAGCGGCACGCCGGCCCAGTAGTCTATTTTTCGCATCATATCTACGTTCATAAATTTACCCTTACGCTATATTTTTTGATTTTATCCAGGCGAAAAACCCAGGGATAGACGAAGCTATCAATATCACGCCGTACGCTATCGAAACCGCCATTATAGCCTCTTTGCCGGCTCCGCTCATAGCAAAAAGCCCCACCATCGCGCCCTCTCTGACGCCCCATCCGGCAAACGAGATAGGAAGTATCGTCAAGAGTATGACCAGAGGCATCAAGCACAAGAACGCGCCAAACTCTACGCCAAGCCCCGCCGCCGCCGATATGGAGTAGACGCAAAGAATGGACAAAAAGTGTATGACTACCGAGAGCGCCAGCTGCAAATTTGCTTTCTTGGCGTTCTCGTACACCCTAAAAAACCGCCTTGACAGCTCGCCCACTATTCTAAGCTTCGGCATTTTGCCAAAATCGAATAGTTTGTGGACAAAAAGTAGTCCCACAAAGCCGACGATTCCGCCAAAACTTATCATAAAGACCGTATATTTGATGGCGTCGGTAAGGTAAGCGGGAGCGAACAAAAGGGCGAAAAGGCTGATAAGAAGAAGCCCGGTAAGCCCTACGACCCTGTCTATGAATATGCCGTAAAGAGAATCTCCGACCTTATACCCTTCGTCCTTTAGGGCAAGCAGCCTTATCGCGTCCCCGCCAACGCTTCCGGGCAACGCCTGCGAGAAGAAGAAGCCTTTGAAGTATAGATTTTGGTAAAACCCGAAGTTGCCGCCAAACCCTAGAGAGCGCATAACCAGCTGCCATCTAAGCGCCGCGATGGCTATAGACGCAAACTGCAAAATGAGCGCCAAAAGCAGCAGATAATAGTTCATCGAATAAAACAGTTCCGGTAGCTGCGAATAATCCAGCTTTTTGGATAAAAACCAAAATGCGAAGAGAGCAAAAGCTATCTTCACCCCGGTCTTTAACAGCTCGTTTTTTAAAATCCTCTTCAATTTGAAACCCTATAAATATAAAAAGTTTTTTCCCTAAAGCCCTCTTTCTTGGCTTTGAACTCCTCCAAGAGAGCCGCGTTTTTCCATATCGTTTTAAGCTCAGAAAGCCTCTCGTCTTTTGAGACGTAAAACCCGGAGCGGCTGCTGAAATTGACATCTTTTTGCCATCTGTCGAATTCGCTTTTTCTGGTGCTTGTAGGTATGAATACATCCTTTTTTAGATGGTACGTCAACACCGACGCGCTAGTCAGATGGTCTGCGAATACGTCGCCGTCCCCAAGCCTTTTAAGCTCCTTTGCAAGCTCCTCGTAACCAAAAAGCCTCTCGTGCGGATTCTTTGCGTTTGCGAGCCCAAGAAATAGCGGAAACCTAGCCGCAAAAACTATCAGGATGGATAGCGCAAGCCCTGCGTAAAAAGTCTTTTTCAGCCCCTTAGAGCGAATCATATATCCGACGACTAGAGAGGCGGAGACGAAAGCCGGGGCGACCCAGTTTAGCTCCATCTTTTTGTAAAGCCCTTTATATAGGAAAAAAAGTATCGTAAACAAAGCCGGCAACACCGCAAAAAACAGCCTATCGTTTCTATAACTCTCTTTTTTGGTGAAAGCCCACGCCAGAACCACGAAAAACACGGGGCCGAACACCGCGAACATACCGCCTATAAACTCTACGTTAAGAAGTATGTTTAGAGGCTCGCTCTCGGTTTTGCTTCCGTGATTATACTGAAAAGCGAAACTCTCAAAGGAGTTCGAGGCGTTCCACGCTATCACGGGCGAGAATGCCAGAAGCGCGAACATAAGCGCCAGATAAAGCTTATACGACAAGAATAGTTTCGGTTTTTTGGCCGCGACGAACAAAAAGTAGCTAAAAAATAGCAACACCCCGGTATATTTAGACAAAAGCGCCAATCCGCCAAGCAGCCCGGCTAAGATAAAATCGGCCGTCCTCTCCTCAAAAAACGCTTTTGAAGCGTAATAGAACGAAGCCGACCAAAACAGTATAAGCGGCGAATCCGGCGTCGTTATCGTAAACCCCATAGTGACCGCGGGCGAAAACAGAAAAATCAGAAACGAATAAAAAGCCGTATTCTCGTCAAACAGATATTCGGCGCTCCTGAAAACATAGTAGGAAGCCAGCGAAAAACAGAATACGTCTACGAGCCTTATCTGCCAGACACTATCGCCAAAAAGCGTAAAAAGCTTGATCATATAGGCGATAAGCGGCGGATGGTCGAGGTATCCGAGAGCCAGGTGTTTGCTCCACAGATAGTAGTACGCCTCGTCCGTATATATGGGAAGCATTGCGTTGTATAAAGCGCAAAAGAGGGCAAAAACGGCGCCTACCAAAAACGCCTTTTGCCTAACACTCAAATCGATATTCAAATTAAATTATCCCGTAGTATCCAAAAACGAGCTTTTTATCTCGGCTAGCTCTTTTATGCCGTGCATTATGGATACGTTTTTTTTATCAAAAAAGGAGAGTTCTTTCAGGTTTTCTTTTAAAAAGCGGTATGTACTTTCAAACTCTACGTTTAGACTAAGGGCGGTTTCGCCGCCAATGTGGCTAATCTCTCCGCTGACGGGCCCCAAAGTCTCGAATGCGCTATAGAATTCTACCGTTTTGGCGTTTAACTCTTTTTGCCGTTTCTTTTTAAACTGCAAAACACCTTTGTCCTTTAAAACAAACGTAAAAACCTCTTTATTTAGCGCCATCGCGACGTTGGAGAGGATGGAAAAATCGCTTTTCGTGCTTACCTTTGCGAGCTCCTCCAGAAGCTGCGCCTTTAGCTTGGAGGCCGGATTTTCCGTTTTTGACTCTGTTTTTTCCGCGCCACTACCCTCGGCTTGCGCCTCTTTTGTTTTTGTATCGTTCTCTTCGGCTCTTAGTTCCGCGCCCGCTATGTTTTTTTTGCCGCCCTCTTTCGCGGCTTTTTGCTCCAGCTGTTTTTCGAGGTGCTCCAATATCTTCAGCATCCTCTCATCGGCATCGCTGCCGGGCGCCTTCCCGAATATCACGTCCGCCAGCTTTTGGGCCGCTTCTTCTATCGCGTTTTTCGGCAGCGTTTCGAAGTTTTGCAAAAGCGCCTGCTCTATTTTTGCCGCAACGTCGTTTTTTATACTCTCCGAGGCAAGCTCCATCTTGGCCGCGCGCATCTCCTCTTTGGATATTTTGGCCTTTTCCATCTCCTGTTTTGTCGGAGCCGATGGGCTGTCTACCAGGCTTTTAAAATCCTTTAGCCTCTCTTTTATATCCTCTTTGGTCTGCGCTCTAGGTGTTTGCGGCGCTTCACTTTTTGGGATTTCCGTTTTTTGCGGCTGCTGCGGTTGCGTCGGCTTTTCGCTTTTTTCCGGCTGCCAGGCTTGGGCTTGCGCCTTGACGGCCTCCTGTATGACCGCTTTTAGCTCTTTTAGCACGTTCTCTTTTAGGCTGGCGATTATCTGCGGAGCCGCCTCCTGTTTTTGTGCGCTCTGCGCGGTAATGGGTGCGGTTTGCGGCGTTTGCCTAATCTCGCCTTTCGCCTCTTTTGGCGCGGAGGGTTGCATAGCGGCCTCTTTTTGGGGCGCTTTTATATCTTCCGGCCTCGTTTTCGCAAGCTCCGTATCGGCTGCGGCGAGTCTGGCCGGAACGCTCTGTGTTTGCGGCGGGGTCGGTTTTTGCTCAGGCGTCGCCGCTTTTTGCTCAAGCGGTTTTTGGGTATCCGCGGTCTTCGCATCCTGCCTGACTATGGACACGACCTCGCTCTTTACCACTTCTACGAGTTTTTCAAAGCCGAGGGCTTTTGAGAGGGTTTCGGATTTGAAAACTTCGTTTTGCAGTATTTGCGGTTTTTTGGCCAGATTTTCTAGCGCCAGCGTATTCGTAGTCTGGTTTTTGACGGCGTCGGCCCAGTATTTGATACCGGCTTCCAGCTCCTTTTTCGACATGGCCTCCACAAGTTTGCCGTCTACGTTCGCCAGATATTTATATCCGTCTTTAGTATCGAGCAGTTTTTGCACCACCTCTATCGTAACGGGGAGGGATAGCTTTTTTTCAAGGTTTTGGGCAAGGGCGGCCAGCTCTTTAAGTACGACCGCCCCTTTTAGTCCTTCTATCATAACCTTTTTGCGCACTCCAATATCTGCAAGGCGACAATCAGCTTGCCAGCCTTCTCTATCTTGCTTTCGCCGTTTCTGTCAAAGACGGTCACCTCGTTCTCGTCGCTGCCAAAATCCACGCCCCCGCCAAGCACGTTTAGGCATACCGCATCCACGCCCTTTGTTTCCAAGGCTGCTTTTGCGGAGTTTACCGCATTATCGGCGTCCCTCTCCGCCTTGAAGGCCACCGTTTTTATGCCCTCTTTTGGCAACGTACCTATTATATCGGTCGTTTTTATGAGATCTAGAGCCAGATTTTCCAGCCCGTCTTTTTTGAGTTTGCCGGAAATCTTCTCTTTCGGGGCAAAATCGCCTACCGCCGCAGCCATAAACAGATACGGCTCTTTGCTTATAGGCTGTACCGGCTCGTTTGTTAGCAGGCTCGGCTTCGTACTTTTAGGTGACTTTGCCCCGTCCATCAACGCCGATATTTTGGCGTGCAGCTGCTCTCCGCTCTCAAAAGGTATGGTTTTTATGAGGTTTGAGTTTAGGGAGCTTTTCGATGAGAGCAGCCTCACGTCGGCGCCCCGCACATAAAGCGCCACGGCTAGAGCGTCCGCCATCTTTCCGCTTGAGAAGTTGCCGATATATCTCACGTCGTCTATACGCTCCAGCGTACCACCGCCGGTAACGAGAGCATTCCTATGCTCCCAAAACTCATCTTTTAAGAGCGCTCTGGCGGTTGCAAGGAATATATCCTCCACCTCGGCAAGCCCGCCTTTGCCCTCGTCGCCGCACGCTAGCAGTTTGCTTACGCTCTCGACCAGCTCGTAGCCGCAAAGGGTCAGCATCTTGATGTTCGCCTTCGTAATCGGGTGTTCTATCATATTAGTATTCGCCGCGGGAGCCAGCACCTTTGGAGCCGTGCTCGCTAGAAGCGTCTGCAGCATCAGGTTGTCCGCTATGGCGTTTGCCAGCTTGGCTATCGTATTTGCGCTAGCCGGAGCCACGACGAACACCTCAGCCCATTTGGCCAGCCCTATATGGTTGTTCACGCCGCCTTCCACCTCGCCGGCCCAGCTCTCGGTACCTTCGTGAAGCACGATATGAGAGCTCAAGCTTTCAAACATTATAGGGGAGATAAACTTCTTAGCCTCCTCGCTCATCACGACCCGCACGTCAGCGCCGGCCTTGACGTATAGGCGCGCTAGCTCCAAAGCCTTATATATCGACACCGACGCCGTGACTGCCAGCCCTATCCGTCTGTTTTTTAGGAGGTTTTCGTAGTTCACTGTTTCTTCCCAAAAAACCTATCGAAAAAACCTGCGATGTTCTTCTGTGGCGTTCTTGAAAGCGCCAGGGAGCCGCTCTCCACGTCTTTTGTTACCGTAGTGCCCGCCGCTATCATAGTGTTGTCTTCCAGCTTTACCGGAGCGACCAGCTGCGTGTCGGAGCCTATGAATACGTTTTTGCCTATTACGGTCTCGTATTTTTTGACCCCGTCGTAGTTGCAGGTGATTGTCCCCGCTCCAATGTTGGTGCCGCTACCCGCCGTGCAGTCGCCTAGATACGATAGATGTCCCGCTTTGACGCCATCTAGCCTTGCGTTTTTGCACTCTACGAAGTTGCCTATGTGCGTGCCCGCCAGGTGCGTTTTCGGCCTTAGTCTAGCCATCGGCCCACAATCGGAATCGACCATCACGGCATCCTCTATCACGCTTCCGGCTTTTACGACGCTGTTTTCAATACGGCTTTTCCCTTTGATGACGCAGTGGCTCTCCACTTCGCACTCGCCGACGAACTCTACGCCGTCGTCTATGTATATAGTACTAGGCAGCCTCATGGTCACGCCTTCCCTCATCCATCTTGAGCGGATTTTGTCCAGCATTATCTCCTCGGCGTGCGCCAAATCGAGCTTGGAGTTTACGCCTTTGAACTCCTCCTCCGATACTTCGACCCATTTTACGCTTTTGCCGTTTTTGACACCATACTCTATCGTATCGGTCAGGTAGTACTCTTTTTGGGCGTTGTCGGCGTCTATGTTTTTGAGAGCCTCAGCCAGAAAACCGCCCTTAAACGCATATACGCCGGCGTTTACCAAGCCGATCTTTTTCTCCACCGCATTCGCGTCTTTTTCTTCCACGATCCTCAGCACCTCTTCGCCGTCCGTCACGACTCTGCCGTATCCGCTAGGATTGTCAAGACTTATGGCGCACATCACGGCGTCCGCGTCATGCTCCAAAAGCGGTCTTATCGCATCGGCCGAAACCAGCGGCATATCGCCGTTTAGCACTATCACTTTCTCGTATTTCGGAAGCGCGGCCATGACCGCTCCCGCCGTTCCCGGATAGTTTAGATGGTCTTGAAGGAAAAAGCCGATATCGTCAAACTCTTTTTGCATAGCCTCTTTTATCATCTCTGCCTCATGGTAAAGCACCACTTGCACGTCGCTAGAGAGTTTTTTGGCCTCTCTTAGCACATAATAAAGCATCGGCTTGCCGCAAATCTTATGCAACACCTTCGGCGTTTTGGATTTCATTCTCGTACCTTGGCCGGCCGCCATTACAACCACTGAAACAGACATTGATACCTCTTTGGTTTTTACTAATTTTTGTCGTAAAAAATAGCTTATTTTTTAATGATTTTAGACAATTTTGGATTAAAAGGGTAATGCTAATGGGCGTTTGAGTAAAATTAGCTCCATGAAGAAAATTTTTGGCCTGCTGCTCTTTTTTTTACTGCTTAGCGCGCTAGCTTACGCCGCTCCTGCCGCGACTCCGCAGATCCCGGTAGTGGATTTGACGATCAATTCTCCGCAAAAGCCGGAACAGCTGGTCAAAAGCCTAAATATCGTAATCATTCTAACCCTGCTTGTGCTTGCGCCTTCCCTTGTGCTTGTAATGACGAGCTTTACTAGGCTTATTATCGTATTCGCCTTTTTGCGCCAAGCCATCGGTACGCAGCAGATGCCGCCGACACAGATACTCGTTTCCCTTGCCATGGTGTTGACGTTTTTTATCATGGAGCCTATCGGCAAAAAGTCGTATGATCAGGGAATAAAGCCGTACATGGAGGAGCGCATCGGATACGAAGAGGCGTTCACGAAGTCCATGGCGCCATTTAAAGACTTTATGGTGCGCAACACGAGAGAGAAAGACCTGGCGCTATTCCTTCGGATAAGAAAGATGGAAAACCCGAAAACCATCGAAGAGGTGCCGCTGACGGTAGTCGTTCCGGCATTTATGATAAGCGAGATGAAGACTGCGTTCGAGATAGGCTTTCTACTCTTCTTGCCGTTTCTCGTTATCGACATGGTCGTCTCCTCCGTACTGATGAGTATGGGTATGATGATGCTCCCGCCCGTCATGATCTCCCTGCCCTTAAAGCTGTTATTATTCGTAATGGTGGACGGCTGGAACCTGCTCGTCGAGAGCCTGGTGGCGAGCTTTAGATGATGAAGTGCGTACATTTTGGCGTTTGCAACGCCTGTGTAAACTATGAGGGTGGATACAAAGCCCAATTAGAGAGAAAACTAGCGGTAATCAGAGAGGACTTCAAAGAGCTTTGGCGCTCGGACATAGAGGTATTCGAAAGCCCGGAATCGAATTTCCGCGACAGAGTGGAGTTTCGCGTCTACAAAGAGGGTGACGACGGGCTTTATTTTGCGCTGACGAACCGCGAGAAGAGGTTTTTTGAGGTGCGTGAGTGCGAAATCCTCTCATATTCGCTAAACGAACTCGTAAAAACCCTGCCCGCCGCGCTAAATAGCGATAAAAGGCTGAGAGAGAAACTTTTTTCGGCCGAGCTTCTAGGAAACGGCAAGGACGAGTGCGTACTAAACCTCGTCTACCATAGAAAGCTGGACGAGCAGTGGCAAAAAGCGGCCAAGGAACTATCCCAAAAACACGGCGTATACGTCACGGGGCGTTCCAAGGGGGCAATACAAACCATCGGGCAAGACTACGTCACCAGAAGCTTCGACGTGGCCGGCGAAAAGCTGACATACATAGTCAAACAAAACTGCTTTAGCCAGCCAAACGGCGCGGTTAACGAAAAGATGCTGGGCTGGGCCGTCAAAAACGCCAGCGGCAAAGGCGACCTTATCGAGCTTTATTGCGGTAGCGGCAACTTCACGATAGCGTTTGCCAAAAAATATAGACGCGTATTCGCCACCGAAGTCGTCAAAGAGGCGATAGAGGCCGCGAAAAAAAATAGGGAGCTCAACAACCTAACCAATCTATATCTGGGGCGTATCTCGGCGGAAGAGGCGTCCCAGGCGCTTGGCGGAGCCAGGGAGTTTACTAGGCTTCAGGGGATAGAGCTAAAAGAGTTCGATTTTCACACTATTTTCGTGGATCCGCCGCGCGCCGGACTAGGCGAGAAGGGGCGCGAATTTGCGGCGAACTACGACGAAATCATCTATATTTCGTGCAGCCCAGAGACGCTAAAGACGGACCTTGAGATCCTCTCAAAAACACACGATATAAAAGCTTTTGCGGTATTCGACCAATTCGCCTACACGAACCATCTGGAGTGCGGCGTCAGACTAACCAGGAAAGGAAGCTAATGGAGTGCATCATGCCTACGCCTTTTGGCGAGAAAGAAAAAGAGAACGTAAAAAAAATATTCTTGGAAGCCAAGACCATAGCCGTCATAGGCCTCTCCCCTGACGAGAGCAAGGATAGCAACAGGGTGGCAAAATACCTGATAGCCGCCGGATACGAGGTAATCCCGGTGTATCCGAAAGAGGAGACGATACTGGGGCAAAAAGTCTATAGAAGCCTCGGCGAAATAGACAAAAAAGTGGACATAGTAAACGTATTTAGAAAAGGCGACGCCCTTGACGCGATAGTCGACGAAACGCTAAAGCTCTCTCCGATGCTTCTATGGGGGCAGATAGGGTGCCACGACGACGAAGCCGAGAAGAAGGCGGCCGCGGGCGGGCTTTTTGCCGTTACGAACAAATGCATAATGGTAGAACACAGAAAACTAATCGGAAATTAAAATGGTAACTTTAAAAGACGTACAGGCTGCAAGAGAGAGGGTAAAAGAGGTCATAGCCGCCGTCCCCTTCGTAAAGTCGGACTATCTCACAGGCCAGCTCGGTACGGAAATCTTTATCAAAAAAGAGAGCCTCCAAAATACCGGGGCTTTTAAAATCAGGGGCGCATTCAACAAGATAAGCACGCTTTCAAGCGAAGAGAGAGCCGCCGGGGTCATAGCGGCAAGCGCCGGCAACCATGCCCAGGGCGTAGCGTTTAGCGCGAAGCATTTCGGTATCAAAGCGGTAATCGTCATGCCGGAAGCCACGCCGCTTCTCAAAGTCAACGGCGTCAAAAACTTCGGCGCCGAGGTGGTGCTAAAAGGCAACAACTACGACGAGGCTTACGCCCATGCCAGACAGATAGCCGCCGATAATAAAATGACTTTCGTACATCCTTTCGAAGACGACGAGGTGATAGCCGGACAAGGCACGATAGCGCTCGAGATGCTGGAGAGCGAACCTGAACTGGATACGATACTGGTGCCGGTGGGCGGCGGCGGGCTAATCAGCGGAATAGCCATAGCCGCGAAAGCGATAAAACCTGATGTAAAAATCATAGGCGTAACGGCCAAGGGCGCCCCGGCGATGTTCGAGTCGTTCGCGGCTAAAAATCCGATAGACTCCACTAGCGTGCGCACGATTGCCGACGGCATAGCCGTGCGCGACACATCTCCCAAGATGCTGGATATCCTGAGCGGATACGTAGACGAACTGGTGCAAGTGGACGACGAAGAGATAGCGAACGCGATACTATTTTTGATGGAGAGGCACAAGATAGTCGTGGAGGGCGCCGGAGCCGTCGGTGTTGCGGCTTTGATGCACGAAAAGGTAGCGCCTCAAAAGAATAAAAAGATAGGCGTAGTCCTAAGCGGCGGCAATATCGACGTAAATACGCTCTCGCTCATTATCGAAAAAGGCCTCGCAAAATCCCATCGCAAGATGAAGCTCATCATCACCCTTATAGACAAGCCGGGGAGCCTAATGGAACTGACCGGGATATTCAAGGATACGGCCGCGAACATAGTAGCGATAGACTACGATCGCACCGCTTCCGACCTTGCGTATGGGGACGCCAATATCATCATCACGCTAGAGACTAAGGGCAAAGAGCATCAAGAGACGATAAAAGAGGCTTTGCAGGCTAGGAAATTTAAATTTTCGGAAGTAATGTAAAAAGGCCGAAAGGCCTTTTGAGGATTTATTTTTTCGCCGGAGCGTTCGTAGGGGTAGATTTTACCTCTAGGTCGTTTTTGAGCGAGGATACGCTCTTTTCGCCGAACCCTTTTACGTTTTTAAGATCGTCTACGCTTGCAAAACTTCCGTTTTTTTGCCTATACTCGACTATAGCTTTCGCTTTTGCGGGACCTACGCCTTTTACCTTTTGAAGCTCCGCTTCGCTGGCGGTGTTCAAATCCACTTTGGCGAACAGGAAAGAGACAAACAACAGAAGAAACGCTACAAATCTCATGAATACTCCTCTAGAATTTTTATAAGCCTAGAATATCATACGAATAATAAATGATTAGTTTTTATGAAGATTGATGGCGTGCCCGACAGGATTCGAACCTGTGACCTTCAGAATCGCAATCTGAAACTCTATCCAGCTGAGCTACGGGCACAAAAAACAAAAAGAAGAAACCGTTACCTAGGCTCAAAAGCTATTTTTTATCGACGAAGATCGTCGTACCTTTTGAGAATGGAAGCGTAGTCTTGATGTAAGGCTTTTGGACATAATCCACGACCTTACCGGTAGAGTAGACTCTAGCCGTACCGTAAATCGCGCCGTCTTTGACTTCACTAGTTAAAACCTCGGCGGCATATCTCTCGCCGGCTTTATCTTCTTTCCAGGCATCCCAGTTTGCGAAATTGTACGCACAACCGCCAAAAGAGAAACCAAGCGTCAAAGCCGTAAATAAAGCTATATATGTAGTTTTCATGAAAACCCCTTTAAGTTAGGCTCTCAAGCATATAAGGCAACGGTTTGGAAGGTGTATTCTACCACACCTTAGGAAAAATTATCCGTATATCTTTTTTAAGTTCTCTAGTTTCGAAGCGGCGTTCAAAAGCAGCATATCCGCCGTCACCAGAGCCGCCATCGCTCCTGCGACGACCGCACCGCGGGCGGCTATGCAAGGGTCATGCCTGCCGGTCAGATTCATCTCTACATCGTCGCCTTCCCCGTTTACGGTTTTTTGTGTAAGGAATATCGAAGGCGTCGGCTTGAAATAGACCCTTAGCTCTATATCCTGGCCGGTGCTGATGCCGCCCAGTATCCCGCCGGCGTTATTGGATAAAAAACCCTCTTTTGTGCGCTGATCGTTGTTTTGGCTGCCCCTCATGGACGAGACTTTGATACCGGCGCCTATCTCGACGGCTTTTACGCCGTTGACGCCCATCATCAGTCCGCCAAGCTCCGAGTCGAACTTATGGTATAGCGGCTCTCCAAGCCCGACTGGAGCGCCCTTGATACGCACCTTGACGGCCCCGCCTACGGAATCGTGGGCATCCCTTGCCGCCTCTATTTGCGCTTTCATGGCGCCCTCTTGCCGCCTGCAAAGAGAAAATATCTCGCTTGTCGCCGCAAATTCAAAATCCTCTTCGATGCCCGCCGCTTCGCCTATCTGAAAGACGCCATACTCTACGGATATACCGAACTCTTTTAGAAGCATCTTCGCAAACGCTCCCGCGGCCACCCTGGCGGCCGTCTCCCTTGCAGAGCTTCTGCCGCCGCCGCGATAATCCCTGATGCCGTATTTTGAGAGATACCCGAAATCGGCGTGTCCCGGCCTAAAACTGTTGGCGACGGCGCTATAGTCGCCGGATTTTTGGTCCTTATTGCGGATTAGCACGGCTATAGGCGTCCCGGTTGTTACTCCCTCGAATACCCCGCTCAGGATTTCCGGAACATCTTCCTCGTTTCTTTGGGTTGATAATTTGTTTTTACCGGGGCGTCTTTTGTCCATTTCGGATAGCAAAAACTCCATATCCACCTTGACTCCGGCCGGCATTCCGTCTATCACGCATCCTATCCCGGCGCCGTGAGACTCGCCGAACGTCGTTACTTTCAAAGCAGCCCCAAAACTATTCAACCGTTATCCTTTTTTAGTATCTCCAGAGTCTTTTTGGCGGCCTCTTGCTCCGCCTCTTTTTTGCTGGGCCCCGATGCGCTCGCGTACGCTTTTTTGTTTATCAGCACCTCTACCGTGAACTCTTTTTTGTGGTCCGGGCCGCTAGAGCCTACAAGCGTATATTCGGGAGTCACAGCGAATTTTGCCTGCGTAAGCTCCTGCAAACTCGTCTTATAGTCGCTAAAAAGCGTCATCAGGTCTATCTTCGGATAGATCTGCTCGATAAGCGATATCGAAATCTCTTTCACTTTTTGAAGACCGAACTCAAGATACACGGCGCCCATTAAAGCTTCAAACGCGTTTGAGAGGATGGAGGGCTTATTCCTGCCGTCGTTGTTCTCCTCCGCCGAAGAGATCATTATGTATTCGCCAAGTTTCAGCACCTGCGCCAGCTTCATAAACCCTTTTTCGTTAACGAGCGAAGCCCTGATTTTGGAGAGGTTCCCTTCGTTTGCCGAAGGAAATTTCATATACAGATACTCGCCCACCACAAGGTCCAGTACCGCATCGCCTAAAAATTCAAGCCTTTCGTTATTGTACGGCTTTTTGCAGCTTTTGTGCGTAAGCGCCTGCGCTAGCAGCTGCTTATCGCTAAAGACGAGGCCGAGGCTTTTCTCTAGACTACCTAACTCCATACACTCTCCTAAAATTTTTGGGCTTCGCTTTTTGCCACCAGATCACACTCTTCGTTTTGGGGGTGGCCGTTGTGCCCTCTTACCCAATGGGCGCTTACCCTGTGCGGCTTTGCGGCTTTGATATACTCGGCCCACAAATCAGGGTTTTTGACGTCCTTGAAATCTTTTTTTATCCATCCGTGCAGCCAGCTGTTAATGGCGTCGGCGACGTATTTCGAGTCCGTTATTATATCAACAATACACCCTTCTTTTAGCGCCGACAAGCCTTCAATCGCGGCTTTTAGCTCCATACGGTTATTTGTCGTATGCGCTTCGCCGCCGCTTACGGTTTTTCTATGAAGTTTTCCGCCCACTTCATACTCCAGTATCGCGCAATATCCTCCGGGCCCTGGGTTTCCGAGGCTCGAGCCGTCCGTATAGATAGACACTTTTTTCACCAGCTCTCCAAAAACAAAGCCGAATCTTGGCTTACTTTAGTTATTTCGGGCGCTACCCTACATTCGTCTATGGCGCCGCAGCATTTACAAGAAAAGAAGTAGTCTATATCGAGATTGCCGCATTTTTGACATACAAACTCAAAGCCGAGTCCAACCGCCATATCCGGCTTAGCGGATTTTGCCGCCACCAGCACGTCGAGTTCGAATATTCCGCTCTCCGCCGACTCCGCATAGCTCTTCGCCTTTGCGGCCAAAACGCTTTTGACGAGCGGATTGGTACTGTTTTTGAATATCTCGTTGTCAAGCTCGAAACTCCACAATATATCCAAAAAGTTCACATCGCCCTTGTCGGACAAAAAAACGGCCGCTCTCTTTTGGTCCGTCAAGAGCAGCTCTTTTAGATATTCCCTGGCGAAATAGGGGCTAAAACCATAGAGGGAGTCCAGAATCGACAGCTTCTCCTCAAAAGTGTTCGCCGTCCTCAAAGAGACGATACCTTCCAAAAAGCGCTTCTCTTTTTGCTTCTCGAGCCCCATCTCTATGAGCGCGTCGACGGCCTCCAACGCTTTTTGGTGCTCCCCTCTTTTTTCATAGAGTCTTGATAGCTTCTCCAATACGCCTTGGTTTCTAGCCACAAGTCCGAGGCTCTGTTCGTAAGCGTCGACGGAGCGTTGCAAAAAGCCGCTTTTTGTGTATATATCACCCATATACGAGAGTATTTCCGCCCTCTTCGCCTTTTCAAATACCGACAACCACTCCAGGAGCGCCAGATATATCTTTAGCGCCTTTTCGAAGTCGCCACCGTCAAAATGGGCCTTTGCGACCTTCGTCAAAAGCTCGAAGCTGTCCGGATGCGCCTCCAGAATTTTCGCATAACCGCCTTCGTCCGAGCCGGACGGAAACTTTTGCAAAAACCTCTTAATGCGCCTGCTCTGCGTATCGCCTTTCAGCTTCCCAAAAAACATGGAAAGAACGGCTACAACCGAGACGATAAGCAAAAAAGCCATTATCCCAAACAACGGATCCCGATAATCTAAAAACAGGCTACCCATGCCGCGATTGTACCAAAATTCGGTATAATCGAGAAATGATAAAAACCGAATCTATCGAAGCGCTTAAAAGCATGATCGACATCGTAGACGTCGTTTCAAACTACGTCGAAATCAAAAAAATGGGCGCGAACTTCAAGTCCCCTTGCCCGTTCCATGCCGAAAAGACGCCGAGTTTCGTCGTAAGTCCGAACAAACAGATATACCACTGTTTTGGATGCCACGCATCAGGGGATGCGATAAAGTTCGTCCAAGAGATAGAGAAGATCAGCTACGCCGAAGCGATAGAAAAGATAGCCGCCATATACAACTTCAGGCTCGAATACACGACGGCGGCAACCAAAAAAAGCGACGTACTGGAAAAATTCAACGAATACTTCAAAAAATGCCTCGACAATAACCGCGCCGCCAAAGAGTATATCGTCGCAAGGGGCGTATACGAGTCCAGCATAGAGAAGTTCGAGCTTGGCTACGCCCCGTCGTCGCAAGCCCAAAGCGAATTCGTCAAGAGAAGTTTTCTGCCGGTCGCGGAAGCTGTCGAATGCGGCGCGCTTGGAGACGAAAACGGGAGAGTATTCGCCAGATTCGTAGAGCGGATAACGTTCCCGATAAAAAACCAGAACGGCAAAGTGATAGGATTTGGCGGACGCACCATCACAAACCATCCGGCGAAATACCTAAACTCTCCTCAGACGAAGCTATTTAACAAATCAAAAGTGTTCTACGGCATCAACGTAGCCAAAGAGGCGATCGCGAAACAGAAAACGATGATAGTATGCGAAGGCTATATGGACGTCATCATGCTGCACCAGGCGGGCTTCTCAAACGCGGTAGCGGTGCTTGGAACTGCGCTTACGAAAGAGCATCTGCCTACCATCAAAAAAGCGGAAGCCAAGGTGATACTCGCATTTGATACAGACGGCGCAGGACTGAACGCGGCGTATAAGTCTGCAAAGCTGCTGCTTGAGCACTCCGTAGACGGCGGGGTGGCCATATTCGACAAAGGACTGGATCCGGCGGACATGGTAAAGGACGGCAAAACGATGGAGCTGGCGGCCATCTTTAGAAAGACGAAGCCTTTTATAGAGTTTTTGCTAGAAAACATAGCCAAAAAACATGACCTCTCGAACCCCATTGAAAAAGAGAAGGCTGCAAACGAAGCGAAAGAGATTCTTGAGCTTCCAAGCCGAATCTTCGCCGAAGAGTATAAAAGGCTGGCGGCGGCGATACTCAAAGTTCCGGCCGATTTTTTTAAACTCTCGAAAAAGCAGAACGCCGAGCAAAAAATAGTGGAAAAATACGACCCCGCAGAAGCGGCGGCGATAAAGACGATGCTCCAAAACCATGCGCTTTTGGATATGGTGCTAAACAGAATCGAGGCTCAGATGTTCGAGTACCATAGGGATCTCTTCTCGCTCGTATCTTCGGGCAGCTTTGATTCGCCTCTTCTTTTGGAGCTGGAAGGCAACGATAAAATAACGCCTATGAGCGAAGAGGAGCTGGTCTCTTTCCTTATCGCCAAGAGCGCCATTTTCTACGACAAGATGTTGGTAAAGCTGAAAAACTCGAAAGCGGTTGGGGCAGAGCAAAAATCTTTTTATATGCGAAAGATTATGAGCATAAAAGAGAGGCTGAAAAAAGGGGAGTTGTGCGAACTGGATATAGACCTAGTCGCCAAGCTCGACATAGACTGAACCGTATCTGGATATCACGTCTACGTCCAGTTTTATCTTCTCGTTTTTAAAATCGAACTCTACGAATTTCCCGTTCATGTGCACGTCCGGCTTTTCGGAGCTAAACAGCCTTACGACGTCTTCTTTCGGCACTCCCTTTTGGACACCGGCGCCTACCGCTTCGACCGGCGATTCCAATATCGGGGCTACCGTGCTGTTAAACTTTTGCAGATCGAACGGCTTTACTATGAAGCCGGCCACGTTTAGCTTCTCGAAGCTTCCCATCAGAGCCGGGTCGAAAGCGCTCGATATTGCGATAATTTTTAGATTGTCGTACGCCTTGTTCTCTCTTATCTTCTTGACGGCGGCCAGCCCGTTCATAACCGGCATGTTGTAATCGATAAACATCAAGTTTATATCCGGATTTGCCGACAACATCCTAAGCGCGTTTTCGCCGTCTCCGGCCTCCAGAACGTTCTTCACACCTATGCGCTCCAGATTCGTCCGTATGATCTTTCTGATAGTCTGGCTATCGTCAACCACAAGTATTTTAAAGTTCATTACATCGCCGCCAAAATAAAAATCGAATATTTAGCCGGAATCTCTATTTTTTTCTCTTCCAAAAAGTTTTTGGCCGCGATATTGAGCCACTCCCTGTCGGTAGTTATGCCCTTCGCGATAAAAAAATATTTTCCGCCCTCTCTTTTGATATCGTATCTATCTACGCTAACAGACAAGAATCTCTCCTCGCCTTTTAGCTTTGTTTTAAAAAATAGTTTTTTTGTCTTGTTGTTTATGGAAAACTCTCTTAGCTCCCCATATCCGCCTTCTTGAAGGTAAAAATCAAGCGCAGCCCTTGCTATATAGGACAAAACCTCATTTTTATCTTCAAAATTAACAGGTTCTTTTTTTGTACCCTTTGCATTTGGCGTACCGAGTTCGCCAGAGCTTGTAGCACAGCCGTAAAATACGAATAAAATGCAAAAAATGAACGCTATCTTGACTCTCATCCCGTAATTTTACCAAAAATAAGATTTCCTTAAATATTTAGCGTTTAAATTTTTATTATTTTTTGAATAAAATCGATTTAGTTTAATCATACTGTTTGTGGACACCAAAAAGGACGGCGAGAGTTGGAAAAAGAAGAAGTATTTGAGTTTATTCTCAAGATCAGAGAAGCTGTTTTAAAAAAGCTGGACGCAACCAAAACTCCGTCGTACCCTAAGTATTACGAGAAAATATTTCGCGAAATACTAACCGACGTCGACAATCCGGAAATAACAAAGCTCTTCCAAAGATACTCGGAGGGCAATTCGGCCGAAAACGCGGACGAAGAGCTGGAAAAATACATCAAGCTCTCAAAAGACAGCCTAAACGCTTTCAGCAGCAGCAACCGCTCGATCTCCAAAACCGTCATGGCTCAAGGCGACTATCTGGATAGCGTCAGGCTCGACGAGGTAAACAAGGCGCATGTGGACTACCAACGAATCATGCAGTCGATGCTCTCGTTCCAAGGCCAGCTGCTAGAAGAGCTTAGACGCTCGGACGAAGAGATAAGAAGGCTTGAGATAGAGCTTGAGCAGGCGCTCAGCGAATCAAAAATGGATCCGCTGACGAAACTGCTGAACAAGCGCGCATTCATAAGCGACATGGAGCAGATGATATCTGCGGCCGGCGGCAGAAAGCTGGATATGACCATCTTGCTTATCGACGTAGACGACTTCACGCAGATCAACGAGGAGTTCGGACACTTAGCCGGAGACAAAGTCCTTATATTCCTAGCAAACACGTTCAAGAACTCCATCAGAGAGGGTGACAAAATATATAGGTACGGCGAAGAGGAGTTCGTGATGGTGCTAAACAGGCTCGTACCAGAAAAATCGCTTGAGATAGCGAACAGAATTCGCTCAAAAGTGGAAATTTCGAAACTCATCTATTCGGAGCAGATACTGAAAGTAACGGTATCGATGGGCGTTGCACACCACAGGGACGACGACGATATGTCTACGATGCTGGCTCGCGCCGTAGAGGGGCTCAAACTGGCAAAACAAAGCGGGAAAAATCTGGTCAAAGAAAGCGTTTAGTGAATCCCATAGAGCTCTTAAAACACCTCATATCATTCCCCTCCATCACTCCGAGCGAAGCGGGCTCCTTTGAGTTTATCAAATCATACCTCGACGGATTCGAGGCGATAGAAACACAAAGAGAAGGCGTCAAAAACCTGTTTTTGTACAAAAAGTTCGGCGATGGGCCTCATATATGCTTTGCCGGACATATAGACGTAGTTCCGGCCGGCGGGGAGTGGAGAACTGACCCTTTCGAGGCGACGGAGCAGGACGGCGTCATATACGGTAGAGGAGCCGCCGATATGAAGGGCGGGGTGGCGGCCTTCCTTTATGCGCTGAAACATACCGAAAACTTCAAAGGGACGCTATCCACGCTTATCACAAGCGACGAAGAGGGCGACGCCGTATACGGCACGGCTTTGATGCTTGAAAGATTAAAAGAGCTGAAGATGCTTCCAGATTTTTGCATAGTGGCGGAGCCCACGTGCGAAGCGTTTTTTGGCGATACGATAAAAGTTGGGCGCAGAGGCTCCATAAACGGTAAAATAAAAATAATAGGACGCGGCGGACATGCGGCATATCCGGAAAAAGCGATAAATCCGGTCGTTTTGGCCTCAAGGCTACTTACGCTTATAGCAGACAAGGAGCTTGACGATGGGGACGAATTTTTTGCGCCGAGCCGTCTTGTAATAACCGATATAAAAAGCGGCTACGGCAAACACAACGTAATCCCGAGCGAGCTGGAGATACTTTTCAATATCAGAAACTCTACGGCTACGGATACCAAAAAAGTGGACGTATTTTTGAAAGAGGCGATGCGAAAAGCCAAAATAGAAAAGTTCGAGATAGAGATGAGCCAAAGCTCAAACTCTTTTGTGCTAGAAAAAGACGAAAAATCAAAACTCTACTTCGAAAAACTAGGAGAGTGCGTAGAGGGCGTTACCGGGCAAAAGCCAAAGGCCTCTACTGCGGGCGGCACTAGCGACGCAAGGTTTATAGCCAGAGAGGGCATAACGGTATTGGAGTTTGGACCAAGAAACGAAACCATACACGCCCCGAACGAATGCGTAACCGCCGATGAGATACAAAAGCTAGCCAAAATATTCTCCGTTTTTTTGACAAAGCTCTAATAGACCCAAAAAGGGAATTTTGATATAATTACCGCCTATGTCCCGGTAGCTCAGATGGATAGAGCGCAGAATTCCTAATTCTGAGGCCATTGGTTCGAATCCACTCCGGGGCACCACCAAAATAAAATCCGCTATCCGTATCACTTCGTATCACTTTTTGCCGATTTAATATCAAATTTATCTATTTTTTACGCCAGTTTTTGTAAAATTAGCACCAAAAGCGCACAAAACAGATCCGAAAAATTTGGAGCGTTTTTTGCACATATTTAATACCTTAACACAAGGAATTCAAGATGAAGATTTCATATTCCGAAGTTTTACAAGGTTTCGAGTACGACGAGGAAAATTCGTACTGGATAAGAAAAGAAGACGGCAAGGCCTTTCATCTGCTAGAAAAAGATGAAAACGATATCGTCAGAATCTCGGAAGCGTCTGAAGAAAGCGGCGTTTCTCTATAATCAAAGAGAGAGGGAGAAACCCTCTCTTTCCTCATTATTTACCCTCTACTACATTTTTGATTCATATCAATAACTTTACAAATTCTTATGTTACGTTTGGCGAAAAGCTGATAAAAAAAATTACAAAAATTAATATTTAATCTTTAGTTAATATTTCTTATCATAAAATCGAATACGTATAGGAGGAGTGTTTATGAATATACAAAAACTTTTGCAAACGGCAATGCTTACCGTAGCTTTGTCCACTGCATCTTTTGGAGGCGTTGAAGAAGGCCAAAAACTTTACCTAAAAGCTTGCAAGAGCTGTCACGGCAACGGCGTAAAAGGCGCCGCGATGGCAACCCAAGCCGGATGGGACAAGTGGTTTTCAAACGACGCCGCCTCTTTGATAGAAAAACATAAGAGCGATCCTAAGGCGTCGTCTTATTTTGGCGGTCCGTCATTTAAAGGACAGATGCAAGACCTACATGAGTTCTTGAAAGAATACGGCTCCGACAGCGGCAATGTGCCGGCCTGCGGCTAATTTTATTGGTACACGCATAAAACCAAAATCAAAAATAGGAGAACAGATGAAGAAAATCGGTGTATTTTCACTGGCGGCTATCCTTGCTACTTCCGCATTTGCGGCTGACGACGTATCGGCGCTAAAAAACGAGCTAAACGAACTAAAAGCTCAAATAGCCGAACTCAAAAAAAATCAAGAGGCTGCCGATCTTGCGACGGTTGCCAAACAGATAAAAGAGCTAAAAGTAAGAACCGGCGGCGACAACCTTAAGTGGGATGCTGACTACAGAGCTAGCTATGATTATGTAAGATACCAACTAGCCGGCGCAAACGGTGGACCTAACGCCGCTGCAAACTCAGCGCTTCTTACAAACAGGCTAGTTCTTGGCATGAAAGCGGCTCCAACAAAAGAGCTTAGCTTCATCGGTAAACTCTCGTACAACAAAGCGTTTGGTGATACCGCAAACCACAGCCAATCAAATACAGCGCCTGGCTATGCAAACTTTGACTGGGTAACAAACGAAAACGCTACCGACAATACTGTAAAAGTAAAAGAAGCCTACTTCATCTACTTCGGTGATGCAGGCCCAATCCCATATACTGCAAGCGTCGGTAGAAGACCATCTTATGACGGCCTTCCTGGAAACCTTAGAGAGGGCAATGCAGACGCAAACTCTCCGCTATCACACCTAATCAATGTTGAATACGACGGTGCAAGCTTCAAATTTGACCTTGATAAAGTGACAAATATCCCTGGTATGTACTTCAAGCTTTGCATGGGTAAAGGCCTTACAAATGCCAAGCAAAGATTTAGCATGGATGGAACAGATTATTCAAAAGACAAGAGCAAAAATGCAGACGTGGATCTAGCCGGCTTCATCTTTGTTCCATATGATGACGGTCAATACTCAGTACACTCAATGTTCCTTAAAGCACACAATATGATAGGCTTTACTGGAACAGATATGATGAACTGGCAAACTGCGTATGGCAAAGTAAACAATGGAACAGCGACAGTTAATGACCTATTAACATACATGGGTGGCATTCCATTTCATAATGTTGGCAACCTCTACGGTGGCACAGTCATGGCTATGGCAAACGGCATAGGCAATGGATGGTCAAACTTCCTTGATAATACAACAGCTTTTGTAAGCTATGCTTTCTCAAAAACACAACCTAACGGCAATGGGATGCTTGGTCAAACAGAAGGCAGATTTGGTAGCTCATGGTGGGCTGGAGTACAGATGCCTGCGGTATTCACAAAAGACGGCAAAATCGGTATCGAGTACAATCAAGGCTCAAAATACTGGAGAAGCGTAACATACGGTGAAGACACTATGATAGGCTCCAAACTTGCGGCTAGAGGTAAAGCGTGGGAAGGTTACTACACACAACCGCTTGCAAAAAACCTAGACGCACAAATCAGGTATACGCATATCAGCTATGACTATACCGGGAGCAACAGCTTCTTCGGCGCAGAGGGCGCACCTATGACAATGGATGAGGCGGTAGCACAAATGCAAAATCCTGTTAAATCTGCATCTGACGCAAGAGCATATATCAGATATAGATACTAAAAATAAAATCTAGCGGAGGCCTTAGGCCTTCCTAGATACCTCTCTTAATACCTCTTCAAAATCCCTGTTCGCATCTACCAGAACATCGGCTTTGGCGGCGTAAATAGGCTCTCTAGCTTCAAATATTTTGCGGGCAAACTCCACGTCGGCAAACAAAGGCCTTTTATCGAACTCTTCAGCCTTTAGCCTCTCCAGCAGTGTTTCAAAACCGACTTTTAGATATATTGTCTTTCCAAGAGGAGTAAAATCATCTATAACTGTCGGCATACCGCCGCCTGTCGATATTACGGCGTTTGAGACGCTACTACTTAGCCACTCGAAGCATTTTTTCTCTAACTCTCTAAAATACGCCTCTCCGCTAAGCTCAAATATATCCCTGATTTTACGGCCTTCAAAACTCTCGATAAGCGCGTCGGTATCTACAAAATAAAGCCCTCTCTCTTTTGCGAGCGCGCGCCCGACAGAGCTTTTTCCGCTTCCCATAAAACCTATCAAAACTATGTTGTTCACTGTGACACCTTAATAGTCTTAAGCGGATCTATTCCTTTTTCTATGTCGTATGTCTTTTTGATTTTCACGCCGTCTATCGACTGGTACTCTATGGTTATTTTTTTTATTTTTACAGACTCTACCGGAGGTGTTATCGTGAGGCTTTGCAGTTTTTCTATCTTGTTTATGTTCTCCATCGAGGCCTCCGAGATATTGGCCTGACTTGGACTTTTAAAAGGATTTTCCCTGGCAAAAACCGCAACGGCAACGATGCAGCAAATCAAAAAAACTTTCCTCAACTTCCGCCCTCTAATCTTTTTAGCTCAAAATACTCTTTTTGATATTTTGCGTTTTGTTCTTTTAGACGCTCTATCTCTGTTTTAAGATGGTCTCTTTGGTCTTCTAAGGTAAAAAGAGTGGATATGGAGTTTTGCCCAAACAGAAGATTGCCTGTATATACCGCAAATACGGCTACGAGCGAGAAGAGAGCCAGAAGCTTCCAAACACCCCTGCTAAAGTCAAACAGGGGTTTGCGTTTTGGCGTTCCAAGCTCTTCTAAAATCTCATTCATGGCTTATTTTTTGAAAATGCTTCTTCCTATGTATTCCGCGGCGTCGCCGAGCTCTTCTTCTATCTCTAGGAGCCTGTTGTATTTCGCTATACGCTCGCTTCTTGCGGTAGAGCCGGTCTTTATTTGCCCTGAATTTACGGCTACGGCCAGGTCTGCTATGAAGCTGTCTTCCGTTTCGCCGCTTCTGTGTGAAACGATGCACGTATAGTCGTTTCTATGCGCAAGCCTCATCGTCTGCATCGTCTCCGATAGCGTACCTATTTGGTTTAGCTTGATAAGTACGGAGTTTGCGATGTTTTTCTCGATTCCCTCCGCGACTATTTTTTTGTTTGTTACAAATAGGTCGTCGCCGACTAGCTGCACTTTACCGCCAAGTCTTTTTGTAAGCTCAGCCCAGCCGTCCCAGTCACCTTCGTCAAGACCGTCTTCGATAGAAACGATAGGGTATTTCGAGATTAGCGTCTCATAGTAATCGACCATCTCGGAGCTTGTCAGCGCTCTGTTTTCGGTGTGCAGGTTGTATTTTCCGTTTTCATAAAACTCGCTAGAAGCAACGTCAAGAGCTATCGCTATCTGCTCTCCCGGTCTGTATCCGGCCGCCTCTATCGCTTTCATGATTTTTTGGATCGGCTCTTCGTTGTTGGCAAGCGATGGCGCAAAACCGCCTTCGTCGCCTATGTTCGTAGAATGTCCCTCGTCATGAAGAACTTTTTTTAGCGCTTGATAAACTTCCGCCGAAGCTCTTAGCGCTTCCCTGAAGCTGTCAAAGCCTATAGGCATGATCATATACTCTTGGAAATCCGCGCTATTTGCGGCGTGCGCTCCACCGTTAATAATGTTTAGCATCGGCGTCGGCAATACTACGGCGTTTGCGCCGCCAAGGTATCTATAAAGAGGCACGCCAAGGGAGCTTGCAGCGGCTCTCGCCACCGCCATAGATACGCCAAGCGCGGCGTTCGCGCCTATATTTGAATAATTATCCGTACCGTCCACTCTCTTGATTATCGCGTCTATGTGGCCTTGATTGAACGGGCTAAGACCTATTAGCTCGTCGGCTATCAATGTTTTTACGTTTTCGCAGGCTTTTAGCACGCCTTTGCCGCCAAATCTAGCCTTATCGCCGTCTCTAAGCTCAAGCGCTTCTCTTTTGCCCGTACTCGCGCCGCTTGGAACAAACGCGCTTTCAACACTACCGTCGGAGAGTCGAACCGTAACTTTTACCGTAGGGTTGCCTCTCGAGTCTATCGCCTCGGAAGCATATAAATCGTCTATATATATCATTGTTCTTCATCTCCTATATTGGTTTCATCGGATAGGCTAGGCAGTTCGCCCTCCAGTCCTATATTATTTCTGATTTCGTTTTCGATTTCTTGACAGAGCGCCGGATTCTCTTTTAGGAAGATTTTCGAATTCTCCCTGCCCTGACCGATTTTCGTCGATTTGTAAGAAAACCAGGCTCCGGCTTTGTCGACGATATCGAGCTTGACGCCGTAATCGATGATTTCGCCCATTTTGCTGATACCTTCGCCGAACATTACGTCAAACTCGGCTTGTCTAAACGGAGGCGCAACCTTGTTTTTGATAACCTTGGCTTTTACACGGTTACCGATTACGTCTTCGCCCTGTTTTAGGCTTTGGATTTTTCTGATGTCTATTCTGACGGAAGCATAGAACTTAAGAGCGTTTCCGCCTGTCGTAGTCTCGTTGCTGCCGTAGCTCATGCCGCCTATTTTTTGCCTTATCTGATTTATGAAGATTACGGTCGTATTCATCTTGTGGAGTACGCCCGCAAGTTTTCTCAGAGCCTGGCTCATAAGCCTTGCCTGAAGACCCATGTGGCTATCGCCCATATCACCTTCTATCTCTGCCTTTGGCGTCAGGGCGGCCACGGAGTCGACTACAATCACGTCTACCGCGCCGCTTCTTGCCAGCGTCTCAACTATTTCAAGAGCCTGCTCGCCGAAATCAGGCTGTGATATGAGCAGATTGTCGGTATCCACGCCAAGATTTTTTGCATATTTCACGTCAAGCGCATGCTCCGCATCGACGAATGCGCATATTCCACCTTGTTTTTGGGCTTCCGCTACTATGTGCAGCGTAAGCGTAGTCTTACCGGACGATTCCGGACCGTATATCTCTATGATACGGCCTTTCGGTACGCCGCCGATGCCAAGGGCAAGGTCAAGCCCAAGCGAACCGGTGGAGATTGCTTCTATGTTTTCTTCGGCTCTGTCTCCAAGCCTCATCAAAGCGCCTTTTCCGAAGGCTTTATCTATTTGTTTTATTGCTAGTTCAAGTGATTTTTTTTTGTTCTCATCCATCGGATTGTTCGGCCTTATTAGAGGATTATAAACTTATGTTAACAACTCGTCCCTTAAAGTAGTAAGCGGTAAAATCTGCCAAAAACTACTGGAAAAATATGCCTAAAATCACTATCGCCCACTCGCCTGACGCAGACGATATTTTTATGTACTACGCTATCAAATTCGGATGGGTCAATACGGGCGATTTGGCTTTTGAAAATGTAGCTCTCGACATCGAAACCCTCAATGAAGAGGCAATGCGCGGCACATACGACGCGACCGCTATAAGCTTCGGCGCTTATCCGATCATGAGAGACGACTATGCGCTACTAAGATGTGCGATGAGCTTTGGTGAAGGATACGGTCCAAAGCTTGTGAGAAGAAAAGGCGCAAAACTCAAAAGAAACTTCAAAGTGGCGCTAAGCGGCAAATACACGACGAACGCCATGCTCTTTCGCATAGCCTATCCGGATGCCAGACCCGTATATATGAACTTTCTGGAAATAGAAAAAGCCGTGCTTGAAGGCGCGGTAGACGCCGGGGTTCTTATACACGAGGCTATTTTGACCTATTCGGACGAGCTGGAAGTGGAGCGGGAGATATTCGATATTTGGCGCTCTCTTGCCGGGGATATGCCTTTGCCTCTTGGCGGCATGGCCATTAGGCGCTCTATTCCGCTACTGCGAGCCATAAAAATAGAAGATATTCTGCTGGACGCGGTACGGATAGCCGTCAAAAACAAAGGACTTCTTAGCCGAATGCTACTAGAGCGTGATCTCATAAGGGTGGACGCGAAAAAACTTGAAAAATACCTCTCGATGTACGCCAACGAACGCTCCCAGACGATGGACGACGAGGCGCTGGCGGCTATTGATAAGCTGTTTGAAATAGGATATAATCACGGCATCTACAACAAAAAAATCAGAGCGTCGGATATGCTCATCCCAAAAGAGTATTTGGATTATAGATTTTCGTAAAGGAGAGAGGGTGGAGTCAAAACTAATAGCGATTACGGTAGAAACGATGAAAATAGCGCTATTCGTATCCATGCCGATGCTTCTCGCCGGACTTCTCGCCGGACTTGTCATCAGTATATTTCAGGCCACTACGCAAATCAATGAGATGACGCTATCGTTTTTGCCGAAAATCATCCTAACCGGGCTTGTCATGGTATTTACGATGCCTTGGATTATGAATGAGATGATCGACTTTACGACCAGAATATTTAAAATGATTCCCACCTTCTCTTTTTGATGCGCAAAAAAACGATAGATTTCTCCAAATACTCCTCCATAAAACTGGGTCCCACGCTAGAAGTATCCGTAATCGAGAACGAAAACGACACCGCAAACTTTGACGGCATGATAATAGGCGGCGCATACAATCTGATAGTGACCGGAAAAAACAAAAACTTAGCTATTCTTGGCGAAGAGTTTGACTATATATGGCTGGAAAACGAAAAGCTATACGTCGGAGCCGCTATGAGCGGAGGCCGTGTTTTTAGTTTTGCAAAGAGAAACGATTTGGCTGGTTTTGAGTTTTTGGGCGGCCTTCCCGGAACTATAGGCGGAATGCTCTCTATGAACGCCGGGTTAAAAAGCCATGAGATATTCAACAATTTGTCGGCCGTAAAATTCGCAAACGGCTACAGGCAAAAAGAGGCCATATGGCACGGATATAGATTTGCGCGTCTGGAAGGCATAGCCTTGGAAGCAGTATTTGACGCTAGCAAAAAAGGTTTTGACGAAGCAATGTTTGAAGAGCTAAAAAACGCACGCAAAAACCAGCCGAAAAATCCGAGCGCCGGAAGCTGCTTTAAAAATCCGCCGGGAGGGTTTGCCGGAAAGCTAATAGAAGAGGCTGGACTAAAAGGGTATCGGATAGGCGATATGGCTTTTAGCGAGGTTCATGCCAATTTTCTTGTAAATCTAGGCGACGGAAAAGTGGAAGATGCGCTAGAACTTATAGAACTAGCGCAAAAAAAAGTATTGCAAAAGAGCGGAGTCAATTTAGAGCTTGAAGTAAAAATAGTTTAGAAGATATTCTGCCGCGCGGAACGGCAGAAAATTTATCTAAAACTTAGTGGCAACCGCCGCCGCAGCAAGTTGAGCCAGTAGCGCCTGCAGCTTTTGCAGCTTCAAGAGCGGCCTCATAGTTTGGTTCTGCAGTTACTTCGCTTACAAGTTCTTTGTAAACAACCGTACCGGCTTTGTCAACCACGAATATCGCTCTGGCGGTTAGACCTCTAAGAACGCCTTCGCCGATTAGTACGCCGTAAGCTTTCGCAAACTCTTTGCCTCTGAAATCCGAACATACGTCAAGATTTTCGATACCTTCTGTCGTACAAAATCTACCAGCCGCAAACGGAAGGTCCATAGATACGATTTGAACTTTAGCGCCGTTGATTTTTGAAGCTTCTACGTTGAATCTTCTTGTTTCAGCCGCACAAACAGCCGTATCTAGAGACGGAACCGCAACGATAACTTGGATGCAGTCGCTAGCACCGCCAACTGTTACGTCAGCAAGAGCTTTGTTTGGAAGAACTACCGCAGGAGCTTTATCTCCTACTTTTACTTCCGTTCCTTCAAGATTTACAGGGTTGCCTTTAAAAAGTACTGATGCCATTTTTTCTCCTTGTTTTTTGATAACTGGACAAATTTTAAGCTAAAAAAGATAAATTTTGTCTTAATTAGAAATTGGCTCTTGAAGCTACATCAAAATTTGTGTAGTTTTTGAACAACTTTTTCTCATACGCCTCTACGCCGACCCTACCGATCATAGCCGCATTGTCGGAGCAAAACTCCATTTTAGGGAACGCAAGCTCAAATCGGTACTTCTTCGATAATACGTTAAGTTCGCTTCTAAGTCTCTTATTCGCGGCGGCGCCGCCTACTACGCCAAGCAGCTTTGGCGGATTATCCCTTACTATCTGTCTGATTTTAAATATTAGATGCTCTATTGCTACTTTTTGAAACGAGGCGGCAAGATCTGCTTTTTTGGCGTCATCCAGCCCACCCTCTTCCTCTATCTTTAGCCTAAAAGCGTTTTTGAGCCCGGAATAGCTAAAAGCGAGCCTATTGTCTTGAAGAGCAACCGGCAGCTGATGAGCGTTTTCGTCGCCTCTCGTCGCCCACTCCTCGATAAGCGGCCCTCCAGGGTAGCCAAGCCCCAGCATCTTCGCCGCCTTGTCAAAACTCTCCCCGAAGCTGTCGTCCATCGTCTTGGCGACAAGCTCTACGCTTTGCATATCGGCCACCCTCATATACTGCGTATGTCCCCCTGATACTAGCAGCACGTCAAGCGGAAACGACGCCTCCGTCTCTATGAAAAGCGAATAGATATGTCCCACGAGATGGTTTACCGGAATCAGCGGAACGCCTAGTGTTATAGCTACGGTCTTGGCCATCGATACGCCCTCTACCAAAGAGACTACCAGTCCCGGCTCGTTGGTGACGGCTACGGCTTTTATGTGCGGCAGATACTCGGCCATGGATTCTAATAGTTTCGGCAGGGCGGCGGCGTGCAGACGGCTGGCGAGCTCCGGTACTACGCCGCCGTATACGGAGTGCTCGGCGTCTTGGGATACCTTACGATGGAAAACAAGTTTTTTGGTGGCTATCTCGGTTATAGCTATCGCGCTATCGTCGCAGCTGGATTCTATGGAGAGTATCACGCGGTTATCCATTCATACGCAAACGGCCATGCGCCGTATCCGGCATCCGAGTTTAGATGGCCTGCGTCTTCTATGATTTTCATATCGCACCCTAGCTCCGAGCGAAGAGCCGTCGCCTCTTCGACGCTCATATATTTGTCGTTCGTGCTTGCGACAAATAGTGCGTTATGCGAAAGAGTGGCGGCCTTCGGATACGGAAAGAACGTGTCTATCGCTTTTATATTCGTGCTTCTGGCGGGTGGTGCGACGAGTAGCACCTTGTCAAAAAGCTTCTCTGGGTATTTTTTGGCATACCAAAACCAGAGCATATTGGCAAGAGAGTGGCAGACTATCCTATCTGGCTTGAACGACTCCATTATGTTCTCAAGCGTCTCAAGCCACACTTTTTTTCGCGGGGTGTGCATAAACGGAAGCTCTGGAAAATATACCGGGTAGCCGGCCTTTGCAAGCTCGGCGGCGAGCCAATTTTGCCAGTGCGGGAAGTCGCTTCCGCCCCAACCGTGCAGTATCAGTATTTTAGGCTTTAATGAGGCTTCTTGCATACTCTCTTACCTCCATATCAAGCGCAAAAACGTCTTCTATTCTTTGCGGCAGGATGTGGCAAAATTTTTCGTACGAGCCGAATATGACATTAGCCACCTCGCCAAACGCTATGCCCTCATCCAAAAACGCCTCTACGCCTATCTCGTTCGCGGCGTTTAGCACAAGAGCGGATGCCGGATTTCTCAAAAGCTCGTCTTTTAGCCTCCATACCGGATATCTGACGTCGTCTATCGCTCTAAACTCCAAAGAGCCGAGGGCGACAAGATCTATAGGGCGAAAAAGATTCGGCGTCGCGCTTCCCGTAATCGCATAGGATATAGGAAGCCTCATGTCCGGTTCGCTCATCTGCGCCGTGGTCACGCCATCCTCAAACTCTATCATCGCATGTATCGTAGAGCTGGTCTCTATAACGGCGTCATATGAGATATCCGCGCCAAAAAGCCAGTACGCCTCTATGATTTCGAACAGCTTGTTTACCATCGTGGCGCTGTCTACGGTGATTTTGCGCCCCATTGTCCAGTTTGGATGTTTTAATACGTCGTTTATGCTGGAAGCGTATATCTCGGAGAGCGGCGCATCCCTGAGCGCTCCGCCGCTTGCGGTTATCGTCATTTTGCGTATTTTCCCGACGCCGCGGTTTAGATACCAGAGCGCAAAGTGTTCGCTATCTACCGGTGTTATCTTGGATACGTCTATGAATTTTCCGGCCGCCACCAGAGACTCTTTGTTCGCCAGAGCCACTTCCTTGCCCATCTCTATACATTCGAGCGTCGAGCGGAGCCCGGCAAAGCCTACTATGGCGTTTAGGGCTTTTTTGCCGTTCGTTTTTGAGAGAGCCTCGGACAACCCCTCTTCCCCGTAAAAAATCTTCGTGCCCCCAAGGCTGGCGCCAAGGGTTCCGTCGTTTTTTTGGAGACAGGCGTATTTCGGGCGGAATTTCTCTATCTGTTTTTTTAGGAGTTCCACGTTGTTTCCTGCAGAGAGCAGCTCTACATCGATGCCGCATCTCTCGCACACGTCAAGCGTGTTTACGCCGATAGAGCCGGTGGAGCCGAGAATTATCAATAAAGACCTCTAAGAAGCACCACCATAGCTACCGCACCGAATAGATGCCCGTCAAGCCTATCTAGCACGCCGCCGTGCCCCGGAAGGAAACTGCCGCTGTCTTTTACGTCGGCATGTCTTTTGAGTGAGGATTCGAAGAGATCGCCGAAGATAGACGACAATGCTACGCACATGGATATAAAGAGCGCCTTCAAAAACGGCAAAAACGCCATCCCCATCATGGTGCCGACTATGCTTGCGACCAGTATGCCGCCAAGCACTCCTTCCAAAGTCTTATTCGGGCTAGCCGGAGAAAACGGCACCTTGCCGACCGCTTTACCGGTAAAATACGCCGCCGTATCGGTCGTAGCCACTATGACGACAAGCCAAAAAAGAGCCGCCATTCCGTAATCTTTATATAAAGAGAGCATGAAAAGCATCGGAGCCGTAGGATACAAAAACACCATCAGGTTTTTCATCCCCTTTTCGCTCTCTACGCCTTCGACGAAACCGACTCTGTTTTTGAACGCCAGATAGGAGCCGTATACCAAGAGGACGAAAAACACGAGATCTTCGGCGTTCGTCATAAAATACGCCGCTATCCAAATAGCTATGGCCATCGGATAGAGCGATAGTTTTTGGAGCTTAAAGAGCTTGTTGGCCTCAATAAAACCCAAAAAATAAAAAACGCCCATAAAAGCCCAAGTCAAAAAAAAGTTATCGACGAGCATTACCGCGGCCAGTATGCCTACTAGCGCCAATGCGGTGACGTATCTCTCCTTGGATGCTTTCAAAAAACTAGGCGTTTCCAACAATTTTCCTTTAAACTTTCAAATCAAGTATGTGGTCAGATTTATAATGCGGCTCCTCGGCCCCTTCATCTTTCTCTTTTTTTTCTCTTTTTTGCTGCTCGTACTGTTCGCCGTTCTTATTGCCCTCGTTGTCGGCTTTTATATTTTGCGAACCGTCGGTTTCCGATACGGCCTCTATTTGCGGCTCTTTGTTTTTTTCGGCCTCCGCCGCTACGAACGCTTGCAAATCGAATCTCTGAAAAACCGTCTGGTTTAGCTGAGATACCGCCGGAGTAGCCTGCTGGACGTATATCTGTCCGCCTACCGGTGAGACTGCTGCCATCCCTAATCCTTTTTTACGGTTAGCGTCTTATAGTTGACATAATTGACTTTCGCGCCTTCGACCGGCGAGACGTCTCTGCGTCTCGCATAATCAACCAGATAAGAGCCGGCAGCCTCCACCGACAGCTCCACGCACACCTTGGCCGCAAAAAGCAGCGCATCGTCCGACACCGCTTGTCTATCGGTATGAAGTATCGCGTGAGCCGAGGGTATATCTTTGATATGAAACCACAGATCGTTTGCTCTGGCGAATTTTAGCAATTTTTCGTTTCCTTTTCGATTTTTTCCGACGGAAATTTTGTATTCTTTGTAGAAAACTTCGAAAATATCGCTACTCTCCTCTTTTTTATCCTCTTTTTTCTGCTTTTGGGTAAAGAGTTTTACGACCTCTTCTTCCTTTGCGGAGGCAACCGCGCTTCGCTGCGCTTTCAAAAAAGAGAGCTTCTCGCCCACCGACTCTTTTTCCCTATGTATTCCATCGGCTTTTTTGCGCAGTTTTTTAGCTTTTTGATAGAAAAAGTTTAGAATCTCTTTTTGGCTTTTTGCCTCCGGAAGCTCTATCGTGGTTCTATTGCCGTCGAAATCGTCCAGTGTTACGCTTTTTTGGTGCGCGGCTACCAGATGGGCGTTTGCGCATAGCAGATCCCCTATTTTCAGCGCTTCTTCCGCTTTTTCATTCAGCAGGGACGGCTCTTCGAAAGAGGCGAGCAGCTCCTCAAGCTTCTCTATCTTTTTATCTATCTGGGCGACTTTTTGGGCCTTTAGGTTTTCCAGCCTATTTTTTTGCTTCGACTCCAGCAGCTCCTCAAGATATGCGTCCACATCGGAAATATCGACATCCGAAAACTTGAAAGGCGGAGGCGGAGGCGGAGCGTATCTCTGCCCGATGCGAAGCTCCCTAGCCCCTACTTCGTATCTTAGAGCCGATAATACGATCTCTTTTTCGTCGACAATGACGGCGTTCGCATATTTTCCGGTCATCTCCAGGACAAGACACGCTTTTTGCTCTTTGTATCCCAGTTTTACCGCCGAATATACGCGAATTATCTTATCGTCCGCCATAAGCTCTATCTTCTCGACGTTTGAGCGCGTAAACTGCTTTGCCAGAGCCGCATCGAAAGGGGCGTGGTAGTTTTTTGGCGGGAATCGCTCGTTTTTGAATACGAAGTTGTGCCCGCGCGTCAAGTCGAAGTAGTAGACGCCGTTTTTGTCGAATTCGACCTTTAGCACGCTGTCGGCGACCCGCGCTATACGGACGATTTTGGTTTCGCTTTGAAGTTTTGATACGAGAGCTCTTAGTACGGCGTATTTCATAGGCGTAATTGTACTATCCAAAAGCCAAAATGGGCTAAAATTGCGGCAAAAATAGAGTATTTAAGGCAAAGATTATGGGACAAACGATAACCGAAAAAATATTTTCTGAGCATGCCGGCAAAGCGGTAAAAGCGGGCGACATCGTAAGGGTAAAAGTCGATATGACGATAGGCAACGACATCACTACGCCTCTATCCATCAGGGCGTTTGAAGAATCAGGCGCGACGAAGCTGGCAAATCCTGACGGCTTTTGTATAGTCATGGACCACTTCATCCCCGCAAAAGACATAGCGAGCGCCAACCAGGCAAGAATCAGCCGTGATTTTGCCGCTAAGCACAATATGAAACTCTTTTTTGACGAAAAAGATATGGGCATCGAGCATGCCCTCTTGCCTGAAAAAGGGCTCGTAGTGCCGGGCGACGTCATCATCGGCGCAGATAGCCACACCTGTACGCATGGGGCTCTCGGGGCATTCTCTACGGGTATGGGGAGCACCGACCTAGCCTTCACGATGATAACTGGTGAAAACTGGTTCAAAGTGCCTGAGACTATCAAGGTGGTGTTCAAAGGCAAACCGAGAGAGTATGTAACGGGCAAAGACCTAATCCTAGAAATCATCCGCCTAATCGGCGTGGATGGGGCACTGTACAAAGCGCTTGAGTTCACCGGGGATACTATACAGTATCTATCAATGGATGATAGATTTAGCCTTTGCAACATGGCTATCGAAGCTGGAGCGAAAAACGGCATCGTGGCGGTAGATGATACGACAAGAGCGTTTTTGGCGGACAAAAATCTAGCGCGAACATCAAAAGAGTTTTACTCTGACGCTGATGCCGAGTATTACCAAGTGCTAGAGATAGATGTGGCCTCTCTTGAGCCTGTCATAGCGTATCCATTTTTGCCGTCAAACGGCAAACCTCTTAGTCAAGCGGTAGCCGACAAGATAAGGATAGACCAAGCGTTCATCGGCTCATGCACCAACGGGAGATTGTCAGACCTTGAAATGGCGGCAAAGATATTAAAGGGCAAAAAAGTAGCTCCTCATGTGAGACTTATCATCACCCCCGCAACGCAAAAAATCGCTTTGCAAGCCTATAAGTTAGGATATGTGGATATATTCGTAGAAGCGGGAGCGGTATTCTCAAACCCTACATGCGGCGCTTGCCTAGGCGGATATATGGGCATCTTGGGCGAAGGCGAAAGGGCTATCGCCACGACGAACAGAAACTTCGTAGGTAGAATGGGCGCTAGAACATCTGAAGTATATCTAGCCAACTCTGCAATCGCCGCGGCTAGCGCGATAGCCGGGTATATCGTGGGGCCAGATAATATAGATTTTTGAAAATTTCATGACCATATATGCACTTGAAGAAGAAATAAAAAGGCTAACAAAAATAATTGATTTATTGAGGATAGCTCCTTCTTCTATTGAAGAGCAAATATTTTTAAAATATATAGAATTAGAAAGCCTTCCAAAAGTTAAAAACTATTTGCAAGCGGAAGACATAAAAACACAAAGAGGCACAATATACACAGCAAGTAATCAAGTAATATTAGTCAAATAATCAAGGGTTCGCCTGCCAATGTAAATACTGAAATTGTAGATTTAGCTCACAAAATTTTTGAAAAAAACTGGAAGGCAGTAGACATGGCTTACAATTAGTAGTATAATAAGTTCCAAAATAAATACCAAAAAAGGTACCTTTTATGAGACAACTATACTCTAGCTATTCTGCAAGTATCTCGGAGCTAAAGAAGTCGCCGACGGCTATACTCAATGAAGCGGGCAATGAGCCAATAGCAATACTAAACCACAACACCCCTAGCGCATACCTTGTGCCATCGGAGACCTTTGAGAAGCTGATGGATATAGTGGACGACTACCTGCTCTCTGAGAACGTCAAAGAGCGACTAGCCGAAAACGAAACACCTGTGCGTGTGTCGCTAAATGACATATAATCTCGAATTTCTACCGAAAGCTCTCAAAGAGTGGGAAGCTCTAGATAAAAGCGTCAAAGAGCAGTTCAAGAAAAAGCTAGCCGAGAGGCTAGAAAATCCACACAATACAAAAGACAAACTTAGCGGTTTTGACAATATCTACAAAATCAAACTTCGCACGGTCGGATATAGATTGGCGTATGAGGCCAAAGACACAGAGATAATCGTACTTGTGTTAGCTGTCGGCATACGAGACAAAGACAAAATCTACAAAACGCTGCTCGAAAGAGCAAAGAAACAAACTTAAATTGCACATAAAAACTATTGCGCCCCAAGACAAAAGTGACTAAAATTCTGTAACACGAAATAGTCACGAGAGGCAAAACAAAATGCGAACAAAGTTATGTGCGGCAATCATTGCGCTGCTGTTAATGGCCGCAACCGCGTTTTGCGCCGATAACTCCGAGGAGACGGTCATAGGAGTGCTCGCGTTCAGGCCGCCAGCCGAGACTATGAAAGCGTGGCAGCCGCTAGCGGATACGCTCAACAAGTCTATTCCCGGAAAGAACTTCATCATTAAGGCCCTTAGCTACAAGGAGCTGAACAGCCAAATAGAAGAGAAAAAGCTGGATTTCGTCTTTACGAATCCGGAACACTATGTAGCACTTGAGATAAAGCACGGCGTTACGAGAATAGCCACGATAGTGAGGGCGGGACCAGGCGGCACGAGGCTAAAATCGTTCGGGGGCACGATAATAGCCCGCGCCGACGACAAAACGGTAAATACAATATTTGACATCCAGCACAAAAAAATCGCCGCCGTAAGCAAAGAGTCTCTCGGCGGCTACCTAGCGCAAACAGGGGTGCTGTACGACGAAGAGATTGATATTAGCGGCAAAAAAGATATTTTCTTTACCGATATGCCTCACGATAAGGTCGCGATAGCCGTCAAAGAAAAGAGAGCCGACGTCGGCTTTTTGCGCTCTAGCGTGCTGGAGTCGATGGTCAAAGCCGGCACCGTCAAGATGGACGAATTTAAGATCATAAACAGGCAGAAGTACCCGGAGTACCCATTCGCCATCTCTACGCCGCTCTATCCGGAGTGGCCTTTTGCCGCCGCGGCGCATACCGACCAAGCGCTAGCCAAGCAGGTGACGATAGCCCTGCTTAGTATACAAGACGGCTCCGACGTCGCAAAATCGGCCGGATACTACGGCTGGACGACCCCATTGGCTTACGAGTCTACGCAAATGCTAATGCAAAAGCTGAAAGCCTATCCGTTTGACAAACCGCATCCGATGAGCGCAAAAGAGATACTCAAAAAATATCAAATGGAGCTTGTTCTCTTTTTTGCGATTATCGTTGTGATCCTCAGCTGGCTTACAATCAAATCCATTATTCTAAGTAAACGGCTAGCAAAACAGATGGATAGGCTAAAGCTTGCGGCAAGCGTCTTTGAACACGCCTCGGAAGGGATAGTCATAACAAAACCGGATCAGACCATCATAGAGGTCAACGACTCGTTCGTAAGGCTGACGGGATATACGAAAGAAGAAGCTATCGGCAAAACGCCAAGCATACTCAAATCCGGGCTACACAAACAGGAGTTTTATGACGACATGTTCGCCTCCATAGAAAAAAACGGCTCTTGGCAAGGGGAGATATGGAATAGAAATAAGCGCGGCGAGCTGTATGCGGAGCTGATGAATATATGCGCCGTCAAAAACGAAAAGGGGGAGCTGCAAAACTATATAGGAGTCTTCAGCGATATTACGTCGATGAAAGAGTATCAAGAGCAGCTTGCCCACCTCGCAAACTTCGACCCGCTAACCGAACTTGCGAATAGGCGCTTTTTGCACGAGAGGCTAGAGCATGCGATACATATAGCCAAAAGACAGGATAGCAAACTCGGAGTATTTTTTATAGATTTGGATAACTTCAAATACGTCAACGACACCCTTGGACATGAAGCGGGAGACCATCTTCTAATAGGCATAGCCGAGCGTCTAAAGGCTGTAGTCAGGGAAGCGGATACGTTAGCCCGTAGCGGAGGCGACGAATTTGTGCTGCTTGCCGAAAATGTGGAAAACGAAGACGATATAGCCGCATTGGCGCAAAAGCTAAACGAGTCCCTGTCCGCCAGCTTCAATATATCCGGAAACAGGATCTTCTCAAGTGCGAGCATAGGCGTAAGCATCTTTCCGACAGACGGCGAGGATGTGGATACATTGATGAAGAAAGCCGATATGGCGATGTATCAGTCAAAAGACCTCGGGAAAGGTAGATTTAGCTTCTTTTCGTCCGAACTTGAAAGCAAGCTAAAAAATAAACTTAGCGTAGAGGGCGAACTAAGAAGAGCAGTAGCGAAAGATGAGTTTACCCTTTATTATCAACCCCAAATAGACTCCAGAACAAATAAAATCATAGGTCTCGAAGCGCTCATCAGATGGAATCATCCACAAAGAGGCTTGCTTTCGCCGGCTGAATTTATCCCTATCGCCGAAGAGAGCGGACTTATAGTCTCTATCGGCGAGTGGGTAATGGCAAGCGCTTTTACGACATTAAAAAGATGGCTCGACGACGGACTCGATCCCGGCTGCGTAGCCATCAACATATCGGATAAGCAGTTTAAAGAGAAGATGTTCGTAGACAAAGTAAAACATTTTATAGAACTGTACGACGTCAACCCTTCGAAGATAGAGCTGGAGCTAACGGAGGGCATCATTATGGACGAACCCGAAGAGGCGATAAGAAAGCTTCACGAGCTTAGGGAATTCGGCGTCAAAATATCCATAGACGATTTCGGCACGGGATATTCATCTCTTAGCTACCTCAAGCGTTTCCCTATTAATCAGTTCAAAATAGACCGTTCGTTTATTATAGACATAGTCCATAGCCATCAAGACCGAGAGATTACCACCGCTATAGTAGCCATGGGCCGCGCCCTTAGTATCGAGATAGTCGCCGAAGGGGTTGAAAATATCGAGCAGCTGGAGTTCCTAAAAGAGCTAGGCTGTTATTTTATTCAGGGGTATTACTACTCGAAACCTTTATCAAATGCCGACATCGAGGCTATGATAAAAAATTCGGAAGTGATCCGATAGCTTTTGCTAAGCCTTTTTTACGCTAAAATTTACCGGATTCCATAGATACAAGACGGGAGAATTTGATGGGGGAGCTCAAAAGCATCAGATACGGCGACTTTTTAAAAGAGGTCTCCGTAAACCACGTCCGTCTCAGCTACAACGACCTAGCGCCCAAAGAGGGTGCAAAGGCTCCACAAAAAATAAAGCTTCGTTCAATCGATATATACAGGCTTCTGATGCCATACGTTTCTGTGCGTTTTATGGAACAGTTCAAGGCCGTAGTACCGCTGGCGCTCTATATGGTGCTTTTCCAGATATTCATACTGAGGCAGCCCGTAGCCGAGGCTGCGACCATCTCCGTCGGGCTTGCCGCGGTAATCGTCGGACTTATGTTCTTTATGGAGGGGCTAAAGCAAGGGCTTATGCCTTTTGGAGAGGCGATAGGAAATACGCTGCCAAAAAAAGTGGGTCTTTTTACGGTGCTTTTGATCGCCTTTTTGCTTGGCATCGGCGTGACCTTTGCCGAACCTGCGATAGGGGCTTTGAAGGCGGCCGGTTCGCTTGTAAAACCGGAAAAAGCCCCGTATCTATACGCCCTGCTTAACGACTACTCAGGCGCTCTCGTATTGTGCGTGGGAATCGGCGTGGGAATCGCCGCTGTAGTAGGCACGATGAGATTTCTGTACGGATGGGGACTAAAGCCGCTTATCTATCTTACCGTCACTCCGACTCTCGCATTGACCGCCTACTTTAATATGAACGAATATCTGGCTCCGATTTTGGGGCTTGCGTGGGACTGTGGCGGCGTAACCACGGGGCCCGTGACGGTCCCTCTCGTATTGGCGCTGGGGATAGGCATAGCTTCGGCGGCCGGCAAAGGCGACTCTTCGCTTTCCGGCTTCGGCATCGTTACGCTTGCCTCCATGCTTCCGGTAATGATCGTAATGCTCCTTGGGCTTTACGTGTACTTTAGCGTAACCCCTCAGGAGATAATAGCTTCGGCAACGGCGGCAACGGCTAGCGCAAACGCCGCAAAACCATGGTACGGCGCCACCCCGTATGAGGAGATGATACTCGGCGTCAGAGCCATAGTGCCGCTCGTTATTTTCCTGCTTTTCATAATGAAAGCTGTCCTAAAGGAGAAGATAAAAAACGCCGGAACCATTACCTACGGGATTATCCTGGCGCTTTTGGGAATGATGATTTTTAACGTCGGGCTGACATACGGCCTCTCCAAACTCGGCGGGCAATCGGGCGGTCTTATCCCGGCCGCTTTTCATACGATAGACACGCTGGACGGAACGATAGCGGCGCTTTATCCGTACTTTGCGGGAATTGCCGCGGCCATCTTTTTTGCTCTCGCTCTCGGATTTGGCGCGACTCTGGCGGAACCTGCCCTAAACGCCCTCGGGCTTACCGTCCAAAATCTAACGAACGGCGTATTCAAAAAACCGGCGCTAATGTATTCGGTATCGATAGGTGTGGCAATCGGCATAGCCCTAGGGGTGCTCAAAATAATATACGATATCCCGCTCGCCTATCTGCTGTTGCCGTCATATGCGGCCGGACTCGCCGTTACATACTTCTCAACGGAGGAGTTCGTCAATATAGCTTGGGATAGCGCGGGAGTGACGACCGGACCCATCACGGTTCCGCTCGTACTTGCGATGGGGCTTGGCTTTGGCAATGCGCTAAACGCCGTGGACGGTTTCGGAATACTTGCCATGGCTTCGATATGCCCAATAATAGCGGTGCTTACGATGGGACTATACGCCAGATTCAAAGCGGGTGAATTTTCGTCAAAACTAAAAACAGTAACGGCAGAAGGGTAAACAGATGACACAAAACAAACGTCAGATAACGATTTTAACGGATCTTGAACTTATCACGTGCATAGTACAGAAAGGGTATGCGGACGACATCGTAAAGGCGGCTTACGAGGCGGGCGCGCAAGGTGCTACGGTCAACTACGCATACGGCTCCGGCGTCAGGGAGAAGCTGGGGATTTTCGGAGTCGCCGTAGAGGCCGAAAAAGAGATAATACAGATAGTGGTGGCCAGCGAGCAAGTCAACCGCATCTTTGATGCCATGTATCTGGCCGGAAAGCTTGACACTCCGGGAATGGGTTTTATGTATGTCACGAAGCTCCAAAAAGCCGCCACGTATATACCGCAAGAGGTGTTAGAAAAAATAGAGGCGAAGACCCGTGTATAAACATAAAAAAACCTCCCTGATTACCGCCATACTGCCTATGTCGACTGCTATGCCGATAATAAGGGAGCTGCATGCGATGGGCATATACACGGCGAACAAAAGCAAAGCAAGAGGCAGCAGCAACACCAGCCAGCTGCACGACGTAGAGATGGAGGTCATGACCGTGCTCGTCGAAGAAGAGAGGGCGGACGACGTGTTCGCGTTTATATACGAAAAGGGCGGTTTGTGCCGACCTAGCCACGGGATTATATTCCAGTCGGCCGTCTCTCTAGCCAGCGATTATACTCTTCCAGGCGAATAGCTTCTCTTCAAATTTCATAGATGCGTAGGCCGGAGAAGGAGACGGCAAGATGGCGGTTTGTATCTCAAGATGGCCGAAATATTTTCTATAAAATTTTGCGGCCGCACCTCCGGTAAAGAATATCCGCTTTATACCGGGATGCGCCGCAAGCAGCAACTTTATGTCGTTCGGCGCTACGTTTTTGAGGTTCGCGTCGGACGAGTTTTCCCGCTCGCACGAAGCTATGACGTCCCATAAGGCTATCTTGGAGCTTCTCAGAAGCTTTATCTTCTGATCTCTCGTCTCCGCCGGAAGGCCGTATATCTTTGACATGATAGGCCAAAATTGGTTTTTTGGATGGGCATAATAAAACTCATGCTCAAAAGATTTCAGGCTCGGGAAACTCCCAAGTATCAACATCTCGGAGTCGTCAAAGACTATCGGCTCTATCGGATGCGAAAAAACAGCCAAAATCAAATCCTTTTTAAATTTATAATTAACTATACTGCTATAATACATAAATATTAATAAGAATATTTTATTTTTAATAAAAAAATAATTATAATTTACTTATTAAAGACAAAGGAGCCGAAATGGACAAACTATCCAGAAGGGATTTTTTGGGTGCCGGACTTTTGATGGCAGCTTCGTCGCTGTTTGGCAAAGATACGCCGAAAGCGGAAGCCAGCGACGTTTTTACGCCGCCCACGATTGCTTTCCCGCAGAAAAAACCTCTAAAAACAATATCAGACAGACCGCCTCTTTTGGAGTCCCCAAGAGATATTTTCACAAAAGAGATTACGCCAAACGATCAGTTTTTTGTCAGATGGCATATGCCGGATATTCCTACATACGTAGATTTGAATACGTTTAGGCTGGAGGTAAAGGGAACCGTAAAAACCCCCCTAAAACTTAGCGTCGACGACCTGAAATCGAAATTTGAGCCGGTAGAGATAGTGTCCGTACTGCAATGCGGTGGAAACAGCAGAAGCTTTTATGCGCATCCGACGCACGGCGTACAGTGGCAGCACGGAGCAATGGGGTGCGCGGTTTGGAGAGGGGTGAGGCTAAAAGACCTGTTGCATGCGGCCGGACTAAAACCGGAAAGCGCATGGGTAGGCGTGAACGGCCTGGAAAAACCAGCCGTGGACGCGACTCCTAAATTCTTTAGGGAGATGGCGGTAGACGAAGCGCTACACGACAATATCATAGTAGCCTACGAAATGAACGGCGAAGACCTACCGTACCTGAATGGATTCCCTCTCAGGCTTGTAATCCCTGGACACTTCTCCGACAGCTGGGTCAAGATGCTCTCGGAAATCACGGTCATGGACAAATACAAAAACTCGTTTTTCATGGACGTTGCCTACACGGTACCGAACAACGACTGCGAATGCGTAACTCCTGGAATGGACTTCGAATACAAGAGAAAACCGATAGCTGTCATGAAAGTAAAATCGGTCATAGGCTACCCGACGCCGAACACCATCATCAAAAAAGGCTCAAGAGTTCAAGTGCAAGGTATCGCGTTTGACGAAGGATACGGCATCAAAGAGGTAATGATATCCCTTGACGGCGGCAAAACATGGGGGACTACTAGACTGGAAAAAGAACTCGGCAAATACGCCTATAGAAAATGGGTATACGAGTGGGAGCCTAAAACAAAAGGCGAACATTCGATAATGGTAAGAGCCATCAACAAAATCGGCAAGATACAGCCTCTTGCGAGCGAAATAGGCTGGAATGCCGGCGGTTACCAATACAATGCCGTAGACATAGTAAAAGTAAGAATAGTATAAAGGGCAGATATGAGAAAACTAACCATAGCATGTGCAGCCGTAATGGCGGCCGCAACACTTAACGCCCAAGTAGACAAGCCGATAGAGATGCCTTATTACGACTATCCGATGGTGCAAAAAGACCACTACGAAGTCGTGGCGGCAAACTGCCTGACATGCCACTCCTTCGGATATGTGCTAAACCAGGGCAAACACAGAAACCGCTCTTACTGGACCGGAACGGTGAGAAAAATGGTAGACGAGTTTAAGGCTCCAATATCAAAAGAGGATTCGCAGATCATCATCAACTACCTAGTCAAGCACTACGGGGACGGCAAATAAAACCCGATGTTCGGTATCGAGATATTTTTGATTGCGGTCGGCCTGGCTATGGATGCCGCGGCCGTATCCATGGCGATAGGCGCCAGGCATAAGAAGATAGGCAGGGCGGCGATACTCAAACCCTCCGCAATGTTCGGGCTATTTCAAGGAATTATGCCCCTTCTTGGTTTTGCCGTTGCGCTCGCATTCGCGAAAACGGTGGAGGCGTACGACCACTACATATCGTTCGTCATTTTGGCGTTTCTTGGCGGCAAGATGATATATGAGGGGGCGCACGAAGGCGAAGAGGAAAAAGAGATTGGGCTCGGACTAAAGATACTCACGGTTTTGGCGGTCGCCACAAGCATAGACGCCCTTGCCGTCGGAGCTACGCTTGCGTTTTTGGAGCACAACATCATAATCTCCGCGACGATAATAGCCGTCGTCACTTTCGTTATCTCGGCGCTATCGGTAGTCATAGGCCACAAGATAGGAGAGAGGCTGGAAGGCAAAGCGGAAATCTTCGGCGGCGCCGTACTTATACTTATAGGCGCAAAAATACTACTGGAACATTTGGGGCTACTCCCCTTTTAACCCGGCAACGAAAGAAGCTATCTCCTCTTTATCGGCTTCGCTAAGCGTCGCAAAATCGGCTCTTAGCTGTACGCCTTCGCCGAATATCCCCTCTTTATGGGCTTTTATTTTAGATAGGGCAGCCTCCTTCGTCAGGCCGCCAATCTTCGGATAACCTCCGGCGCCCTCGCCTTTTACGCCGTGGCACATCGCGCATTTGGCGCCGTACAGCATCTGTGCGTTCCGTGCTTTTTTGGCGGCCTCCGCAGCCTTTGGCTCCAAATACGAAAACACCACTTTGTCTATAAATATGACGAGCGGAAGGAAGATAAATATCGCTACTATGAGCTTGTAGTGTCTTTTTAACAAATTCATAGTTCCGTTATTTTTTCTACCAGGCTTGCGGCCTTATCTTTTGCGGCCTCTGCGCTGCTGTCTGCGGCCAAGACTACGGCCATCCTTCTGCCCTTATGGCTTTCCGGCTTACCGAATATCCTGACTTCCGTATCGGCGCCAAAAAGCTCGTTTGGCACGTCAAACCTCGGCTCATGGGACTCGTTTTTGGCTTTATAGGCCGCGCTAGCCCCAGGCGTCAAGAATCTATATGAGAGCGGCAGACCGAGAACGGCTCTTAGATGAAGGGCGAATTCGCTCACGCTTTGGGTAATCATCGTAACCATCCCCGTATCGTGCGGTCTTGGACTTACTTCGCTAAAGTAGACCTCGTCGCCGGCGACGAATAGCTCTACGCCGAATATCCCTCTACCTCCGAGTCCATCCGTGACGGTCTTTGCGATATGTTTCGCTTTTTCAAGAGCCACGGCGCTCATCGCCATAGGCTGCCACGAGTATATATAATCGCCGTCTTTTTGGATATGGCCTATCGGCTCGCAAAACACCGTCTCGTTCTCCGTCCTGGCGGTAAGAAGCGTAATCTCGTAGTCAAACCTTATAAACTCCTCGACTATCATCTCGCTGGCGTCCCCTCTGGCCTCCTTGGCGTGCTCGAAGCATTTTGAGACCTCTTCTGGCGCACGACATACGCTCTGCCCGTGGCCGGAGCTGCTCATGACCGGCTTGATCACGCACGGGTATCCCATAGCGTCGGCGCCAGCCTTTAGCTCTTCTAGGGTTTTGGCAAATCTAAACCCGCTCGTTTTCAGCCCTAGCTCGTTTGCGGCAAACTCCCTGATGCCTTTACGGTTCATCGTGAGGCTGACGGCTTTGGCGTTTGGGATAACATGAAAGCCTTCTTTTTCCGCGTCAAAAAGCGCGTCTATACTGATAGCCTCAACCTCCGGCAGGATGTATGTCGGATTTTCGGCCTTGATTACCCTCAAAAGCTCCTCTTTGTTTTTCATATCTATCGCATATGATTTCGTGGCTACAAGCTGTGCGGGAGCGTTTTCGTATTTGTCTACCGCAACCACTTCGCACCCGAGCCTAAGAGCCTCGATGGCTACTTCGCGTCCGAGTTCGCCGGAACCCAAAAGCATTATTTTGATGGAGTTTTGTTTGAAAGGAGTAGTAAAAACCATATATCCCGCCTAGCTAAAATTTTTACGTATTTTACCCGTTAAAAAATTTGAGTTTTAATTTTAGGAATTTTTACTATTTAGATATTTTTGGAGTATAATTTTATATATCCAAAAAAGGAGTAATCTATGGGAACCTACGGTAAGAGCATAGTAAAAGGCAACGTCGAAGAGATAGTGACGCTTCTTAACAAGGCTTACGCCGACGAGTGGCTGGCGCACTATCAATATTGGGTCGGCTCGAAAGTGGTAAAAGGTATCATGAAGGAGGCGGTAATCGCCGAACTCGTGCAGCACGCCGCGGACGAGCTTAGGCACGCCACGATGGTGGCCGATAGGATAATACAACTTGGCGGAACGCCTCTTTTGCATCCGAAAGATTGGCTCTCGAACACGATATGCGGCTACGACGCGCCACAAAATCCGCAAGTGCTGGAGGTGCTGGCGCAGAATATCAAAGGCGAGCAGTGCGCCATCGGCGTCTACGACAAGATCGCTACGCTAACGAAAGATAGCGACATCGTCACGTACAATATAGCCACGCAGATAATGGCGGACGAAGTGCTCCACGAAGAGGAGCTCCAGGCGTTGCAAGAGGATATTTTGGGCTTTATCGAGACATTCAAGGGCAGAGTGTGAGAAAAACAACCCTGTTCGCCATATTTGCCGCTTCGCTCTTTGGGGCGGAGCCCTCGGCCGAGACGATAGAGACGATAAAAAAAGGAGATGCCGCCAAACTAAAGACGCTCATAACGGACAAAGACGGCGCAAACGCAAGCATAATCGGTAACAAGACCATTTTGATGCTCTCCGTATGGGAGCAGAAGCTTGAAATCGCGTCGTTTTTGATAGAAAAAGGGGCCGACGTAAACGCAAAAGACGCTTCAGGCAAAACTCCGCTCATGCTAGCCGTATGGAAGGAAAACCTTCCGATCGTAAAACTCCTGGTATCGAAAGGCGCGGATAAGAGCGCAAAGAATAGCGAAGGGCTAAGCGCGGCCGATATAGCAGAGCTAACCGGGAACGGCGAGATTATAGATTTTCTAAATCCAAAAAATTAATCTCTAGCGCTGACATCCAGAGCGCTTACGCCCGTCCACTCCCTGATTGTCCTTTTTTGCTCCTCGCTGAGCGCCGTACCGCCGTGCATGAGCGAGTAGGACTGAAGAGGCATAGCGTCGGCCACCTCTCTATATATCAGCTTTCTTAGCTTTTGCTTCTTGGCTTCGTCGTAGCTCTCCCATTCGGAAAAGTTGACCCATCTCCTTGCGTCGTTCACGTGCTTCGTCACTATCCAGGAAACCGGCGCTATCTCGCTATAAAGAGGCCACTTCGTATTGTTGGAGTGGCAGTCGTAACAGGAGTTTTTGAGTATAGATGACACACTCTCTTCGGCCCTTAATTCAAAGGCCGGATTCGAGGCCGGATTTGTCTTCTCGAACCTCACAAGCTGCATCGCCAGAAAAACGGCCGCAAAAAACAGGGCGACCCTCTTAAACGTAGACATTATCAATCCTTTATATTTACAGGCTAGATTTTATTTTGTATTTGTGAATAATCTATGAACTAACTTTTTAAACTGGTTTGACTTGCTAAAATACGCGAAAAACTTTTCGGATATACACATGAAAAAATACTTTTTGGCGGGCGTCGGAGCCATTATCATTGCCGTCGGCCTAATATTTAGCTTCAACTCGCAGGCAAAAACCGGCGGGGATGCCAACGTCTCGGTCTTTACGGTGGCTACCTACAATGTGGAAAATCTATTCGATATGGAGCCAAACGGCACCGAATATCCGGAGTATATACCGAATTTCAAGGGATGGAACAAGAGGGCGCACGACATAAAGCTTGAAAATACGGCGAAAGTCATAAAAGACATGGGCGCCGAAGTCGTAGCGCTGCAAGAGGTGGAAAACGAAAATGCGCTAAAAGAGCTACTAGGGGCGCTAAAAGCGAGCGGTGCGGAGTATCCATACTATGCGATTACGAAAAACGGCAAGACTGCCGTGCAAAGCGCGCTAATATCGAAGTTTAAGATCATCTCCTACGATGAGCTAAAACTGAGTTCGCAATACAGGGAGAGGCCGATACTAAAAGCGCGGCTTTCCATAGGGAAAGACGAGCTTATCGTATACGTCAACCACTGGAAGGCCAAAACGGGACCTGAGAGCAAGAGGGTGGAGTTTGCGAATCTGCTAGTGCAGGACATCAAGAAGCTGCCTATAGACGCCGACTTTTTGGTTTTAGGCGATATGAATTCGAACTATAACGAAATGGAGACGTTCGTAAACGATAAAAAACTGAACGACACAAACGGCGTGGCGGCAATAAACCACATACTAAAGACGGCCAAATCAAAACCGGGCGAAAAACCTCAGCTTGCCTCGAAAGCCGACGTAATGGCGAATCAAAACGGGGAATATCTATATAATCTATGGAGCGAGATCCCAAAATACGAAAGGGTCAGCGAATGGTTCGGCAGGGATAGGAATACGCCCGACAATATCATCGTTCCAAGGGCTATGTTCGACAAAAAAGGGATATCCTACGTTGACGAGAGCTTTAAGATATTCTCGCCGGCCTATCTTCTAAAAAACGGCAGGCCGCATAGATGGGAAATGGGCGGAAAAACAAAAGAGCTAAGCATTCCGCAAGGATACTCCGACCATTTGCCGGTTTTGGCCAAATTTAGAGTAGGCGGTTTCGAGTCAAAAAATGAACCCAAGGCGCAAGCTCCCGTCAAAACCGCCGAAAAAAGCATCATGGATAGCGGCATAAAGACGGCGACAATCGCCGACATATACAAATCAGGCTCGGCGACAGACGTATTGATAAAAAACGCCGTCGTGATCTATAGGCATTTCGACGCGACCGTAATAAAACAAAAAAACGGCAGAGCTATCTTCGTATATAACGCTCCGCAAGAGATGAAGGTCGGCGGCGTCTACGACATAAGAGCGGCAAAAGCGGAGGATTACCACGGTCTTAAAGAGATAAAACAGATTGCGGATTACCGTCAAATCGGGCAAACGGATATATCCGGCTTTATCGCCAAAGAGGCAGAGGATTTGGCAAACCCATCCATGCAAAACGAAATAGTTAGCGGCGTTAGCGGCGTATTCAGCAAAGGTAAATTCGTATATAAAGACGGCATGGAGATAAAGATATATTTCAAAGATAAGAGCCTAAAGCCAAAAAATCTTTCTAGGCTAACGCTAAAAGCGGCGCATATCGGCTTTTATAACGAGCCGCAAATAGTAATATACTCCAGGGACGACTTCGAAATAACGGAATAGACAATGCATTTGCTTCTTCCATAAGGAAGGTCTCTTGCAAACTAGTTTTAAACGGATAAGCCGGGTCGCCGCCTACCCGCATTTTTTAAAATACAGAAGCGAAAGCGACGAAAACGAAATATCTAGCATATTCGAAGAGACGGCAAAGATGTTTTCCGATATGCGGGAAGAGAAGCTGTCGATGCCTAAAGAGTTCGTAAGAGATCTGGGTCTTTATAGCAGAAAAGACGGAGCCACGGTCGAATACTTTTCGGATATAGAAAAAAGATACCTCCTGCTGTCGGATCTATATGATTTTTTGAGATTAAAGAGGATGATATGAGCGCCGAACTTCTAGAGTGGATGGGAAATAACCGTTTTGACGACATAGAGGCACCGGGAGAGAATGGCAATACGCCTCTATTGTTGGCCGCAAGACAAGGGCGCACCGGGCTCGTAGCGGAACTAATATCTCTCGGCGTCGATATCAATAAAACAAACCTTGACTCCAATAACGCCTTGTGGAACGCGGTATACGCAGGGGATGAGAAAAGCGTCAGGGCGCTGGTCGAAGCCGGGATAAACAAGGACAACCGAAACGTAAACGGCGCCACGCCGCTTTTATTTGCGGCATCAAACGGCAAAGCGGATATGGTAAAGCTGCTGCTGGAGCTAGGATGCGATAAGAGCGTAAAAACGATAGACGACTATGACGCTTTAGAGCTTGCATCCACGAAAGAGGTTTTGGAGCTTCTTAGATAATTAGATATTCAGCCTATATCCTACGCCGTGTACGTTCTCTATCAGATCCGGATCCACAAAAGCCCTAAGGTCCCTTATCCTGCCTATAACGGCGTTTGAAGAGTGGACGCCGTCCGGATACAGGTATTCGGCAATCTCTTCGCTTTTTACGATGCCGCCTTTGCGCTTGGCTATGATATAAAAGAGTCTAGAAGGGGTCTTCGGGAGCTTTACTATCTCGTTGTTGCATCGAAGCTCCCTGGTCTTTAGGTCATACTCGTAGGAGTCGTTAATTTTTATGACCGAATCGTCCGCCGCGCCAAGCGCCTTCATTAGCCTAATCTCAAGCTCTTCAAGCCCGAAAGGCTTTTTCAGGTAGTCCGAACAGCCGAGCCTGAAGCCGTTTAGCACATCCTTTGTTTCGGTGTACGCGCTAATAAGGATAACTGGGGTCAGCGGGTCTATGCTCTTGATAAATTCCAGTATCTCGAATCCGTTTACGTCCGGGACGTTTATATCAAGCACGAAAGCGTCGAAATCGCGCACGTTGGCATTTTCTAGCATACTTTTGCCGTCCTCAAAATCTACAACCTCAAAACCCTTCTTTTGCAGATAGGCGGCGATATTTCGTCTTAGCAGCGTCTCGTCCTCAAGCAGCAATATTTTCATTCACTACACCTTCTAAAATATACTCTAAAAATAGCATAACCGTTTTCACATATACCGGATATTTCGGCGCCGTTTTTTTTGCAGATACTCCTTGCAATATAAAGTCCGAGACCGAGACCGTCCGAGTACCTGGAGTCGCGGTAAAACTCCTCAAATAGCCTCGTCATGTTATCGATACGCCTGCTTTTGTTTTTTACTTCAAGCATAATCCCTTTATTCATGGCGCAGACCTTTACGGCTACCTTGCCGCCTTTTTCGGAATGCTTCACGGCGTTGGAGAGTATGTTGTCGACCACCCTCTCAAGCTCGGATTCGTTTATATAAACGGTAGCGGCGTCATCGTCCGAATCCATCTCGAAGCCGTTGCCGTAAGCGGTAGCTAGGACGCTCATATACGAAACCCTGTTTTTAACGAAATCGGCCAGTTTGATCTGCTGGGGTTTGGTTGTTTTTTTCGAGCTGGAGCCCAAAAAATAGGCCATATCCTTGTATACGCCCTGCAACGTGGCCGATGCGGACGAAATCGCGTTTATATACTCGCTTTCGCCAAACTCCATCTGCTGCATCTGCACGCTCGTATCTATAACGGCCAGAGGAATTCCAAACTCGTGCGCCGCAGTTTTGAGCAGAAAATCAAGCGATGTCGTAAGCATAGCGATATCCAAATGCGTTTTTACCCTTGCGGCCACCTCCCTCGCGTTAAAAGGTTTTGATATATAGTCCACGGCCCCGGACTCAAAAGCCCTTATCTTGGCATTGTCGTCGTTTAGCGCGGTCAGAAATATTACCGGTATTTTTTCAAACCCCTTGATGGATTTTAGCCTTTTTAACACCTCGAATCCGTCCATCTCCGGCATCAAAATATCAAGCAGTATCAAGTCCGGCTTGCACTCTACGGCAAGGGCTATGCCTCCCTCTCCCGTCTCCGCGGTCAATACGTTGTATGGATATGAGCCGAGAAAGCTTTGTAACATTGCGGAGTCTATAGAGGAGTCGTCTATGACCAATATTGTCTGCTTTAAGCTGCTCATTCAACCAACTAAGTATGGAATAGATTGTTAAAAAAGTATATCAAAAAGTATGGATCAAGTAGTTATAAAAATTAAGCTGATTTTTTAAACGGTGTAGTATGGTAGCAAGAGAGGGACTCGAACCCTCGACCTCCGGCTTATGAGACCAGCGCTCTAACCAGCTGAGCTACCTTGCCATATTAATTATAAAAAGAGGACGGAATTTTAACAAAAACTTCTTTTGATGTCAATTAAGAGGTTGGAAGGCGGCTTTCGCCGCCTGAAGCTTAGGGTTATTTGCTAAGTTTTGCTTTTAGCGCGTCAAGCTCTTTTATAATCTGCTCTCTTGCCAAATCTTTGATATTGTTGGCGTCTAGAGTCTCTTTTATTTTTTCCATCGCGGTGTGGACATTTTCGCTTACCTGATGATAAACCTCTTTGGCTCTCTCTGGAGTCATCCCTTTTTCTTTGAGAGTCGCCTCGACCTTGCCTTCTAGTTCTTCGAACTTTTCGACTATTTTGTCTTTATTTTTTATTATCCCATAAGTTGCGGCGGCGCCGACAAGCGCTCCGATAAATACACATACGGCCGATCTATCCATCTGGAAACTCCTTATTTGGTTTTTTTGAAAAAAGAGAATATGTTGAGAAATCCGCTCATATCCGCAATATTTTGCGTCGTCTTGCGGATATTCGGGAGTATTTGGGAGAGCTCAAATACAAGAAGCGTAACCTTCTCGTCTACGGCCTTAAGACTTCTTGATACGGAAAGCAGAAATATTATAACCATAACGGTCAATACTACCATACAAAAAGCGATGATGCCGACGAAGAAAGTCATTACATCCATTTGATTCTCCTTTATTTCATTATAACTCTTTTTTTAAAAATTGGAGTTATTTTTTGCCCATTCTCTTTCTTGTGTTCGCGTCCAAATATCTTTTTCTGATTCTGATGTTTAGCGGAGTTACTTCCACAAGCTCGTCATCTTCGATCCACTCAAGCGCTTTTTCAAGATTCATCTCTCTTGGCGGAACAAGTTTGATGGCCTCGTCCGCACCGGAAGAACGTACGTTTGATTGTTGTTTTTCTTTTGTTACGTTGATTTCAAGGTCGTTGCTTCTTGAGTGTTCGCCGATTATCATACCCTCGTATACTTTTGTTTGAGGTCCGATAAACATAGCGCCTCTGTCTTGAAGGTTGAATATAGAATAGCCCGTCGCTACGCCGTTTTCCATAGAGATTAGCGCGCCGTTATTTCTGCTCTCTACTTCGCCGTTGAACGGTCTATACTCAAGGAACGAGTGGTTCATAACGCCCTCGCCTTTCGTAGACGTAAGGAAAAGTGTTCTTAGGCCGATAAGCGCACGCGCCGGGATTTCGAACTCCATTCTTGTTTGGCCGATACCCATAGGCACCATCGACTTCATCTCGGCTTTTCTTTTTCCGAGTATCTCGATAACCGTACCGCTGTGCTCATCCGGCACGTCGACTACCAGGTGTTCGAACGGCTCGCATTTTACGCCGTTTTCTACTTTTACGATAACTTCCGGTCTTGATATACCAAACTCGAAGCCTTCTCTTCTCATATTTTCGGCTAGAATCGTGATTTGGAGCTCGCCCCTGCCGGAGACCTTAAATCTACCCTCGCCGCTATCTTCTAGCTTCATAGCGATATTCGTATTCATCTCAAACTCTAGTCTCTCTCTAAGTTTGTTAGACGTTACGTGCTTGCCTTCCGTGCCGGCAAGAGGAGAGTCGTTTACCGAGAATACGACGCTCATCGTAGGCTCTTCGATGTGCATAGGGTCAAGAGGCATGATATTGTTCGGGTCGCATAGGCTATCACCCACGTCGATAGTCTCAAAACCTGCGATAGCCACGATATCGCCGGCTCCCGCTTCGTCTATCTCCATTCTGGCCAGACCCATGAAGCCGATTAGCTTGGTCACCCTGCCGTTTACTTTTTCGCCGTCCGATTTTACAAGGACTACCGATTGGTTTTTCTTTACGGTACCGTTAAATATCCTGCTGATACCGATTTTACCGACATAGTTGTCGTAGTCAAGCGTAAATACTTGGAGTTGGAGCGGATTTTCGGTCGTTCCCGTCGGTTTTGGAGTATGGGCTAGTATCATCTCGAATAGCGGAGTCAGGTCGCCATCCGGATCTTCCAGGTTTTTCTTGGACATTCCGTTTCTTGCCGCGGCATAGATGACAGGGAAGTCTAGCTGCTCGTCGGATGCGTCCATCTGAGCTAGAAGGTCGAATACTTCGTCTTGAATTCTTAGAGGCTCCGCCGCAGGTTTGTCTATCTTGTTGACGACTAGAAGGATTTTTAGTCCTAGTCCTACCGCTTTTTTAACGACGAATTTCGTCTGAGGCATAACACCTTCTTGCGCGTCGACAAGAAGAAGTACGGCGTCAACCATTTTTAGAACCCTCTCAACCTCGCCGCCGAAGTCGGCGTGTCCCGGAGTGTCGATGATGTTGATTTTCGTGCCCTTGTAGCTAATAGCCGTATTTTTGGAAAGAATGGTAATCCCTCTCTCTTTCTCCAGCTGATTGGAGTCCATCACCCTCTCTTCTACGTTGTCTCTCTCGTTAAACGTGCCAGCTTGTTTAAGAAGGCCGTCGACTAGCGTCGTCTTACCGTGGTCAACGTGCGCGATGACCGCTATGTTTCTTATATCTTGCATTGAAAACCTTATAAAAAATTTTTTGCGAATTATATTTAAATACCGCTTCAGCTTTTTATCACACTATGGAACTTTATTTGCTTATCTTCAAAAAACCAGTTAAGGCCTATAAAAATGAGCGAACAAGTAGTCGCATTGAAAACAGCGGGGGCAAAAGGCAAAGGCAAGGCGGATGCGCTTGCCGGACTTTTGAAGGCAGGGCAGATACAAGACAAAACAGACGGCAAGGAGTTTGTCAAAAAACTGCTCGAGATGACCAAAAAAGGCGATATAGAGCTCGACAAAAACGGCTCCATTAAAATAAAGAATACCCAAATCAAAGAGGGTGAAATAGACGGCTCGTCGCTTATAAACATCAAAAATCTGCTCTCACAGATAAAGCTAAACGACAAATTGGCGATAGAAAAAAGCGTAAACGAGTTAAGGGACGCCGCCGCAAAAAAAGGCTCAAAACAGCAAGGCGGCGGCAACGGCGGCGAAGTTAAAGAGCTGAAAAAACTGCTCGAACTCGCCAAAAACGGCGGAGTAGACGTAAAAAAAATAAGCGTCGAGGAGATAAAAGACGATAACGCAAAAGAGGCGCACGACAAAAAAGCCACCCAAAAACAAAAAAGCACGGAAAAGACCGTCGATAAAGCGGTGGAAAAAAAGCTAGGAGAGGCGCAAAAGGCGGAGATACAAAAAGATAACGCCGAGCCGAAAACGAAACAACTCAAAGAGGCGCCAAAAGAGCTTGCGGCGCAAGATGCAAAAAAAGAGATCCCAAATCTGGCCTCGCTACTGCAAGAGGGGCTTAAAAACAGAGAGATACCGAAAGACGCAAGAGATGCCTCGGTCGCCGCGAAACTAAAAGAAGCCAAAAAAGAGAACGAACAAAAACTGCAAAAGGAGAGCGGAGTAGTTGCGGCTTTTAAAGAGAGTGTTCCGGCGGCGGAACCCAAAGCAAAAAGCGATTTGCCGGATCTAGCCGAACTTCTGGCAAAAAAAGAGGCCAAAAACGATGAAAAGGGAATCCAAAAAGATGCCCCTATGGGCGTTTTTATAGAGGCGCCTAAACATACGGAAAACGAACTAAAAGGGAAAATGGCGGTCGCCTCGGAAGCGCTCAAAAACTTCTCGCAGGATCTGAAAGAGACGATAGACAACTATAAGCCGCCTCTTATGAAAGTCTCGATGGAGATGAATCCGCAAAACCTCGGCAACGTCGACGTAACGTTAATCACGAGGGGACAAAACCTGATAGTGAACGTCACTTCCACGCAAGACACGATGCAGATGTTCATGCAAAACATCCAGGAGTTCAGAAACAACCTGATGGCGCAAGGTTTTGTCAGTTTGCAGATGAATTTTAACTTCTCGGAAAACAACAAAGAGCAAAACAATAGAAGCTGGCAAAAACAAGAAGCGGCCAAGAAATACCAAATAAACGGCGAGATGGCGTCCAAAAGCATAGAGAGCTTAGACATCGTAATGCCGCATCCAAAATACGCGTAAGGAGCGAGAAATGGCATCAGCAGTAACAAACACGAATACGACGGTATCGAATACGTCCAATACGACGACATCCAATCCGAAAGCGGAACTACAATCGCAAGATTTTATGAAGCTGCTCCTCGTAGAGCTGCAATATCAAGATCCGACAAGCCCGATGGATACGGACAAGATGCTAACGCAAACAAGCCAGCTCGCCACGCTTGAGGCGCAAAACGCCACAAAGACGGCTATGACCAATATGACCGCGGCGTTCCAGACATCCGCCAACTACTCCCTGGCCTCCGCTATAGGCAAGATGGCCGACACCGGACTAAGCGGACTGAACGTATACAACGGCAACGGCGGCACGTTCGACGTCTATCTTCCGACCGATACGTCAAGCTCCGTCGTAAGCATAGTGGACTCCGTAGGCAACGTATATAAGACGTTTAGCTACGACGCAAAAACAAAAGGCACTTTTAGCGTGGACTGGGACGGTTCCGATAATGCCGGAAACAAGGTAAAAGACGGTGTTTATACCGCAAAAGTAGAGTATACGGATACAAACGGAAACGCCGGTAAAACCACGATAGGAGCCTACCCTATAGAGAGCCTGAAAGTGGACGGCTCCACGGCGTATTTTAAAGTCGGAAGCCAATACATAGACGTTACTAAAATAAAAGAGATATTCTAGCCATGATGACATCTTTTTATACCGGGGTCAGCGGCGTAAAATCGCAACAAACCGGCCTTGACGTATGGGGCAACAATATAGCCAACATCAATACGGTGGGATTTAGGTCGTCCACTCCCGAGTTCTCGACCCTGCTATCGCAATATAGATCCGGCATAGCGATGCCTGGAATGGACGAAGTAGGAGTAGGCGCGACCACGCAGACTACGGCCCTTAGCATGAAACAGGGGAGTTTCGTAAATACGGATAGGGCTCTCGACCTCGCTATCGGCGGCAACGGCTTTTTCGGCGTCAAAAAGGCGAACGACGACACGCAGCTTTTCTTTACTAGGGCCGGGGATTTTTATGTAGACGCCGCAGGAAACGTGCTAAACGGCAACGGCGATCAGCTGGTCGGAACCTATTCCGGGAATATGACGATAGCGAAAGACGGTACGGCGACCGTCCCGCAGACCTCCGTCGTATCGGCAAACCTGCTTACAGACCCGAAAGCGCAAGTTCCGCTCAAGCTCCCAAAATACATTACGCATCCTGGAATTCCTGGAACCCCAGCCGTAACGGCTACGCTTCCAAGCTACCAGATCGCAATAACAGGCGGAGCCGGAGGCGATATAACATATTCGCTTCCGAAGCAGTCCACGGCGAGAATCGAAATAACCGACGCGAGCGGCAACGTAGTCAGGACGCTTCCGCAGTCGACGCAAGGCAGCGGACAACACGCGGTAACATGGGACGGCAAAGACGAGAACGGAGTGACCGTGCCGGACGGCAACTATACGGTAAACATTACTTACGTAGACAAGCCGGCCGTACCGAGCGTAGGCGTGGGAAACCTAAAGGCATACCAAGTAGACGCGAACGGTATGGTGGTGGCAACGTTTGACAACGGGCAAAGCTCGATAGTGGCCCAGATACCGGTATTCCATTTCCAAAACGAACAAGGGCTGGAAAAAATAGGCGATAGCGAGTTTAGGGCTACGGACAATAGCGGACAGGCCATCTTCTATAAAGACAAAAACGGAAATACGATACAAAACTCCCAAATATTCGGCAACAAGCTGGAGATGAGCAACGTATCGGCGGCAGAGGCATTAACGCAACTGATAATTACGGAAAAAGCATATAGCGCGAACGCCAAAGTCGTAACGACCGCCGACCAGATGATACAAAAAGCGATCGGCCTAAAAAGAGGGTGAGAGTAAACCGTAAGTAAACGATAACCAAAAGGAACGATAGTTGCTTGTTATCGACTAAATAAAATCTAAATCAAGGATTAGACCATGATGAGGTCACTTTGGGCCGGCGTAAGCGGCCTTCAGGCACACCAAGTAGCGATGGACGTTGAGGGTAACAATATAGCCAACGTCAACACGGTAGGATTTAAATACTCTAGGACAAACTTTGCGGATATGCTATCCCAAACGGCAAAGATAGCTACGGCTCCGCAAGACCCGCTGGGCGGGAGAAACTCGCTGCAAGTGGGGCTTGGCTCAAGCGTATCGACCGTTACGCATATATTTTCGCAAGGCTCCAGACAGACGACCGACAAGACGACAGACGTCGCGATAGAAGGGGACGGCTTTTTCGTCGTAAGCCCGGATAACGGAACGACTTACAAATATACGAGAGCCGGCGACTTTAGCTTCGACGCGTACGGCAATTTCGTAGACTCCAACGGTCTTATAGTCCAAGGGTGGATAAAAGACGCCAACGACAAGATAGACTCTACCCTTCCTATAAAAAGCATACAGATAGATCCTGGTATGACCATTCCGGCCAGAGGAACACAAAACGTAACGCTTAGAGCAAACCTCGTATCCGGCAGCACGACAAACGAATACGGTCCAATATATACGCTAGACTCCGACAGCCTAACGGTTGCGGACCCAACAATCGCGAACGGCGTAGGCGGCAACCAAAAACCGGAGGATCTGGGCGTACTGTTTAACGCTTCAGGCCAGGCCTTCAACCTCCAAAACGGACAAGGCATATGGATAGGGTTCCAGAATGCGCAGGTAGCGGACGCGGCGGTCGTACCGGCCGGCGCCCAGACGGTCAACCTGACGATTAACGGCATAAACATTACCGGCTCAATCGGAAGCGCGGCCCCGCTATCAAGCTCCGCAAGCAACGCTTCCGAGATAGCGACTCTTATCAATACGTTCACCTCCCAGACGGGCGTTACCGCATCGGCTTCGGCGGGCAGCCTGACCTATACGAATACCAATGCTATGGACGGCGACAGCAAGAAGAATATCTTGGTGACCGTAAACGCCGGCGATACGACCGGTCTGACGGCGATAACGGCGGCGACCCCGGGGGCTACGACGGCGTTTAAATACCAGTATACGACAGGCTCCGCAAACCCTGCGACCGACTCTACGTCGATAGGGCAAACAAAGAACTTCCACACGACGGAAGATTTGAGAGCATATATGCAGTGGCAAGCAAAAGCAAGCTCCACGGGAGCGCTTGTCAGCGTAAACTCCGACGGCAAATATGTGCTTAGCAACCCTACAGGCTCTACGCTTGCCATATCCGTAACGGCGATCAACGGTAACGGCACAATCAATGAGAGCCCGCTATTTACGCAGGTTTTCAACGCGATGGAAGGCACGCTGCCTCCGGGTGCGGCAACAAAAACGTCTCAGGCGATAAATGCGGCTACGCACTCGTCCAGTATAGACATATTCGACTCGCTCGGCTCCAAGCACACCATTACGTACACGTTTAGAAAAGAGGGGACGAGCTCATGGTCATGGACGGCCACGGTGCCTCAACCGGGCGACATAGGCGGCGTTTCTCCAAACCAAAACGTATATACCGGCGGAACGGTGCAGTTTAACTCAAACGGCTCTCTTGCAAGCGTAAATCCGCAAAGCTTGTCGGTCACCTGGAATAACGGCTCGACGCCAAATCAACAGGTAAATCTAGGCTTTGGTACGCCAAACGCATTTGACGGCCTTACAAGCTTCGACCAAAAATCGGCGACGTCGCTGATTAGCCAAGACGGCTATACGGGCGGGGATTTGCAAGGTATCAGGATAGACCAGAACGGGGTGCTTATAGGCAGCTTCACAAACGGCAGGTCCCTGGGTCTTGCACAGATATCTATGGCTAAATTCGCAAACAACGAAGGCCTTATGGCCGACGGCGGCAACCTCTTCTCCCAAAGCGCGAACAGCGGGGATCCGACCATAGGCGCTGCGGCGAGCGGCGGCAGAGGCGCTATATTCTCGTCAGCGCTAGAGATGAGCAACGTCGACCTCTCAAAATCGCTAACCGACCTAATCGTAATCCAAAGGGGTTATCAAGCAAACTCCAAAACCATTACGACATCGGATCAGATGCTGCAAGTACTGCTTCAAATCAAACAATAACCAAGGAGGGCTTCGCCCTCTTTTTAATATAGCTCCCTGTAAAGCTTCATAGCGCTTCTGTCCGACTGCGACGAGATAAAATCCGCAACCACCCTGTTTAAACTGGAACGCTCCAATCTCTCCCTATACTCTTTGCTTAGCATCTTCGGCTCGCTGCAAAACGCTTCGAACAACCTTTTTATGCACTGTCCGGCCAAATACATTCTTTGCATAATCGTCTCGTGCCTGTATACTTTTTCCAGAAGCAGTTTTTTGAGCTCTTTTATCTCGCTCCACGTCTCTTCGCTAAAGCCTATCAGCATCGGCTCATCCGCCGCAAATACCCCGCATGCGGGAGTCTTGAACGACTCGAATACGGCTCTGTTTTTGGAGGAGTTTTCTATTATGTCGCTGATTAGCTCGGTTATTATATGGGTGGTGAGCCTATGGCGAAAAAGCGTCTCGCTTCTGGCTATTTTTTCTTCATCCTCTATCCGTTTCGCGATTCGTCCGACAAGCCTAGACTCCTCCAAATCGCCTACGCTTACCAGAGAATACCTGATGGCGTCGTCTATATCGGCGGATATATATGCGATAGAGTCCGAATTGTCGACGACTATCGCTTCGAATGAAGGATGAAAATCAAGCCTGAAAATCTCGTCAAACGAAGAGGGCAGAAAGCTTTTTTTGTACGGCGCCGAGTGTTTTAACACCCCCTCCAACGTCGCGAACGTAAGGTTTAGGCCGTCAAAACCCTTGTATCTTTTTTCAAGTTTTGTCAGCACCCTAAAAGATTGGAAGTTGTGCTCAAAGCCGTTTTCGCTTCCCGCGGCTTTCAAACACTCGTCCAGCGTATCGCCGCCGATGTGTCCGAAAGGGGTGTGTCCTATATCGTGGGCAAGGGCTATGGCTTCCGCCAGCGATTCGTTAAGACCCAGATTTTTGGCTATCGTACGTGATATCTGGCTAGCCTCCAGGGAGTGGGTCAGACGCGTACGGAAGTAGTCGCCTTCGGAGTTTAGGAAAACCTGCGTTTTGTACTCCAGATTTCTGAACGAGTGGGAGTGGATGATCCTATCCCTGTCTCTATCGTACGGACTCCTAAAGTCCCCGTTTGTTTCGAAAAACCTGTCCGATGGCTTCATTCGTTGATTTGGGCTTTTATCGTTTTGGATAGCTGGGCGCATTTTGAGAGCTTCTCGGAGCCGCTCAGGCTCTCGTCAAGCAAAATCCTGGTATACGCGCTGCCGACTATTACGCCGTCGGCCCCTTCGGCTCTTTTTTTGGCGGTTTTTTCGTTTACGCCAAATCCCACGAACACTTTCGTATTCGTTACGTTTTTGACTTTTTTTAGTATCGGCAGCAGGTCTTCGTCCTTATCCGCACCCGTAATTCCGGCAAAGGCCACCAGGTATATAAAGTCCTTGGACGCTTTGGCGATCTTTTCTATACGCTCGTCGGTATGGGTAATCGCAAGAAACGATATGGCGGCGAGAGAGTACTCTTCCATTATCTTCGCATATCTCTGCCCCTCTTCAAACGGCAAATCCGGGATAATAAACCCCCTTATGCCGCACTCCGCGCTTTTTTTACAGAAGTTTCCAAAACCGCCGGAAAAAAATGAGTTGAAGTATCCCATAAAATAGGAGGGCGTATCTTTCAAAGCGGATGCTATATCAAACGCATCGGCCATCTTGAAGCCGTTTTTTATAGCGCTAAGGCTCGCTTTCTCTATGAGGGCGCCGTCGGCGACGGGATCCGAAAAAGGGATGCCAAGCTCAAGCCTATCCGTACCGGCGTTTTTAAGCGCAAACCCAAGCTCCTTCGTAAACTCCCTATCCGGAAATCCGCATGTTATAAAACTGACCAACTCTTTCATTCGTGCCCCATTTTCTCATCTATTATCTGCGCCAGCACCCTGGCAAAATCCTCGCTATCGTTCGGGCAGGGAACCACCCTGTACTCTTCGAACGCAAGCTTTTTCGCTACCTCTCTATACTCGATGTCAAGCTCGTACACGGTCTCTATGTTGTCTACGGTAAACGATATAGGATATACGATTACTTTTTTGTTTGAGGCCGCTATTTTGGAGAGCGTCTCCTCCAGCGAAGGCCCTATCCACTTCATCGGTCCAAGCTTCGATTGGTAAGCCAGATGCACCTTCCTAAAATGCACGCCCTCGGAGTAGAGCATATTGGATAGTATCTCGACATGCTCCTCTATCTCTTTTTGGTAGCTGTCTCCGGCGTCTATAATCTTTTGCGGCAGGGAGTGCGCGCTGAACAGAAGCTCGAACTCTTCGGCGTCGCAGCCGCCCAAACTCTGCTTAATGGAGTCCACGATCAGCTCGTTGAACGCTCTATTTTTATAGTACCTCTCTATCGTATGGACCTTAGGATGGTATCCGAGCTCCAGCGTAGCCTTATAAAAATCCTCGATGGAGGATTTCGTAGTCGTGGTGGAATAGTGCGGATACATCGGGAGGAGCACCACATCCTCTACCTCGTCGTCCATCATTTGCCGTGCGGCCTCTTTCGCAAACGGAGGAACGTAACGCATTGCGATATGCACCTTCTCGTCCATCAGGCTTGAGAGCTTATCGGCCAGCTTTTCGGTCAATCCCAAAAGAGGCGAGGCTCCGCCTATCTCCTCGTAGTGGCTCTGCGCCTTCTTGGTTCTTGTAAGCACTATCATCGTACCGATAAACCATCTTAGCGCGGCGCTTTTAACCGTCAAGATGTTCGGATCGGCGAACATGTTTTTAAGAAACGTCCGAACTTCGGCCGTATTTGACGGCCCGCCCATGTTAAGTAGAACAACTGCTTTTTTCATTAAAACTTCAATATCTCTTTGGCCTGAACCATGTCTTTATCGCCTCGTCCGGATACGTTAGCGATGACGAGCTTGTTTTTGATATCCATCTTCCTTAACTGGGCTATAGCGTGCGAACTCTCAAACGCCGGAATAATCCCTTCGGCGCGGGAGAGCCACACGAAAGCATCCAGGGCCTCTTCGTCGGTTACGGCTTCGTATCTTGCGGCTTTGCTCTCGTACAGATAAGCGTGTTCCGGCCCGATACCCGGATAATCAAGCCCCGCCGATATGGAGTACGCCTCCTCTATCTGCCCCTCTTCGTCTTGCAAAAGATAGCTCATCTGTCCGTGAAGCACTCCCGCTCTTCCTTTTTGAAGGCTCGCTCCGTGTTCGGACGTCTCTACTCCTTTGCCTCCGGCCTCAACGCCGACGCATGTTACCGTAGGCTCTTCCAGAAAATGGCTGAAAAGCCCCATTGCGTTGCTTCCGCCGCCTATGCAGGCTACGACGTAATCGGGCAACCTGCCCTCTAGTTTTAGTATTTGCGCTTTGGCTTCATATCCGATAACCGCCTGAAAATCGCGCACCATCAGCGGATAAGGGTGCGGCCCGGCGACCGTCCCTATCATATAGTACGTATCTTTCGCGTTTGTCACCCAATGCCTTATGGCGTCGTTCATCGCGTCTTTCAAAGTCTTTGAGCCGGACTCTACGGCGTGCACCTTGGCACCGAGCAGCTTCATCCTAAAGACGTTCAGCTCTTGGCGCGCTACGTCCTTTGCTCCCATGAACACTTCGCACTCCAGCCCAAAAAGCGCGCAGGCCGTAGCCGTGGCCACCCCATGCTGCCCGGCTCCGGTTTCGGCTATTACCTTCGTCTTGCCGAGCCTCTTCGCCACAAGAGCCTGAAGTATTACGTTGTTTATTTTGTGGCTTCCGGTGTGGTTTAGGTCTTCTCTTTTGAGATAGACTTTCGCCCCCAGCTCTTTTGAGATATTTGCGGCGTAAGTCAGCAGGGACGGCCTTCCTACATACTCTTTTAGGTAGTAGTCCGCCTCCTTCCAGAACTCCTCGTCAAATCTTATTTTTCTATACGCTTCGTCCAAATCGATAAGGAGCGGCATCAGCGTCTCGGGAACGAATCTGCCTCCAAACTCGCCAAAATGCCCGCTCTCGTCGGGGTCAAACTTACTTTTTCTGGGGATATACATTATTTCGCTTCTTTTTTGTTTTTTGTCTTTATTTTACTTAAACGCTTTTTAAACGCCCGTTTGAAACAAAATAGTAATAATTAAATTTTATAGTTGCGGCTAACAATTTGGAGTTGGCAATGGTAAGCGTCAAAAATATTATAGCGACCAAAAATCCTACGTTTTTCAGGAAGTATCCGAAGTTTTTTACCGAATTTTCCGCGTTGGCGCTCGGCAAGATACTCAAAGAGCGCGAGATAAACGACTTTTTAACGAAAAATAGGGAGCTGGAAGGGTTTGATTTTATAGATGCGGTACTCGAGAAGCTAAACTTTACGTATAAGTTTTCAAGCCGCTCGAAAAGCAACATTCCTTCATCCGGAAAGCTGCTCATCGTGGCGAACCATCCGTTAGGCGCTCTGGACGCGCTTAGCCTCATCAGGTTCGTCAAAGAGGTTCGAAACGACGTGAAGGTGGTCGCAAACGATATTTTGATGAGCATACCGAACCTGCAAACTCTTCTCCTGGGTCTGGATATAACCAAAAAAAGCTCGGTACGCTCCGATATGAAGACGATACTCTCGGCGCTAAACAACGAGGAGGCCGTAATCATCTTCCCGGCCGGAGAGGTGAGTCGCGCAAGACCGGCGGGAGTCAGGGATACGAGATGGGAGAGCGGTTTTTTGTTTTTGGCCGAAAAGTCGAAAGCCCCGATACTCCCGGTATACATCAAGGCTAAAAACTCGTTGGCGTTTTACGCCGTCTCGACGCTCTATAAGCCGCTCGGAATGCTGATGCTCCCTACCGAAATGATGAGACAAAAAAACAAAAGCCTGGAATTCGTCGTAGGCGAGACGATACCGGCATCCAATATTACGGGACTGAAGATCTCGAAAGAACACAAAATCAAGCTTGTGCGAAAACACCTCTACGCCATATCCAAAGGCAAAAAAGGGGTATTCGAGACCGAACGCAACGTGGCCCATCCGGAAGAGAGAAAAAGCCTAAGAGACGAACTGGCGTCGTCGGAGCTGCTCGGACGCACCGCAGACGACAAAATGATATACCTATACGACTACCAGAAAAAATCCACGATTCTAAAAGAGGTCGGAAGGCTAAGAGAGATGACGTTCCGCAAGGTCGGCGAGGGAACCGGCAGACAGAGGGATACCGACGAATACGACAAATACTACCGCCACATCGTGCTTTGGGACGACAAAGAGCTGGAAGTGGTCGGCTCGTACAGGGTCGGCCAAGGCAGGGAGATATACGACATATGGGGAAGGGACGGTTTTTATACGAACTCGCTCTTTAGCTTCTCGTCCGACTTTGACGAGTTTTTGCCGCACTCCATAGAGCTTGGGCGAAGCTTCGTACAGTCCAGATACTGGGGAAGCCGCGCGCTTGATTATCTATGGTACGGCATAGGGGCATACCTGAAAAAACACCAATTCGTCAAGTATATGTTCGGCCCGGTCAGCCTATCAAACAGCTATCCGGACGAGGCAAAAAAGCTGCTCGTGTATTTTTATTCCAGATATTTCCCGGCTCCGAAAAAATACGCGACTTCAAAAAATCCTTTCGTGCTCTCCCGTCATGAGGAAGAGGAGTTCGCCTCATACTTTGGCTTCGAGAACTACGAAGAGGATTTTAGGAGGCTAAAGACCCTTCTAAAAAACTACGGCTGCGCCGTTCCGGTGCTTTTCAAACAATATTCGGAGCTATGCGAAAAAGGCGGCGTCTATTTCACGGACTTTGGCGTAGACCCTGATTTTGGCGACTGCGTGGACGGTTTCATCATCGTGGAGATAGACAAGATCCTCCCCGCAAAAAGGGAGAGATATATGGGCAACCTAAACTAAGGAGTAAAAAATGAAATGCTATCTATGCGAAAGCACTAAAAACCTCAGCAAGTACATGGTAGATGACGCGACGACGGTATTCGTATGCGCCGATTGCGAAGAGGAGCTACTCATTGGCAACCATATCGACCTGGAAGACAAGATAATAGAAAAGCCGATCTTTAGCGAAGAGAATACGGCTTTAGCTTACGCTTGCGCCTAAAACCAAAATAGCGCAGAATAAAACTACGAACAGAAAATGCGTCAAGCTTTTTTGGCGGCTATCCATCCCAAACCTCTTGATAATAAAGGGGGATGAGAAAAATAGAACTATAAGCGAAAGCGCCGATAATATCTTTAGCGCCAAAAGCCGGGATAACGGCGTATAAAAGAGCATGGCGGAGCCGCTGGCAACCGCTAACAAGGCGCAAAAAAGCAAGAAACTTCTGCTTTTTTCGTAAAAATCTTTTTTTATATTCCCGTTTTTGCGAAAAACAAAAAAATCATTCACTATGAAACCGCCGAATACGGCCGCAAAAAAAATGTGGATCGCCTTTAGAATTACAAAAAGGCTCAATAATCCCTTCTCAGCTCTTCAAAACTTTTTTTCCACACCTTCACGCCGCAAAATCTAGGCCCCTCCGGACATATCGGATGTATGCCCGCTTCGCTTCTAAGCGTGCAAGGAGGCAGCAATTTATCGGCGCCCTCTATGCCATTTTCCCTTAGCGACTTGACCTGCTCGTAGATAATGTCGTATATCTCTTCTTGCGCGTTAAAACAAAGCCTCATCTGCGCCTTATGGTTGAAGCTGGCCAAATCGTTTCGCTCCACTATCTCTATCATGTGGGCGTTTGGCAACGCATACACGGCCTCGCCAAAACCTATCGAATTCTTTTGGCTCTCAAAAAATGCGTAAGCTTCCTCTATCGCTTTTTCATAAATGGCTTTTAGCTCGTCGTCTTTTGCGATAATAGACGGCACGTAATACTCTTTTTTGTAGTGCTTCTCCAAAGCCGGGCGCACCGCAACCGAGCGCCTATGCCTTTGGTTTTGGGCATCGGCGGAAAAAGAGAGTTTCATATAAGAGCTAAATCCGCCGAGACTGGCGCCGTCTACCGACATCATCGACATCCTTAACACGTCGGAGTAGTTTTCGTTTACGCTATACGGCATCGGGTTTACGACATCGAAAAGCTTTACGCCGTCTTCATTTTTGACGCCTATTTTTTGCTTTAACGCCGCCAGGTCAAAATCCGCGAAGTTCGCCTTTGCGCTTTTAGCGTATTCGACCAGAGGCTTTAGCGACTCGTCTATCGCGACCAGCCCATCGGCCAGAAGAGAGGCGAACTCCATCCCCTCCCCCCTTGCCTCCGGCAGCTCTTTGGCTAGCGCTATGTACCTGAGGGCTACCGTCAGATTGATCGTATGGTATAGATATGCGCCCATACCCTGCGGAAGCACGTATCTGGCGAACTCCTGCGCTTTTTTGACGGCGTCTTTTTTCTTGAATTTCGGTAGGCACTCCTCAAACTTCGCTTTTAGCTTTTCGCTTAACGTCTCGTAGTTTGAAAAAACCCTTTCGTAGTAGGCGTGCCACGCCTCGTTGTCGCCGCCTTTCGGATATACGAAATTTTCGCTCTTCATCTTGGCGTATCTTTGGCTTACCTGTTCGGAGTTGTAGTATGGATGAGAGTGAAGCAGCCTCCAGATGAGATGGCGGCTCATGTTGTCTATCAGTATCGTAAAGTGGGCGTGTTGCAATGTGGTGTGGTGTCCGGCCTCAAAAATAGATGAGAGGAGCCCCTCTTTTGCGCTCCAACCTTCGCTTTTAAGAGGCTCGACCAACCCGCCCGCGAAATAACAGGTCCTAGCGGCCGATACTGCAATGTTTGTGGGCAAAAATTCGTCGCCATTTGGATATAAAATTTTTATTTGCATACCTGACCTTCTTTTGCCTTTTAATATTTTTCAAAAATAGTTAAGTTTAATTTGTTAAAATCATTCCAAAGGTTCCACCCTTCTGATAAGACTCCAAGGGAGGCTTCGTAAGATAGGTAGGGTGGTCGCTTCATCTTCAATAGTGCTTTACCTTTCTATCTTTTGTCATATCCTCTTCTGCCAGTATATACTTTTTGATAATTTTATAGTAATAGTCATCGCCATGTTCATATTTTCTAAATATTGCCCAACAAATATAATCTATAATTTGTAAATTAACACTTGATGCGCTGCAATGATGGAAAACATCATAGCGTATTTGCAGACGATTGCTTTTTAAGTAGTCGCTAACGCCTTCCCTTAGAGCTTTTATTTGGTTATTTTTGTTATTTCTTACAGGAAGATTATCCGTAATGACAATAAAGTCTTTTTTTATCTCTAGCTTATCCAGCAGTCTTTCAATTGCAAACTTTAGATTTTCAATATAAAATTTATCTTTCTCATCACGCTTACTAGGCAAAACTTTTGGCTTTTCCAAAATATATGAATAAACTTTGATTGTTTCTGTATCAAAAGTTGAAATTATTGAAAATAGCTCCTGTTTAATATATTTATTATCCTTATGGGCATGAAAAGCCTCGATATCCAATCTTTTACCATTCAATGGATCTAAATTTCGCTCCAAAAGTCTGTATCGATAATTGGATATATATTCGTGAAGATTGAATGGTCTCTTTTTGACCAAAAAGCTGAACATATAGTATCTGCTTCCCTTTGTCGAAAAATCCATATCACCTGCTTCATCAACAAAAATATATACCGTGTCGCCTACCGTTTCAATTGGAATTTCTGTATTAATAGTAAACTTGATAGAAATAATTTCAGCATAATTATGAGGCATTCCGTTAAATAATGAAACCAACAATTCAACATCAGCTTTAGGAATAGATTTTAAACTCCAAAAATTGTTTGGATGAACAAAGATATTAACCTCGCCAAAAGATTCATTGTACTGCCACACCGACACATAATCTACAAAATGAGCATTTTCAAGTTTAACAGCTAAATCAAATCTATTTTGTTTAACTAATATATTTTGAATAATTTTTATTTTTTCTAAGCTCATTTTACTTTCCCCTAAGCCCCACCCTCTGCGAATGTGTAATAGCCACTGCTATCGCATCGGTAATGTCTAGCGGTTTTATCTCCTCTTTGAGTCCAAGCAGCATCTTCACCATATATGCCACCTGCTCTTTTGCGGCCTTTGCCTTGCCGGTAAGCGCTTTTTTGACTTGAAGCGGCGTATACTCATAGAAATTTCCGATCTCCTGAATGATTTTCAGAGCCAGGGCGCCACGGAACTGGGCCAGCTTGATCACGGTCTTCGGATTGTGGGCATAAAACATATCCTCGATCGCCACTTCGTCTATTTTTTTGTCTTTCAGTATCGTATCGATTCCCTCGACTAGTTCCGCTATCTGATGTTGGAGCTCTCTGGTCTTTATTTTGATAAGTCCGGCTTCGACGAGAGCCATCTTGCCTTTTTCGACGCGGAGTATTGAATATCCGCAGTTTATAGTTCCCGGATCTATTCCCAAAATAAGCAAATGCAAGTCCTAAAAGCCGATTCTTTCACATATCTTTTCACAGATGTGAATAACTACCGAGTGTGAAAAGTGGTAGAGCCCTGATTTTGAGTAGTTTTTCATAATTTTTAGGCTACAATCAAAACCAATAAAAACAGCGTTATTCACAGGGCCCAAATGATTTTTGATACTATCCGAAAACATCTTAAAACGGAACTAACAGAAGTAGAGTATGAAAACTACCTCGCAGGACTGATTTTCGACGAAGAAGCTTCCAAATCCGACCTAGTCATACTAAAAGCGGCGAATCCTTTCGTAGCCAAATGGGTAGAATCCAAATACGGCCCAAAAATCGCGCATCTATTTGAAATACAAACCGGCATAAAACCGGAAGTAAAAGTAGGCGTAGGGACGACCAAAAAAAGCAAAAAAGAGTCTGCGAAGTTCGACGGCACGGTCTCTATCTCCCAAAAAAGCAAAAGCACCATACTAAACCCTTCGTGGACGTTTGACAGCTTCGTCGTAGGCTCTTCAAATAAATTCGCGCATACGGCCGCCATCTCTGTCGCGGAAAAACCGGGCAAACTATACAATCCGCTCTTTATCTACGGCGGCGTCGGACTCGGCAAGACCCACCTTTTGCACGCCATAGGAAACAAGCTGACGCACGACTCCAAGAACATCATATACGCCACGATAGAACAGTTCATGAATGATTTTACCTCGCATCTTAGAAACCAGACGATGGACAGATTTCGCGAGAAATATAGAAGTTGCGACGCGCTGCTGATAGACGACGTACAATTTCTTTCAAACAAAGAGGGGACCCAAGAGGAGTTTTTCCATACGTTTAACGAGCTGCAATCAAACGGCAAACAGATAGTTATGACATCCGACAAGCATCCAAAGCAGATAGGAGGGCTGGAGGCGAGACTAAAAAGCCGCTTCGAATCCGGACTGATAGCCGATATCGCTCCGCCGGAACTCGAGACGAAAATAGCGATAGTCAACAAAAAATGCGAACTAAACGGCATACACCTAAATTCCGAGGTCGTAAACTATATTGCGGCGACTTTGGGCGAGAGCATACGTGAAATAGAGGGCGTGATTATCAAGCTAAACGCGTTTGCGAAGATGATGGGCCAAGAGGTGACGCTCGAATTTGCCAAAAACGTGCTGAAAGACCAGCTCAGGGAGACGAGGGAAAATATCACGATAGACCATATCGTGGATATAGTATCCAAAGAGCTAAACATAAAACCAAGCGAAATAAAATCGAAATCCAGAAGCACGTCGATAGTAAACGCCAGAAGGATAGTCATCTATCTGGCGAGAAACCTGACGCCAAACTCTATGCCTATAATAGCGACGTATTTTGGTATGAAAGACCATACGGCGGTCAGCCACTCGATAAAAAAAATCAATGAAACGATAAAAAACGACAGAAACTTTGAAGTAAAATTAGAAGAGCTAAAAAATAAAATTAAGATCAAAGACGAAGTTTAAGTGAATTAAGTGAAAAATAAGGATAATAAACAAATATATTGAAACCTTTGAAATATAGCGTCGAAATGCCATTTTTCACAAAAACACGGCAAACTAATACTACTACTAAAATTTCTTAATAAATAAGAAGGAGTGAAGATGAAAATTACGGTTAACAAAACGGTCTTCGAGCAGATGCTCTCAAACATCATTCCGTTTATCGAAAAAAAGGATAACAGTCAGATAACCTCTCATATATACATAGAGGCTACTGACGGAAAACTTATCCTAAGGGGAACGGATAACGAAATCGGTCTAAAGATAACCAACGAAGATGTAAGCATAGCCGAAGAGGGTTTCGCGACTGCTAACGGCAGAAAGATAGCCGATTATGTAAGAAACCTAAAAGACGAAGATATAACCGTAGAGTATTCGGATAACAACCTAACCGTAAAACAAAAAGGCTCCAAGCTTAAAATGCCTACATTTGACGCAAAAGAGTTTCCTAAATTCCCTGAATACGAGCATCTTCCAAGAATAGGTCTAAACTCCGTAAAACTTATCGGTGCGTTCAAAAAAATCACTCCCGCAATAGATACTAACAATCCTAAATATGAGCTAAACGGCGCCCTTCTTGATATCAAAACCGGCGGAGTGAACATAGTATCTACCGATACAAAAAGACTTGCTTTGGTTCAGCTGGACGAGCAAAACAAAGAAGAGCTTTCGATAATAATCCCTAAAAAAGCTATCCAAGAGATAGGAAAGCTGTTCTTTGACGAAGTGGATATGTTCTATAGCCAAAACTATCTAGTCATAAAAACAAAACAATATCTATTCTTCACGAAGCTAATAAACGGCAAATTCCCTGATTATCACAGAATACTCCCAAAAGAGCTGAAATACGTCCAAACGCTTCAAAAAGACAAGATGGTAGAGGCTATTAAGCAAATAAGCAATATCTCAAACGAAATAAAAATGAGTTTTCTAAAAGATAAAATCATATTCGAAAGTTTGTCTGAAGAGAATATGGAAGCTAAAACCGAAATAGATTTCGTATCTTCAATAGATGGAGAGTATCAAATAGCGTTTAACTCTAGATTTATACTCGATTTCCTATCTAGTATAGACGCGAAAGAGTTTACGGCTGGATTTAACGAATCAAATATGCCGTTTGAACTTAAATCAGACAATTTTACGACTATCGTAATGCCGATATTTCTGTAATTAAAAAATAAAACAAAACTATAAAAAGAGCAACGAAAGAGGATTTATGAGCGAATACGGCGCCGGTAATATTAAAGTTTTAAAAGGTCTAGAAGCGGTCAGAAAAAGACCTGGTATGTATATCGGTGATACGAATATCAACGGTCTCCACCATCTAATCTACGAAGCGGTAGACAACTCGATAGACGAGTCTATGGCTGGCTATTGTAACGAGATAGAAGTTACTTTGACAAAATCAGGTTCCGCAATCGTAAAAGATAACGGTAGGGGTATTCCGGTAGATATACATCCGACGGAAGGTATTTCGGCAGCTACAGTTGTTTTGACGGTTCTCCACGCAGGCGGAAAGTTCGATAAAGACACCTATAAAGTTTCAGGCGGTCTCCACGGGGTCGGTATCTCGGTAGTAAACGCCCTTTCTTCCAAGTTTCACGTAACTATCCATAAAAACGGAAGCGTCCACGAGCAGGATTTCGAGAAAGGTATTCCTCAAAATGAACTGACTATTACCGGAACAACGAAATTAAACGGTACGATAGTAGAGTTTTGGCCGGATAACACGATATTCGAAACGGTGGATTTCCAGTTCGATATCCTTTCAAAAAGATTTAAAGAGCTAGCATATCTAAATCCTAAAATCAGTATTACTCTCAATGATGAAAGAGAAGAGAAAAAAGAGGTCTACAAATTTGAAGGCGGTATAGGCCAATTCGTAGAAGACATAAGTACAAAAACCGCTCTTACGAAAGTGATGTCGTTTAGCGACAGGATGGAAGATATCGAAGCCGATATCGCACTACTCTATAACGAGAGCTATGACGAAAAAGTGTATAGCTTCGTAAACAACATCAAAACGGCGGACGGCGGTACGCACGAAAGCGGTTTCAGAGCGGGTCTGACGAGAGCTATTACGGCCTATATAGAAGCAAACGCAAACGCCAGGGAAAAAGAGACGAAAATCACAGGCGACGACGTCAGAGAAGGTCTTGTGGCCATCGTATCGGTACGTGTTCCTGAGCCGCAATTTGAAGGGCAGACAAAAGGGAAACTCGGAAGCTCATATGTAAGACCTCTAGTCCAGAAGCTCACATATGAAAAACTTGCCAAATACTTCGAAGAAAACCCGATAGAAGCTAGAGCCATAATGAATAAAGCTCTTCTTGCCGCAAAAGGAAGAGAGGCGGCTAAGAAGGCAAGGGATCTGACTCGTAAAAAAGAGTCTATGACGGTAGGTACGCTTCCGGGCAAACTTGCGGATTGCCAAAGCAAAGATTCCGCGATTACGGAACTTTATCTGGTTGAGGGCGACTCTGCGGGCGGTAGTGCGAAGCAAGGCAGAAACAGGGTGTTCCAGGCGATACTCCCTCTAAAAGGAAAAATCCTAAACGTAGAAAAATCAGGTTTAGAAAAAATCCTGAAATCCGACGAGATCAAAAACATTATTACGGCCCTTGGATGCGGTATCGGCGACGAGTTCGACCCGGAGAAGCTAAGATACGGCAAGCTGATAATAATGACGGATGCCGACGTAGACGGAAGCCATATCCAAACGCTTCTTTTGACGTTCTTTTATAGATTTCTCAATCCGCTTATCCATAACGGAAACGTGTATATAGCGCAGCCGCCGCTTTATAGATATAAGAAAGGGAAAAAAGAGATATATCTGAAAGATTCGCAGGCGCTTAGCGAGTTTTTGATTGAAAACGGTATAGAGTCTCTGGAGATAGAGGAAAAAGACTACAAAGAGCTAAAAGATATCTTGAGGGTTACGGCTTACTATAGAAATATACTTGAAGAGCTAAAGAAGAGATACTCTCTTGTAAAAGTAGTTCAAAGGCTTATAGAAAACGAAGAGTTGTTGGCGCTCGACAACGATGCGCTGTTCGCCGACCTCGATGCGTACATTGCTAAAATCGGGTTTAACATCCTCTCAAAAACGGTAGACGAGGAGAAGATACATCTATTCGTCCAAACTGATGCCGGCCTCGAAGAGATCATAGTGGACGACAACCTATTTACGAACCATCTTTTTGCCGAAGCGATACATATATATAACAAGCTAAAAGAGAAAAACCTGGCGCTGCTTGGAGGCAAAGATTATTTTGAAGTACTCTCCAGCGTAGAAGAGTCCGCAAAAAAAGGCGCTTACATCCAAAGATATAAAGGTCTGGGCGAGATGAACCCTGAGCAGCTCTGGGAAACGACCATGAATCCGCAAAACAGAAGGCTTGTAAAAGTAACCGTAGAAAATATTAGTGATGCGGACGGCATATTTACGCTATTTATGGGCGACGAAGTCGAGCCTAGACGTAGATATATCGAAGAGCACGCAAAAGACGTTAAGCATCTGGACGTATAGTGAAGTACGGTGAGCAGATAATAGCCGATTTCGACGTCAATAAAGACCTTGAAATTTGGCCTAACGAGCATTCCAAAAACTATGTGATCAAGATAACGCTGCCGGAGTTTACGGCTCTATGTCCTAGAAGCGGTTATCCGGATTTTGGGACTATCTATCTTGAATATACGCCGGATAAGTGGGTAGTGGAGCTAAAAGCTATAAAACTATACGTTAATTCGTTCAGAAATAGGCATATTTCGCATGAAAACGTAGCTAACGATATATTCGATACCCTCTACTCAAAACTCGCTCCAAAGTGGATGAAACTGACTTTTGATTTTGAGCCGCGCGGGAATGTCCATACGGTGATAGAGATAGACAGCAGTAAGTTTCAAAAAGAGCTATAAGGCTAGCTCTTTTTCCTCTCCAACGCCTCTATCTCTTCGGCCGTCATAAACATATACGAGAAATCTTTATCGAACTCTTCGCATTTTGGGCATATCTCTTCGCCCTCTTTTGACGCGAACGCCATCTTGCATGTCCTGCACACTATTAGGTTGTGTTCTATCGCCGTGGAGGCTTTATCAAACGCAAACATCGACATATCGCGCTCATATCCGTCCACAAAAGCCTTAGGCTCGCAGATATCGTTGCATATATCGCAATTTACGCACTTGCCGCTCTGGAAATATATCTTTGAGAAGTCGTTTGAATAAAAAAGCGCGTTTGTCGGGCAAAACTCTACGCATGATTTACAGTTTGTACAGCTTTTGCCAATCGTTTTTGAGACGCTAAAAGAGTAGTCGCCGCTTACAAATCGGTTAGTATCTTCTATGGCCTCTTTGACGGCGTTTTTAAGAAGAATCCTCTTAAGAGGCAGCTTTGTTTTCGGTTTTTCTAGAGGTTCGTTTATCTCTTCTACTACGGCCGTAGAGCGCTTGAATATGGTTTTAAAAAAATCTCTTCTGTCCGTTTTTTTGTCGCTTCTAACCTCTATGCTCTTGTTCGCAAACTCTTTCAAAAAATTGTTTGCTTCAAAAAGAGCCTCATCTATGGCGATTTTTAGCTTCTCTTGCTTGTTTAGGTCGCACTCGCTGCAAGGCGAGACGTCGGCCTCTATTTTCCTACCGCTTTTCAGGGATAGCGAAATGAGATGGGACGAATCGAAAACGGATAGGCATACGCCCATCTCCTTGCATGAGAGCTTTAGGGTTTCGCCTATCAGCTTTTGTTTTAGTTCGCTGTTTTCTATACTGATCTCTTTGGCGATAAAGAAATTAGGCTCAAACTTGGACGATTCGAGCGCCTCGGTCGGGCATACGCCCACACATCCATGGCAGAGCGTACAGCTATTCTCGTCTATCGTAAGCTTGCCTTTTCTGGTCGTAATCGCCTTTTCCGGGCATAAATTTATGCATATTGAGCACTCGTTGTATGCGTAGTCGTTTCTTAGACACTTTAGCGGCTCTACGGTAATCGCGAAATCAGACATTCAAAGCCTCGTAGTCAGAAAGTAGAAACTCTGTCGCAAAATCCAGAAAGTCGATATAAAACGGAGTTTCTACGAGAGATTTCGCGCCTATAAAAAAAGGCACCATCCATTTTAGGACATGCTTTCGCATAAACTCTTTTTGCGTCTTTATATCTTCGCTCAAGACCAGATTTTGCATAAAGCCCAGCTCTATGGCTATATGGTCCGGCGTAAGCAGATTTGTATTGTTGAGGTTTATATCAAATCCGCTGCCGATGTAAAAGTTCATAACAGGATTTTCGAGGCCTGTCGAAATCTGGTGCTTCGCATCCGTTACCGATGACTCCACCGGATGCGAATTTACCAAAAAAGCGCTCGTAAAATCGATGTTTAGTTCTTCGTCAAGAGTATCGACATCGTTATCGTCAAAAAACTTTTTAGCGTTTTCTCCGATGAGCCCTAAAAAATCAGGATTATTTTTTAAATCCTCTATGCTTTTTTTCGAGAGTTTATCGGAAAAAACCGTCGACAAGAATGCGTATATGAAAGCTCTTTGTTTGTTGTCCATTGATGATAAGCCTTAGAGAAAAGTGGATGTAAGAATCTGCCGCCGAAAACGGCGGCTAGCTTTAGTACCTTAGCGGTTAGCGTAGCAAAAGTGGGCTTTGCCCATCTTTGCGTACCATGAAAATTTTATAGGCAACCTTTGAAGAATGATTTGCCTTCCGGTGGCGGAGCTTTATATGCCCTTACTTTGATTACGTTATTTTTTTCTAGCGTACCGATGATGGTTACGTTATTTCTGCCTATGCCTTCGTCAAGCTCATGCAAAGCAACGCCGGCCGTATCTAGTTTGTATGTTACGCCTTCAGAGTGTACGAAAAGCGCCATTGGGCTAGTAACCATAGTATCAAGTCTGCAGTCTTTAAAATACCCTTTTTTTATGCACTCTTCAGTTGCAAGAACGCCTTTTTTTTCTACTTCGCCGGCAGCGGCTTTTACATCTTTCGCTTCGGCTGAGGCGAAAGAGCAAGTTGCGGCCGCAAGAGCTATGATAGATGAGAGTATTGCTTTTTTCATAATTATTTTACCCCCGCTTTAAGAGTTTGTAGGAACGCTACTATATCGTCAATTTCGTTTGGTTTTAGATAGTCAAACGCCGGCATAGTAGAAGTTCTTGCGCCTTTATCGTCGGCATTATACCAAACGCCTGACGGGTGGGCATTTTTGTTATATCCAGGCACTACCGCTGCGCTAGGAGCTATTATGGACTCTCTTAGGTATGCTGCAGTTGAGTATCCGCCGATATTTGAAAGATCAGGTGCCATATATGCCATAGGAGCTTTCATATCGCCCATAGTGTGGCATGCGGCACAGTTTTCGGATGCCAGTTTTTTACCGTTTGCCACGTTGCCTTTTGATTTTTCTGTAATTTTTGCTATGTCGGCTTTAGCTTTCGGAGAATCCTTCATTTGGATCGGAGTCCATGAAGATAGCCATTTGTTGCCGTTTCTGCCGTCTTTGGCGCCGTCCCAAATAGCAATAGCCATAGGAGTTACGTCGCAAGCTTTTGAGTACTCGTCGTTAAGCGGTTTTTTGAATACCGCAGTCCATTCGCCGGCTTTGTATGTCATAGACATCTCATAGCCTTTTGCGTCTTTGGCTTCAGTCATAGATCTAAAACCTTCAGCCACAAAAACTTTGTTGTATTTTGAGCTTGCAAGCGCTTTTTGGGCAGCCTCTTTTTTCTTTAGCTCGTCGCCGAACATATTCAGGTTTTGTCTAACTTGCTGCATCGTAACGTCGGCATTTTCGGCCGCAGGGTATACAGCTTCAACATTTTTTTGAAGAAGCACGCTAACTTGTCTGCCGTCGCTTCCCATACCGATATAAGGGAGTTTGTCCGCTTCCATGCAAGATGTAGGGAATTGTACCGCTACCGCGTCACCGAAAAGCTTTGTGCTTGTCTGCGTTTGCTTAGAGTTTGTCGCGTCTTTCCATTTAACCACGACCATCATCTCTTTATCGTTAAAAGATGCGCCTGCTTTTGCGGAAAGAGCCTTTAGCCCTTTCATTTTTGCCGTAGCTTCTTTATCGTTATTGCCGATAGTAGTCTGCGGATAAAGCGTTACGTTTTCAAGTTTTACTTTAGCGGCGTCAAGTTTATCAGCTTTTGCGGCAGTGATAAAATCGGCGGCGGCAAGGCTAACGCTAGCCATTGCCGTAAGTGTTAGTAACTTAACAGTTTTATTCATTAGTGCACCGCCTTGAATGATGTGAATTTACCCGCATCGTATCTGTGGTCTACAGGTTTTAGCGAGTTGTTGTGATGCGCATAATAGCCCGCATCTAGTCTGAACATATCAGAGTGTTTGTATGCGATTAGGAGGTCAAGAAGCTCTGATTTACCAGTAGCTTTTCTATTTTCCATTTCGTCTTTTATTGTTTTGATGGCCGTATGAACTTCTTTGCCGAATAGGGCTTCAAGTTGCTCAGGCGGGATTCTATCGCTGCCCGGAATCGGTTTACCGTTCGCATCGAATTTAAGAGGTCCCGCTACCGGCGGTACGTAGTATACGTTTGGCCCAGTGTTCGCCTCAGGTGTTAGAGGAAGCGCCACTTTGTACTTTTTGACAAGTTTGTATATTTGACCTTCTTCGTCATCAAGGAAGCCTACGAATCTGATTCTACCTACGCACTGTTGCGCGCATGCAGTCGGAAGACCTTTTTCGATTCTCGGGAAGCAGAAAATACATTTTTCTGATTTTGAGATTTTCGGGTTAAAGTATATTTTTTTGTAAGGGCAGCCAGCTATACAAAATCTATAGCCTTGGCATCTGTCTTGATCAACAAGAACTACGCCGTCTTGGCTTCTTTTGAATATCGCGTCTCTTGGACAAGAGGCTAGACAGCCAGGATTGTCGCAGTGGTTGCATATTCTTGGAATATAGAAGAAATAGTTGTCTGACGGGAAATTACCTGCGCCTTGATCTTCGTCCCAGTTTGGTCCCCAGATCGGAGCGGCGTTAGCTTTGAACTCAACGCCTTTCGCTAGATCTTCGTGGTTGAAATCCCACGGAGTACCGTAACCGGTCTCTATTTCAGGGATTACGCCCTCTTTTAGGTTTCCTTCGTTATCGAAGCCGCCGCCAGAAGTTCTCCAGTTTTTCGGATAACCTGCACCGGGAAACGTCTCGACGTTGTTCCAGTACATATAGTCTCTACCGTTTCTATTTGTCCATTGCGTTTTACAAGCAACAGTACATGTTTGACAGCCGATACATTTGTTTAGGTCCATGACCATCGCAAGCTGTCTTTTAGATGCTACATTTGCTGACATATATTATTCTCCTGCTCTCAAGCTTTTTTAGCTTTTTCAATGTTTACGGCCGCATCGTATGCGTATTGGTTACCGTCCCAAAGACCGCCGAATTTTAGGTGTCCCCAGTTGTCTGCCATTTCAAGCAGGTTAAGCGATGTAGGAACAACGTCGTTTGGTCCTCTCATGCCTTTAAACATGTTCGGTTCCCAGCCGTCTTCGATTACCAGTGCATCCATCGGCGCAGAGTGTGAAACTTTTGCCATTGCGAAGAACTGTCCTAGAGAGTTGTATACTCTTACATCGTCACCGTCTTTGATGCCTTTGATTTTTGCAACTTTATCGTTGATTGCTATCCAAGGCTTACCTCTTTGGAGTCTCATAAGGAACTTAGAGTTTTTCCAGTTCGCATGGATAGACCATCTAGCGTGCGGCGTTAGCATTTTGAACGGGAACGCTTTGTTTACAGGCGCAATATTCTCTCTTGCCGTATTTACGCAAGCTCCTAGTTTTATCCACATTTCATGGTCGACGTAGAAAGTTTGTCTACCGCTAAGAGTTTCAAATCTTTCGAATTTGAACATTTGGTCTTCCCATGAGTTAAACGGTCTATCCGCATATAGAGGAGATGTTTTTGCCGCTTTCTCGTTTAGAACAAGGAAGCCGCCTGATTTTTTCATCTTCTCTATAGTGTAAGGCGCGTACTGGTCGCATTTTTCAAGCGCGGCTTCTACGGCCATTTTATCTGTCCCAAGATACGGTTCTAGGTTACCTTCGGACTCTTCGTCGTGGTTTGTAAACTCTAGGTGGAATTTATCCAGTTCTCTTACGCCGTCTCTCGTATATTTAGGGTCTTTAACTTTTTGTACCGGCCCTTTTTTCGCGATTTCTTGCAGTTTTAGAGATAGAAGCTCAAATATGCTCCACTCGTCTTTCGCTTCGCCCACCGGTTTTAGGTTGGCTACCGGGTATGCAAGGTTTGTAAATCTGTGGTATCCAGGCGAACTTCTAAGGTCGAATACTTCGTAGTGTGATTTTGCAGGAAGGAGTATATCCGCGTATATAGCAGTCTCACTCATTCTATAATCTACGTAAGCGAAGTATTTAGTCATCTTCAGGAACTCTTCCCTGTAGGTGCTGCCTTTTGTTCTTCTGAATTTAGAGTCTGCCACGAGAAGCGCAACTTCAGGTATCCAGAACGGTTTTGCTCTTTTTGCCCCTTTTGGATCCGCGGCAAACGCTTTACCGTCTTTGATCATCTGGTCTATAATCGCTTTGTACTCTTTTTTCTCGATACCTTGAGCTCTTTTTAGGTCTGCGTCGGAGAAGTATCTGTCGAAATCCTTCATACCGTTACCCATCATAAACTCGCCGAAGAATCCAGAACCGAATCTAGCTTGGTATTTACCTGCGTGTCCCGATAGTGCTTCAAGGCCGGATAGAGAGAATTCGTTTTCGGTATTCAGACCGCCTCTTGGGCCGTATCTACCTGTTAGACCGCAGATTGACGCGATGTTCCAGATGTTTAGAATGCCGTTGAAATATTTGTTTAGCGCAAAGCCCGTAGTGATTTCAACTACTTTTTCTTTTGCGATATCACGTGCCAGCTCTTCAACTATTGAAGGGTGTACGCCTGTTACTTTTTGCGTAGATTCCGCAGAGAATTTAGCGGCTTCTGCTTTTAGAAGTTCGAAAACGGTTGTTACTTTTACAGTTTTTCCGTCTTGAAGCTTAACTTCCCAAGTTCCTTCGATCGCAGGGTCTATATCATAGCCCTTGTCTTTCAGCCTAAGAGTTTTAAGGTCGCTTCCTTCGGTTCCAGGCATCAAAGCGATAGAGTTTGTTTTTGTGTTCCATGTATAGAACTGTTCTTCGAATTTGTGGTGCTCTTTTGCATCTTTTGCATGCTCAAGGTCGCTTCTTCTAAGAAGTTTTTTGTTGTCCACTCTTACAAGGAACGGAAGATCCGTATAAGTTTTGATCGCTTGCGGCATATATAGCTTTTTGCTGATAAGCTCGTTTATGATGCTCATCGCAAGATAGTTGTCGGTGCCCGGTTTGATCGGTACCCATAGGTGTGCTCTTGACGCGGATGCGTTGAATTCAGGAGTAATAACTACGATTTTTGCGCCGTTGTATTTACCTTCCCATACGAAGTGAGCGTCAGGAATCCTTGTCGCAGACGGGTTTGCGCCCCACATGATGGCTACGTTCACGCCGTACATAAAGTCGTAAGTACAGCCCATGTTACCTTCGCCGTACGCTACCGCCGCGCCGGAGAACATATCGCCTAGGTATGAAGCAGGATAAATTCTTACCGCGCCAAGCTGAGTAGAGAATCTAAGAGGACCGCCCCTTCTACCTTCCGTTAGTAGACCTGTACCGGCGTGAACGGTTATTGCGCCAGGACCTTTTTTAGGGTCTATCATAGTGTCGTATAGTTTTTGCGCTATCTCTTGCGTAGCTTCATCCCAGCTGATTCTTTTCCACTTACCCTCGCCTCTTTTACCCATTCTTTTCATTGGGTAAAGGATTCTGTCTTTTTCATACATTACTTGGGAGTGTTCAACGCCTTTATTACAGCCTCTTGGGTTGAAGTCCGGAACGCTAGGGTTGATTATAGGGTATCTTGCGGATTGGTTTTCTCTAGTTACAACGCCGTTGTGAGACCAGATTTCCCAAGCACAGTTACCTTGACAGTTAACACAGTGGTATGCAAAACCGTGCTCTTCTTTGTTGCCGTAAGTAAAGTTAAACTCGTTTCTATATAGGTTTTCCGTAAAAGATGCGTTTGAGTACGCTTCTTTTGCATTCTCTATTTTTGTTACGTTTGTCTTTGCAAACAGTGAACCTTGACCGGCAACAAGCGCCGCCGTTAGACCGGATGCTTTTAAAAAGTCTCTTCTATTTTTTACCATTGTTACCTTCTCCCTCATCGTCTTATCGGCATGTTCCAGTCGTTACCCCACTCGTCCCAAGAGCCGGTATAGACTTTCACGTTTTTGTAGCCAAGTTTTTCTAGTACGCTCGCTATGTAAGAACCTCTACCCGCACCGACGTGGCAATATGTATAGATGGTTTTATCTTTCGTTATGCCGTTTTTATCAAGGATTGCTTGCATTTCATCCAAAGATTTGTAAGACATTTTTTTGTTTGCGTCGCTGAAGTTTGTCCACTCGATAAATTTAGCGTTTGGTATATGTCCGCCGCGCGCTACGTTGTCAAGTTTTGAAGACCCCATAATTTCTTCTATTCTTCTAGAGTCGATGATGATATATGGAGATTTGTCGCCATTTTTCTCGATATCTTGAACCGCTTTTAGAACGTCTTGTTTAGAGACTATTATTTCATGGTTTACTTTTTTAGGATCGATTTTAAAAGTTTTTGGAGCTACTTGTGGTTCGGCACCCTTAACTATTTTTACGCCCTCGGCTCTTAGCTGTGCTATACCGCCGTTTACTATTTTTACTTTATCGTGTCCGAATGATTTAAAGAAATGCCATACGCCTGTCGCGTTCGGCCCTTTGAAGTCATCGTACGCTATTACTAGCGTGTCGTTGTCTATGCCTTTTTTGCCGATGTATTTTTCGGCCTCTTCAGGACACATATATAGTGGAGCACAGTGCATATCGCCTGTGATATCCGAATGGTGAAGATGGTGAGCGTCCATATTCATAGAACCCTCAACATGGTTAAGTTTAAAAACGTCGTCATTGTCTCCGCTTACAAAAACGACTCCCGGCTTGCCAACCAATTCCTTCGCTTCTTTTGCAGAGATACTGATATCATCTGCCAAAACGGAAACGACGGCAACCGAAGAAAACAGGCAAAGAGATGCCAATAGCTTCTTCATAAACGCTCCTTATTTTTGCTCTTCTTTTGCATTAATTTTACTTTTTGCAAGGGTACAAATTTTAAGTAAACTTATCTTAATCAAGTCTTAATCATATTAAGTAAAGTTATTATTATTTTTATTTAATCAACTATAAGTTACACCATAAAAATTGGCTGCGGAATATTGTAGCTATGAGCCTCGGTAATAATTGGTTGCTTGTACTTTCATATTGTTTTGGCTATGATGAAAACCACAAAAAAACACAAAAAAGTAAGCAGGGCTTATTATGAATATTTCTAATACTGATGATAATAAAAAGTTAATTTCCAACTCTCTCGGATTTTATCTGTACGAGTTGCTAGGCGTCGACTATAGCGGGGTATACCTATCTACGGCCGATATGAGCCGCGCGGCTTTGGAGGCTGGCATAGAGCTGAAACTGACAAACAATGCCAAAATGTTCGGCGAATTGCTGAAAATTGCAAAAGACGAAGAGCGTCTTGCTCAGACGTTACAATTCGTAAAAAAAATCGTGGAAGAGAGAATCGAAACATACGAGGAGCTAAATGCGAAGTTCCCGGGTGCGGCGGATGCGATAGAAGAGTGGCTTATAAAATCGAAAAGAGCCGTTAGAAAAATAGATAATGCAATAAAAGAGGTACAAAATGAATCCGTCTCCTAAAAAACCGCTTACATACGGTACTTTTGAAAAACCTAACGACAGGGCTACGTTCGCAAAGCACGTAATAGCCGTAACCAGCGGTAAAGGCGGCGTAGGCAAAAGTACCGTCAGCGCAAATCTGGCGGTAGCCTTGGCGCAGGCAGGAAAAAAAGTAGGCATCCTCGATGCCGATATATACGGTCCCGATATTCCGAGGCTTCTAAACATAAGGCATGAAACACTCAAATGGAGCGCCGACGATAAGATAATCCCGTCTGAAAACTACGGTATCAAGATAATGTCCGTAGGCATCACCACTCCTACCCCGGATACGCCTCTCGTATGGAGAAGCTCCGTGGCGGTAAGCGCGCTTGTTCAGCTAATAGAAGACGTGGCCTGGGGAGAGCTTGATTATTTCATTATCGATATGCCTCCCGGAACCGGAGATATACAGCTGACAACGGCTCAGGAGATGAAAATATCGGCGGGCATTTTGGTAACAACTCCGCAGGCCGTAGCCACCGACGACGTGAGCCGCGCTATTAGAATGTTTCAAGATATCAAGGTGCCTATCGCCGGTATCGTCGAGAATATGAGCTATTTCGTAACGCCGGATACAAAAGCCAGATATGACATCTTCGGAAGCGGCGGCGGAGAGATGCTCGCCGCAAACTACGGAGTAAAACTGCTAGGACAAATACCGCTTCTTATGGAAATAAGGGAGCTTAGCGACGAAGGGACTCCTCCGGTCGCCCATGCATCCGAAGAGTACAAGGCATATTATAAAAAAATCGCGGACGAGCTAATATCGACTCTTGGCGCCTAGGCTTCTACGTCTAGGGCTTTTCCGCCAAGCTGCTCTATGCGCTTATCTATTTTTTCAAGCGCCTTATTGAGCGTTTCGTACGATATATCTGGCAGCTTCTCTCCCCATAGGGCTTCAGCTTCCTTGAAGCCCTTGATAATCCCTTCCCTGCCGGATTTTAGCTTCTCTATATCGTTGCCTCCGCCTGATATTACAAAATCTGCCAATCTTTCCGAGGTTTTTGCAACCCCGAAAAAGCCATCCTTGCCTACGAGCTCTTTTGCCTCGTCCGGCGTCAGATCGGCTATAGGTTTGCCTTTATAGCCAAGCTCGTCCAGCTTTAAATCTTTTGTCAGGCTTCTGATCTTATTTATATCGAATAATCCACTTTGCGCTTCAAACGAAGAGGACGAATAGCTCTCTATCTTCAAACTAAACTCGAATAGATAAGAGTTTGATAGCGACTTACCGGATATTTCACCTTTTTTTATTTTTTCCTTAATATCGTCGGCGATACCGCTCTCTTCTTTTTTATTCTCGATATTCATAGAAGCTTTTATGTTCATCGTATATGTCTGATGTTTTGTGGTTTCGTTTACCTGCATTTGAAACTCCTTGTTTGGATACAAGTAAATCGTCTAAAGATAAAAAGATTTGATTTTAATGATGAAGTTTGGTGGGCGTAGCTCTATCGACTAAAGCCTTTAAAGCTCTATTTTATAGACATATTAAAAAAGTATAATTCCAAAAGGTACATTAAAAGGTACAATTAAAGCGTTGCTGCCCCTCTTTTTTTAGTCAAAATACAAAGCCGGATATTCGGCTATTTTAAACTAAAGGGGCTTTCAAAATGAATAGCAAAAACGCATACATGGATATGCTCAAGGATGATGGGTTAATAGGGCTAATCGAACACTACGGACTTACGAATGATGATGTTACCATCTTGGTAATAAGCGGAATCCAGATGCAAATTGTAAAAGCGGGTGATGGTGGTCTTGATGTTGTGTTAAATCCAAACGGCACTATCAATAGGGTAACGGTGGGCGGATATTTACTTGATAAAACAAGAGCCTCAAGGCTTGAAAAACTATCAAAACAAACGCCGGAGGTTGCATAATGGAGCAGATGAGCAAAATAGATGTTGAGCTTGCATTACAAAGGCTAGAGGGTGTTACGGCTATGCTTAGCGCATTTGCTTTAGAGGATGGAAGCCATAAACACCAAAGTGAAGCATTTTTTCTAATGAGTGAAATAGCTTACGAGTGCGTCGGGTTTTTAAAGGAATGGGTAAAGTCGCAAAAAAATAACCAATAAAGAGGGGCTTTTGCCTCTCTCTGCAATACTCGGCTATAAGTTGCGCCATGTACTGATACACTATAACTGTCCACTATGCGATACGCTTTGTCGTAAAGGCTTTCACGCTTTTTTGCCTGTATTATTTTGCAACTGTCCTATGTTTTCAAAAGTCAAAAATGGCGTGCATAAAATGTTGATTAGGGGCGCGGTCTTTTATCCTTGCCGCCGTAGGGATTTGACCCCCTTATCCCTTATCTTGATTTATATTCTATTTTTGGTGATAATGAAGTTATGAAATATTTATGCCTGATCTTGTCAGTTTTTACCCCGTTCTTTTTGGTGCCTTTTGTGCTGTATGTTCTAAGCGATACACTAAAAGCCTGGAATAAATAAAAACGGACAGACTGACAATCTAAAAAGCTTTATATCTAGGAAATTTTCGGGGTCGTGAGTTACCCGTATATGGAAACCTACGGAAGAACCTATCCATTATGTCTTTATTTTGACTAACTCGCCTTTAGCATATCTTCATAGCGTGGTATCGTTGGGTTGTATCCCTTTCTAAATCTTGAGATGTGCTTTTCTACTGTTGCGGCCGGCATATCTAGTTGTCTGCCAATGTGGTCGTATATTTCTTTCATCTTCATATCACCGTGCTTTAGTTGTTCCCATAGTATATAAGCCTCTCGCTCTTTTGGGTTGTCGCCTCGTATGTAGCAAGTCTGCGGGCGGTCTGCTCTTGCCGTGCGGATCGCTTGCTTTACCGTTTCCCTCATTATGTATAGTGTGATGCGCGCGCCTCTGGCCTCTAGCTCCTTAATAGCTTCAAAAGCGTACATTTCTACATAGTCGAAAGCGTCAAGCGGGTTTACATCTTTGCGTCTGCCCATGGTCTTAGCCTTTTGTTTTGTTAGATAAATGGTAGTGACAGAGAGTGTTAAAAAGATTAGATTTTACGACCTGATTGTAGCCCACTTATATGCAGTGAGCTTCTTTGTCGTTGTGATTTGCTTGACCTATTTTTAGCCCGTCTTTGACCCGTTTTGTGTTGCGGTAGGCGCTGTATTGCTTCTAAGCCTCTATGCCGTAGGCTCTTGCTTTGTGCTTACCCTGTGCTTTGTTCGTGCTTGGCTAATCCTTGGCTTCTTCTGTCGTGTGGGTTTCGTTCGATTTGTGCTCGACTATCTCTTTATCGCCCTTTGCGTGCTCGGTGTTTGTCTGTTCGATTTGCGTTCGATTGATTGTGTCCGCCCTCTTTTCTCAAGGGTGGCTCGGTAGCTCTTGCCAGATTAAGCCGTTAAAGCTTCGATTGCTCGCTCCATCTCGTCAATAGGCGGCTCATAATACCGCAACGATACATTTACAGGCAAGCGAAACTCAATGCGCCAAAGCGTACCCGCTAAATCGTCTTTTGTGCTTTTGTCGTAGATGATTACTCTTTCTATGCCGTAAAGCTCCGGCTCGTTTAAATAGCGTGTCTCATATTTGCGGTAAGGTTTGGTAACCTCGCCAAATAGCCCTAATGCTTCAAAGTTTGGCTTTATAGGCGTATCAAAACAAATATCAATACTGGACGGCGGGCAGATAGTAAAAAGCTTTTCTAGTGTCTCTTTTGCCGCCTCGCTTAACTCCCTATGCTCTTTGTAGCTCTTGAGGCTGTACGCTATGAAGTACGCAAAGCGGTAATCGTTGCGGTTGTCTTTGAGTATCGCAAAACTAAAGGGTGCATCCGGCGCATACAGTCCGCCCGTTATGTCTTGACGGTCTTTTATGTTGCGTTTCAAGTGCGCCGATACCTTGCTATTGCCCGCTATCGTTTTTAGCTCAAAAAGTGCGTTTATTTTTTCAATTCTGCCCTTTTTTCTTGAATAGCTTTTTATGGTGTCTATGGCTAGATATTTGGGCAAATTTTGGAATGCACTACGGAGGCTCATTTTTTACCCCTATTTTGGAAGTATCGCCCCGCCCTATGGTATCGTAGAGCGTGGGCATTTTTGTTAAAAGTAGCGTTGTATTAACTTGGTATTTATTGGGTGACGGAATAAGACCCTAAAACTCCTATTTAAAAAACAGTCTTTTTATGCCGCATTTAGTATCTTTTCATCTGCGTTTTTGCTTTGGTGTCCATCCATTGCCAAAAATGCTTTTGCCTTTTCCATATCTGCTATGTATCGCCACTTTACCCGTGAGTCGCCAAATAGCCCCTCTTCGCTTCTTATTATGCCTACCTCTTCAAGTTGCACATAGTATTGATTTGCGTTTGATATGCCGGAAAATTGCGCCGCCGTTGTTCGTCCTTGATTGATAGTAGCCTGTATAAGTTTGCATTTATGGGTATTGCTAGTCATTGCGCGCCATCCATTCTATGCTCATAAGTCCGCCGGACGCTTTGAAGCTCGCCGCCGCTTCTTTGAAGTTATTGCGGCTCTGAAATATAAACGACCTTGTTAGCTCGTTCACCGTTAAGCCTGTTGTATCGACGCATACGGTATCATCTACCGCAACGCCCGCCGTAAATACATCTGCCCCTAGCATCTTGTTAAGTCTTGCTGCTTGCAAAGTCATTACGCCGCCTCACTTTCACCGTCCAAAAATGCGTCTAAATCGCTTTTTGATATGACGGTAACCCTAGAGCTTAGCTTTCTTGTTTTGAGCTTGTTTTGGGCTATGTAGTTCCATATACAAGATATGCTTACGCCTAAATATTCCGCCGCCTCTTTTGGGCGGTATGCCTGTTTGATTGGTTGCATTAGTTAGCCTTTTTAAAAAAGATAACTTTCAAGCTTAAAAGACCCGTTTGGGGTTTTATGTGTTAACGAGGATAATTATAGAAGAGCAAAGGGGGCTTGTCTAAAGCATATAAGACAAATTTTTGTCATAAATACTTTAAGTTTAAGCAGCTATTTTTTGTGTTGATAAAAAAGCGAGTGTGCTTTTTTCGTGTCGTCAATTCGTAGCCTTTCAAAAGGTTTATAATGCTTTTCTTTATGCTCAAAGAGCATTGTTAATATGTAATTTGCAACCTCTTTAGCCATTAAGCCGGAATATTGTGGCGGTGCTTGCTCCAATCTATCTTCTCTTCCTAGCACATCAAAAATAGCTGTGAAAAAATATTTATAAGTTAACGATTTTGTTAATGGAGTGGCTGTTTCGACTTTTGTTTTAAACTTGTTTAGCCTATCAACAAAATCATTATTAAAAAGCCCTGCTTGTTCCTCTAGTGCAAAGCTTAATATTTTTTGTATAGCAGATAAATAGCTATCTTTATCGGATTGTCTTGTTATTTCTAGTTTTTGATCTATTTTGTGCAGCATGTCAAATGTGTGCATAATTGCATCGGTAATTTCGGCGCAAATTTCCCCTTTTGTTGCCCCTCTCCCTGCTAGTATTCTACAACTTGGCGACTCCTTGCTTACTATTCCGGCATATAAAATATCCTTAAGTAATTGTTCTGCTCTGTCTGTGGTGCTCTTATTTGTCAAAATAGCATAGTAAAAATCAATAATTTTATGCCTAGCCTGTTTCGTTATGTCAAAGCCTTTCAATTTGTATTCGTATTTGCTTTCCGTGTCTATTCTATTTTTGAGTCTAAAGTTTTCTAGTCTTTTTTGCCAATTAAATGGGTGTTTAGCTATACGCTTGGAAATGTAGCCCTTAATTTCCGCTTTTAGTATTTTTTCTCTTTGACTACTCATTTCCTATCTACCGCCCCTCTTAACCCATCAAGATAATCTGCCCACCATTGCATAAGCGGTTTTATCTGCTCCGTGTAGTCTGCTTTGTGCGTATAGGCTCGCACCGCTCCTTTCGCTTCTTGATGGTCGAGTGCTGCCTCTCTTGCCTCAAAACTAACACCGTGCATTTGTGCGTATGTTTCGGTAAGGCTTCTAAAAGTGCCTCTAAAGCTATGCGTTGTTTGTTTGCGTCCGGCGGCTTCATCATTAAAGCCCATTAACCGCAACGCTTTGTTTAGGGTTTCTTTGCCTAAATGCACTTGGAAGTTTGTTACTCCGTGAAATACCCACACGCCCCACCCTGTGAGCTTTTGTGTCTCTTTTAGTATCTCTATCGCTTGATGCGGTATCGGCAGCTTAAAATCGGGTAGATTTTTATTTTTTATTTTCATTTCGACTCTTGGAATAGTGATAATCTCTTTTTCAAAGTCTACCCACTCCCATTTTAGAGCGCATAAATTTTCAGCCCTTAAAGGAAGATAACAAACAAGTCTTAGAGCCTGCCTCGTTATCGCCTGGCCGTGATAAGCGTCTATGCTGTTAAGCAGCTCGCTCAATATCTTTTCGTCTGTTATTTTTGGGTAATGCTTTTTATGGTGCTTTTGGAGTGCGTCTTGTTTTGAGATGTTGGCAGTTATATTGAAAGTTGCATGATTTTCACTTATAGCAAATAGCCAAACACGGTTACAATCGGTTAAGAGGCGGTGGGCTGTTTCGGCCGCTGTTTTTTCTTTTTCTTGGATCACTGCCAAAAGGTCGGAGTGTGTTATTTGACTGATATGTTTTGAGCGGGTAATGTTGCGGTTTTCGTCATATTCGCTAAAGTGCGGCAAAATATCCCGCTCAAACGCTCTTACTCTTTTAGTGTGCGTCTTTTCGTCATACTTATTTTTTATTGCGTCAAGCCACCGATAAACTACTAAGTGAAACTGTCCGGCAATTTGGATATTCTCAAACTCTTCTTGTATCTTCTTGACTTGCTTTTGCGTCTTTTTATTTTCTATGGGGTCTATGCTTTGAGCTACTAAGGCCATAAACTCATCTCTTTTTGTGCGGGCTAAAGCAAGCGTAACCGTTGGATAGTTTCCAAGCGTTGTTTTTTTGGCTTTGCCGTTTATGCTGTATCTAATCGTCCAAACTTTTGTGCCTATGGTTTTGATATTCAGATACAACCCGCCGCCATCCGGCAAAAGATAATCTTTTTCTTTTATCTTTGTACCTTTTATTGCTGTATCGGTTAAGAGATTTTTACCGCTTGCCTTAGCTCTTTTTGTTGCGGTATTATCGTGGTTTGTAGCCATTTTGTACCTCTTTGATTGTACCTTTAAAATTGCATTTATGAGGGTAGAATAGCAAAGGTACACTAAAAGGTACAATGAAAAGTTAGATTAAGGTGTTTTGTATGATACTAACACGGACTAACAAAAGAGCTTGAGCCTTTGATTTATAAGGGTTTAAAAGTATTCTTTGGATTGTATAAAATGATAGGTTGGTGGAGCGTAGCGGGATCGAACCGCTGACCTCGACGCTGCCAGCGTCGCGCTCTCCCAGCTGAGCTAACGCCCCACAAGCTTTGGAGGACAAAATTATAGCAGGAAGTTTTTTAATCTTTTATTTGAAAACGGCTTTCTTGTTGGCTCCGCTGTCGTCATAAGGGTCTTGGTGGATGTTTATTACCCAGGTTGCGTTCTTGTCTATGCTCATGATCCTGGCTTCTATGTGGTCCGATAGTTCGTGCGAGTCTTTAAGGAGCACTCTGTCGTTAAAAACTATATGCACGTCGACAAAGTTTATATTGCCGGACTTTCTGGTTTTTAAAAAATGGTAGCTTGAGGCTATGCAGTCGGCAGAGTTGATATGTCCGTCCAATATCTCTTTTATCTGCTCCACCGTTTCCGGCTCTAGCGCTTTGTCCAAAAGCATATCCAGCCCCTCCCTGATTATTCCTACGGCGGAGTATATGATGTATAGGGCTATCGCTATCGATACTATCGGGTCTATGAAGTGCCAGTTTGTGAAATAGATAAGGCACAGGGACACTATAATCCCAAGATTCGTATAGAGGTCGCTTTTATAGTGCAGGGCGTCCGATTTGATGATCAGGCTGTTTGTTTGCTTGTATACGAAATTCAGGAAAACCACGAGCGCGCTGGTCGTCATTACCGATACGGCCATTACTAGCAGCGACATTCCGAGCTGAGTGGTAGGTTCGCCGCTTATCAGTTTTTGGATGGCCGCATATACGATAAAGCCGCCGGAGGCCGTAATTACGAAGCCTTCGAGCATGGACGCTAGCCCCTCTATCTTGCCTCTTCCGTAATTGTATTCGGCATCCGTCGGTTTTTGCGATTTGCTGACGGCGTAAGAGTTGAAAAGCGAAATGAGAAAGTCTAGCGCCGAATCGATAGCGGAAGCTATGATTACGACCGTGCCGGTCATTATTCCGACCGTCAGTTTTATGATGATCAGGAAAAACGCGGTTGCGCTGGCTACGACGGTGGCTTTTTTTTGGAGAGTCATTTTATAGCTCATTCTCCGCGAATTCTGCGATTTTGCCCCTTACGACCTTGCTTAGTTTGACGGCCGCTATCATATTGGACGTTTTTGCTTTTTTTAGCATTATGGCGAGCGCATTGTTGTACTTTGTGAGATGCGGATGGTCTATCTGGTGGAGGTCTCCGAGTATTATGACCTTACTGCCGTCTACGACACGGGTAAGCATCAGCTTGTTTATCGCCGGAGAGCTGTTTTGCCACTCGTCGAATATGAGGTATCCCTCTAGGTTTACGCCCCTCATCTGGTTGATGTTGATTGCTTCAATGTTGTATTTTTTCAGGAAATCTTCGTTCGTCATAAAGTCGGCGGCCTTGCTTCTTTTGAGCCTGTCGTCCATCTCTATCCTCATATAGCCCGATATCGCATCGTATAGCGGATATGTAAACACGCCTAGCTTCGTAGCCTCGTCGCCTTTCAGAAAGCCTAGTTGCGCCGCCGTATCGCCGGCTGTTACCGTATTCCTGCAGTATTTGACCTCGTCTACGAACTCCTCTTGAAAGCTTTTGACGGCGCCTTGCATGGCAAGAAGGTTTTTACCGCTTCCCGTAACGCCGGCGCATACCACTATAGGCACATCCGGATCCGTTAGCATATTTAGGAAAAAGAGCTGCTCTTTGTTTTTGGGCTTGACGACAAGTTTTCTTATCTCGTCCTCGTCTATTATGTGAAAGCCGGTCGGTTTGTAGAATGCCAGTATATGCTCCCCGGTTTCCTCGACGATAAACTCTATATTTGTGAAGTGCGACAGCTCCAGACCGTAGTCGCTAGGGCTTGAGCTTTCGATAAACTCTTTTTGGGCTTGTTTGATATTTATCTTTTCCACAAACTCCAGCTTCTCGATATCGTCTATGCGGTTTGTCTTGAACGGCTGCGATTTGAGCCCCATCGAGAGCGCCCTTAGCTTCATCGCTATGTCGTTCGTTACGACTTCGGAGCCTTCAAAACAAGCCGCTATTTCGAGTATTTTTCTGTCGTTTATGATGTTCGGCGCATCGTGGCTAGTTAGTGTTTTGTAAGATGTCTTTGATACGAGGTCGAATGTCGAGCTACCTAATTTGACGCGAACCGTCCTGAGGCTATATCCATCTCTAGTTTCGTCGTCTTCTCCGAGCACGACAGCTTCGTCCATTATCCGGTTGAATTCCCTAGCTTGAAAGTTTATATCCCCAAAGCCGCTTTTCTTCGCGTCTATCTCATCTAGCACCGTTTCCGGTATTACTACCTTGTTGCTTCCCTCTTGAGACAGGGCGAATATGTTTGCGGCGTCATCCAAAATTACGGATGTGTCTACGATATATGTTTTTGAAGCGTTGTTTTGGGTTTTGCTTGTTTTCAAAAATCTCTCCTAAGAAAATGAAACCGGATCCATGTCGACTTCGAAACTTTTGTCGTCCACCGAGTAGATCGCGGACAAAAGCTTGGTCGCCGACGGGTCTCTGATGAGTATATCAAATCTATGCTTTTCGGCTATTTTGTTTATCGGAGCCTCTCCGAAACCTACTATCTCGATTCCTGTATTTTCCAGTTTTTTCGCGATGCGGCGCATATTCGACTCCGCCCTCTCCCTGTTCTTGTCGGCGAACAAAAGCCTAGCCATTCTAATGTGCGGCGGATACAGGGAGCCTCTAAGGGGGAGCTCGTCTTTCAAAAACAGCTCATAGTCGGCTACATAGTTTTTGAAAAACTCCCCGTTTAGCGTCTGTACTATTATTTTGGCGTCCTCTTTGCGCCCCGCCCTGCCGGCTATCTGTATTAGCAACGATAGCGCCCTCTCTCTGGCCCTAAAATCGTTTTGCGACAGTATGCTGTCAAGCCCTAGTATGATTGCCAGCTTTACGCCGTGATAGTCGTGTCCTTTCGAGAGCATCTGCGTACCTACTAGTACCGATATTTTTTTCTCTTCGAACTCTTTTAAGGTGCTTTCGAGTTTTTTTTGGGTCGTTATTTCGTCGCGGTCGAATTTTTTGACGCTTACCGACGGTAGCGACTCCATTAGTCTGTCTATCGCCTCTTGCGTTCCCATCCGGAATACCCCGAGTTCGCCGTGTCCGCACTCCTTGCAGCTATAATCTATTTTTTCCGTGTATCCGCAGTAGTGGCACTTCATCGTGGAGTCGTTTAGGTGCAGACTCATCGAAACCGAACAAAAAGGACACTCCACCCCTTTCCCGCAGCTTTTGCACACCATATATTTGAAGTTTGCGCGCGTCGGCAAAAATATGATCGCCTGTGAGCCTTGTTTTACGGTTTTGTCTATGTTTGAAGTTACGAAGTTGTCTATATCGGTCTCTTTCGCTTCAAAAACGAACTCTTTCTTGCCGCTAAAAAAAGTCGTCTTGAGCCTAAAAAACGGATAGTTCTTGTAGCTTGACAAGGAGGGCGTAGCGGAGCCGAGGACGCATTTTGCCTTTAACGTTTTTGCGTACAGTATCGCCATATCCTTGGCGTTGTATCTTGGGCTGGAGCCCGACTTATAAGAGTCGTCGTGCTCCTCGTCCACGATGATAAGCCCTATGTTTTGCAGCGGCAAAAATAGCGCCGATCTGGGTCCGGCCACTATTCTTATCGTGCCGTCCAGTATCTTTTGAAGGGTCTCGTTTCTTGTTTTTTTGGTCTGTTTCGAGTGCCACACTCCGACCGCATCGCCGAATTTTGCCTTTAGTCTTTTTAGCATCTGCGGCGTCAAGCTGATTTCCGGCATCAAGAATATGACGCTTTTGCCGCTATTGACGCACTCTTCGATGAGCCTCATATAGATTTCGGTCTTTCCGCTTCCGGTATCCCCAAAAAGTAGCGATATATCGTTTTGTTTTACGAACTCGTAGGCTCTTGACTGTTCGGCGCTTAGCTCTATGTCGGTGGCGGTCTTTATCGCCGTATGTGGCTTGCCGCCGCTCGCAAAAGGCTCGAAAAGAGACAGAGCGATCCCAAGTTCGCATACGTAGTAAGAAGAGATAAAACGGGCGAGCTCCATCTGCTCTTTTGACAAAAACAGATCCGTAACTTCTACGATAGGGCTGGTTTTAAACTCCGGCTTATCGGTTTTTTTGACGACTATTCCGTTTTTTCTTTTTCTGGCTACGTCCACGCACACCGCCCTACCCTCTTCTATCGCCTCTTCGCTTTCAAATGTCAGCGCCGCAAGGTTATGGCCTATCAGGGCTATTTCGTAGTAGTTCAATTCAGCTCTCTGAGTTTTGATTCGATAAGCGCTTTTTTATTTTTGTCTTTGGTGTTTTTGTGCAGCCAAAGCAGTTCGTCTTTCAGATGCTTCTTCTTTGCCTCTTCGTTTTCGCTGAAAGAGAGCAGCTCCAAAACAAAATCGTCTATCTTCATTACTCCGAATACGCCTGTAAATTCTGGATGCAAAAATACGATCTTCGCAAGCTCCTTGACGGTTTTTTTGTCCGGATTGTCCGCCGTCAGTTCCGTTATGAGTTTGAGATAGTAGAGCCTAAAATCGTCTTTGTTTTCCGCTATCGCCCTGTCCAGGATGACAAAAGCCGCTTCTTTGTCTTTTGCTATCGTCGACAAAAAAGTCGTCCCGTAGTTGATTGCGTGGAAAAATGTCGGGTCAAGCGAGGCTATCGTCAAAAAGGCCGTTTTTATCTCGTTTTTATCGACCTTTTCGCTGCCGCCTCTGCCCATCTCTCCTATCTTCGTGGATTCCAGCCAGGCAAAATCGGCCGCCAGCGGGCTTACGGCGCCTAGCGCCGCTTTTGAGATTAACGGGTTTGAATATATAAAGCTGCTTGCGCTTTTTTGCTCCTTGGGGGTCGGCGCGAATATCAAAAAAAGAGCCGCAAGGGCCGATAGCTGCAATAAAAAAGCTCTAGCCAACTCTTAAAACCTCTTTTTTGAGTCTAAATAGCGCCGCGCCAAACATAAGAGTGGAATATATCGCGAAGTATAGCGGGACGAAAAGCTCTTTTGAAATGGCGGTTTTTAGCGCCAGCGGGTCGAAAAACGAGAAGTTCGGTAATCCAAAATAGACTATATTCGCCAAAATCTCAAGCGCCAAGCTGTTTTTATCCGCCGCATAGAGCATCAGCTCATCCGCGCCGTTTCCTATAAAGAACAAAAAGATGGCGTATATGACCGCATTTGTGTTCGATACGAATCTAGATAAAAATAGCGTCAAAAATCCGAGCATGGACGCCGACATGGCCGAGAAGAGAAGCTTTGCCAAAAAATCCGGCTTCACCGAGTCGGCAAAAGCGCTCAAAAATCCGAAATCCACCGCCAAAAATATCGCGAATACCGTCGAGATAAGCGTAAAAATAGCGCCGAACTGGGAGAGCAGATAGCCGCTTCTGGACGTGCCGGACGATATGATAAAGACGAATATGCCGCCTTTTCTCTCTTTTTCCATCGCCAAAAACGCATAGAAAATCGCCGCGAGGTTCATCATGAAGCTTTGCGACGCAAAAAGCGCGTCTTCTAACAGCCTGTATTTTACGGCTATGTTGATATCGCTAAGGGAAAGAGAGAGAGCCAGCAATATCAGGGCTACGACCGCGAAAAGCCCCGTAGCTCTCTCGGCTATCAACGATTTTATTATAAATTTTGCGGTTGCGGCTAGTTTCATACCGATACCCACGGCCTATTCGCCAAAAATAGGGCGTACAGCTCGTCTAGGCTTGACGGACGGCCTTTGTACGCCACCCTTCCCTCTTTTAGTATCCATATCTCTTTTTCAAACCTGTATGCGAACTCCAAGGAGTGGGTGGAGATGATGAAGTTGGTCTCTTCCTTGACGGAGAGCAGATATCCTTCCAGCTCCTCTTTGCCGAATGGATCCAGTCCGGATGTGGGCTCATCCAGTATCACGGTCTTTGGGGAGCCAAAAAGCGAGAGTGCCAGAAGCAGTCTTTGCTTCATCCCCTTGGAGTATTTTTTTATTTTCTCTTGTTTGCCTATCTTTAGTCCGACTTTTGAAAGCTCCTGATCAGCGTCATACTCTTTTATGCACTTGTTGGTCGCCAAAAGCGCGAAGTAGTCCGCGGCCGACAAGCCGCCGTCAAGCAGGGCCGCCTCCGGCGCGTAGCCGACGGATAAAGGGTCTATCCTTTCTATCTCTTTTGCCAATTCCGCCAAATACGGATGTGAATGAATGGACGGATAAAATCCGAGCATGTAGTTGATGAGCGTGCTTTTGCCGGCTCCGTTGTGTCCTAGAAGTATCATTGGATTATTGTACGGAAAGTTTTATGAAGAGAGGAGAGGTCGGCAAAAGCCGACCGTATTTTTAGTATGCCGTAGTGTTTTTGTATAGAACCGACCCTGTGGCAGGCGAGTATAGCCAGCTTCCGGCTTTGTTGTATTTTGCGTCAGATGTAGCCGCCAAATCGGATGAAGCAGGCCCTACAAACTTTGTATCGGTGGTGTTTGTAACGTCCGTCTTCCATTTTGCTCTGTTTGTCGGGTCGTCAAGCACCAACCCTAGCGTGTATGGCTGGTTTACCGCCGTATATGACGGCGCAGTATAGGCGCTTGTTAGGCTTATGCCGTTCGGATTTCCGCTTGTAACGCCTGTCGCATCGGTAGCTGCTTTTGTGATTACGCATGTCGCGGACGTGCCGTCGTTTTTAACAACCGGAATATTTACTGTCGCACCGCTTGCAAGGGCTATCTTGGCTTTTACGCCGGCGATGCCAGCCCTGATAGAGCCGACACCGGCCTCTTCCGCCGCTACTACCGCATCATCTTGTACCCCTGCTAGCCTAGGCACCGCAACCGCCGCCAAGATACCCAAAATTACGATTACGAAAACGAGTTCTATTAACGTAAAACCTGAACGCCTCATTCGTCTGTTACCTCATATTATAAATTTTTCAAAAGGTATTATAAGCCACGCTATGTGATTTTTTTGTGGCCAGAATCACTTTTTATTGTTATATTGCTAACATTATTAAAAACCGCTTAGTAATTAGGAAAAATAGTGAAATTTTTGGAACGGATAGAGAGCGTTGGCGTTGACGGGGCAAAATCGCTTTTGCGGCAAAGGTTTCTCAAAAATCTGGAGTTTTTCAAAAAAAAAGAACAGAAGCTATACGAAAAGCTCTCCCAAAAACCGTCACAGTTCGGTCTTGTGGTTGACGAACGCGGCGTCAATATCCTAAATCTAGCCTCAAATACCCTCGTATATCCGATAGGTGCGGACGGCAGATACGTCGCCGTCGGATCTTCGATAGAGACAGCCAAAAATCCCCTCTCCCGCACAAAATGGAAGATAGGCTTTGAGCAAAACCCTTTTTATATGGCCTCATCCAATCTTGCGCTTACGGGCGCCGCGTGTAAGGAGATGCTCGGCTATGCGCATATAAGCGGTATGAATCCGGACAATATCGACTTACCCGGAGCGTATCTTCCGTTTGCGTCTGTATACGGAATAGGCGGAGGGTTTGTCTTGGAGGCGATGAACGAAGAGTACGAAGGCTTTGAGGCACTCTTTATATATGAACCGTTTGTCGATTTTTTCGGGATATCGGCGCATTTTGTGGATTACGAAACCCTTTTTTCTAAGTGCAAAGAGTTGTTTTTGGGGGTAGAGGAGATACCCGCTCACTCCGAGATTAGGGCTTTTTTCCTAAGACATAGATACGCGGCTCTCTATCCAAGGCTGGAGCTTACCATGTTTAACGCCCCACAAATCGAAAACGTCAAAAACTCGGTTCGGATAGAGGCGGCTAGCCTGCTTCGCGGTATTGGAAGCTATGAGGACGAGATGATAGGGTGGCGCAATTCCCAAAAGAATTGTCCGTATTCAAATCTAAAATATCCGGTTTATACCGGCGCAAAAAAGAGATTCGATTTTCCTATATTCGTCGTCGGAAACGGAGCGAGTCTCGACGATTCGGTAGGGTTTCTGGCAAAAAACCGGGACAGAATGGTCATTTTCTCTGCGGGAACCGCGCTAAAGACGCTTTTGAAGCACGGCATAAGGCCCGATTTTCAGATAGAGATAGAGAGAACCGATTATCTTGGCGGCATACTAAGGGAGGTCGGCGTAGACGATATAGATATGATAGCCGCCAACGTCGTAGATCCAGATACCTTGGCCGCCACGAGAGGGGCGAGGTATCTTTTTTTTAGGGACTACTCCTCATCCAGCTATGTAGATAGCCCAAAATTCCTGATCAAAAACTCCTCACCGTTCGTCGGCAACGCGGCTTTCTCCCTTGCCTTGTCGATGTCGAAAAACGTATATCTGTGCGGCATAGACGTGGGATACAAAAAAGGCCGTACCGTCCACTCCAAGGATTCTATCTATAATGAAACAAACGAGTTGCCGGAGGGCTCGGTGAGGGTGGCGGCGAATTTCGAGGGGAGCGAGATATATTCAAACCAACTTTACAACCTCTCCAGAAACGTGCTGGAATTTGCGATATACGACAACAAAGGGTGTAACGTATTCAACGTATCCGACGGCGCGATGGTCACCGGCGCCAAGCCTTGCAGGGAGCCTATGCTTTCGGCTTTGGACAAAGAGAGCGTTCTATTTGAGATAAAATCGATGTTTTCGGATGCTCCCAATGAGGTGTTCCAAAAAAACGGGACTGCTAATATCGAAAAAGAGATAGACGGATTCAAAAAAGAACTGCTTTCGGTTTTGCTTTTGCGTATTACCGATAAACGTGGATTTTTTGCTGTTTTGAGGCTGTTTGACGAGTTTGCGAGAAAAAAAGAGTCTCAAAGCGACGTGTTGTTCTTTTTATTTGGCGGCTCGCTCAGGCATATGCTGTTTTCGATGTACGTCGCCATTTTGCATACCAAGACGGAAAATTTCGGCGAGTTTTATTTGAAAGTGGTCGATATTTTTATGAAAGGGTTCGACTCGTTGGTTGCCGATTTTAGAAAAGAGAGCGCAAAAGGCCGTATTTCAGGCCTTCTTGGCGGCATCAAAGCTCCTTAAACGCCTCTTGCGTAACTTTGTAGGCGCAGAACTTCGGTCCGCACATGGAGCAGAACTCCGCATCCTTAAACCCTTCCGCCGGAAGCGTTTCGTCGTGGTACTCTTTCGCCCTTTCCGGGTCGAGCGCCAGCTCAAACTGCTTGTTCCAGTCAAACGCATATCTGGCGTCGCTCATCGCGTTATCGCGCACTCTGGCGTTTTTACGCCCTCTGGCGATGTCGGCGGCATGGGCGGCTATCTTATATGCGATAATCCCTTCCCTTACGTCGGCCATGTTCGGTAGTCCCAAGTGCTCTTTTGGCGTAACGTAGCAGAGCATGCTTGCGCCGTGCCATCCGCCAACCGCGGCGCCTATCGCCGAAGCTATATGGTCATATCCGGCCGCGATGTCTGTAACTAGCGGCCCAAGGATATAAAACGGTGCATCGTGACAATACTCTCTCTCTATTTTCATGTTGCGTTCTATTTGATTTAGAGGCACATGCCCAGGCCCCTCTATCATCACCTGAACATCCTTCTCCCAAGCTCTGAGCGTCAGCTCGCCGAGCACTTTTAGCTCGTTTAGCTGCGCGGCGTCCGAAGCGTCGGCTATGCACCCTGGTCTTAGGCTGTCGCCTAGCGATAGCGATACGTCGTATCTGGCGCAGATGTCGAGTATCGCGTCAAACGCTTCGTAAAACGGATTTTCTTTATGGTTTTTTATCATCCATGCCGCTATCAGAGAGCCGCCCCTTGAGACGATGCCCATCTTTCTCTTGGCGACCTCCGGCATAAACCGTAGCAAAAAGCCAGCATGTATCGTAAAGTAACTAACGCCTTGTTTCGCTTGTCTCTCTAAAACGCTTAGCATCGTCTCGATGTTGAGGTTTTCTATGTCGTTGCCGCATTCGTATATGATTTGGTACATAGGCACCGTCCCTATCGGCACGGTGGAGTGCTGGATCAGTACCTCCCTGATTTCGTCCAGATTGCCTCCGGTGGATAGATCCATGACCGTATCGGCCCCGTGTTTTAGGCAGACGTTTAGTTTCGCAAGCTCTTCTTCCGCGCAGCTTGAGAGCGAGCTAGCGCCGATATTCGCGTTTATCTTGCATTTCGAGGCGATACCTATCGCCATCGGCTGAAGGCTTAGATGGTTTATGTTTGCCGGGATTATCATACGGCCTCTGGCTATCTCGCTTCTGACAAACTCCGCATCGAGCTCCTCTACGTTCGCGACGTATCGCATCTCTTCGGTTATGACGCCTTTTTTGGCGTAGTACATTTGAGTTCTGGTCTTGTCCGCTTCTCTTGGTTTTACCCATTCGCTTCTTAGCATGAAGGCTCCTTAAGTGTTACGAATTTATACAGTCTTTTTTCGGTATAATTTTTGGAAAATATAACCACAAAAAACAAAAAAAAGGCTGAAATTGTCCGAAATATCTCTAATCCTTTTGGCGGCGGGAAGTTCCAGCCGTTTTGGTATGGGCGTCAAGAAGCAGTGGCTAAGAATAGGCGATGAGCCGCTATGGCTTTTTGTGGCCAAGCAGTTCGAGAAGATGCACGCCTTTAAAGAGATTATCGTGGTAGCCGAAGGCAAAGAGATAGGATATATGCGAAATTTTGCCGACTACCTATTTGTCTGCGGCGGCAAGGAGAGGCAAGACTCGCTTAAAAATGCGATCGATGCGGCGACCGGAGAGTACGTTCTTACGGCGGACGTTGCCAGATGCTGTGTCGACGAGGAGTGCGTAAGAAGGGTTATAGCCAAAAAAGGGGAGTTCGACTGCGTAGTTCCGGCCATAGGCGTGGCGGATACGACCATTTTTGGCGCAGAGTATATAGACAGAAGCGAAGTTGCGCTTGTTCAGACCCCTCAGCTCTCCAAAAAAAATCTTTTATCGCAAGCGTTATCGGGAGGTGATTTATTCACCGACGATTCCGGGGCTATGAAAAAAGCCGGATTTAATGTCGGCTTCGTGGAAGGCTCGAAAAAACAGACAAAGCTTACAAGAAAAGAGGATTTGGCTCTTCTTGCGTGCTTGAATGCTCCATCAAGCGACAGCTTCAACGGAATAGGGTTCGATACCCATGCGTTTGAAGAGGGTAGGGCTTGCATGCTAGGCGGCGTGAAGCTATCCGAAAACGGAGGCTTTAAGGCGCATTCGGACGGGGACGTATTGATACACTCGGTCATAGACGCCCTTTTGGGAGCCGCCGGACTAGGCGATATAGGCGAGTTTTTCCCGGATAACGACCAAAAATATAAAAATGCGGACTCCAAAGAGCTGCTTTCGGAAGTCATGGCGCTTGTCAGGGGCGTCGGATTTGAGGTGTCGAATATCGATTTGACGGTGATAGCCGAAAAGCCGAGGCTGGCGGAACACAAAAACGAAATTAAGAGAAGTTTGGCAAGAATTATGCAACTTTCGCCTTATAAGATATGTGTCAAAGCGACAACCTCCGAAAAAATGGGCTTTATAGGAAGAGGGGAGGGCGTTGCGGTACTTAGCGTGGCCACCCTGAAATTTTTTGATTGGACAAAAGCTTGAAAATACTAATTGTTGAAAATGAAATATATTTGGCGCAAAGTATAGCAAACAAACTGCTTGAAAACGGCTACAACTGCGAAATAGCGGCAAGCGCGAAAGACGCTATCAAAGATGAGTTTTTTGACGTGGTGCTTTTGTCCACCTCTATGGGGGCGCAAAATTTCATGCCTGTAATCGATAGATACAAAAAATCTATCATTATCCTAATGGTCAACTATATCAACAACGATACCGTGTCGATACCGCTAAAGGCCGGAGCGAAAGACTATATCCTAAAGCCTTTTATGATAGAGGAGCTAATCAAAAAAATAAACCACTATCTAGACTACGAGAGGCTTTTAAAAGAGAACGACTCCCTCAAAAAATATCTCTCCAGCTCTTTTTCGTCGTCCACTCTTCCCGACATTCCAAAGAAGACGGAGCTACCTAAGGCTCTTTGTTCGTCGTCGCAAAAAAAGATGGACGCTTACGCCTTCAAGTTGGCCGCGGTAAAGGGAATGAGGCTTGAATTCGTATCGTTGCAAAGAGATTTTGACGAAAAATTTTTTACGGAGCACGATAATAAATCCATCATCTACGCCGTAAATTTCGAGTCCCTGAAAAAAGCGGACAAAAAACTGTTTTTGGAGGCCATAGCTTCGAAAAACGTCGTTTTTTCTTCGACAGAGCCTATAGACGACGAATCGATAGAGGTCGTGGAGCTTGAAAGCGACGAGGGGTTTGTTGGAAGCGGGGAGATATTTACGATAGAGGACTACGTAAAAAATATATTGATAGGTTTTCAAGACAAATATCCGGACGTAGAGCTTTCGAAAAAGCTTGGGATATCCAGAAAATCGTTGTGGGAAAAAAGAAAGAAACATGGCATCTACAAAAAGAAATAAATCTCTATTTATCGATAAGGAAGCGGTAGCCTCCCTATCCCTGGTGCAAGAAGGCGTACTTAGCCCCGTTGAAGGCCTTATGGGTAGCGCGGAGGCGAAAAAAGTAGACGAAACCTCGCTTTATAAAGGTAGAAGCTTTCCGTTTTCGTTCCTTTTGGCGCCTAGCGGCAAGAGAAACAAAGAGGTATTGGAGAGCCTAAAAAAGGGCGAAACGATAAACCTCGTGGAAAACCATCAGATAGTTGGCTATCTAGAGGTCGACGAGGTGTTCGAGATAGATCCTATGGCCAGGGTGGAGAAGATTTACGGGACGAGGGATACGTCTCATCCTGGCGTCGCGAATACGCTATCGAGGCTCGGTAAATATGCTATTAGCGGAAACTATAAAATCGAGTTTGACGACGTAAAAAGGGCGAAAGCCAAAATAGAGGAAGCTAAAAAAAGAATAGACGCCAAGCATGTGGCCGGAATGGTTATGGCGGCTAGACCCCTAAATAGGGCGCACGAGAGATTGATTAGATTGACGCTCGAAAAAAACGACCTAGTGGTCATCTTTCTGTCAAAACCGTATTCGTCGGACGAGCTTCCTTATTCGATTAGAAGCGAGGCATTGGAGCATCTGATAGCCAACTATCTGCCATCCGACAGGGTTGTCGTCGTGCCTTTTGAAAATACCTATCTTTTTGCCGGCACCAACGAGCTTTTGCTGGATGCGATAGTTATCCAAAACTTCGGCTGCGATAGTTTCGTTATCGGAGCAAACCACGCTGGACTCGGCATGTTCTATGAGAGCCATGAGATTAAGAGCATATTCGATTCGTTCGTGGGTATAGATATGAGGATAGATATATCGAACTACTTTGTCTATTGCAATGTCTGCAAGACGCTCGTGACTCAGAAATCCTGTCCGCACGGTATGCACCACCATATCAACTTTAACGCCGAGTCGCTGCTGCAGCTGCTAAAAACTGGGCTTTTGCCGCCTGCCATCTTGATGAGAAAAGATATATCGGCCATCTATCTCTCAAAAATATTCCCTAATAGGTTTAAAAACCTGGGCAAGCTTTATAATGACCTGACTACAAACAGCGGACTTATAGAAGAGCACTCCGAGAGGGAATTTTATAACGAACTGATGGCCTTGTATCAAACAACTTCGATGAACTAGGGTAGTTTTCTTGAATAAAAGACTTATATTTTTATCATTTTTTGGCGCAGGCCTTTCAAAATACGCCCCCGGAACCATGGGTACGCTTGCGGCGCTGCCGGTCGGGTTTCTTATCTTGTGGACGCTAGGCTCAACGACGCTATTTTTGGCGGCCCTCTTGCTGACCGCAATATCCATTAAAGAGATAAACAAATATGAGGCCGAAGGCGGTGAACACGACGACCCCAGAATAGTAGTAGACGAGGTTGCCGGTACGTTTATAGCCCTGTCGATGACAGCTTCTATGGCAAATATGTGGGTTCAGGCTCTGCTTGTTTTCGTGTTTTTTAGAATACTCGATATCAAAAAACCTTCGTTTATAGGTTTGGCGGAGAGAAAGCTAACGGGCGGCAACGGGGTTATGTGGGACGATATATTGGCCGGTTTTTTTGCGGGGGTGCTTAGCTGGGCGACGTATAAGGCGGCGATATTTGCCGGTTTAAGTTTTTAACTGCTAAAATCTCATTCAACTACAAAAGGTTATCAACTTCCATTTGGCGGCTTTCCCGCCTAAAACTTCATTTCGAAATAATCTAAATTAAGGGCTTCAAATGTCTTCCGAGTCTCAAAGTTTACAAGCAAAAAACTCCAAAAAAAGAACGCATATTCCGGTTGACGGATACAAAATAGAGGATTTGAGGACTATGTCCCTTGACGAGCTGGTAGCTATCGCTGGCGAGCTTGAGGTTGAAAATCCAAACGAGCTGAAAAGACAGGATTTGATGTTTGAAATACTCAAATCACAGATATCCAGAGGCGGCTTCATGCTTTTCTCGGGCATGCTGGAGATCGCCGGAGACGGATACGGCTTCTTGCGAGCTACGGATACCAATATCTCGGATAGTATCAACGACGTATACGTATCCAACACCCAGATAAGAAGATTCGGCCTTAGAAACGGGGATACGGTAACAGGGCAGGTGAGGCCTCCGAAAGAGCAAGAGAGATATTTCGCGCTTCTAAAAATCGAAGCAATTAACTATCTGCCGCCGGAAGAGAGCAAAAAAAGACCGCTATTTGATAACCTAACGCCGTTATACGCAAACTCGCAACTAAAACTTGAATATTCCCCGCTGAAACTGACCGGTAGGACTATAGACCTATTTACGCCTATCGGCAAAGGCCAAAGAGGTCTTATAGTCGCTCCGCCTCGTAGCGGTAAAACGGAAATTCTAAAAGAGATGGCGCACGGTATCAGCACAAACCATCCCGAAGTGGAACTAATCGTACTGCTTGTGGACGAGAGACCGGAAGAGGTAACGGATATGCAACGCTGCGTGAAGGGCGAAGTGTATAGCTCGACATTCGATATGCCAGCCGCAAACCACGTGCGCGTAGCCGAACTTGTGATAGAAAAGGCCAAAAGAGCCGTAGAGATGGGTAAGGACGTAGTGATACTGCTTGACTCCATAACAAGGCTTGCAAGGGCCTACAATACCGTCACTCCGTCAAGCGGCAAGGTGCTATCTGGCGGCGTCGACGCAAACGCCCTGCATAAGCCGAAAAGGTTTTTCGGTGCGGCCAGGAATATAGAGGGCGGAGGAAGCCTTACCATCATAGCTACGGCGCTCATAGACACCGGGAGCAGAATGGACGAGGTTATCTTTGAGGAGTTCAAGGGTACCGGCAATATGGAGATTATCCTCTCTAGAAACCTTGCGGATAGAAGAATCTACCCTGCGATCGACCTTATCAAATCGGGCACCAGAAAAGAAGAGCTTCTTCTTGCGCCTCAAACGCTCCAACGCGTATGGGCACTAAGAACCGCGATGAATAGCGGTATGAAAGATGAGGCGGAAGCGCTTAAATTTATATTCTCGAAGATGCTTGCCACAAAGAGCAACGAAGAGTTTCTTGCGATGATGAACAGCGAGTAATTTTACTCGCTGATAATTTTAAATGCCGTTTCTTTGGAGTTTTTGACGCAGTCGTTGAAGCTTACGCCCCTGTAGGCGTTTGAGTTTAGATATAGCCCCTTTAGTCTGGCAACCCTGCCAAATATCCTGTCTATTAGAGCCAAATGCCCTACGGCGTAGTTTGGTATCGCTTTGTGCCATCTGACTACGTGCTTTAGGAGCGGCTCCTCATATACTCCCATAGTCTCGGATATTCCGCCCGTGGCTATATTTAGCAGCTCGTCTTCTTCTTTTAGCGCAAGCAGCGGCTGCCTTTGTCCCCCTATCATTACCCTTAGAAGCTTATTGCCGTTTTCGGCTCTATCCGGGAATATCGAGCTGTCCCATAGTATCCCAAGCACAGGAATACCGGAGCGTTTCGTCGTTAGAAGACCGAAGCCGTCCAGAGGGTGGGGTAGGTTGTCGTATCCTAGTGCGACAACGGCTACAGGAGAGTACTCTATCGTTTTCAGAAGTTCTGAGAGCTCCTCGTCCTCTTCTTTTAAGAGCCTTGCGGCGACAAAAGCGGGCGTTGCTATTACTATCTTGTCAAACTCTTCTTGTGTTCCGTCCGATGTCTCTACTAGCCATTTAAGGCCAAGTTTTTTTACTTTCGTAACTTCGCAGTTTAGCTTTTTATTGAAGCTAAAAGATGCAGAGAGAGCTTCTATAAACGTGGATACTCCGCCTTTGAAGCTCATAAGGATTCCGCCCGGTCCCGCCTCTTTTTTCTTTTTGGCGAGCATCCCTTTGAATAGTCCGCCGTGCTCTTTTTCAAGTTTTACTACGGCTGGAAATGCGGCGTTTACGGAGAGTTTTTCGGGCGTAGACGCAAATACGCCGGCCGTCATGGCATCCAAAAAGACGTTAGTCATTCCTTTGCCGACTCTTCTGTAGCCAAAATCCTGCAAACTCTCTTCGCTGTCGCTTTTTTTGGCCGGAATAATAAATTCAAACAAAACCCTAAGTTTTCCCATTGGACCCAAAAGTTTAGTCTTCAAAAAAGCCTTCGGATCTTCCGGCAGTTGATGCAGCTTGCCTTTGTCGAAGATAAATCTCTTTCTGGCTTCATCGGAGCTAGGCATGAGCAGGTGTTCTAGGCCGGCATCTCTTACGAGATCGAGCGTGTCCGGTTTGTTTGACAAAAACCCGTTTGCGCCTATTTCTATCGAAAAGCCGTATTTTTTGACTGTTTTTAGCTTTCCGCCAAAATCGGGCTCTCTTTCAAAGACGGTTATTTCGTTTGTCGGAGAGAATCTTTTTAGGTAAAAGGCGGTTGCAAGTCCTGATATACCGCCGCCTATTATCGCTATCTTCAACCGACTATCTTTAGGTAAACTTCTCTTTCTCTTGGGCCGTCAAAGTCGGCTAGATAAATTCCCTGCCATTTGCCCATGATGATATTCGCATCTTCTATGATAAGGGTTACGCCGCCGCCAATCGCGCCAGATTTGATGTGGGCGTGGGCATTGTCGCCGATATGTGCGTATTTAGCTTCTGCAGGCGCAAATTCGGCCATTTTTTTAAGAAAATCTCTTGATAGGTTAGGATCGTTGTTTTCAAACAAAAGTACGCTAGCGGTCGTATGAGGAGTGAACACCACCGCTATTCCGTCTTTAATGCCGGATTTGATAACAAGCTCTTTGATATCGTTCGTTATCTGTATCATTTCGCTTTTGTGTTTTGTTTTGTACGTAAGTTTTTTTAACATCTATTCCCCTTTTTTGATGAAGTCTCTAAGTTCGCTATATTCCGCTTTTGTCAAATATCTTGTTTTCCCTGTCGGCAGGGCGTTTAGATTAATAAAACCGTATCCGACTCTTTTTAGGTCTACAATCTCTCTTTTAAAGTGTGCAAAAAAACGCCTAAGTTCTCTGTTTTGACCTTCCGCTATTTTGACGCTGAGTTTTGAAAACGTAGGAGAGTTTTTGGTTATTTTGTATCCTATAAAAGGTTTTATGGTCATATCGACCGGAGCGCTTTTTTCGTGAGCGCCGACTTTTGAATGTCTCAGCTCGACGCCCGACAACATCGCGTCTTCAAGCTGCTTTGTGATATCGCCTTTTATTTTTATGTTATACGTTCTCTCTAAGCCGGAATTCATAAGCGCCGTTGCCACTTTGGACGAGTCGGTGAGGATAAGCACTCCTTCCGACGCATAGTCGAGCCTGCCTACGGGAATAAACTTTTTAAATTCGTTATCCAGCGAGTCGAATATTGTCTTTCTTCCTCTTGGGTCGCTTTTTGATACAAGTTCGCCTTTTGGTTTATTATAGACGATTGCCGTAAAAAAATCCGTTGCAGGTTTTAATCTTCTGTTTTTGACGCTTACGTCGATATTTTTATCAAAGCTCTCCGCAGGGTTCGTAACTACTTCGCCTTCTACTTTAACGTAGCCGTCTTGTATAAGCTTGTCCGCTTCACGTCTAGAATATTCGCTTCTATCGGCGATAAGCTTGTTTAGCCTTACTTTTTCTACTTTTTTTCTCATTTTTTTATACCGGCTTCCACCAAATCGTGTATGTGAAGCGCACCTTTTATCGTGCCGCCTTCATCCGTAACAACCAAAAGCTGTATCTTGTTCGTCTCTATAGTGTTTAGTGCGTCTACCGCCAGAATGTTTTCGTCTTTTATCGACTTTGGATTTTTACTGGCGTAGGAAAATGCTTTTTTGTCTACTGAAAAACCGTCGTCCATTAGTGCGCGTCTTAGGTCTCCGTCGCTCAGAACGCCCGCCAGCTTCCCCTCGTTTTCAAAGATAACGGAGCCGATCTTTCCTTCCGACATTTTTATAATCGCGTCTTTCAAAATTGTTTCACATGAAACAATAGGCAGGTTTTCGCTTCTCATAATATCTTTTACTTTTACAAAAAGTCTTTTCCCGAGACTCCCGCCCGGGTGGAAATATGCGAAATCCTCTTTTTTGAATCCGCGTTTTTCCATTAGCGCAACCGCCAACGCATCGCCAAGCGCCATGGTAAGTGTGGTTGAGCTTGTAGGGGCGGCGTTTAGCGGACATGCTTCTTTGGATACGGCTATATTGAGGTGGATATCGGCAAAACTTGCAAGCGACGAGCTATTATCTCTGCTCATTGCTATGAGCCTTACGCCGTGTCTTTGCAGATGAGGAAGTATCGCCACCAGTTCTTCGCTCTCTCCACTGTAGCTTATGGCAAGCACGCCGTCCTCTTTGCCTATCATACCTAGGTCGCCGTGCATCGCTTCTGTCGGGTGTATAAAAAAACTAGGAGTTCCGGTGCTGGCCATTGTAGCCGCTATTTTAGCGCCCACAAGTCCGGACTTGCCGACTCCTATAATGACCAGCTTACCCTTGATCGCATAGATAGCCTCCACGGCTCTCTCGAATGAGTCGTCTATCCTGTCGGCACAGGCCGATAATTCGGCCGCCTCTAGTCTCAATACGTCCGCTGCGATTTGTTTATAGTTTTGCATATTTTATTGTACAAAAATTGTCGGCACTATAACCGGATATTTTTTTAGAGCCCTAAAGATATGTTTTTTAAGTACTTGTCTTATCTCGTTCTCGAGCATTCTTTTGTTCTCTATAACCTCTTTGTTTGCGTTCTGGAGGAAGCTGACAAGTACGTTTTCCATCTCTTCGGAGAAGTTTCTATCGTCTCTGTCCGACACTAGACCGAAGCTTGAAACCTTAGGTTTTTCGATGAGCGCTTTGTTTTGCTTGTCTACGAACGCCACTATAATGACTATACCGTTCTCGGCGAGCTCTTGCCTATCCATAACGACGTCTTCTTCGATCTGGTTGTTTCTTTGGTTGTCGATATAGACTTTCCCGCTTTTGACGGTTTTTATTTTTCTCATGCCTCTAGCGTTTAGTTCTATCTGGTCGCCGTCTTCCATCAGTACGATATTTCTCTCGTCTATACCGCACGCGATAGCCGTTTCTTTGTGTTTTGCCACGTGCTGGTACTCTCCGTGGATAGGCAAAAAGAATTTAGGTTTTACGAGGCGAAGCATCAGTTTTTGCTCCTCTTGCGCGCCGTGTCCGGAGACGTGGATATCCGAGAAGTCTTTGTATGCTACGTTCGCTCCGGCTTTTAGGATATAGTTTAGTACAGTTGATACGCTGCCCTCATTCCCAGGAATGGCGCTTGACGATAGGATTACCATGTCCGACGGTTTTAGCTTGATATGCCTATGCTCGTTTACTGCCATTCTATACAGGGCGCTCATCGTCTCGCCCTGAGAGCCTGTAGTGATGATAAGTATCTCGTTGTCCGGATATTTCGCCACTTCAGCAGCGTCTATGAATATCCCAAACGGAAGCTTGATATAGCCTAGATTCATGGCAACCTCAAGGTTTCTCTCCATCGAGCGGCCGATAATCGCGACTTTTCTATTGTATTTAATACCCATCTCTATCGCTTGGTATACCCTGTGGATATTGGAAGAGAATGTAGACATAATCACTCTACCTTTTGAGCGCGAGAATATCGTGTCGAAAGTAGGCCCTACGCTGCTTTCCGATAGCGTAACACCGGGTCTCATGGAGTTCGTGGAGTCTGATAGGAGGCATAGCACCCCCCTCTCCCCGTAATACGCAAGCCTATGAAGATCCGCAGGGTATCCGTCTATCGGAGTATGGTCTATCTTAAAGTCGCCGGTATGGATGATCGTTCCGGCTTCAGTCGTGATGGCAAGGCTTGATGCGTCGATTACGGAGTGCGTCATATGCATCCACTCGACTTCAAAATCGCCTATTTTTATTACCCTTCTTTTTTCTATAGCACGGAAATATCTTTTGTACTCCGTCATTTTGTGTTCGTCAAACTTGTTGCCTATCATACCAAGCGGCAAAGGCGTTCCGTATAGAGGAAATTGCATCTCCCTAAAAAGATAAGGTACCGCGCCTATGTGGTCTTCGTGGGCATGGGTGATTACTACGCCGGCTATTTTGTGTTTGATTTGTCTAAGGTAAGAAAAATCCGGAATCAATATGTCTACGCCGTGCATATCGTCCTCAGGGAAGCTCATACCGACGTCTACGAGGATAGCGCTGTTTTGCGTCTCTATGATCGTTATGTTTCCGCCAATCTCCTCGAGGCCGCCAAGAGGTGTGATTCTGATTGTCGCCTTTGTGTTGTGGTTTAGTTTTATGTCCGGATTTAACCTATTTTGCTGGATTCTTTTGTTTGCTTCGATGGCGTTTTTGATATTCGTATGCCATCCTAGATTTGCGCCATCGTCTTGTTGGCTACCGTGGTGTCCACCGCCTCTATCTTCTCTCTCTGGCCTCTCGCTTCTTTCGTCGCGCGGTCTTCTGTTGCCGAAAAACTTCTGTTTTCTATTTTTGAAGTACTCTTCAGCTCTGGCTGACCTTTTATTCTCGCCGGCACCCTCGTTTTGGGCGGTTGCCTGTTGTTTGTTTTCCGTTTGCGTTTGAGCGGTTTCTTGATGCTCTTTATTTTGTTCGAAATTTTCCATTCTAAGCCCTTTTATTTAGCTAGTTGAATGATTTAATATCCGTAAAAAGCTTGACAAAAAGCTCGGTTGAAAGCTCGTGAGGTCTTATATTCAAAGATAGTTCTAATTTTTCAAAAGCGGCCGAGACGAGCTCTTTTTTGTATGCGTTTGATAGGTTTTTCAAAAGCGTCTTTCTTGGAGCCAAAAAAGAGTTTTTCAAAAAGCTTTCAAAGTCGCTATACAAAGCCTTCTCTATCAAAGGTTTTTCGCGTTTAGATAGATTTAAAACGCTAGAAAAGACCTTTGGGGCCGGCTCAAAAGCCGAAGGTGGAAGTTCACAGACTATTCCCCTTTGGCACATCGCGTCGCAAATTACCGATATAGCGCCAAAATCCGATGATTTTGGGGTTGCGCAAAACTTGTCGGCAACCTCTTTTTGAACCATGACGATGATATTTTCTATCCTATCGTCCTTGATTGCTCTTAGTACTATATTCGTAGCGATGTAATACGGTAAGTTGGCGACTATATCTACCTTTGGCCCAAAGCTCATCGCTTCGTCCCAAACGGAGAGTATATCCGCATGGAGCAGGCGAAACTTACCGTTTTTTATTTGATCTTTGAACTTAGACTCTAGATTTGAAATCAAATCCGTGTCAACCTCAACGGCAACTACCGCTTTTTTTGTCAAAAGCTTGCCGGTTAAATCACCTAGTCCAGGCCCGATTTCAACGACTATATTGTCGTTTTCGGGCATCGACTGGATGATTTGGTTAAGGTAATATTCGTCTTTTAAAAAGTTTTGACCGAATTTTTTTTTGGCTACTACCTGCAACGTTTAAGACTTTTCAAAAGATTTTAGCTCCGATAGTACTGAAAGTTTGCTTATAAACAATTAAGAAGCCCCAAAAATCGCAAGCCAAACTTTGCTAATATTCGTCAGTTAAAACGGCGACAAAGGTGGAGAATAGAGTGGATTTTTTGGCAAAAAGAATAATCCCGTGCTTGGATGTCAAAGACGGAAGGGTTGTAAAAGGTGTCAACTTTGTCGGCCTAAAAGATGCCGGAGATCCAGTAGAGATTGCCGCTAGGTATAATGAAGAGGGTGCGGATGAGCTAACTTTTCTGGATATTACCGCAAGCCATGAAAACAGAGATACGATAGTACATATAGTCGAAGAGGTGGCAAAAACCGTTTTTATACCGCTTACCGTGGGAGGCGGAATTAGAACGCTGGACGACATATATAGACTGCTAAACGTGGGCTGCGACAAAGTAAGCATAAACTCCGCAGGCGTAAAAAATCCCGAATTCTTTGACGACGCTTCTTTTAGATTCGGGAGTTCCACCATCGTTGCGGCCGTCGACGCAAAAAAAGTCGGCGCGAACAGATGGAACGTATTTATAAACGGCGGTAGACTCGATACCGGAAAAGACGCCGTAGAGTGGGCCAAAGAAGTAACGGAGAGAGGCGCCGGAGAGATACTTCTAACCAGCATGGATGCCGACGGCACAAAGGCGGGATTTGATCTTGAGCTTACAAAAGCCGTAAGGGACGCGGTTTCGGTGCCGGTAATAGCGAGCGGTGGCGCCGGAAATAAAGAGCACTTTACCGAGTTGTTTCGCGCAACGAACTGCGATGCGGGGCTTGCGGCTTCGATATTTCACTTTAAAGAAGTGGAGATTGTTGATTTGAAGCGTGAGCTTGCGAAGAGCGGGATAAACATAAGATTATGATAGTTTGCGCCGGCAGAACCGAGCAGTTTTCTTTTGCAAAACCGATAGGAGTGGGGCTTATCGAGAGTGCGTACAATCTATGCCGTATAATCTTGGAAAACAGGCCAAAGGAGATTTTATTCGTAGGAAGTTGCGGCAGCTATGGGAAGAAGAAGCCGTTCGATACCTTTTATTCGTCGTCCGCCGCACAGATTGAGCACGCTCTTGTCGATGGCGGCGCATATACGCCGATAGAAAACAAAATTTTTAGTAATGTTTCACATGAAACAATTGTCAACTCTTCAAACTATATTACGTCGAATAAAGAGGTAAGCGAAAAATTTTTAGCTGACGGGTTGGACGTAGAAAACATGGAGTTCTATTCGGTGCTCTGGGCGGCAAGAGAGGCCAAAATAGCGGCAAGAGGATTTTTTGTCGTAACAAACTACTGCTTTGAAAATGCCAAAGAGGAGTATGTGAATAATTTAAATACGGCAACCGAAATTATCTACGATAGATATGAAAAAGAGTTAAAAACGTATGAGTAAGATAAATATTTACGACCTGGAACCAAGCGAGCTAACCGGGCTGCTGAATGGCCCGTCATTTAGAGCTACGCAGGTTTTGAACTGGATATACAAAAAAAATATTACAGAGTTCAAGGAGATGAGCAATCTTCCGAAAGATTATAGGGAGGCTCTCGAAGAGAAGTTTTTTGCCGGAGCGCTAACGCTTATTAGAAAAGAGGTAAGCCTGGATGGAAGCGAAAAATATCTTTTTGGTTTGCCGGACGGCAAGACGGTGGAGACCGTGCTTCTCAAGATGAAAGAGGACGAATACGACGATGACGGCAAAAAGACGAGAGAGGCAAGATATACGGTCTGCATATCGTCGCAAGTCGGATGCAAAGTAGGGTGTGCGTTTTGTCTGACGGCAAAAGGAGGATTTGAGAGAAATCTAACCGTCGGCGAAATAGTAGAGCAGGTGGCCTTTATCAAAAAAGACAAAGAGTTTGGCGAAGAAAAAAGCATAAACATAGTCTTTATGGGCATGGGCGAACCGCTTGACAATATGGATAACGTCGTAAAGGCGATAAGGATCATTACGCATAAAGACGCCCTGTGTATAGCCCCTCGCCGTATTACGATTTCCACAAGCGGACTTGCGACGAAGATAGAGAAGCTCGCAAATCTCGATCTGGGCGTCAATCTGGCGATTAGCTTGCATGCCGTCGACGATGTGCTCAGAGAGAAGCTGATGCCAATAAACAGGGCATATAATATCAAGTCTGTCATAGACGCCGTCAGGGGATTTAAAGCCGATAAACGCAAAAAAGTGCTTTTCGAATACCTGCTGCTAGGCGGCGTAAACGATGATATAGCGAGCGCAAAAAAACTGGCAAAGCTTCTTAGCGGGCTTGACGCAAAAGTAAACCTAATACTTTTTAATCCGTACGAAGATAGCGAATTTAAAAGGCCGACGACGGAGGCGGCCGAAGCTTTCAGGGGGTATATGGCAAGCAAAAAATTTATATGCACGATACGAGAATCAAAAGGAATAGATATATCCGCAGCGTGCGGACAGCTCAAACAAAGGGATAAAGATGGAAGATAAACTGATAGAGGGCGTCGTAAAATTCAGAAACGAGGATTTTTACGAACACCAAAAACTTTTTTCAGAACTTGGGGACAATCAAGATCCGCACACTCTTTTTATAGGATGCGCCGATTCTAGGCTTGTGCCAAACCTAATCACCAGCACCCTTCCGGGAGAACTCTTCGTCGTGCGCAATATCGCAAACTTCGTACCCCCTTATAGGGTATCCGCAGAGTTTGCGGCTACGACGGCCGCTATCGAATATGCGGTAGTCGTGCTAAACGTGGAAAATATAGTCGTATGCGGGCACTCAAACTGCGGCGGCTGTTCGGCTCTATATCTTCCGGAAGAGAAACTAAACAAAATTCCAAACGTCAAAAAGTGGCTGGAGCTTGCGGCTCCTATCAAAAAACAGGTTTTGGAAGAGCTAAAAGACGAGGACGAAAAAATCAGAAACTGGCATACGGAGCTTCTGAACGTAGTAGAACAGCTAAAACATCTGCTCTCTTATCCGTTTATAAAAGAGAGATACGAAAAAGGCGAGCTAAAGCTTTACGGCTGGTATTACGTAATAGAGACCGGCGACGTATATGACTATGATTTTGATTCGAAAGAGTTTAAGCTAATTAGATAAAGAGGCCAAAAATTCGGACTTTATGTCCGTTTTTGAGCTAATCTCATAGTTTTGTTTTTTGTATTCGAACGCTATTTTCGAGGCGTGCAGACATATTCTTTTCGCTCCTGTCCGCCTTAGCCTCTCTTCCATTGACATTTTTTTGTCCAAATAATCTTTCGCCGTGTTTATATCGTTGCCGTATAGAGGCTCCCCTATGATGGGATGACCCAGCATAGAAGAGTGTACGCGTATCTGATGGAGCCTTCCTGTTAGCGGCATAACGCGCACCAGCGTCGCATCCTCTTTTTCGAAATATTCTAGCGGCTCAAAAAGAGTGAGCGAGTGTTTGCCGTTTTCGCTTGCGCCCTGCATTATTTTTACCTCCAGGGTCTTGATATTTTCGAGCAGACACTCGACCTCTCTTGATTCTTTTAGGTGTCCCTTGAGCAGGGCGGTGTACTCCTTTTTCATTCCCCTTGTCTCAAATGTCGTCTTTAGGATGCTCTCAGCCTCTTTTGTCTTGCTGGCGACTATTAGTCCGCTTGTCTCGTAGTCAAGCCTATGCGTTACGTTTGCGATGTTGCCGTACAGTTTTTTGATGCTGTCAAGCAGGCACTCTTCGACGTGAAAGCCGTTTGGATGGGATAGCATAAAGGAGGGTTTTTCAAAAACTGCGAAATCCTCCGAGTCAAAAACTGGCATAAGTTGCAAAGACGGCGTAGGCTCGTAAAAAAGCACCTCCACTTCGCCGATTCCCCGTACTCCTTTGTTTGTCACCAGCTCCCCGTTTAGCTTTACCCTGCCTTTGTCTATCAGGCGTTTTCCAGCACGCTCCGGTATGCCGAGTCGTTCAATCATAAAATATAATAGTTTTTCGCCATTAATATCAAATTTTTTTATTTCGTAACCCAAAAATTTAGCCCTGTTTTCCTAAAATCAAAAAAAGATTTTACAAGAAAAAAGGTTCAGCGAGAATGGTAGAAAGATACGCAAGAGAAGAGATGAAAAGCCTGTGGACGATGCAGGCGAAATACGACGCATGGCTAAAGGTGGAGATAGCCGCCGTAAAAGCCTGGTGCGAGCTTGGGCTGATACCAAAAGAGGACGCTGAGAAGATAGAAAAAAACGCAAAATTTGACATCGCGGAAATAGATGAGATAGAAAAAACCACAAAACACGACGTAATCGCATTTTTGACGAGCGTAGCCAACAATCTGGGCGAAGAGAGCAGATGGGTGCACTACGGGATGACAAGTTCGGATACAATAGACACCGCTGTTGCATTGCAAATCAGAGACTCTATGAATATAGTCATAAAAGACGTAAAAGAGATTATGGAGTCTATCAAAACAAGGGCTATGGAGCATAAGCATACCCTATGCGTAGGGCGAAGCCACGGTATCCATGGCGAGCCTATTACTTTTGGACTAAAACTTGCTATCTGGTATGATGAGTTAAAACGCCATTTGGAAAATTTGACGAGTTCTTTGAATGTTATCAGTGTAGGAATGGTAAGCGGAGCGATGGGTAATCTTGCCCATACTCCTATCGAGCTGGAAGAGCTTACTTGCAAATATCTGGATCTTGGCGTAGCCAAGGCTTCCAATCAGGTAATCCAAAGAGATAGATACGCGAGAGTTATTACGGCTCTATCCCTTTTGGCTTCAAGCGTCGAAAAGTTCGCCGTAGAGATTAGGCATCTTCAAAGAACTGAAGTTTACGAGGCGGAAGAGTACTTTAGCCCTGGACAGAAAGGTTCAAGCGCGATGCCGCATAAGAGAAATCCGGTTCTAACGGAAAATATCACCGGGCTAGCGCGTGTTATCAGAAGTTATGCCGTGCCTGCGATGGAAAACGTAGCTCTTTGGCACGAGAGGGATATTTCCCACTCTTCTGTCGAGAGATTTATGCTTCCGGACGCTTTTATAACGGCGGATTTTATGCTAAATAGATTTAACGGCGTTATATCGAAGCTGGTCGTATATCCTGAAAACATGATGAAAAACCTCAACCTGACAGGCGGGCTCGTATTTTCGCAAAGAGTACTTCTGGAGCTGCCGCTAAAAGGCGTATCAAGAGAAGACGGCTACAAGATAGTCCAAAGAAACGCGATGAAAGTATGGGAGGATTTGCAACAAGGCAAACCTGCCCTAAATAGCGCAGGAGAGTCGCTATTCTTGCAAAACCTCTTAAATGACGAAGATTTGAGGGCGAAGCTATCCGAAGCAGAGATAAGAGAATGCTTTGATTACGGCTACTACACTAAAAATATAGATAAAATTTTTGAGAGGGTTTTTGGATGCTAACTGTCGTAAAGCGAGATGGAAGAAAAGAAGAGCTTGACATCAAAAAAATACAAAAATATACCAAAGAGGCGGTAGAAGGCCTTAGAAACGTATCGCAATCAGAGCTTGAAGTAGACGCCAAGATACAATTCCGAGACGGGATGAGTACGGCCGAAATCCAGCAAACCCTTATACAAACGGCGGTAGACAAGATAGATATAGACGCTCCGGATTGGTCGTTTGTCGCGGCGAGACTGTTTTTGTACGACCTATACCATAGGGTAGGGCTAAACATAGACTCTTGCAAGGGCACCTCCTATTGCGACCTTGCAAACTATTTTGAGGTGGGCGAGAGAGAAGGGAGAATAGTCCCGGGCCTAAAAGAGCTCTATGACCTAAAAGAGCTAAACGCATACATAAAACCTGAGCGCGACCTTCAGTTTAACTATCTGGGCATCAAGACGCTTTACGACAGATACCTTCTAAAAGATAGAAGCGGCGAGCCTATCGAGCTTCCGCAGCAGATGTTTATGGCTATAGCCATGTTTCTCGCCCAAAACGAAAAAGACAGAATGAGATGGGCGAAAGAGTTTTACGACGTTCTTTCAAAGTTTGAGGTCATGGCGGCTACCCCTACGCTGTCAAACGCCAGAACCCCGAGACACCAACTGAGCTCTTGCTATGTAGGAAGTACTCCTGACAACATCGAGGGTATCTTCGACTCATACAAAGAGATGGCTCTCCTTAGCAAATATGGCGGCGGCATAGGCTGGGATTATGCGAAAGTGCGTGCGGCGAACTCATTTATCGACGGGCACAAAAACGCCGCCGGCGGTATAGTTCCGTTTTTGAAGATTACGAACGACATAGCAGTTGCGGTTGACCAGCTGGGCACCAGAAAAGGCGCTATAGCGGTATATATCGAGACCTGGCACAAAGATATAGAAGATTTCCTTGACCTTAGGAAAAACTCCGGCGAAGAGAGAAGAAGGGCGCACGACATATTCCCGTCTCTTTGGATGAATGATTTGTTTATGAAGAGAGTGGAGGAGAATGGACAATGGAGTCTTTTTGACCCGTATGACGTGCCTGAGCTTACAAACTCTTGGGGCGATGATTTTGACGCGAAATACGAAGCGTATGAAGCTGACAAAAACATCAAAAGGGAGACGGTAAACGCAAAAGATCTATGGAAAAAGATACTCCTTTCGTATTTCGAGACCGGAAGCCCGTTCTTATGCTTCAAAGATACGTCAAACAAGGCAAATCCGAATTCCCACAAAGGTGTCATTAGAAGCAGCAACCTTTGTACGGAGATTTTCCAAAACACCGCGCCAAACTACTATAAGGTAAAAGTCAAGTTTGAGGACGGCACGGAAGAGGTGCTTGACGAAAACGCAGAGGTAAAAATAGATAGCGGCATAGTAAAAAAAGCCAACAAGGTAAGCTCCATAGATACGATAGGCGGCAAAAAAGTATATATCGTCGAAAAAGTATCGGAAGGCGGCCAAACGGCGGTTTGCAACCTGGCGAGCATAAACCTCTCAAAGATCAATACGAGAGAGGATATAGAAAGGGTCGCTCCTATAGCCGTTAGAATGCTCGACAACGTAATAGAGCTAAACTTCTATCCTGTAGAAAAAGTAAAAAATACGAACCTGCAAACAAGGGCTGTCGGTCTTGGCGCGATGGGTGAAGCCGAGATGTTGGCGGCTAAAGGTATAGAGTGGGGCAGCGAGAGACATTTCGCGTTTATAGACGAGATATTTGAGATGATCTCCTATAACGCCATCAAGACAAGCTCCGACCTCGCGCTGGAAAAAGGCGCATATCCGCAATTTGCCGGTTCGAACTGGTCAAAAGGGATACTTCCTATAGACCACGCTTCCGAAGAGGCCAAAAAACTATCGGGCAGAGGGCTTTTTGACGAAGCTTACGACTGGAACGGCTTAAGAGAGAAAGTCAAAAAAGACGGCATGAGAAACGGCTATTTGATGGCTATTGCTCCTACTTCGTCCATCTCCATCCTTGTCGGTACGACTCAAACTATCGAGCCGATATACAAAAGAAAATGGTTTGAGGAGAACCTATCCGGCCTTATTCCGGTGGTGGTGCCAAACCTTACGCTGGATACGTATGAGTACTACAAATCCGCGTATGAGATAGACCAGTCCCTGCTGGTAAAAGCGGCTGCCGTGAGACAAAAGTGGATAGACCAAGGTCAAAGCCTCAATATCTTTATGAAGCTAGAAAACGCAAGCGGAAAAGTGCTAAATGACATCTATATGCTTGCATGGAAACTCGGGCTAAAATCTACTTATTATCTAAGAAGCCAAAGCCCAGACAACAACATCGACGAAGATACGATGGATAGAAGCATAGAGTGCGAGGGCTGCCAATAAGATTCGGCCTTCCGTCCCAAAGGGATAGACTAAAACTAAAATAGGTAAAATCTATCCCTTACAATAAGTTTTCGGATAGGTAATATGGAATTAAACGCCGGTAAAAAAATAATCTACAATCCAAGCTCGCTCGAATCCGTACAGCAAAGAAGAACCATAAGCGGAAACCCGACCGGGCTGATAGAGCTTACAAAGGTTAAATACCAGTGGGCTATAAGGCTTTGGGATTTGATGCTGGCTAATACCTGGTTTCCAAAAGAGGTCGATATGACCCAAGATGCCAAGGACTATAAAAACCTCTCCGAGCATGAAAAAAGAATGTACGATCTGGTGCTTAGCCAGCTTATATTCATGGACTCCATCCAGACGAACAACCTGGCCGATAACATAAATCCTTTCATTACCGCTCCCGAAATAAATGTTCTATTGGTTAGACAGGCTTTCGAGGAGGCGCTGCACTCTAGCTCTTACGCCGTTATGGTCGAGTCTATCTCTGAAAATACGAGCGAGATATACGACAAGTGGAGAAGCGACGCCGAGCTTGCGCACAAAAACGCATATATCTACGAAGTATATAAGAAGCTGGAAGAAAATCCGACCGATTCGCAAAAAGTGCTTGCTATGTTCGCAAACCAGATTTTGGAAGGGCTGTATTTTTATAGCGGCTTTACATGCATGTATATCCTTGCCAGAAGCGGCAAGATGATGGGAAGCGCGCAGATGATACGCTTTATCCAAAGAGACGAGATAAGCCATCTTCTGGTGTTCCAAAACCTAATCAACTCTACTAGAAACGAACGTCCGGATCTTTTTACGAAGGAGCTGGAAGAAGAAGTCAGGCATATGTTTGACGATGCGGTGAAGATAGAGGCCGGATGGGGTAAATACGTTACAAACGGCCAAATCCTAGGTTTTAACGACGAGATAATAGACCAGTATATCAGGTATCTGGCCGATAGCCGACTCAGAGCCGTCAAGATGAAGCCTATGTACAACGTGGAACATCCTATAAAATGGGTCGACAAATTTTCGAGCTTCAACGACCAAAAAGCCAATTTCTTTGAGGCAACCGTGAGCAACTACTCAAAAGGTACGCTCTCATTTGACGACTTCTGATAAATGTCCAATCTCGTTGCTTTGCGCCAAAGAAAACTTTTAGAAGAGCTGTTGAAGCGCGAAAACCTGGACGATTCTATACTGAACGCCTTTTTTGAAACCGATCGTTCGGCTTTTGTGCCAAGAGGTTTCAAAAACTCCGCAAACTCCCTAAACGCGCTTCCGCTTGCCGCGGAACAGTGGATAAGCTCCCCGTTGACCGTTGCCAAAATGACGAAGGCGCTTGAGCATAGAGGCGCCGATAGCGTCCTTGAAATAGGATGCGGTAGCGGATATCAGGCCGCCATACTCTCCAGGCTTTTCCGCCGCGTATTCACTATAGAGAGGATAGAGGGTCTTTTGAGCGAGGCTAGGCATACTTTTAAAAAACTGGGGCTTCTCAATATCAATACGAAACTGGACGACGGAATGCACGGTTGGACGGAGTTTGCGAAGTTCGACCGCATACTTCTATCCGCCTCCATAGACGAGATACCGCAAAATATATTCGATCAGCTTAGCGACAACGACGGTATTTTGGTATCGCCCATAACGGTCGGCAACAAGCAGATAATTACGAGATATAGAAAGAATCGCTATATGATAGTAAAAGAAGAGGTCGAGGAGTGTCTTTTTGTGCCGATACAAAGAGGGGTTAGCAAGCTGAATTGATATTTCGCGTCACCGAATTGTCAAGAAGTGCGGATAATATCAACATATCAAGATTTTGTGATATGAAGGAGTTATCAATGGCTGCGAATAAAAAAGTTTTGTTTGTATGTATCCATAATAGCGCCAGAAGCCAGATGGCCGAGGCGTTTTTGAATAAGCTTGGAGCCGGGGTTTTTGAGGCGCAGAGCGCAGGTTTTGAGCCAGGGAAAATGAACCCTCTCGTAATAGAGGCCATGTCGGAAATAGGATATGACTTGTCTAAAAACGAAACGAATTCGGTGTTTGAATTTTTCAAGGAAGGCAGAAGATATAACTATGTAATAACGGTGTGCGACGAAGGCGCCGCGCAAAAATGTCCGTTATTTCCGGGAATAACCCAAAGAATCAATTGGAGCTTCGAAGACCCGAGCGGTTTTGACGGCGACCATGAAGCGAAGCTGGCGAAAGTCGGAGTCGTAAGGGACGCCATAAAACGCAAGGTAGAGGAGTTTATAGAGGGAGTAAAAAATAAAGAGATAGATGAAAACAGCGCAAATGGGTAACGTGGAAGATTTTTTGAGATCGGTAGGAGCGGCGAATGACGAAACAAGAGTGAGGATATTAAAGTTTCTTGTCGTTCACGGCAAAAGTTGCGTGTGCGAACTGGAAAGTTCGCTTGAGATGATACAGTCTAGGCTATCCAGGCATCTAAAAATATTGAAAGATGGCGGTTTTTTGGACGTCGAGCGCACAGGAAGCTATGCGTATTATTTTTTGGCTCCTAGAAGCGAATTTCATAGGATGGTTTTGCAGGAGATAAGAAATCTGGACATACACGTGAATTCCAAGCATAGCGTATGCGCAAGCTAAAGGACGTAAGATGATCGGCGCAATTTTAATATTCCTATTTACCATGGCCCTCGTAATATTTCAGCCAAGAGGGCTTCGTATAGGCAGCTCGGCCGTTATTGGCGCGGGCGTGGCCTATATATTCGGCGTAGTAAGCCTAGCGGATATGCTTGACGTAACATCCATAGTTTGGGATGCGACGCTTAGTTTTATAGGCATTATCATTCTCTCTATGGTGCTTGACGAGATAGGCTTTTTTGAGTGGTGCGCCATAAAGATGGCAAAGCTCTCAAACGGCGACGGGCATAGGATGTTCGTATACTCTTTGCTTCTTGGAGCCGGAGTAAGCGCGCTTTTTGCGAACGACGGCGCGGCGCTTATACTCACGCCTATACTGCTATCCAAGATGAGGCTTTTGCGGCTAAACGCAAAAACGATAGTAGCCTTTTTGTTGGCCGGAGGCTTTATCTCCGATAGCGCGTCTTTGCCTTTCGTATTCTCCAATCTTACGAATATAGTTACGGCCGGGTATTTTGGCATAGGCTTCGCGGATTACATGCTAAACATGGCGTTTCCTTTTATCGTAAGCGTATTTGCTTCTATTCTTGTGCTCTGGATTGTGCTGAGAAGGGATATTCCAAAAACTGTAGATGTGGAGCTTTTAAAAGAGCCGGATTCGGTACTAAAAGATAGGCCGCTTTTTTATTTCAGCTGGCTTTTTTTGGGGCTGCTGCTTTGCGGTTATTTTTTGGGGGACGCGCTTCATCTGCCGATATCTGTTTTTGCGCTTGGCGGAGGCGTTCTGTTTTTGGCTGTCGCTTCTGCGAGAAAGGCCGCAAAATTTTATATGACTATAAAAACCGCGCCTTGGCAGGTTGTTTGGTTTAGCATAGGACTCTATATTGTTGTATACGGCCTAAAAAATGCCGGTCTTACGGACGAGCTGTCTTTGATAATCGGGAATATGGTTAAACTTGGCGAGCCTGCCGCTATTGTCGGCGTAGGGTTTTTGGCCGCCGCCCTTAGCGCCGTTATGAACAATATGCCGACCGTTATGGTAATGGATATAGCTCTAAAGCCTTACGGAAGCGACCTGCTGGCGTACGCGAACATTATAGGGTGCAACCTGGGTCCGAAAATGACGCCTTTTGGCTCTTTGGCGACGCTTTTGTGGCTACATGTGCTTGAAAAAAAGGGCGTCAAGATAGGTTTTTGTGAGTACTCTAAATTCGGGCTTTTGGTAACGCCGATAGTTTTATTGGTAGTTCTCCTCTCTTTGACGGCGTAAAATAAGAGGAGTTGGTTCTCCTCTTATACTTTAAATCCCTTCATCTGCGTATCCAGAGATTCGGATGCTTTTGCCAGCTCGTTGGCTATATCTATTAGCTCGTCGGATATATCTTGATTTTGAAGGGTTACGTTTAGGGTGTCGTTCATTTTTTCTATAAGGGTCTTTGTCATGTGGCTTATCTCTACGGCGGCCTGAGACGCTTTTTTGCTCGTCTCTATAGTGCTTACTATCTTATGCTGCGTCTCATCTGCGATGTCTTTCACGTCAAGAGCGTCGCCGGATATCTGTTTTATGTTCTCGGCGTTCTTGTTCATTCCTTCGGATACGTCGCCTACGCTTTGCACCACTACGCTAATCGTCGCGTCTATCTCCGTTAGGCTCTTTTGCGTTCTCTCCGCAAGCTTCCGCACCTCGTCGGCCACGACCGCAAACCCTCTTCCGTGCTCGCCGGCGCGCGCCGCTTCTATTGCTGCGTTGAGAGCCAGCAGATTTGTCTGGTCCGCTATATCTTTGATCATCTCTAGAACATCTTTTATTTTTAGCGTCTCGTTCGCAAGAGCGGTAATTCTGCCGCTCATACCTATCTCTTCTTCGCTTGCCAGCGTAATGGCGTCTACGACTCTGTTTAGGGAGGCGCTCATCTGTGTCAGCACCTCTAGGTTTGCCTTGGTATCCTCCGTGGTTTGGATAGCCAGCTGCTCGGACTGGTCTATCTCTTTTTCCACTTTTGATACGAGGTCTTTTGACTCTTGAACCATTTTCGTTTGCAGGTGTGCCGACTTCGAAATCTCGGTCGCATTTGATAGTGTTTTTTGGCTTATGGCTTTAGCGTGTGTAGCCGTATTCCCTACTTCCGTAACCGTCTGCTGTATCTTCGCTATGAATTTATTTGTATATGAGGCGACTTCGCCTATCTCGTCGTCATTCTTGGCCTTTAGCCTTTTTGTGAGGTCACCCTCTCCCTCCGCCAAATCTTTCGTCGTATCCGTCAAATCCTGAAGCGGCTTAAACAGGGTTGTTTTAAAGAAGAAAAGAACGCCTATCAGCGCAAAAACGGAAGCCACTATCATCGTAATCGCAATGTATAGCTGCGATTTTTGTATATCTTTGTCAGCCTCTTCGAGCGAAATCCTAAGATCCATTACACCTAGCGCGTCACCCTCTTTTGACGTTACGTGGCAGCTAAGACAATCTTTTTCGGCCAAAAGCGGTTTTATAAGTCTGACCGTATGTTTGCCCTCGGTAATGTCTATTAGCTTCGTCTCTTTCGTCTGGAATGTTTTTGCTATATCCGGGTCTTTTGTGAATTCCGCGTTTAGACCGAACGCCTCTATGACCTGTTTGGATTTTGAAACGCTAAGTCCGTCTATGCCTGGGATTTGTTTCGCCCTAGAGAGCGTATCCTCCACCAGTTTCGGGTCACCCATGTTCATGCTTGTTCTTAAGGTTTGGAATATGGACTCGCTTAGCATCTGAAGCGATTTTTGCGTGGTTTTGTTCGCTAGCTCTTTGGAGTTTGACGTCATAAATATTATTATGGCTATACCGCCGGCTATGAGTCCTGCTATCATAGCCCCGACTATTTTCGCATGTATCGTTTTTGGCATCTTTTACTTACCTTCCGTCCAGTTAGAGGTTTTTTCCTTATTTTAGCCTATTTTGTAGGCATTTGGTATAGATAAAAATATTTTTTACTTTTTATTTGCGCAAAGAGACCAAAACATCCTCTATTACGTCATCGAGATCCCCGTCTAGTATCTCGAATACGTTTGAGTATGCCTGTTCGCTTCTGGTGTCCTTGACCTGTTGGTATGGCGCAAGCACATAGCTTCGTATCTGGCTTCCCCAGCCGATATTGCTTTTTTCTACGCCGGCCATCTCCGCCTCTCGTTTTTCAAGTTCGAGTTCGTACAGTCTGGATTTTAGCATCTTAAACGCTTTGTCTTTGTTTTTATGCTGGCTTCTGTCGTTTTGGCACTGCACTACTATATTCGTAGGGATGTGTGTTATCCTTACGGCGGAGTCGGTCTTGTTGACATGCTGTCCGCCGGCGCCGGACGCCCTATAGTAGTCTATCCTGATGTCTTTTTCGTCTATCTCTATCTCGATGTCGTCGTCTATCTCTGGTGATACTAGTACGGAGCTGAAAGAGGTGTGTCTTCTTGCGTTAGAGTCGTACGGCGATATACGTACGAGCCTATGTATGCCGTTTTCCGCTTTTAGGTATCCGTAGGCGTTTTCGCCGCTTATTAGCACCGTAGCGTCTTTGATGCCGGCTTCTTCGCCCTCTTGATAGTCTAGTATTTCGGCTTTAAAACCCTTTCTTTCTGCCCATCTAATGTACATCCTATAAAGCATTGAGGCCCAGTCGTTCGATTCCGTGCCTCCGGCTCCCGGATGGATTGATACGATTGCGTTTCTGCCGTCGTTCTCGCCGCTTAGCATTACCTCTATTTCCATCTTTTTGATTTTGCGCTCCAGCTCCGGCGCCTCGGCGAATATCATCTCGACCGTGTCGCTATCGTTTTCGGAGTTTGCTATCTCGAAAAGCTCCTTCGAGTCCGTCAGCGAGTTTCTTACGTCCTGATATTTGGTAAACAGGGAGCTTAGTTTTGATTTTTGCTTTTGGATCTCCGAGGCTTTTGCGGCGTCAAGCCAAAAAGACTCCTCTTGTTCCATGGTCTCTATCTCTTTTAGTCTTGCGCTTATGTCGTCAGGTTTTATGAGGGCTACTATGTTGGATAGTTTTGATTCTAGTGTTTTAAGCAGTTCCGAGTACTCGTACGCGTCCAAAATTGTTTCCTTAATTTAGTGTATAATTCGCATAATTTATACGGTTTTAACTGCCGATTATAGAAAAACAAGGCTTTAAATTGAAAATCTTTCATACCGCTGAAGAATTTAAAAACTATACGAAAAACCTCCAAGGCTCCATCGGTTTCGTGCCTACGATGGGCGCTTTGCACGACGGGCATATGTCGCTCGTAAGACGCGCAAAGGAGGAGAACGATTTTTGCGTCGTATCGATATTCGTTAATCCGACCCAGTTCTTGCCGGGCGAAGACCTCTCTAAATATCCCAGAAGGATAGAGGCCGATACCAAGCTGTGCGAACTTGCCGGAGTGGACGCCGTCTTTTTGCCGACGCCTGAGGAGATGTATGGTGACGACGAACCTAGCATAAAAGCCCCGAAGATTAGCGGGTACGTACTGGAAGGGTTTGTGCGGCCCGGGCATTTTGACGGTGTGCTTACCGTGGTTATGAAGCTTCTGAATATCTCTGGAGCAAAAAGGGCGTATTTCGGGCAAAAAGACGCGCAGCAGCTAATCCTCATAGGGCAGATGGTAAAAAGATATTTTATGGACGTGGAGATAGTCGCCTGCCCTACGGTAAGAGAGCGCGAGGGGCTTGCCATGAGTAGCCGCAACGTATATCTGGACGAAGCGCAGAAAAAAGCCTCTCTGGCTATATCAAGATCTCTTTTCGCCGCCGGTACTATGGCCGGAGCCGGGGAGCTGGACGTCGCCAAAATAGAGGCGAAGATGCGGGAGGAGCTAGGCGGACTCGACGTAGAGTATATAGCTTTTTGCGACAGAAATTTGCGAGGGCAGGAAAAAATAGAGCTCAAAAACTCGCTTATACTTGTGGCGGCAAAAGTCGGAACCACTAGACTCATAGACAATATTTGGATTTAAAGAATGAAAACTAAAAAAAAGAAACTTTTTATGGTGAGCCTGGGGTGCTCCAAAAATCAGGTCGATAGCGAGGTTATGCTCGGGCGGCTAAAAGATTACGAGATGACCAGCGACTCCGGCGAAGCCGACGCGATTATCGTAAATACGTGCGGGTTCATCGACGCCGCCAAGCAGGAGAGTATAAATACGATACTTTCGCTCCACGGCGGCAGAAAAGAGGGGTCAAAACTGGTAATGGCGGGATGCCTCTCCGAGAGATACAAAGACGAGTTACAAAAAGAGCTAAAAGAGGTTGATATATTTACCGGGGTGGCGGACTATGCAAAAATAGACGAGCTGATAGAGGGCAAAAAAAGCGAATTTACGGACGGAACATTCCTTATAGACGAAGAGGAGAGGGTGGTAATAAACTCTAACTACCATACCTATATCAAAATGGCGGAGGGGTGCAACCAAACGTGCAGCTTCTGCGCTATCCCTTCTTTTAAAGGCAAGCTTTTTTCGCGTGCGGAGGATTCGATACTAAAAGAGATAACATCTTTGAACAAAAAAGGTTATTTCGATTTTAGCCTCATAGCGCAAGACAGCTCCTCGTATATGAGGGATAAAGGCGTCAAGGACGGACTTGCCGGTTTGATAAAAAAGATAGACGCGCTTGACGGCGATTTTTACGCAAGGGTTCTTTATCTCTATCCGTCAACTACGGATGAAAAGTTGATAGATACGATTGTAAACGCAAAAAAATTCGTAAACTATTTTGATATGCCTATCCAGCACATTTCGGATAGGATGCTTCGTATCATGAAAAGAGGCGTCGGCAAAGCCAGAACGGTGGAGCTGCTAGAGAGAATGAGAGCCGCTCCTGACAGCTTTGTTAGGACGTCGGTGATAGTCGGACATCCCGGTGAGTCCGATGAGGATTTTGCCGAGATGCTTTCATTTATCGAAGGGTTTGACTTTGATATGGTTAGCGTTTTTGAATACTCCGACGAAGAGGGTACGTCCGCTTACGAGATGGCTGATAAGGTGGACAAAAAGACGATCTCAAAAAGGCTCTCGGCAATCAAGAAGGCAATAGCCAAGAAGAGCGCAAAAAAAGCAAAGGCGGCTATAGGAAGTAGTTTCGAGGCGGTTTTTGAGGGCGTTAGCGAGGAGCATGAGTTTTTATTTAAGGCCAAAAAGAAAATATGGGCTCCCGAGATTGACGGCGAAATACTAATAAACGAGAGCGAAGTCGAAAATCCGCAAATCGGCGGCCTGTACAAAATGACCGCTACAAACAGCGCAAAGGAAAAAATTATTGCTAGAATCGACGAGCCTGCTTGATAGCGGCGCATTAGCCGCCCTAAAAAGCAAAAAAAACCTGCTTGCGTTTTCAGGCGGCGTAGATTCGTCGGCGCTTTTTTTCTTGCTTTTGGATGCCGGCATAAGGTTTGATATCGCAATAGTGAACTACAATACAAGGGTATCATCGGACGAGGAGGCTTTGTACGCGAAAGAGCTTGCCGCAAAGCACGGCAAAGAGTGCTTCGTAAAAAGCGTGCGCCTTGACGGTTCAAATTTTGAGGCTGAGGCCAGACGTGTGAGATACTCTTTTTTTGAAGAGATAATCGGCTCCGGAAAGTATGAAAATCTGGTGACTGCGCATCAGTTGAACGACCGCTTGGAGTGGTTTTTGATGAGACTATCGAAGGGCGCCGGAGTCAGGGAGCTTGCCGGGGGTAAAACGGTAGAAGAGAGAGGCGGATATACTTTGGTAAAGCCGCTTTTTGGCGTTTCCAAAAAAAATATCTACGATTATCTGCAAACCAATAAAATAAAATATTACGAGGATGAGAGCAACAGCGACGCCAAATATGAGCGGAATTTTTTCAGAGGCGAATTTGCCGACCGCTTTATGGAACGTTTTGAGGATGGCGTAAGACGCAGTTTTGAAATTCTGTCGAACGAAGCCTCTTTGTTCGATGCGCCTTTTTTCCAAAAAAACGAGCTGATCGTTTTTAAAAGAGCGTCAGGGCTGGCGGATGAGTCGAATATCTCTCTGGCTCTAAAAAAAATAGGCTATCTTACTTCGCAAAATCAGAGAAAAGAGATAAAAAACAGCGGTTTCGATGCTGTTGTCGGCGGCCATTTTTGTATCGGCAAAAGCGGAGAGTTTATATTCGTGGCGCCATATGTATCTACCTCGATGCCAAAAGAGTTCAAGGAAAAATGCAGAATCGCCGGTATTCCGCCAAAAGCAAGGGGGTATCTGTTTGAAAGCGGAATCGATATCGACGAGCTTGCAAAAGGGTTGCTTACTTTTTCGGCTCTTTAGGCGGGTTTAGGTAGTAGACCCTAAGTATAAAATTTGATATTAGGCCATCTCCGGTTGCGCCCATGACAAGCGGGGTTTTGACTTTTACTACGGCGTTTTCGTCGCTTAGAGCCTTTAGAAACGAGAAGAGCTCTTTTGGCGTCATGAAAGTTGATGTTACGTTGTAGTCTTCATAAAAAAATCCACCCTCTTTCTCGAGAGCCCCAGCTTTTTTCACTTCCGTCTTTTTAAAATAGTTTTTCGCAAGCCCCATAAGGGTGGTTTCGTCGGTCTTTTTTTCTAGCGCCGCAAGTATTTTCGCGTTCGTCGTTTTGAGGGCTTTTAGTTTACCGCTCTCTTCGTCGTGCCTCTCTTTGGCCTTTAGATATAGCGAATACTCTATTTTATAAATATCGTTTTGTTTTTTGTATTCCCTGATTGCCGGAACGAGCAGTATGCTGAGCGAGAAGACGCATATGCCGACAAAGATGAGCAGGAATGTTATCGCTTTTGCAAAGTCGAATTTTTTGTTATCTTGCATGCGCCGCCTCTTCTTCGCCTTCTTCTTTGTCAAGTTTGTTTATGGATATGAACTTCATACCGGCGCCGCTTCTTGAAAAAGAGGTCTCGCTTGTGGTAAATATGGATTTTAGCGCCGGCGCTAAATGCAGATTGTAAATCTCTTTTGACGGGGTGCTGCCGTATAGCACTAGGCAGTTTGATGAGACCTCTATTTTTGTCAGCATCACTTGATCTGGGATAATCGCGAATATATTGGCTATATTGTCTTTTAATAGGGTATTTGATGTTTTTATCTCTATCGCAAACGCAAGCTCCTCTTTTAGCATATCGTGATTTGATTTTAGCCTGACCGCGTCCGCGCTTAGGAATTTTCTATCTATCGTAGCTTTTTTTGTTTTGTCTTGCGTCGCCGATATTTCATACTCAAGGGCTATATATAAAGCCGTCAAAATCGACGTTGATATGATAATGAAGGCTAGCCAAAATTTCGTATCTCTTTTTAGTAGGCTCTTGCGTCTAGGTTTTATAAAACTTGTTTTCAATATAAAACCTCTTCTATGGCGAGGTCCGATGTTATATCGCAAAGTTCTATTTTTTTATGGGTGACCGGGAGCATGATTTCGTTTTCAAGCAGATTTTTTATATCCGGGGATTCGAAATAAGGGTCGGCTATCGATATTTTTTCTATAAAGCTGGATTCGTACATAGGGTTTTTGTAAAACTGATTTAGCGATGTCTTTACGAAGTCGAGTATTCTAAGGTCGCTTCCAAGCGATTCTATGCTTATCGTAGAGACCTCTTCTTGCTCGTCGGAGGGAATATTCATAAATTCCGACATTTCCGAATTGTCCTCTTTTAGGTCAAGGGCTATGTCGTCCAGGTCTACAAGCCTCTCCTCGTCAAATTCGCTCTCTTCCCCGAAAATCTTCTCTTCTTGTTTTTTTGTCTCACCCTCTTCTTCTTGCGGCGTATCCGTTTTTAGTATTATGTAGTTGCTAAAAAGCAGTGAATCCTTGGTAAATACTGCTATCGTCGCGGATGTTTTTTGTTTTAGGATGCACATCGTAGGCGTAGAGTCTAGCTCGCTGTCAAAAAAGCTTTTTAAAACAACTATCGACGAAAATAGACAGTCTAATCCGCCAAGCTCCTCGAACTCTTTTTGCGTGGACTCTATATCGTAGTTGCTTGCAAAAATAGACCATTTTTTATCTATACAGACGACGGAGGCGTTTGTCGTGTTTATCTCGTATTTTTCGAAGTTCTTTTTGTCGCAGCCTGGTACCCCGCCCTGGTTGATAGAATTTATTATGGTTGCGGTGTAGAATATGCTGTACTTTGCGAGTAGGTTTTTTACGAATTCGTCGAGTAGTTTCGCCGACTCTCTCGTCTGCATCGAAAAGCGTTTGCTCTCCCTGCTTATTTCCGTTTTATTTTTGAGTATTTTTACGCATACGTCGCATGTATCGCCGTCTTTAATGATTGCTATATATGCCGTCTTTACGAATCTTCTTATTATGCTGCCAATCACGGCTATCTACTCTTTACACATGGGATGGGCGTTTAGATAGCCGCTAAGTTTTTTGCTCATGCCTAGCTTCGTATAGACCTGTGTCGTGGATAGCTCTTTGTGTCCAAGCAGTTCGGATACGTCCACGATTCTTGCCCCTTTGTTGATTAAATCCGTAGCAAACGAGTGTCTAAGCTGATGCGGCGTAGCCTTGACTCCGACTCTCTCAAAAATTTTAAATAACTTATATCTTAGACAATTTTGGCTTAACGGTTTTTCTTTTTCCTCGAAAAGATACAGTTTCGGACCGTTTTCTAGCCTATATTTCTCGATTAGTTCCAAAACTTCCGGAATTAGCGGCACCATCCTATCCTTGCCGCCTTTGCCGTGCACTACCTTGACCCACTCCATTCCGATATCCTGCAGTCTTAGGTTTTCCAGTTCCGAAATCCTGAGTCCAAGCGAATAGAGCATCAAGAGCAGTAGTTTTTCGCCACTATTTTGGCACTCGCTTATCGCTTTTTGTATCAAATCTTTATGTATCGGTTTTGGAAGGCTCCTTGGCATCTTTATCTGCTCGTCGCCTATCGTTTTTATTTTGGAGCCAATACATTTTTTATATTCGAAAAACGACCTTAGCGTGGAGACTTTTTTTGCTATCGTTTTTTTTGCTAGCTTTGATATTTCTAGTCGGTATCCTCTTATGTCGTAAACGGTGCGGTCGTTGTCTTCGCTGATTTCCACTTTCGGCGCCGCTTCAAGAAGCGTTTTTTTGTATGTCGATATTGTCCGAGGGCTGTATTTTCTTATGTTTGAGAGGTAGTCTAAAAAAGCGTTTATCTCGTCATTTTGCAGCATCTTTTAGCATCTGTTCCCGTATTATCTTTTTCGCTTCCTCTGTCTCCAGCTCGGAAACGTCGATTACCTTATCGGCAAAAAAGCTAATTTTTGAAAACGGCTTCGGGATGATGAATCTATCCCAACTCTTTAGCTGCCAGCAATTATCGCATCTATAGTTGAATACTACGATCTTTGCTTTTGTTTTTTGCGCCAGCGCCGCTATACCACCCTCGACCGAGTGCCTAGGACCCCTCGGTCCGTCCGGCGTGATGGCGATATCCTCACCCTCTCTGGAGGTTTTTATGGCTTCTATGAGTACCCTGGCTCCGCCTTTCGAGCTTGAGCCCCTTATGCTGGAAAAGCCGAAGAAGGCGATAATTTTTGCGATTATCTCACCGTCGAAATGCTCGCTTATCATCACCGATATTTTATGTCGCCCTCTTATTCTTTTATACAAAAACGGTTGCATTAGAAGCTCGCCGTGCCAAAAAGCGACTATAAACGGCTCGCTTGGATAGGAGGGGGCTAGCTTGAACTCTTTTTTGCATGTTAGGTATATGATGCGGATTAGTAGATTTGCAAGCGGCGGGATAATCAGGGAGAGGATCCGCCTTTTCCTCTCTTTAGACAAGATCGCCACTTAGGGCGTGTCTCCCGGCTTTTGTTATTTCGACGTCCACTAGTTCTCCTAGAAGTTCTTTGTCGCTCTCGAATTTTACGCCAAATCCGGAGCCTGTCTTTCCAAAATAGACGTTTCCGTCTTTTCCTTCCACGAGTATTCTCTCTATTTTTCCGACCTGTTTTTTGTGTGCGGCTTCTTGGATTTTAAGCTGTGCGCTTTGTAGCGTCAAAAGACGCATTTTTTTTATCTCTTCATCTATCTGGTTTGGCATATCGGCCGCTTTTGTAAGCGGTCTGGACGAGTACCCAAAAGAGAACATAAACTCGAAGCCGACCTTCTCTACGACCTCCATCGTCTCCAAGAACTCTTCGTCACTCTCTCCAGGAAAGCCGACGATTATATCGGTGCTTATCGTAGCTCCCGGGCAAAGCTCCCTTATTTTCGCGGCCTTGGCCAAAAACCACTCTTTCGTATAGCCCCTTCGCATATCTTTTAGGACTTTCGAGCTACCGGCTTGAAGCGGGAAGTGTATGTTTTTGCATATCTTTGGATTTCTGGCGAACTCTTCTATGAACTCGTCGTCAGCATGAAGCGGATGCGGGGAGGTGAATCGTATGCGCTCTATCCCCTCTATCTTGCTAACCTCTCTTAGAAGCGCCGTAAAGTTTATACTTTTATCTTTGAAACCCTTGCCGTAGTTATTTACGTTTTGACCGAGCAAAATTACTTCTTTGGCGCCTTTGTCGGCCGCTTTTTTTGCCTCGCCCAGGATGAGCTCCATAGGTATGGAGACCTCTTCGCCTCTTGTATGCGGCACTATGCAGTATGCGCACTCTTTGTCGCAGCCTATGGATATATTGATGAGCGCTTTATAGCCGTCTTGCCTATACTCGCCGAACATATACGAGGAGTCGTCGTAGCTTATATCTATCTCTACGGATTTATCTTTTGCTACGGCGCTTTTTATCTTCGAGACGTTTCTCGCGCCCAGTACGAAGTTTACCGCCGGCGCTTTCTTGATTATCTCTTCGCCGAGGTGGCTTGCCGTACATCCGCAAACGCCTATTTTTGCACCCTCTTTTTTTATCTTTTTGAATGCGCCTATTTCGCTAAACAGTTTTTGTACCGGTTTTTCTCTGACCGAACAGGTGTTGATGATGATTAGGTCTGCGTCTTTTGCGGAGGAGGTAAGCGCGTAGTTATCTTTTTCGGTCAACTCGGCTATGATATGTTCGGAATCCCGGACATTCATAGCGCAACCGAGAGTCTCTATATAGAGAAGCTTTTGGGACATTATATGATATGTACCTCGTACATATAGTCTTGCTCGTCAAGACCGTATTTTACCTCTCTGAGGTATATGCTTGCGCTCAGTTTTTCTACTTGTTCGACAAGCGCTATAAGATCTTTATGCGAGTTTGATTTATCAAAATAGTATATACAAGGTCTTTTGACTGCGACCTCTTCCAATAATTTTTCTACGGTTATAGTTTTTGGGTTAGAGTTGACATCTTCCCGTGCGAGCTTAAGTTGCATCGTCATTTCCTTGAAATTCGTGTATAAAAACCATGGCGATTATATCTAAAAGACCCTTAAAGTTTAATGTGTATTAAAGCTTATTTTAAGTAAAATTTCCGTCTTCACAAAAAAACAAAAAATCCATAATAATTTTCGGTTTTTGTCTATTAAGAAAATAAGTAAAGGGAACATTACTTTGGAAAAAATACTCGACATTGCAGACTCGATTGCCTACGAAAAAAGTCTAAATCCAAAAGACGTAAAAGAAGGGATCAAAATCGCTTTAATCAAGAGCGCGGCGAGAGCTATCGGCGAAGATCTATTTTTTGACGTCGAGTTTGACGACGAAAAAAGAAGGGCAAGGCTATATCAAAAAGTTTTGGTTGTCGCCGATGACGACCCGCTTGTCGAGGACGGCAAAAACTACATTAACGTCTCCGAGGCAAAAACGATAGATGAAAGCCTTGAAATAGGCGATGAGCTGAGATACGACATAAATCTCGAAGATTACGGCAGAAATATAGTAAATATCATGCACAGAGAGCTTGAGAACGAACTCCAAAAGCTAATAGAAGACGAAATCTACAAAAAATACTCAAAAAAAGAGGGCAAGATAGTTTCCGGACAGGTCGTCAGGGTCGACGGCGACGGCAATACCTTTATCGAGATAGACGAAATCAGGGCGCTCATGCCTAGAAAAAACAGGATAAAAGGCGAGAGTTTCAAGGTAGGAAACGTAGTCAAAGCGGTCCTTAAAACGATAGATACGAATAAAAAGGGGATAGGGCTAGAGCTTACGAGAACCAGCCCTAAGTTCCTGGAGGAGCTAATGAGGCTTGAAGTGCCGGAAATCGCCGACGGTATCATCGAAATCAAAAAATGTGCGAGAATCCCTGGAGAGAGGGCAAAACTGGCCCTTCTTTCGAATAGCCCTAGAGTCGATCCTATCGGTACGGCCGTAGGCGTCAAAGGTGTTCGTATAAACGCCGTCTCGAAAGAGCTTAAAAACGAGAATATAGACGTTATCGAATATTCGGATGTTCCGGAGCTGTTCGTGTCGCGCGCTATGAGTCCGGCCGCCGTAAAAAGCGTCTCTATTCAGGGCGAGAAAGCGATAGTTAGCGTATTTGAAGGGCAAAAATCGAAGGCGATCGGGAAATCGGGCATAAACATCAGGCTTGCGTCAATGCTCACCGGATACCAGATAGAGCTTCTAGAGGAAGGCGGCTCGGCGCATACGGAAGAAGGCGGCGTGGAAGAGAAAAAACCCGCATCTTCAAAAGCTGCGCTTGAGGCGCTGTTTAGCTAAGGCCTTTTGACGAAAGGATTTAGCTTTAAGAGGGCAATGTCCGCCAGGATGTTGCCCAGAAGCGTCAAAAACGCCCCTATCATCGTAACCCCCAAAATAACCGGATAGTCCCTGCTGATTACGCTTTGGTAGAAGAACAGCCCCATACCGTTAATGGCGAATATGCTCTCAAGTATTATACTTCCACCTATTACCCCTGGGAGCGAGAGGCCGAGCATAGTAACGATCGGATTTGAAAGATTCGGCAGAATATATAAAAATACGAGCCTTGTTTTGCTGACTCCTCTGGAAATCGCAAAAAATACATAATCAGACTTTAGTATCTCCGTCGTGAGCGATCTGATATAGAGCGCCAGCGAGCCGAAAGATGTTATGACGATTACGGATATCGGCAAAAACAGATGATGGGAGATATCCAGATAGTAGCCAAGTACCCCCGCTTCCTCTTTTGTTGTTGACGATACCCCTGAAATCGGGAAAATACCTAGATAGATGGAGAAAAACATTATAAAGATAAGCGAAAGATAGAACGATGGCATCGCGAAACTGACAAGAGATGCGCCGACAGTCGCTTTGTCGGCGGTTTTGCCGCTTTTTATCGCCGCATAGATTCCGGCTGTTATGCCAAAAACGAAGATAAATAGCATAGATATCAGGTTGATGGCAAGCGTTATAGGTAGGCGGGAGAGTATCTCCTCTTTTACGCTCTTGCCGGTGGAAAACGAGACGCCAAATTCCAAAGAGGCCATGCTTTTAATCCAGCCTATGTACTGCTCGGTTAGAGGCTTGTCGAGACCGTATACTTCCTTTAGTGTCTTGATGGACTCTTCCGTGATATTCGGATTTAGTTCTCCGGCGGCCAAAAAGCTATTTGGGGCCATCTTGACGGCGGCAAAAGAGATAACCGAAATAAGAAGGAGCATCAAAAAAGTATAAAGAAGTTTTGAGAAAAATAGCCTCATCGTATTCTTCTAAACAGGTAGTATCCGTAGCCGCCGATGGACGCTATGGCCAAAATCGGCATATACGAGCCTATCGGGCCGTAGAAAGATAGCTTTGATAGCGTTGTTAGTATCCCCCAGCCGATAAGGGTGGCGAATATCCAGAATGCGGCGAATTTGGCCTGCATAAAACCTCTTGACGCAACGGGCGTATGGTAGCCTAGTATGAGAATAAAAAACGGCGCAAACAGCGGGAGGGAGATGGCGCTAAAAAGGGCAGCCTTTATCTTCTCCAGACTTAGTTTTTGATCTTTTAAAAGCCATATTGCGCTAATTGCGTCGACTATGTTTAGACCCTCTCCGCCTTGCGAGATATTGTCCAAAATTTTTGGCTTAAACCCTTCTAGTGTTTTTAGCTCTTTTTGTTCCGAGGTCGTAATATACGGCTCTTTTGTCTCGTCCAAAAATAGCGTCTTGGCATCCTTAAGGGTCCAACTGTCGTTTTCGAAAATAGCCTCTTTCGCTTCGACGATATAAACGACCGTGCTTTCGTCTACGCCTACTATCTTAATATTTTCCGCGCTTTTTGACAGCGGATTTAATGTTTTTATGTAGATGAATTCGTTTTTATACTTGAAAAATAGGTCTTGCGCCCTCTCCGAGGCGTGCTTGTTTTGGAGTATCGCCCTGGCGTCGTCGTAATAGTACCCGGCCTTTGTAAAGCCTAACATCATATAGATAAGCGCCGCGGTTATGGAGACCAAAAAAAACGGCTTTATAGCCTCTTTTTTTGACATCCCGGAACTCTCGAGTGCGGTTAGCTCGTTGCTTCTGACAAGATATATAAAACTCCATATCGCACCGAATATTAGGGCGAGCGCCAGGGTTATCCTGAGGGCCGCAAACGATTGGAAATAAAAATAGAGTACGGTTAGGTTTGCGGAAGACGGTATGTTTTTTTGGTTTTGCAGATAGTCGATGAGCAAAAAGAACAGCTCTAGGCCAATAAGCGTTATGAAAAAGTTTTTCGCATACAGTTTCGCTAAATATATCTTTGCTAGGCTCACTGCTCTTTTTCCGGTTTTGGATTTCTGGTAAATTTGCTAGAGACGGCCGCCAAATCCCCTTTTGTAAGCTCCAGTACGGCATCCGCCGTAAGCTCCAAAATTTCTTCTATCGCCTCTTTTTCGCTTTTGGCAAAGTCGCTTAGACAATAATCGGCAACCTGTCCCTTGTGCTCAGGTTTCCCTATTCCGACTCTAGCCCTATAATAATCGGCGCCTATATGCTTGTCGATCGAACGAAGCCCGTTATGCCCCGCGTGTCCGCCGCCTTTTTTGAAACGCAAGGCGCCTATGGGCAGTTCTATTTCGTCGTGGATTACTATGACATTTTCTATTTTAAAGTAGTTTTTAACGGCTTCTACGCTCTCTCCTGAGAGGTTCATAAAAGTAGCAGGCTTCAGAAAGTATATCTGTCCGGAGCGATACAGCTCGCCTTTGAACTCTTTTTTCGACAGATTTGTCGCCTGTCGTTTGCTTAGCAGTTTGTCAATCGCCATAAAGCCGGCATTATGGCGATTGTGGAGATATTTATTTCCGGGATTTCCCAGTCCGACTATTAGCCACAAGGCTTATTATTTAGCCTTCATAACGCCGACTACGGCATCTGAACCAGGGTGTCTTATGACAACGCCTTCAAGCGGCTCGATTTGTCTAACAAGTACCGTATCGCCAACGTCTAGGCCAGATACGTCTATAGTAATCGCGTTTGGAAGATTTTCAGGTTTGCATTTAACCTTTACTCTTCTTTTGCTCATAATAAGAACGCCTTTATTTTTAAGACCCACAGGAGTTCCAGTTGTTTTTACAGGTACCAGGAATATTGAAGCTTCTCCGTAGTTTAGGATTCTAAGGTCTACGTGAAGAAGATCGCTAGTTACTGGATCTTTTTGGTAGTCTTGAATTACTACTTCGTGCTCTTTGCCGCCAACTTTTACTTTGAATTTCAAAGACGGTTTATTTTTTATGAATTTTACGAACTCATTTTTTTTGAATGCACAATGGATATTTTCAGCGCCTTTACCATAGATATTAGCGATTAGATAACCATCTCGTCTCAAGCTTTTTACTGTTTGCTTGTCGATACTCTCTCTAAGTATACCTTCCAACATTGTGTTTTCCTTAAAAATTTTTTGGGACGAAATTATAATAAAAAATGGCTTAAATTTTTAGCTTTATCTGTGTTTCTTCTTTTTCGCTGTCCAGCTTATTGCCTCTTGCCTTCTCTCCGACGCCTGTTACCCCGTGGATAACAAGTTTTAGATTGTCCGGGCTTGTGGCGTTGCGCACCGCTTCGTCCTCGGATATTGCCCCGTCGTAGTAGAGATCCAAAAGCGCCTGGTCGAACGTCTGCGTACCATATATCTCTTTACCGTCCGCTATGGCGTCTTTTATCTCCCCGTCGCGATTTTCTCTTATCATGTCGGCGATTCTAGGGGTCTTTAGCAGTATCTCTACGGCCGCCCTTCTTTTGCCCTCTTTTGTTCGCACGAGCCTTTGAGAGAGCACCCCGTGCAGTACGCTAGATAGCGCCCCTCTGATGCGGTTTTGCTCGTTGGTCGGAAACATGCCGACTATCCTGTTTATCGTCTCTTTCGTATCTGCGGTGTGAAGCGTAGAGAGCACCAGATGGCCTGTTTCAGCCGCATGGAGCGCTATCTCCACGGTCTCAAGGTCTCTCATTTCACCGACCAGTATTACGTCGGGGTCTTCGCGAAGAGCGCTTCTAAGTGCGTTTGAGAATGAGAGCGTATCCTCGCCGATACTTCTTTGGTTTATAACGGAGAGTTTGTCTTTGTGTATAAACTCTATCGGATCTTCTATCGTAATGATATGTTTTTTTCTGTTTGAATTGATGAGATCTATTATCGCCGCCAGAGTCGTGGATTTACCGCTTCCGGTAACACCCGTGACGAGTATCAGTCCCCTTTCCGCGTCTTTGAAGCCTTTGATGCTCTGGGGCATTTTTAGGTCGTCGACGGTCAGTATTTTTACAGGAATGGTTCTAAATACCATACCGACGCCGTCTTTTTGGAAAAACATATTTACCCTGAAGCGGTATTCGTCGCTAAGGCGAAAGGTGAGGTCTATCTCTTTTTGCTGTACGAATTCTGTAAACCTGCCCCTTAGCATCTCCTTGGCAAGCGTCATCATGTCGTCTCTGCCGAGTATGTCTTCGGATATCGGTGTTATCTCGCCTTGTATTCTTGCATGCGGGCAGCCGAGCGCCTTTAGGTGCAAATCGCTGCCGCCAAGCTCAACCAGCTTGTTTAGATACGACTTTAATATCGGTATTTGCTTGTCGTCGAATTGGGAGCTTCGCGGCTGTTCCATCGGTAATTCTCCTACGCTAGTTCGTCAAGTATCTCTTTGAATGCGGCTTCAAACTGTTTTAAGCCGTCCGCCAAAAGCTCGTCGCACGTTTTTTTGAAATCTACGTGTTGTTCCAGTTTTGCGAAAAAGTCATCTATTTCACCCTGAGAAATAGGCAGCTTTGGTGTTTTTGCGGAGTTTGCCATCGCCGCCGCTACCGTATCTAGCGGAGCCGTATTGACCGAGTTTGGAGCTATTAGTTCGTCTACGTAGTAGTGCGGCGCCAAATCGTTTCCTTTTACGCCCGTGCTGGCAAACAGCGTTTTTACGTTCGGCAGGCCATAGCTCTCTACTAGATTGTAGTGTGCCGCTGCGCCCATGACGCCCACTCTGTTTTGAATTTCTGCCGGGAGAGAGGGGTTTAGCAGTCTATCGAATCGGCTTACGAATACGGAGATTACGAATTTCGCTTTTTTCGCTCCGCTTGCTTTGATAGCGTCCATTACGCCCTTCGTTTGTTCAAGTCCGAATATTAGCGTCGCATTGACGTTTATCTCTCTTTTTGCGAGCTCCTCTATGATTTTATACCCCTCTTTCGTAGCCGGGACTTTTATCATCACGTTCGGTTCGTTTATCTCTTCAAACAGTCTGACGCCTTCGGCTACGCTATCTTCTACCGAAGACGATAGGAATGGGTCTATCTCGATGCTTACAAAGCCGTCGTCGCCGTTGTCGTATAGCGGCCTTAGTGCTATCGCCGCCTCTTTTATGTCCTCTTTTGCCAGAGCTTCATACTTCTCTTTCGCGCTTTTGCCGCCTAGTTCGGAGAGTCTTGATTTGTAAGCCGGACTTGTAAGTATGGCGTTTTTAAAAATCGCGGGGTTGCTTGTCGCGCCGTTTACCTCGCCGTTTTTTATCAGTTTTCTAAACTCGTTTTTAATGTAGTCTCTTTCGATAAAATCAAGCCACAGTGAAAAGTTTATATCTTTTACGAACATGGAAAATAGCCTTTTTTGTTTTCATTTTATCAAAAAAAGTTTTTTGTTTCTTAGGGTAAAATTAACGATAAATGCTAAAGTTTAAGGAAATACCTTGTCACTAGAAAAAGGCAAAAAATCCACAGTCATTACGGCTTACGACGCGCTGTTCGCCAGACTTATAGCGCCGTACGCCGATATGATACTGGTCGGAGACTCTCTGGCTATGAGTTTTGGCGGCCACTCCGATACGCTCTCCATTGGCATGGACGAGATGATATACCATACAAAGGCGGTCGGCAGAGGCGCGCCTGATGCCAAGATAATATTTGATATGCCTTTTGGAAGCGAGATGGACACAGAGACTGCCCTCAAAAACGCCGTTAGAGTATATAGAGAGACCAAGGCGTTTGCCGTAAAGCTAGAAGGCGGAGAGGAAAAAGCCGAAATTATCGAGCATCTGACTAAGAATAAGGTCGCCGTAGTCGGACATATAGGACTCACGCCGCAATCCGTCAGAATAGAGGGCGGCTACAAAATAAAAGGCAAGAACGACGACGAGATAAGAAAACTTCTTGCCGACGCAAAGGCTGTTGAAGAGGCCGGAGCCTTGGCTGTTGTGCTCGAGGGCGTAAAGGCGGATGCGGCAAAAGAGATAACCGGGGCGCTGAAAATTCCCACGATAGGGATAGGGTCGGGCGTAAATTGCGACGCGCAGGTGCTTGTCTGGTCCGACATGCTTGGTTTTTTCGAAGAGTTTACGCCAAAGTTCGTTCGAAAATATATGGACGGGGCACTTTTGGCGAAAGAAGCGTTTTTGCGCTTTAAAAACGACGTGTCATCGGGGGATTTCCCAAGCCAAAAAGAGAGCTACTAAGTGCAGCGAATCGTAGAAGTAGAAAAATTCGAATTCGAAAACGAGATTGAAAAAAGCCTCAGGCCTTCGGCATGGGACGAGTACATCGGACAGGAAAAAATAAAAAAAGTCCTAAATATCTCGATAGAAGCCGCAAAGAAACGCTCCGAGCCGCTTGACCATATACTCTTTTTCGGCCCCCCGGGGCTTGGCAAGACGACGATGTCTTCGCTCATAAGCTCCCGTATGGGCGCAAACTTGAAGGTTACGGCCGGGCCGATGATAGAAAAGAGCGGGGATCTTGCCGCGATACTAACCAATCTAAGCGAGGGCGACGTTTTATTTATCGATGAGATACATAGACTCTCAAGCGCCATCGAGGAGGTGCTCTATTCGGCGATGGAGGATTTTCGCCTCGATATAGTAATAGGCAGCGGTCCTGCGGCTCAGACGGTAAAAATAGATATACCAAGGTTTACCCTGATAGGAGCCACCACGAGGGCCGGAATGCTTAGTTCCCCCCTTCGTGATAGGTTTGGAATGCACTTTCGTATGCAGTTTTATGACCATGCCGAGCTTTCTAAAATAGTACAAAACGCCGGAATGAAGCTTGGTAAAGAGTGCGACGACAAAGCTGCAAATGAGATAGCTTCGCGCTCGCGCGGAACGCCTAGGATTGCGCTAAGGCTGCTTAAAAGGGTGCGGGATTTTTCGGATTACAAAAACGAAGAAAGAATAGTTTTTGCGACCGCAAAAGAGGCTCTTAACGAGCTTGGAATAAACGAATACGGTTTTGACGAGATGGATTTAAAACTTCTCTCTTTGTTGGCTCAGTCGGGCGGTAAACCTCTTGGCCTAAATACGCTATCGGCGGCTCTTAGCGAGGATAGCGATACGATAGAGGACGTATACGAGCCCTATCTTCTTGCGAACGGCTTCTTAGAGAGGACGGCAAGAGGCAGGATGGCGACATTTAAGACGTTTGACGCGCTCGGGCTGCCGAGGATTCAGACCCAAAATATTTTTGACTTGGACTAGACGATGATAAGCCCGATTAATTTTTTGCATATCGTTTTTGTTGTTGCGATCTACTGGATAGGCGTACTATATCACTCCTTCTTGCTTGATATAGTCATAGCCGGGCTGCTCTCGATTGCGACTTCGGCTACGAATTATAGATTGACCCTTAGATTGCACAGCTCGTTTTTGGCCTCTTTGTTTTTGACGATTTTGCTGGCCGCTTTGGTGCTTATTCCTATGGTCTACTTCGTTTTCAAGATTGCGGAGATTTTGCAAAACGTGGATTTGGCGTTTTTTGAACGCGTAAAAAACCTGTTTGTGTTAAACGTCCAGTCTTTGGAGATTATCCCGGCTTCATACAAAGAGATGATTGTCGGCTATCTACACAACGTAAAATACGAGGATTATATAGCCCGCGGTTTTGAGATGTTGGAGAGAGTCGGACAGGGAAGCCTCAGGTTTTTTTCCAACATGGTTCTTATCCTTGTGTTTTATTTCTTTGCAAACCTCTACGGCAAGCAGATACTCCTATTTTTCAAAAGAGTGTTGCCGCTAAAAGGCGAAGACAGCCAGATGATATTCGACGAGATGGGCCAGACGATGAGCGTCGTGCTTTACTCGACTCTTTTTAACGCCATATTTCAGGGTGTGCTATTCTCGCTTGTGGCTTGGTATCTGGGGTATGATCCGTTTTTTATGGGGATCGCGTACAGCTTCGCCTCTCTCGTTCCGGTGATCGGCGGCGCGATTATGTGGGTTCCGGTTGCGGTCTACGAGTTTTCTCTCGGCAATACGGCAAACGCCGTCATAGTGGCGCTCTATACGGTCGTCGTTATATCGCTTGTCGCGGATACTTTCGTAAAGCCGGTGATTATCGACTTTATCAGCAAATATCTAGTGCGGACGCAAACAAAAATCAACTCGCTTCTGATATTTTTCGCGATTCTCGCCGGTATCTCGACGTACGGGTTTTGGGGGATTATTTTGGGGCCTGCCGTTACGGCTCTGTTTATCTCTCTTCTAAAAATTTACGACATGCTAAAAAGAAACAAGCAAGGCTCCATGGAAGAGCCGAAGTTCTAAGCGTTTAAACGCTTTTTCGCAATAATTTCGTAATTTTTTTAAGGAAAATGGGGATTTTTATGGATTTTTCATCACTCGCCGCAAAGTACGGCACTCCGCTATACGTATACGATTTTGACCATTTCAAATCCAGATACGAAGAGCTAAAAGAGGCGTTTTCCGGCAGAAAGTCGCTTATCTGCTATGCGGTAAAAGCGAACTCCAACCTAAGCGTAATCAAACTGTTTGCGGATCTAGGCGCGGGAGCGGACTGCGTATCCATAGGCGAAGTAAAGCGCGCGCTTATGGCGGGCGTTCCTAAATATAAGATTATTTTCTCGGGTGTCGGCAAAAGAGACGACGAGATAGAAGAGGCGCTAAAAGAGGATATCCTCTTTTTGAATCTTGAGAGCGAAGCGGAGATGCTGCGTGTCGAAGAGATAGCTAGAAAGATGGGCAAGAAAGCCAGGATTAGCGTGCGCGTAAACCCTGACATCGACCCTAGGACACATCCTTACATCTCTACGGGACTTACAGAAAACAAGTTCGGCGTAGATATAGAGATAGCCAAAAAGATGTATGCGTACGCCGGCAAAAGCGCCCATTTGGAGCCAGTAGGCATCCATTTCCATATCGGTAGCCAGCTAACCGAGCTTGAGCCTATATATGAAGCGGCGCAAAAAGTTTCCGAGCTTTTAAAGGCGCTTTTGGCCCTTAAAATAGATATAAAATTTTTCGATGTCGGCGGCGGTCTAGGCGTGGTATACGATAACGAAGAGACCATCGCGCCTTATGATTATGCGCAGGCGATACTCTCCACCCTTAGCGGCACCGATGTTACCATCGTATGCGAGCCGGGCAGGTTTATGACCGCGAACGGCGGATATTTCCTGACAAAAGTGCTATACGAAAAAACGAGCAAGGCCAAAAGATTCGTAATCGTGGACGGCGCTATGAACGATCTTATAAGGCCTACGCTCTATGAAGCGTTCCACGGCGTAGAGGTCGTCGGAAAAGAGAGCGTCAAATCCAAGGCGGACATAGTGGGTCCGGTATGCGAGAGCGGCGACTTTTTTGCGAAGGACGAAGAGCTTGCAGAAACGGCGCACGGCGATTTGGTCGTAATCAAGAGCGCCGGCTCGTACGGTTTTTCTATGAGCTCCAACTACAACACAAGGCCGAGAGCCGCGGAAGTGGCGGTTGAAGGCGGTGAAGACAGGGTGATTAGGCAAAGAGAGAGCTTTGAAAATCTAATTGCTCTGGAAAAAGATTTTTTGAGGTAAGGAAGTAGTTAGAAGTTGTATCTGGTTGATATTCAAGGAACGCTGATTGACGATAAAAAAAGAGAGCCGATCAAAGGGGCGATAGAGTTCATAGATTCGTTAAACAGCAAAGAAATCCCGTATGTTTTGATAACGAATAACACCAAGCTCCCCTCCGAAGAGTTCAAAGGCTATCTAAGGGGGCTCGGTTTTTCTTTTAGCGACGAGGCTTATATCGACCCGCTTATGTGCCTAAAAAGCTACGTCGGCAACAAAACGATAGCGGCGATAGGCAGCGACAATTTCGTGGAGGCTCTAAAAAACCAAGGGTATGTTTTTAGCGAAAAACCCGATTTTTTGGTAATATCACTAAAGGAAAACCTAAGTTACGACGACATGGCTACGGCCGTCGAAATCATACAGGGCGGAGCCAAGCTAATAGCGATGCATGCGACCGCCGTATACGCTAAAAACGGCAGGAAATATCCGGGACTCGGCGCTATCGCGAAGGCTTTGGAGTTTGCTACCGGGGTGAAGGCGAAGACGGTCGGCAAGCCTAGCTGCGACTTTTACAAAAAGGCCCTCTCGATGCTCGGCTCAAAAGATAAAAGCACGGTTACCGTAATTAGCGACGATGCGATAGGCGATCTTATCGGAGCGAAGAAGATGGATATGAAAACGGTCTTGGTGCTCAGCGGCAAGTATGATAAAAAAGAACAGATACTTCCTTTCTTAAAAGACGACGAGCAGCCGGATGCGGTTTATTCCAGCATAGCTGATATAAGGATATAGTAGTGGCCGACCTAAAAGAGATAAGAGGCAAGATAGACGAGATAGACGACAAACTGCTATCGCTTCTAAACGCCAGAATGGAGCTTGTAAAAGAGGTAGGCAGGATTAAGCATGCCAGCGAAGATAAAAGCATCTATAGGCCGGAGCGGGAAAAAGAGATACTCTCCAGACTATCAAAACAGAGCTTGGAGAGCGGCGGGGCTCTGAATGCCGAGGCTATAGAAGCTATATTCCTGGAGATTTTCGCGGTATCTAGAAATATAGAAAAGCCTGAAACCGTTGCATATCTAGGGCCGGAAGGGACGTTTACCCATCAGGCCGCGGAGAGCAGATTCGGCCAAATATCGGAATATCTGCCTATGTCGACGATAGCCTCCGTATTTCGTGCGGTAGAGAGCAAAAAAGCGAAATACGGCGTAATACCGATAGAGAACAACATAGAAGGAATCGTCGGGGAGTCCATAGACTTGCTCGGCCGCAGCCATCTTAAGATAGTGGCGGAGATGTCCATGAAGATTAGCCATTCGCTTGCCACAAGGGCCGCCCATATGTCGCACATAAAAAAGATATATTCAAAAGACGTCGCATTCGGCCAGTGCGGCGAATTTTTGAGAGAGAGCGGGCTAGACAACGTACAGCTGATTCCTATAGCCTCCACCGCTAAAGCCGCCCAGCTGGCGAGCGAGGACGAGACGAGCGCGGCAATCTGTTCGCATATCGCCGCAAAGCTTTACAATCTGCCGGTTATGTATGAGCATATAGAAGACAACGGCTACAACGAAACGAGATTCGTAATAATAAGCGATTTTGAAAATTCCCCTAGCGGAAACGATAAAAGCTCGGTATTGGTGCGTCTGGATAATACTCCGGGGGCGCTGGCCAAGTTTTTGTCTAGCTTCGAGCAGTCAGGCATCAATCTCTCAAAAATAGAGTCCAGGCCGGCAAAGGACGAGGGGTTCAGCTATATTTTCTATATAGATTTTGACGGACACATTAGGGATGAAAAGGTCAAAAAGGCACTTGCCGGATTTGAAGATAAGATAAAGTGGCTCGGAAGTTTTGTGAAAGGTATCGAATGAAATTTAACGAAAATCTAGAAAATCTAAAAGTTTATGAGGCCGGAAAGCCGATAGAGCTTGTCGTGCGAGAGTTTGGCATAGAACCAAAAGACGTGGTAAAGCTCGCCAGCAACGAAAACCCAAACGGGACATCTCCGAAAGTCGTAGAAGCTGTCAGGGAGTTTGCCCAGAAGATGTCTCTATATCCGGATGACAGTTATTTCGAGCTAAAAGGCGCGCTTGCGTCAAAGTTTAACGTAAGCGAAAAAAATATCATTTTGGGCGCCGGAAGCGATCAGGTGCTAGAGTTTGCTACAAAGGCAAAACTGAAAGAGGGCGACAAAGTACTGATGAATAAAGTGACTTTTGCGATGTATGAGATTTACGCAAAAGTGTGCGGCGCCGAAATCGTAAGAACCGACGGGCTTTTACACAATGTGCAACAATTTAAAACAACTTATGATAAATTGAGGCCTGCTATAGTGTTTATATGCGTGCCGAATAATCCGCTCGGAGAGTGTATTACGAGAGCCGAAGTTTACGATATTTTGTCGCATCTGGATAAGGATACGCTGGCTATCGTGGATTGTGCATATATGGAGTATGCCGCATATAAAAACAAGGATGTGCTAATAGAGCCTAGCGAGCTTATATCTAAATTTCCGAACGCCGTTTATCTCGGTACTTTCTCTAAAGCATACGGGCTTGGAGGCATGAGGGTCGGATACGGAATAGGCGAGGAGAGCGTAATAAAAGCTTTTTACAAGGTAAGACCTCCGTTTAACGTGGCTAACCTGTCAGCTTGCGCCGCTTTGGCCGCGCTAAAAGACGAAGAGTTTGTCCAAAATAGCGTAGAGCAAAACTTCGACGAAATGAAGAGATATGAAGAGTTCGCGAAGCAAAACGGAATCGAGACTATAGACAGCTATACAAACTTCATAACCTATTTCTTTAAGGATAAATCCTCAAAAGAGATTGCGGAGGCGCTTCTGAGAAAAGGCGTAATCGTCAGGGATTTGACGAGTTATGCGTTAAACGGCATTAGGATTACGATAGGCAGCAGCGCCCAAAACGATAGATTTTTCGAAGAATTTAAAAAGGTTCAGTGCTAACAGATGGACATACAAGCCCTTATAGCCCAGCTTAGCGAGCTTCTAAAGAAGCTAAATACGAAGCAAAAAGCGGTAATTATATCTACGCTTGTGGCTGTAGTGGCGCTTGTGGCGTTTTTGGTTATTTTCAATACGGGTCCGAAAAAATCGGACGACGGTTACAAGGTAATGTTCGAGGGCATCAATCCGAAGGATGCGGGCCTTATAGTGGCTGAGCTCGATAAGCAAAAAGTTCCGTATAAGATTCCAAGAGACGGCGTCATAGAGGTGCCTGAAGATAAAGTCAACAAGCTTCGTCTGGATGTTGCGGCTATGGGTTTGCCAAAAGATTCCAGGGTCGGTTTCGAGCTGTTCGACAAACAGGAGTTCGGCGCTACCGATTTTGACCAGCAGGTAAAATACAACAGGGCTTTGGAGGGCGAACTCTCAAAAACTATCGAAAGTATAAATGCGGTATCGAAGGCGGTCGTCCATATAGCCAAACCGAAAGAGTCGGTTTTTGCCGAAAAAGATACCCTCCCTACGGCTTCCGTCGTAATCACCTTAAAACCGAATATGGTCTTGACTCCAAAGCAGATCATGGGCGTTAAAAATCTTGTTGCGGCCGGCGTGACGAAAATGACTCCGGAAAACGTCAAGATAGTGAACGAAAACGGCGATCTCCTTGGAAGCGACGACGAGGACACGGTTGCCGGAGAAGCTGCGAAACAGCAGATGAAATACAAAAAAGATTTCGAAAAAATCTATGAAGAGAAGATTTCGAATATGCTTGCTCCGGTAGTCGGCGGCAACGATAGGGTTGTGGCAAAAGTAACGGTCGAGTTTGATTTCTCCAAAAAAGAGACCACGTCCGAGAGCTTCGACCCAAATAGCGTCGTTAGAAGCGAACAGACTTCGGAAGAGAAGAGGGAGGGGTTTAAACAGCCGGAAATCGGCGGCGTACCCGGCGCGGTTAGCAATATAGGGCCGGTGCAAGGTATTGAAAGCGGAAATCCGACTGAAAAATACAGCAAATCTACGGGCACCACAAATTATGAAATTTCGAAAACGGTTTCGAACGTAAAAGGCGAATACGCCGCCATAAAAAGAATTACGGCGGCCGTTGTCGTAGACGGTAAATATACGCCTGACGAGCAAAAAGGCGGGGAGCTAAAATACGCTCCTCTCGACAATGCCGAGCTAGAAAAAATAAACGCTCTCGTTAAGCAGGCGGTCGGTTTTGACCAAAAAAGAGGGGACGAAATAAGCGTCTCCAACTTTAGATTTAATACAGGCCTTACCGGTAAGCCTACCGGTGTGAAAGCCGCATTGCAAGAGTACGGGTTTATAATCGGCCCTGCCGTAGACGTACTGAAATATATCGCCGCCGCCGCAATACTGTTTGTGCTTTATAATAAAGTCATAGCCCCGTTTGCGCAGAGAATGATGGAGATTCCGATAGAGGAAGCCGCCCAAAAACCGAAAGAGTTCGTTTTTGACGAAGAGGAGCTTGAGGATACGCACGGCAAGCTTGCGGAGATGAGAAAAAGGGTCGAGCAGCAGCTGGGTATATCCGGCTCTCTCAATGAAGAGTCCCTTAAATATGAGGTGTTGCTCGAAAAAATCAAAAGCGCCGCCGAAGAGCACTCCGAAGACTTGGCGAACCTGCTTGAGACGTTGGTTGTTGACGAAACTGCCGCGCAAGCAGGCATACCTACCATGAAGAAGGAAATCTGATGAATCTACCTCCTCAACTTCAGAGCCAATATGACGAACTTTCAATGTCTGAAAAGGTTGCCATATTCCTAAATCTTCTGGGCGAGGACGTAACGGCGCAGCTCTTTTCGCATATGAGCATAGACTCTATCACTCAAATATCCAAATACATAGCCAGAAGTTCGACGGTAGATAAGCAGGTCGCCACGGCGATACTCGAAGAGTTCCACGCCATCATGCAGTCAAATCAGTATATCTCTTCCGGCGGTATGGAGTACGCCAAAGAGATACTATTTAAGGCGCTTGGACCGGAAGAGGCCAAAAAAGTCCTCGACAAACTTGCAAAAAGCATGCAGACCGGCCAAAACTTTGCGTTCCTGTCCAAAATCAAACCTCAGCAGCTTGCGGACTTTATCGTAAACGAGCACCCGCAGACGGTCGCTCTTATTTTGGCCCATATGGATGCTACGGGAGCCGCCGAGACGCTTAGCCGCTTTCCGGACGACCTTAGGGCCGAGGTTGCGATGAGAATGGCAAATCTAGGCGATATATCCCCGACCATCATCAAGAGGGTTTCCACTATCTTGGAAAACAAGCTGGAGAGCCTTACGTCCTACAAAGTCGAAGTGGGCGGGCCGAGAGCGGTTGCGGATATATTCAACAGGCTATCCCAAAAGAATGCGAAAGCCACTATCTCGTATATCGAACAAGCGGACGAGGCGCTTGCGAACGCCATCAAAGACATGATGTTTACGTTTGAGGATATATCAAAGCTCGATTCCAAAGCTATCCAAGAAATTCTCAAGGCCGTCGACAAAAAAGATCTCGTGCTTGCTCTTAAAACCGCATCCGAAGAGATGAAGGAGAAGGTTATGACAAATATGTCTAAAAAAGCCGCGGAAGCGTTGCTGGAAGAGTTGCAGTTCCTTGGGGCCGTAAAGCTAAAAGAGGTGGAAGGCTCGCAAAGAAGAGTTGTCGAGACCGTGCAAAAACTTGTAGAGCAAGGCGTAATCCAGCTAGGCGAAGCCGAAGAGACGGTGGTGTGATTTGACCGAAAAGGTAATTCAAGGCAAAACCTCAAGCAAATATTCGATCAATAAGTATCAATATAAAGCGTTCGAGGGCGACGAGGCGATCCTTGAGCAGCCTATGGCGCAAAAACAAAAACAGCCTGCGCCGTACACGCCGCAGATAATCCAGCAGTGCGACGAACAGCCGGCGGCGCAAGAGTCTATAAGCTCGGTACACGTAGAGACTCTTCTTAAGAAAATAGACGAGCTCTCATCTAGCCTCATAAAGATGGAAATGCAGATGGAGAGGCAACAGGCAGATTTTAGCGCAAGACTCGAAGAGGAGAAAAAAAGAGCGTACGACGACGGATTCGGCGCAGCCACAAGCGAGCTGGACGCTTCATATAAGGCAAAATGCGAAGATAACGACAGAATGCTCCTTTCGTCTGTAAAAAAACTTGAAGAGGTTAGCGGTAATTTTGCGAGCAAGCTTTCAGAGATTGAATCGGAGCTGGCAAAAACAGCGGTTTCGATTGCGGAGCAGGTCATAAAAAAAGAGGTTGGCGAAAACTCCTCGAAAGTTGCCCTCTCTTTGGCAAAAGAGCTTCTCGGAAAGCTAAAGGACGCCTCAAAAATAAAAGTTAAAGTAAACAAGCTGGACGCTGAATATTTAAAGCGCGCATTGGAGGGCGAAACGAAAATAGTCGTGGAAGAAGATGACGCTATTGCCAGAGGAGGCGTTGTCGTTCTTAGCGACATAGGCAATTTGGACGGCAACATAAACTCCAGATTTCTAAAAGTCAAAGAGGATTTGCTTGGCGACAATAGTTGATATAAAAAATATGGATATTGCCGGGCTGCAGGAGCTTACCGAAAAAATCAGAGAGAGGATTTTGGAGGTCGTGAGTCTCAACGGCGGGCACCTGACTAGTTCGTTGGGCGCAGTAGAGATCATAACGGCCATGCATTATGTGTTCGACGTTTCGAAAGACCCTTTTATATTCGACGTTAGCCATCAAGCTTATGCGCATAAGCTGCTAACCGGCAGATGGGACGAATTTTCTACCCTTAGGCAGTTTGGCGGCGTGTGCGGGTTTACAAAGCCGAGCGAGTCTAAGTTTGATTATTTCGTAGCCGGTCATAGCTCTACTTCTATATCGGCGGCGGTGGGCGCGGCAAAAGCGATATCCCTAAAAGGCGAAGATAGGGTTCCGGTCGTGCTTATCGGAGACGGCTCCATGACCGCCGGAATGGTGTATGAGGCGCTAAACGAGCTTGGGCACCATAAATATCCGATGGTAATAATACTAAACGACAACGAGATGAGCATAGCAAAGCCGATCGGCGCCATAAGCGAATATCTCAGTAAGGCGCTCTCATCAAAAACATATCAGGGGTTTAAGAGAAAAGTAGAGGGTGTTTTGGAGTCTTTGCCGTCATCCGTCGATTATGTAATGAGGCGCTTTGAGCGAGGGTTTAAGCTTATAACCCCGGGTATACTGTTTGAAGAGCTCGGGCTTGACTATATAGGGCCGGCAGACGGACACGACCTAAAAGACTTGATAGAGCTATTTACGATAGCAAAATCCATGAAAAAACCGGTAATAGTCCACGTGCAAACAACAAAGGGTAAGGGATATGCGCCAGCCGAAGGCAAGCATGAACATTGGCACGGGGTTGGACCGTTTGACAAGGATAAGGGTGAACTATCTAAATCAAAAGCGAGAAGCGCTACGGCGATATTTAGCGAAAAGCTGTCCGAGCTTGCTGCGGCCGACGATAAAATAGTAGGCGTAACTGCGGCGATGCCTAGTGGAACGGGGCTTGACAGTTTGCTGGAGCGTTATCCTGACAGGTTTTGGGATGTGGCGATATGCGAGCAGCATGCGGTTACGTCTATGGCGGCTATGGCGAAAGAGGGGTTTAAGCCGTTTGTGGCGATATATTCGACATTTTTGCAAAGAGCCTATGACCAAATCGTGCATGATGTCGCCCTTCAAAACTTGCCGGTGGTTTTTGCTATAGACAGGGCGGGGATTGTCGGAGAAGACGGCGAGACGCATCAAGGGGCTTTCGATATATCATATCTCAGAAGCATACCGAATATGGAGCTTTTTGCCCCGAGAGACGAAAAAACATTAAGAAATGCGATGGATTATGCGCACAGGCTTGACAGACCTTGCGCATTAAGATATCCAAGAGGTATGTTCCTGCTGGACGCCGATTTTGGATGCAACGGTTTTGAGAATAAAAAAGCGCAGCTGCTCGAAAGCGGCAACTGTGAAGTGTTGTTTGTGGGGTATGGCAACGGAGTCGGAAGAGCCTATAAAACGTCAGGTTTTTTGAAAAAAGATGGCGTGCAGGCCGGACTTTTGGATCTGAGGTTTTTAAAACCGCTTGACAAGGATAGCCTAAAAGAGTGCGCAAAAAGATATAAAAAATGGTTTATCTTTAGCGACTCTTCTAAAATGGGCGGAGTCGGCGAGATATTGGCTCTTTTCTTGCAAGAAGAGGGGATAGCCGATGTTAGAATTGAAAGCTTCGAGTATGAGGACTCTTTCATAACGCATGGAAAAACTTTGGATGTGGAAGCCAATCTGGGAATTTTGCCGGAACAGCTGGCATTGAAGGTAAAAAACAGAATTCAAAAAAATATAAAAAGCAGTTTAGAAAATTAGGCTATCCCGCCCAAGAAAGGGCGGCAGCTTCTATTATAGTTTGTCGGCGTTGCCGGCTAGATACTCTGCAACACCTTCAGGGTTTGCTTTCATGCCTTTATCGCCTTTGTTCCATCCCGCAGGACAAACTTCGCCGTATTCGTTTGTAAATAGCATCGCATCAACAACCCTTATCATCTCGTCGATATTTCTTCCAAGCGGAAGGTCGTTAATTACCGCATGTCTTACCGTTCCGTCTTTGTCGAGAAGGAATGAGCCTCTTAGCGCTATACCGGCATCAAGAAGCACGCCGAAATTTTGCGCTATAGACTTATCAAGGTCTGCTACAAGCGGATACCCTACTTTGCCGATCCCGCCTTTCTCTACTGGAGTGTTTTTCCATGCAAGGTGCGTAAAATGCGAATCTACCGATACGCCTATAACGTTTATCCCTCTATCTTTAAACTCTTTTAGTCTGTGGTCGAAAGCGATAAGCTCCGACGGGCAAACAAACGTAAAGTCTAGCGGGTAGAAAAATATCACGGCTCCTTTGTCGCCTATATTTTGGTAAAGGTTGAAATTATCAACGATTGTATTGTCGCCAAGTACGGCATTTGCAGTAAAGTCCGGTGCTTTTTTTGTAACCAGTGTGCACATAAAAGAAACTCCTTTTTGTTTAATTTTAGGAAATTTTACTATTTAGGAAATTAAAATAAAATTAATTATTTATCTAAATCCCCTATTGTTAATAGTTTACATAGTAAAATCAAAAAAAATATTGAATTTCTATAAAGGCTTTTGAATGTCAAAAAACTTTCTATTTACGTCTGAATCTGTTTCGGAGGGGCATCCGGACAAAATGGCCGACCAAATTAGCGACGCCGTGTTGGACTATATCCTTGCGCACTCTAAAAATCCCTCGCTTGCAAGGGTGGCTTGCGAAACATTGGTATCAAACGGTTTTTGCGTCGTTGCCGGCGAGATGAAGATAGAGAGCGACATGAGGCTTCCTATTCAAGATATCGTAAGGGAAACAGTAAGGGAGATTGGTTATACGGACGCGGACTTTGGTTTTGACTATAAGAGCGCGGCTGTCCTGGACGGTCTCGGTAAACAATCAAGCGATATAAACCAAGGCGTTGACAGGGCCGACGGTGAAATAGGCGCCGGCGATCAGGGGCTTATGTTTGGGTATGCGTGCCGCGAGACCCCGACTCTGATGCCTCTGCCTATATATCTTTCGCACAGATTGACGGAAAGACTTGCGGAGTGCAGAAAAAACGGCACCATCCCATATCTTAGACCTGACGCCAAGTCTCAGGTATCTGTCAGATACATAGACGGCATCCCGACAAAAGTAGAGGCCGTGGTTGTATCTACGCAACATCACGAAGATATAAGCCAGGAGCAGATAAAACAAGACGTTATAAAAGAGGTTATCGAGAAAGTTATACCGGCCGAGCTTAGGGATGCGAACATAAAATATTATATAAATCCGACAGGCAAATTTGTCATCGGCGGCCCACAAGGGGATGCCGGCCTTACCGGTAGAAAAATAATCGTAGATACTTACGGCGGCGCTTGTCCGCACGGCGGCGGCGCATTCAGCGGCAAAGATCCGACCAAAGTCGACAGGAGCGCGGCATACATGGCTAGATATGTTGCCAAAAACCTTGTTGCGTCGGGCGCATGCGATAAAGCGACCGTTCAGCTTGCGTATGCGATAGGCGTAGTGGAGCCCGTATCTTTGATGGTTGAGACGCATGGAACCGCAAAAGTAGATGAAAGCAGACTGGAAGAGTGTGTTAGGAGTGTGTTCAAGCTTACCCCTAAAGGGATTATGGAGTCGCTCGATCTGCATAGGCCAATCTATAAAAAAACTGCCGCTTACGGCCATTTCGGGAGAGAGCTTCCGGAATTTACATGGGAAAAAACGGACAAAGTTGACGCAATAAAAGCGTTCCTTGGCCTATAAAAATAGCTTTTTATTTTTGTTTTATTTTTAGTTCGATATAGTTATCCGCTTTTGGCTTAAGCCTGACTAGGCGGTCAAAACCCTTTAGAATAGGAGATTAAAATGGCAGTAAAAATTCTTGATACTTGTATATCTTGCGGCGCATGTATAGATGAGTGCCCTGTTGAGGCGATAGTTGACGAAGACGATAACCCGACTGGTGAGTCAATATATTATGTATACCCTGATAAATGCGTAGAGTGTGACGGATATCATGATGTTCCTGCGTGTGCTGCCGCATGTCCTACGGAAGGCTGCATAGTATGGGATGAGGGCAACAAAAAAGGCAAACCTGCCGGCTCTAACGTAATAGACTAATTTCTACTTTTTAAAATATAAGAGGGCATATGCCCTCTTCTTTAACAAACCCTCCTTTTTTATTAATTATTAAACTTAAAAATAGTTTTTGATATAATTTCAACCCTGATTTATTTTTAGATTTTTAGAGGACTTACATATGCAAAGGACTTTGTCCATTATAAAGCCTGACGCGGTAGCAAAGAATGTTATCGGCAAGATAGTAGATAGATTTGAATCAAACGGCCTGAAAGTTGCCGCTATGAAAAAAATCAAGTTGTCTGATGAAGTGGCAGCTGGTTTCTATGCTGAACATAAAGAGAGAGGTTTTTTTAAAGACCTGGTATCTTTTATGACAAGCGGACCGGTTGTTGTTATGGTGCTTGAAGGCGAAAACGCAATAGCAAAAAATAGAGAGCTTATGGGCGCTACAAACCCTAAAGAGGCTGC